>NZ_CP012109.1:646666-1293333 GCF_000280925.3 Myxococcus hansupus
TTGCCCCGGCCGGGCGGAAGCTGCCGCATGAATTCGTCGGTCCGGTTGGCCAGGTCCTCGTCGAAGCCCACGGCCTCCACGTAGACCCGCAGCGGAGCGCCGTTGCCGCCCAGGGCCGTGCCGTCCGGGACGGGGACGCCCTGGTCGTCCGCCAGGGTGGGCCGCGCGCCATGGTGGTGTGCCAGCGCGCCATCCAGCGCATCCTCGAACTCGAGGTTCGTGGGCGCGGGGAGGATGCGCAAGTCGCCGTGGTTCCGCCGGAAGCGCTCCTTGGCCTTGTTGAAGTAGTCCGGCGTGACGGACGCGCGCGCCGGCGGCCCCGCGTAGTACCCGAGCTGGTTGAGCTTGTGGCAGATGCTGTCCACCGTGCCGCGGACGAACACCGCGCCCGAGGCCAGCCAGGGGCCGCGGACGACGTCCACCGAGTGGTAGAGGACGTTGACCTGCGCGGTGCTGGGGGGCGGGGGCGGGAGGACCACCACCACGTCCTCACGGCGGGGCTCGTCGTCGTGCCGGAGGGCCTCACAGGGCACCACGCTGTCCAGCTCGCTGTTGGGCAGGTCCTCGGGTTGGCGGAGGTCCTCGTCCTCGTCCGCCGCGATGACGGCGTCCACCCGGAGCGTGTACGGCGCGCGCAGGGGCGTGGCGAAGGGTTCGTGGACGGCGTCGTTGCCCACGTTCAGCGCGCCCGTCCAGTCCAGGGGCGCCGGGCCGCCCTGACAGTCGAGCGCGGCGGAGCGGTACACGACGGCGCCCGCGTAGTCCCTCACCTCCAGTTGGACGGAGACGAGCCGGCCCGCGTCGGGCGGGTCGTAGGTGACGGCGAGCGTCTCCTGGGAAGGTGCGAAGTGCGTCCAGGCGCAGCGCAGGGGCAGGTAGGGCATCGTCAGGTCGCGGGAGTGGAGCGCCTGCGGTACGGCCGCAGGTAGTGGCGCTCAATCCAGTCCATCTTTCGGGAAGGGGTGAGGTACGGCCGCGCGAGCACCGCTTGCGGCCAGACGTGGACGGGGTCCGTGTCGAAGTGCTCGCCCAGGCACACCTGGCAGGCGATGAAGCGCGCCACGTCCCAGCGGCGGGTGAGGCCATGCGTGCTCGCGGCGGTGATGCCGCGCTCGGTCCGGGCGCGCAGCTCCGGCTCGCCCAGGTCCGCGCATTCTCGCGGGAGCTGCGCGCGCAGGAAGCGCATGACGCTGGCCACGTAGACACCGCGTGCCGAGCTGTCGAGGCACGCCATCTGCTCGGTTCGAATCCTCAGCACCGCGCACACCCCGGGACTGAACGTCGGAATGTGCTGAATTTAACGTTTTGCTGGGATGCGCTTCAACGGGCGAGGGCGCCAGACGCAGCAGCGGGGCGGCCCCTCCGTGAAGGAGTGACGCGCCCCGCCGTGCTCACGTCCTGGGTGAAGCGTGACTACTCGATGGTCCAGGCCACGGTGCCCGTGCAGCTCGTGTTGGCGTAGCAGCCCGCGCGAATCTGGTACGCGCCGCCCGCGCCGGCCGGCACCTTGTAGCTGGCGCTGGACAGCTTGCCGCAGCCGGTGCCGTCGTCGTTGGTGGCCACCTGGGTGCCCGCGGCGTTGTACAGGCGGATGAAGGTGTCTCCGGTGCCGGAGGCGCCCGCCACGTTGCAGGTGCCGAAGGAGAGGCGCTGGCCCGCCGTCAGGTTGACCGTCTCGTTGGTGGTGTTCTGCCGCGCGCTGTTGGAGTTGACGGCGCTGTAGTTGAACGTGCCGGAGGTGGCCGGCGGCGTGCTGGTGCCAATCGTCCACGCCACGGTGCCGCTGCAGCTCGTGTTGGCGTAGCAGCCCGCGATGATTTCGTAGGCGCCCGCGGCCACGGCGGTGAGGGTGACGTTGGAGCCACGGCCCGAGTCGCAGCCGTCATCGTTGGAGGCGACCTCGATGCCGCTGGGGCCATTGACGCGCAGCCAGGTGTCGCCGGTGGCGGCGGCGCCCGCGACGCCGCAGGTGCCCACGGTGAGGCTCTGGCCGGCCGTGAGCTCCACCACGTGACGGGTGGTGTTCACGGTGGCGTTCTGGGTGTTGCCGGCCGTGAAGGGGAAGGTCGTCTGCGGCGGCGGCGTGCTGTTGCACAGCCGGACGCTGGTGTTGGCGGCGCAGAAGGCCTCGATGGCCGGACGCACGTAGGTGATTTCCTCGCCGGCGCACCCGTTCTCCGGGCACGTGTTCACGACGAAGCAGCCACCCTGCTGCACGTAGTCATCATCACCCCGCACCAGGATGCCGGCGATGGTGTGGTTCGCCATGTCATAGACGGCGGAGCCGGAGTTGCCGCCGAAGGTGTCGGTGGTGGCGACGAAGTAGTCCACCGTGTTGGGGCGGCCGTTGCGCACCCGGCCGCCGGAGTCAATCTTGAGCGGAATGCCGCTGCCCGAGCCGATGACGGCCACGTTGGTGCCCGTGGCGAGGGCGGTGTTGCCCGGCCGGATGGGGGCCGGCGTGAAGCGCGGCGTCGCCGGACGGTCCAGGCGGATGATGGCGTAGTCCAGGGTGCGGCCGTTCGACGTGTTGTCGCGGCGCACGACAATCTCCCGGCAACTGAAGATGTCCTGGGTGGTCATCGTCTGCACGGAGTTCGCGTTGGGCCGGTAGAAGTTGAAGGCCCACTTGAAGGACGCGCAGTCGCTCGCGTTCTCCACGCAGTGGCCGGCCGTCAGCAGCAGGTCATCGTCGATCAGCGTGCCCGAGCAGTAGCCCGGCGACGGGTCGTTGTAGAAGCGCTGGCTGGAGCAGACGCCCAGCTCGCCCAGCGTGGGGCTGTCGAAGACGACGTTGTTGGGGTTCGTGTCGTCGATTTCGTACGGATCGACCATGACGGCGCTGGCCTGCATCGCGTACTGCCGCAGGACGGCGTCCGGGTGCTCGTAGACGTCCATGCGGTCGTCGTTGCCATAGACGACCGGCTGCTCCGTGGTCCCGCCTCCAACGGAGTCGGACGCTTGCTCCGGCCCGCAGGCCGTGGCGGAGAGGGTACACAACAGCGCGCCGAGCAGTTTCCTGCTGGCGCCGGTCCGGGGGATACGCATGAGACGACCACTCCTACGGGAGATGTGAGGCCCGGCCCCTTCCGGGGTGGGCCGCCGCAATATATGTGAAAAAAGGCGGCCCTGCTGTCGAGTGGACGTCACAACTCCGGGGCGCTCAGTCCGCGTCGGGGTTCCGCAGCCACTGGAGGGCCTCCCCCCGCGTTTCGAAGGTCCGTGTAGGGATGTTCAGCATGGCCCGCTTCGTCATGCGCCAGGCCTGGAGGCCGGAGGGGGCGTCGCTGACCACCCGGGCCGAGCGCTTCATGCCATGGAGCTGGGCGTAGGCGTTGAGGCTGGCCATGGCCGTCACCACGTCGCTGGGCATCACGCGGAGCTGGGACTGGTCCACCAGCGCCGACCACTCGCCGGCCAGGGCGGTGATGGCCTTCTTCACGTCGGCCAGGTACTCGGACAGGTCCGCGGTGGTGACTTGCGGGGGATAGACGACCTCGAGGATGCGGTCCTGCGAGTGAACGGTGATCTGGAATGGCATGACGGTGACAGGCTCCGGGCGGGGCGCGCCATCCTAGCCGCCGCTGGTGACACGTCTAGAGCGGGGGGACAGAAGGCCTCGCGGAACCCGCCTTGCCCGAACCTGTCCGGAAGGGCCGGGAATGTCAGACCCACCTGGTACTGACGTCCTTGCCGTTGCTCCGGTACCGGCGCGCCGAAGGGGTGCGCCGGCGGTGGCAACCGGCAAGGGGGTTTCATGAACACGAAGTTGTACGTCCTGGGCGCGGTGCTGGGCGCCGCCCCGGGCCTGCTGCCGGTGGTGTCGGCACCGCCGGTGGCTCCGTCGCAGGAGTCGCGCCAGGACTCGCGCGGGACTTCTCGCAAGGGCCGGGGAGGCGCCGCGGGCGCTCCTGGCAACCACGCCGTGGTGGCACCGCCGCCGCCGGCGGAGGACGCACCCAAGCAGGATGCGTCCGTTCCCAACGAAGGCCGCACGAGGGGCGGAGGTGAGCTGGAGGCACCCCGTCACCCCTGCGAGGCCATCACCATCATCCAGGTGCCCTGCGACGCCGCGCAGGAGTCCTGTGAGTACACCTACTGGCACTGCCCCGAAGCCGTGAATCCGCTCCGGGCGTGATGAAGTGAGGAGCGCACGGGCGGCCACATTCCGCCCGTGCGTTTTCTTTTGGGCGCGCTGTCCGCCGTGCGCATTTCCCGGGCAGCGCGTGTCCGTCTTGCTTGACACCCCCGGTGCCCCGGCGGAAAAGCCCGGAATCACAGGCGGTCCGGCCATTTTCCTCAGAGGCCGCCAGGGGAGCCCGGCATTGAAGCTCGCGACGCTCAAGGACGGAACCCGTGACGGCCGCCTCATCGTCGTCAAGCGGGACAACACGGCCTATGCGCTGGCCACCAACGTGGCGCTCACGCTGCAAGCCGCGCTGGACGACTGGGAGACGAAGGAGCCGCAACTGCGCGCGCTGGACGCCCAGTTGGAGGCGGGCACGGTGCAGAGCCGGCCGCTGGATGTGGGCGGGCTGATGTCGCCGCTGCCGCGCGCGTATGAGTGGGTGGACGGCAGCGCGTACCTCAACCACGTCATCCTGGTGCGCAAGGCGCGCAACGCCGAGCCGCCGGAGACGCTGAAGACGGACCCGCTGGTGTACCAGGGCGGCTCCGGTGATTTCCTGGGGCCCACCGACGACATCCCGCTGGCGGACGAGGCCTGGGGGTTGGACTTCGAGGGCGAGGTCTGCGCCATCCTCGGCGACACGCCGCAGGGCACGCAGGCGGCGGACGCGGGGCGCCACGTCAAGCTGTTGATGCTGGCCAACGACGTGTCCCTGCGCAACCTCATCCCCAACGAGCTGGCCAAGGGCTTCGGCTTCTTCCAGAGCAAGCCGGCCACGGCCTTCAGCCCGTTCGCGGTGACGCCGGACGAGCTGGGCTCGGCGTGGCATGACGGGCGCATCCACCTGCGGCTGCGCTCGGTGCTCAACGGGCAGCAGGTGGGCGACACGGACGCCGGCCCGGAGATGCACTTCTCCTTCTTCGACCTCATCCAGCACATCAGCAAGACGCGCAGCTTCACGGCGGGCACCATCCTGGGCAGCGGCACGGTGTCCAACGCGGACCGCGAGCGCGGCATCTCGTGCCTGGCCGAGCGCCGGATGATCGAGACGATTGAAGAGGGCGGGCCCAAGACGCCGTTCATGAAGCCGGGCGACACCATCGACATCGAGATGTCGGACGCGGCGGGCAACAGCGTGTTCGGCCGCATCTCGCAGAAGGTGGTGAAGGGGCCATGACGGGCCTTCGGCTCTACAGCTACTGGCGCTCGTCGGCGTCGTGGCGGGTGCGCATCGGTTTGCACCTGAAGGGGCTGAAGTTCGACTACGTGCCGGTGCACCTCGTGAAGGACGGCGGGGAGCAGCACGGCGCCGCGTACCGGGCGGTCAACCCCATGCGCTCGCTGCCCACGCTGGAGTGGACGGAGGCGGATGGCTCGGTGCGCCGGCTGTCGCAGTCGCTGCCGGTGCTGGAGTATCTGGAGGAGCGCTTCCCGGCGCCGGCGCTGCTGCCCGCGGACCCGTTCCTGCGCGCGAAGGCGAGGATGCTGGCGGAGATGGTGAACTCCGGCATCCAGCCGCTGCAGAACCTGTCGGTGATGCAGCGGCTCAAGCAGGAGCTGGGCGCGGACGACAAGGCGTGGTCGGCCTACTGGAACGCACGGGGGCTGGAGGCGCTGGAGGCGGCGGTGCAGTCCACCGCCGGGCGCTTCTGCGTGGGCGACACGGTGTCGCTCGCGGACGTGTGCCTGGTGCCGCAGCTCTACGGCGCGCGCCGCTTCGGCGTGGACGTGGCGGCGTACCCGACGCTGCTGCGCATCGAAGCCGAGTGCCAGTCGCTGCCCGCGTTCCAGGCCGCGCAGCCCGACCGGCAGCCGGACGCGGTTCCCGCCTGAGTCCCATGGAGCGGTCGCGCCTGTTCGGGCGCGACCGCTGATGGGGGCTGCGTGGTGGGCGCCCTGGTTTCGGGAGGGCTCAGCGCGGGGTGAGCACGGCCTGGCAGGTGTGGACCTCCTGCTCGGGGGAGGACGTCTCGTGGGCCGTGCACGCGAGTCGGAGGACGCCGTCTTCCTGGGTGGGTCTGCAGGTCCGGTTGACCCGGTGGTGGCGGGGCTCCTCGTCTTCCCTGGGCTCGGTGGTTCCGTCGCTGTTCAGGGAGAGGACGACGTCGTACTCCGCCAGGTACCAGGAGCCTTCCGCCAGGGCCACGCGGCCGAAGGAGGTGTCTCCCGTCGCGGGCAATCCCATCCGTTCCTCCACCTCCACGTCGAGGGTGCAGTCCTCCTTGGGGGTGCTCACCCGGAGGACGCCCGGCTCGCCGCAGGTGTTCTCACTCACGTCGTAGATGACTTCCTGGGCGGCATGGTCGCAGCGCCGTCCACCGTCCGCGACGAGCAGCACGGCGGTGGTGGCGAGCGCGGCGGTGGCGGCGAGGTTCGACAGGATGATTTTCACGTGGAGGCTCCAACAGGTGGGGACTGCGCTTCACGGGAGGCGGCTCGGCTGAAGCGCACCGCTCCCCAGACAAGTGGCAACACGATGAGGTCGGTCGGGTCGGCCCAGGCGCGGAAGGCCGTGATGCCGAGCGGCGCTCCAACGGGCGTCAGCAGCGCGGAGAAGAGGTCCGCGGCGGGTTGGGACACCTTCAGCGCGGTGAAGAGGCACGCGGTGATGCCCGCCCCCACGGCCACCCGGCGCTCCCTCGGCCAGCGCGTGAGCAGCGCCAGCATCGCGGACAGGTAGAGCGGCAGGAAGAAGCAGAGGGCGACATCGGACAGCTTGCCGGTGAGCGCGTTGTGGAATGCGGGCTTGAGCCAGCGGTCATTCACGGCCATCAGTGCCACCGCGCCCAGCGGCAGCGGCGCGAGGAACTCCGGCATCGCGGGAAGGCGCTTCATCGGATGCCCAGGTCGCTGGTGAGGGTGCGCAGGATGATGGCGTCCGTGAGGAACTCCACGGGGGCTTTGTCGTCGGTCAGCGGCTCGCCCGGGGGCACGGGCTTCAGCTCTCCCGCCACGCGCTTCGCCAGCGAGCGCAGTGACGCGGGCAACGACGCCGCGCGGGTCTCGAGCCGCTTCGAGAGCCCCGGCGCCCCGGCGAAGAGCAGCGTGTTGCTGTGGTTGCGTGCGTCGGCGGCCTGGACCTCCGGAAAGACGGTGGCCAGCGTGGCCCCCACCGCGTCCACCACCGCGCGCTCCTGCTCGTAGCGCCCCACGTTGAAGCAGGCCACGCCGCCGGGCTCGAGCCGCGCGGCCACGGCGGTGGCGAACTCGCGCGTCGTCAGGTGGAAGGGGACGTAGGGGAAGCGGAAGGCGTCGACGAGGATGACGTCGTACTGGCGGGTGTCGCTCGAGAGGAAGGCGCGCGCGTCCCCCACGTGGACCTCCACGTCGGAGGGCAGGCCGAAGTGGCTACGGCCCAGCCGCACCACCTCTGCGTCCAGCTCCACCCCCACCACCTCGACGCCGGGATAGGTCGCACGCAGCCCCTGGGCGCTCGTGCCCGCGCCCAGGCCCAGAATCAGGACGCGGGGCGCCCGAGGCTCCTTCTGCGCCATGACCGGCGCCAGCAGGTAATGCCCGAAGACTTCTTCATGCACGGGCATCCCGTGCCGATGGATGCTCTGCACCGCGTAGCCTTCATCGAAGACGAGGTGGCGCGTCCCGGTTCGGCTCTCCAGAACCTGGATGAAGGTGTAGGGAGACTCGGCCACGGCCACCGTCCCGGGCCGGTAGGGGAGGGCATGGGCCCCCAACGCGAGGGCCGCGACGGGCACGCCCACCGCGGGCAGTCGCCACCGCCACCCCAGTCGCCACGAGGCCGTCAGTCCCAGCACCATCGCGAAGAGGGCCATGGTGCGCGCGGTGCCCAGCAGCGGCAGCACGACGAAGGCGGCCAGGAGTGTTCCCGCGATGCTGCCCACCGTGGACGCCGACGACAGCCGCCCCGCGTGTTCGCCCGCGGAGGTGACACCCGCGAGCCCCACTCGCAGCGCGTAGGGGCCCACCGCGCCCAACACCAGCAGCGGAGGCAGCGCCACCAGGACGAGCAGCGCCACGCGGCCCAGGGACTCCGCGACACGTCCCTCCAGCACCGCGCCCATCGCGCCGGGGAGCAGCACCCTCGCGAGGAAAGGCAACAGGGCCAGGGTGAGCGCGGACAGGCAGAGGGCGCCCAGCAGGGGTTCGAGCCGTCCCGTGCGGTCCGCCGCGCGGCCTCCCAGATGGGCCCCGAGCGCGAGGCCCCCCAGCACCAGGGAGATGAGAGCGGCCCATACCGGCGTGCTGCCGCCGAAGTAGGGCGCCACCAGCCGGGACGCCGCCATCTCCGACGCCATGACGGTGGTACCGGTGACGAAAGACAGCCATGTCAGCGATGACGTAGGTCGCATGTTCGGACGCTTGCTTGAGCAAGGTCCGTTCCAGTGCGAAGCCCTTGAAATAACATAGCTACAATGACAGCCATGGCAGGGCTGTCATGACAGGAAAGTCAGGACAGGCGTGCTATCGGGCGGCCGCTCGACGCCGGTTCCTGGCGGCGGAGAGGGTGAGCAGCAGCACCGCGACGGGCACGCCCAGGACCACGGGCCACAGCCAGAGCGGCGCGCTGTCATGGATGACGGCGCGGAACTCGCGGCCCTCGGCGGGGGCGTCCATCAGCTCCGCGAGGTTGAGCTTCCACTCCACGGTGTCCTTCTTCTCGTTCACCGTGCCGTTCGTCTCACCGATGCTCGGCCCGTGGATGCGCAAGGTGAGGCGGTTGTTGCCGAGCGTCGCCCTCAGGAAGCCCTTCGCGAACGCCTGGGCCGCCGCTGGGTCCACGGCTTCATTTCCCGGTGCGCGCGGTCGGTCCAGGAGCTTGTCGATGTTGAAGCGCTGGGTGAAGACGTATTGACCGCCCTGCCGCTCGATGCCGAAGTCCCAGACACCCCTGGGCTGCCAGGGCACATGCTTGTTCTGCTCGGCGGTGCGCCGGTAGAGGTCTGGGAGCCGGGTGACGTCTTTCACCGTCACGTCGTAGACGAGGTGGTCTCGTCCCTCCTTCTCATAGTCCCGGAGCATGACCTGGGCGACTTCCGGGGCCTCACGAAGGGCCTTCTCGATGTCTCCAGCCGCCACGAAGAGCAACTGCCGGGGACTCAGGCTGCCGCGAATCTCCCTCAGGTCCATTCGGGCCTGCGGAATGGAGACATCCACCACCAGCCGTGCCGAGCCTCCGGGTTCAATCCAGAGGTCTTGCTGGACGTCGAAGCACCCCGTCGCCGACAGAAGGAGCAGAGACAGTGCTGTCAGCAGCAGCGGTGAACGGGGTGAGCCAGGAAGCATGGCTCACCAGTATGCTGGGTCTGTTTCACGCGGAGAAGGGCAGCGGCGCCACCTTCGCCGTGGCGGGGCCGCCGGCCAGGGACAGCTCGGTGCCGGGCTCCAGCGAGTCGCGGTGCACGTAGCCCAGGGCCACGCGTTGTCCCGCAACCGGTGACTGCACCACGCTGGTCAGCCAGCCCACCTTCTTCTCACCGCGCCGCAGCTCGGTGCCGGGGGCCACGTCCGCGTCGCCCAACAGCAGGCCCGCCAGCTTGCGGTTCATCTGGCCGCGGAAGGTGGCCCGGGCGATGACCTCCTGCCCGATGTAGCAACCCTTGTTGTAGGAGATGGCGTTCGCCAGGTTGGCTTCCAGCGGAATGGTGGTGTCCACCATGTCCTTGCCGTACCGGGGGACGCCGGCCTCCACGCGCAGCAGCTCCAGCGTGTCGTAGCCCAGGGGCTTCAGGCCGTGGGCGGCGCCGGCCTCGGTCAGGGCCGTCCAGGCGGCCTCCAGCCCTGCGCGCGGCACCCACACGTCCACCCCATGCGCCTCAATGGCGGTGTTCCCGAGCAGCCAGACGTCCTGGCCCGCAAGGGTGGCCGTCCGGGTGGTGTGGTGCGACAGGGGGGCGTGGGGGCTGCTCAGGGCGGCGGACAGGAGGGCCTCCGTCTGGGGTCCGAGCAGCCGGAGCAGGGCCCACTCCTCCGTGGCCGGGTGCAGCTCGGCGTCCTCGGAAATGAGGTATTTGTCCAGGAACTCCCGCACCTTGGCGCCGGTCCCCGGCTCCAAATCCAGCAGGAGGTCTGTCTCCCGCTTGAGGATGCGGGCATCCGCCACCATGGCCCCCTTCACGGTCACCATGGCGGCGTAGGTCGCGGTGCCCACGGGGAGGTTGTTCACCTCCTGGGTGACCATCCCATGTAGGAAGGAGGCCCGGTCCTCCCCAGTGATTCGGAGGGTTTCGCGGTAGGAGGCATCATGGAGGGCCACGGACTGTCTTGCCGCCCGGTACGCTCCTTCCGTGTCCTCGTACCCGGCCACGGTTTCCCGGCCGCCCACGTCGCCGAAGCGGGCGCCCGCCTTCTCGTGAAGAAAATGCAGAGACAGCGGTTCCATGTCCGTCGCTATATAGAGGCGAAGGAGCGAATGCCACGATGGATGTGAAGCACCTGTCGTCCTTTCAGGACTTCTCGCCAGAGAAGCTCCTGAAGCACAACGTCTTCCAGTCCGGCCGTTTCTTCCTGGACGTGTACTGCCTCCAGCCCGGGCAGGCGCAGAAGCCCCACCACCATGCGGCGTCGGACAAGGTGTATGTCGTCCTCGACGGCCGCTGCCGATTCCGCGTGGGGGCTGAAGAGGAAGTCCACGGCCCTGGCGCCGCCATTTTCGCCCCCGCGGGCGCCGAGCACGGCGTCACCAATGACGGCCCCGATGCCGCCCGCCTCCTCGTTTTGATGACCCCGCCCCCGGAGCATGCATGAGCTCGAAGTCTTCCTCCTCGCCCACTCCCGTGGCGACTCGCGGCGCGCTGGTGCTGCTGGTCCTGGGCCTCGCGGAGAGTGGCCTGTCCATCTTCCAGTGGATGCAGCTCCTCACCCTGCGCGGTGGCGGCTCCACCGTGTGCGGCGTCTCCGAGACGGTGAACTGCGAGACGGTGTGGAACTCCGCCTTCGCCAGCCGCGTGCATGACCTGGTGGGCATCCCCGTCGCGGGCCTGGGCCTCGTGTGGGGTCTGGCCGCGGTGGGCCTGTCCGCGCTGTTCCTGACGTGGGCGAGCGCGGGCAAGGATGTGCGTCCCGCCGTCAATGGCCTGCGGCTGGTGGCCGCCGCGGGCATCGTGTCCGTGGTCGTCTTCGGCGTGGCGAGTGCCCAGTCGGGCGCGCTGTGCCCCACGTGTCTCGCGACGTACGCGCTGGTGGCGGTGTTCGCGGGCGTGGCCGTGAAGGGGCTGCCCGGGCCGGTGCTGCCTGGCGCGGGCGAGTGGGGCGCCACGCTGAAGTGGACGGTGGGCATCACGGCGGCTGTCTTCATCGCGGCGCTGATGCCGGGCCGGGCCACGCCGAAGGCGTCGGACGCCTCGGGGGCCTCGCTGTTGCCGCCCCCGCCGCCGGTGGCGAGCACGCCGATGCCGGGTGTGACGCCGCGCGAGCCGCCGCCTCCGCCCGCGTCGCTGGAGGAGTTCCTGCGCTCGCTGCCGCCGCAGCACCAGCAGTTCCTGTCGGATGCGCTGGCCGCGTACCGCGCCGAGACGCCGCAGCCGGCGGGCGCGCCCGCGCGCCGCCGCTACGGGCCCGTGGACGCGCCGGTGAAAATCGTCGAGTGGACGGACAGCAAGTGCCCCCACTGCAAGTCGCTGGTGGAGGAGCTGTCCGCGCTGAAGAAGCGCGTGCCCGAAGGGAAGATATCGCTGGAGGCGCGGCAGTTCCCGCTGGATGGCGCGTGCAACCCGGCGATTCCGCGCCGCGGGCCGGATGCGCCCAGCGTTCGCTGCGTGGCGGCGCGCGCGCAGATTTGCCTGGAGGGGGCGCCGGACTACTGGGAGCTGCGCGAGAAGATGTTCGCCGCGCAGGCCGTGTTGGACACGGAGCGGGCGGTGGAGATCGCCTCGTCGGGTTCGGTGCCGCGCTCGCAGCTCGAGGTGTGCATGAGCAGCCCGGCCACGGCGGCGAAGCTCCAGGAGGACTCCCGCTACGCCATGCGCCACCACATCCAGGGCACGCCGCTGGTGCTGGTGAATGGTCGCGAGGCGATGCCCTCGGCGCCGTTCCTCTATGCGTTGGTGATGGCGGACGGCAACCCGAGCGCGCCCGCGTTCAGCATGCTGCCGCCGCCGCGTCCGCGTCCGGCCGGTGGTCACGACGACCACGCGGGCCACAACCACTGAGGACGTTGGACTCGCGCCATGGGCAAGCGTGACAAGAAGGGTGAGCCGCCAGTGGCACCGGCGGCTCCGTTCAACAATCCGTTCGCCGCGCTGTCGGCGCAGCGCGAAGCCTTGCCCCAGGCGCCCGCTGTGCCCGTGGCGGCTGCTCCGGTGAAGGCCGAGCCCAAGGGCCCCGCGCGCGCCGTGGTGCGCATGGAGCGCAAGGGCCGGGGCGGCAAGGAAGTCACGGTGGTGGAGCACCTGGAGCTGCCCGCGCCCCAGCGCGAGGTGTGGCTCAAGGCGCTGAAGAACTCGCTCGGCTGCGGCGGCGTGGTGGAGGACGACACGCTGGTGCTCCAGGGCGACCAGCGTGAGCGGCTTCCCTCGCTGCTGGAGGCCCGGGGCGTGCGCAAGGTGACGGTGGGCTGACGGGCGCTTGGCGGGTGGTGGGCGCAGGCACATGAGCGTCCCTCGTTGGTCTGCGCATCAGGGACCCGCGTCTCCGCGTCCTGTCAGATTCTTCTGCTAGTCCTGGCCTGGTTTCGTGGCTTCGAGAGCGAAACCGGAGGACTGGGATGCGCGTGCGCGACGTGCTCTGGCTGGTGCTGGTGCTTGCGGTCACAGGCTGTTCGACCACTCGGTGGGTCCGCTTGGAGACGGGGGAAGGGACGTCGTTTGTCCACACGCCTTTCGAGGAAGCGGATACCGGGCCCGTGGAGCTGGACGCGGACGAATTCGAAGGCGCCGTGGCTCGGTTCGCCCAGGATGTCCGGCCCTTCTCCAATCCCTTGCGAGAGGCCCGTCAGCTCTTCGGGGTGCCTGCAAGGGGCGGGATGTATCTGTTCCAGCACGACACCTCTCGCCTCATCCCTCAGCAATCCGAGTCGGACCCAGACGGTCCTCGGCTTCTGGAGTCGTACTCTGATGATGCGCTGACGCGTGCGTATGGCCGTTGGTGTGAGCGCAAGTCCCAGCCCGGTGACTGTTTGCGTTTGCTCGCCGAAGGTCCGTTGCTGGCCAGTGACGGTAAGTACACGCTGGCCATGGCCATCGCCATGGACTCTGTCTGGCTGGAAACGGCCGAGGCGCTTCGGGATTTGGCGGACCCCCAGGCGCTGCTGGCGACAGTGAGCGCCTCCGTCAGCATGTATCTGCTCCTATGGTCGTTGCCTGAACCCGTGAGTAAAGGGCTCGCGGCGCTGGTGACGGCCACGGCGATTGCCTACCTGGGCGTGGACACGGTGTGGCGCATTCTGGACGGGTGGAGGGTGTTGGTTCGTCAGGTGGACCAAGCCAGAACCTTCGAACAGGTTCGCGACGCCGGAGATGCGTACGGCGAAGTCCTTGGAGAGAGCGCGGCGCGAATATTCGTCCTGCTGACCACCGCGGCCATTGGCAATACCGCGGGTCTGGTCGCGAAGGCCCCCAAGTTGCCGGGCTCCGCGCAGGCCGCGCTCGCGGTGGAGTCGCAGGCCGGTTACTCGTACGTCGCGATGGGAGGCGTGCAGTCGGTCGCGATGGCTGCCGAGGGATTCACCATTGCGCTCGCGCCCCATGCAGTCGCCATGGCGGTTCGGGGCAGTCGGAGTGGGCGCCCCGAGAACCACCATCTCGCCACCAACAAGAACAGCGTTTCCTCTGCACGCGGAGGGCCCTGGACGCCACGGTTCAGGCGGATCTTCAAGAAGGCAGGAATGGAGCTGAAGGACCCTGAGAACATCGTGCCAGTCAAAGGTCACAAGGGTCCTCATCCACAGGCGTACCACGACCGGGTCTACGAGCGATTGAACGGGGCAACCGAGAACTGTCGCAAGGTGGAGGAGTGCCGTGAGGCACTGACGAAAGCCCTGCGGCAACTGGCCAAGGAGGTCGTCACGCAAGGGACGGAGCTCAACAGGCTCGTGACCCACGGCAGGTAACGGTTAGAACCGCATCATGCCGAGCCGCTTCTTCAGGATTGCCGAGAACATCCAGGCGGGTAACTGGTACCTGGGGGACCCCGAGGACTCGCGGGGACAGGAAGTCGAAGACCCTTGGCTGTTCAGGGCAGGCCGGCCCGTTCAGGTCGAAGGCCCTTTGATCGTTCCCATCGACGAACCGGGCCGGGCTCTGGACTTCTCCCTGGCAGGCGTGGGGCTTGCTCCCATCGTCCATGTGAACGTAGCCACCCTCTTCGTGGAGCTGGCCCCAGACGATGTGCAGACCCTGCCTGTGGTCATCAAAGGCCAACCGGACCAGTACCTCCTCCTGGTGGCGACGAAGCTCATCCGCTGCATCGACGAGAAGGCGTCCAAGGTGCAGTTCTGGAAGCCGGAAGACGGGCTGCCCGCGAAGGTGGGGCAGTACTACGCGGTGGATGATTTGCGCATCGACACCACCAAAGTGGGCGGAGCCAAGGTGTTCCGCACGGAGGGCTGGACCCAAGCGCTCATCGTTTCGGATGACCTCAAGCAGGCCCTGGAGCGAGCGCGGGCCACCGGTGTGAAGTTCACGGCGGTGTAGCTCTGCCCCGGACACGAAAAAGCCCGGGCCGCCGTGAAGGCGCCCGGGCTTCGTGTGACACAGGGATTCGCCGTGACGACTACAGCGCGGCGATGATGGCGTCGGTGAACTCGCGGGTGGTGGCCTTGCCACCGATGTCGCCCGTGCGGACCTCGCCGGAGCTGTACACCTTCCAGATGGCGTTCTCCATGCTGCGAGCCGCCGCGCCCATGTCCAGGTGGTCCAGCATCATCACCGCGGACATCATCAGCGCGGTGGGGTTCGCGATGCCCTTGCCCGCGATGTCCGGGGCGGTGCCGTGCACGGCCTCGAAGACGGCGGTGCGCTCGCCGATGTTGGCGCCGGGGACGACGCCCAGGCCGCCGACGAGGCCCGCGCACAGGTCGCTGAGCACGTCGCCGTAGAAGTTCTCCGACACCAGCACGTCGAAGCGGGTCGGGTCCTTCACCAACTGCATGCAGAGGTTGTCGATGATGACTTCCTCGTACGTCACGTCCGGGAACTCACGGCCGACCTTGCGGCAGCAGTCCAGGAAGAGGCCGTCCGACAGCTTCATGATGTTCGCCTTGTGCACGCCGGTGACCTTCTTGCGGCCGTGCTTGCGGGCGTACTCGAAGGCGAAGCGGGCGATCCGCGTCGAGGCCTTCTCGGTGATGATCTTCAGCGACTCCACGACGCCCGGGACGATGATGTGCTCCAGGCCGGCGTAGAGGCTCTCCGTGTTCTCGCGCACCACGACGAGGTCCACGCCCTCGTAGCGCGTCTTCACGTTCGGCACGCTCTTCACGGGCCGCAGCGACGAGTACAGGTCCAGCCGCTTGCGCAGGCCCACGTTGGCCGACGGCAGACCGCCGCCCACGACGGTGCCCGTGGGGCCCTTGAGCGCGATGCCGCTGCGCAGCACCGCCTCCACCGTCTCGTCAGGCAGGTTGGTGCCGTACTTGGCAATCACCTCCGTGCCTGCGTCCTTGTACTCGAAATCGAGAGGGACCTTGAGCGCCTCGAGGACGCGCACGGTGGCCGCCATGACTTCGGGGCCGATGCCATCGCCGTTGATGATCGTGACAGTGCGGGTGTTCGCCATGGGTGCGGATTCACAGCACAATTTCCCTGTTGTCGAAAGAACGAAAACACCCGGGATTCAGCCGGAGGCATGGCGGCCATGAGGAAGGCGCACCCTTCGCGGGCCTCCAGGCGCCGTCCAGGCGGGGCGGCGGCCGCCGGGGCGGCTCAGTGCTCGGCGGAGGACGAGGGCCGGGGGCGCCGCGTGGGCCTCCGGCGGGTGTGGATGGCGTAGGGCCGGTAGAAGGACTCCCACAGGGCCGCCCGCCGGCCCCGAGGCCGCGTGCGCAGCTCTCCCAGGGGCGCCCGGATGAAGAACGAGGAGAGGAACAGGTAGGACGCCGTCAGGGTCAGCAGCATCAGGATGGCCGTCACGGCCTCGCCGGGAATCCAGGCCACGCGGGCGCGCAGCAGGAACTCGTTGAAGTCCACCGGCGGCTTCGGATGGCTGTAGACCTTCACGAACCACGTCATCATCAGGACCATCAGGATGGGCCCATAGGCGCGGTTCAGCCGGGTGGAGATGGCGGAGAAGAGCGAGAGCTGGATTTGCGGCCGTTCCAGCTCCAGCGCCAGCTCTCGCAGCGCGTCCGGATCCACGGGCTCGCGGCGGAGCATGGGGGCCCACCAGCCGTCCTCCAGCAGGCGCACCCGGCGGTTCCACAAGTCGTAGTACCGGTAGCGCCGCGCCTCGATGAGGAGGAACGACACCACCATCCAGATGCCCACCAGGAAGGTGACGTGGGAGCTCTGCGAGGACGCGAAGCCGAAGGAGATGACCGCCGCCGTCGTCGTGAGCGCCCAGTTGGTGGTGGTGTCCAGGCGCGTGCGCCACGTATCGGAGCGGCTCAGCTCGCCACGAAAAAGCTGCGCCATCGCCTGCTGGGACAGCCAGGGCGACTCCAGCACGTCGTTCTTGTCGTGTTCACGCCCGGGCATCCTTCTCTGGAAGGTGGGCTGGGCACTGGGCGTTTGCAACGCCTGGAAGTGTCCTGACGGCGAGCAGGCGGGCAGGCGACCGGGTGGCAACAGCGGGCGGGCGTGCCCACCTTGCTGCCTTGAACGTGTCCGCCGTCAATCCCATCCAGGCCTTGTGCAAGCTCCTTCAGGAGGAGCGCGAGCGCCTCGCGCGCCTGTGGGCCAAACGCCTGCGCGCGGAGACCTATGACGTGGAGGTCCCTGGCCGGGACCTGCGCGCGCCGCTGCGTCGGTTGCTGGACGAGTTGGCCCGGTTGCTGAGGGATCGGCCCGACGATGCGGTGCGGCTGTGGCCAGAGGTGGTTCGTCCACATGGGGCCTATCGCTACAGCCAGAACTTCGACCCCGAGGACCTGACGCGCGAGTTCAAGTCCCTGGAAGAGGTGATGCTGCACGTCTACGGCCGCCGCAACGGGGGCTACATCGAGCCCGAGGTCGCGGAGCTCATGGCGGAGCTCGTGTGGGAGGCGGACGCGGCGGCCCAGGCGTCCTACGCGCGCATCCTGAAGACGGAGGAGGTCCGCTTCCGCGAGGCCGCGGTGATGGAGTCGGTGCTCAACCAGGTGGACGTGGGCATCCTGCTGGCCGAGGTCGACGGCACCGTCTCCTTCGCCACACCGCCCGTGAGCCGGCTCATGGGCGTGCCCATGCGCGCGGTGATTGGTGCGCGGGCAGCGAACACCATCAACCCCGTGCTGACGCAGGTGAACGCGCGCCATCTCACGGGCGAGCCGTTCAAGCTCGCGGACATGCCGTTCCTTCGGGCGCTCAAGGAGAAGGGGCCGGTGCGCGGCGTGATGATGGTGGTGGAGCGCCCAGGAGGGGACTCCGCCACGCTGGAGCTGAGCGCCACGCCCGTGTGGGAAGAAGAGGGCGAGCTGGCCGGCGCCATCCAGACCTTCACCGACCGCACGGAGGCGGTGAACAAGACGAAGGCGCTCCAGAGCGCGCACGGGGAGCTGCGCCGGTTGCAGGGGCGGTTGCTCCAGCGCACCCGGCAGCAGGCGCTGGGGCAGCTCGCGAGCGGCGCGGCGCACGCGCTCAACAACTTCCTCAACGTGCTGCGGCTGCGCATCACGCTGCTGCAACGCGAGTTCAAGCCTGAACACCTGGACGCGCTCGACAAGACGGTGCAGCAGATTGGCGAGCTGGTGGCTCGGCTGCAGGAGTTCAACATCCAGCGCACGCAGGAGCAGCCCACGGACGTGCCGGTGGACCAGACGGTGCGCGAGGCCCTGGAGCTGGCGCGCGGCGAGCTCGAGCAGCGCGAGCACCCGGTGTACGTGGACCTGGACCTGGCGGGGCCCGGCAACGTTCACGCGGACGCGGGCTTCTTCCGTGAGCTGGTGGTGAACCTGTTGCTCGTCGCTCGCGACCGGATGGAGGCGGGGGGCCGGTTGCATGTCTCCACCCGAGCGGATGGTCTGTCGTGGCTGACGTTGCGCATCGAGGATGAGGGGACGCCTTACTCCGGGGAGGAGCTGGCGCGCCTGTTCGACCCGTTGCGCAGGGATGCGGGCGCACCGCAGTTGTCCCTGTTCCTGGCGGTGGCGCGGGCGCAGGTGGAGCGCTGGGGCGGTGAGCTGACGGCGGAGGTGCCGGCCTCGGGGGCGGGGGCGGCGTTCGTGGTGCGGTTGCCGCGCGCGCACAACGGCACGGTCGCCGCGTCGCAGCGCGCGGAGTCGCAACGCGCGGAGGTGATGCGGCCCGTGGGCCCCCGGCGGTTCCAGCAGACGCGCAGCGTGCTGGTGGTGGATGACGACCTGGACAATGCCCGGATGATGGCGGAGGTGCTGGGCGAGGAAGGCTACGAGGTCCAGGTAGCGCACAGCCCCGCGGTGGCGTTGGGCATGTGGGACCGGCGCCGCTACGACGCCGCTTTGCTGGACGCGGTGATGCCGGAGATGAGCGGCTGGGAGCTGGCGCGCGAGCTGCGCAAGAAGACGCCCCAGGCACTGCTGGCCATCGTCACTGGCATGGACGTGCGCGGGCAGAATCGCTCCAACCTCGCGCTGGTGGACGCGGTCTTCCGCAAGCCCATCGACGTGGGCGCGCTGGATGACTTCCTGGCGCAGGCCGAGCCGGGTGGGCCGGAGAACGGAGCGACAGGCTCGGGCGCGCCGCCTCCGGCGTGAGCCGCCCCACGGGCGCGGACCGAGCCCCGCGTGAAGGTGCACTGCGCTACCGGCTGGGCGCGCCGCCTCCGGCATGAGCCGTCCTGCGGGTGCGGACCGAGCCCCGCGTGAAGGTGCACTGCTCTACTGGCTGGGCGCGCCGCCTTCGGCGTTGGCCGTCCTGCGGGCGCGGACCGAGCCCCGCGTGAAGGTGCACTGCTCTACTGGCTGGGCGCGCCGCCTTCGGCGTTGGCCGTCCCGCGGGTGCGGATCGCGCCCCTCGTCGAGAGGTGCGCTGTGCTCTACCGGCTGGGAGCGCCGCCTCCGGTGTGCATCACCCTGGAGGTGTCGACTGCGCCGCTCGCGAAGGAGTAGCGGCCTGCACGAACTGGCTCGGCGCCTTTAGCGTGCATCACCCTGGTGGGGGCGACTCCGCTGCTCGCGGAGGAGCAGGGGCCTGCACGAACTGGCGCGTCGCCTCCTACGTGAGACGCCCTGCCAATCCGGTTCGCTCCCGGAGGGCGCCATGGGGGCGAAGTCGGTGGCCTGCAAAAGTGGGGGCTCTTCACGAGGAGCCGATGCGGCTTCGGGCGTTGTCCGAACGGGTCGCCGTGAGTCCGAGTCGTGCTTGCATCCTCCTCCCGGCGTGCTTGGCTGTCCGTCGGTGCGGCGCTTCCCGCCGCGTTCGTTTCATGGAGGCCGTGCTTGCGCGTCGATGACCTGTGCCTGGTGCTGGTGACCTCACTGTTGCAGGGCGACCGTGCCCGGTGGCCGGAGCGGCTCGAGGCGCTGGAGAAGGAACTGGGCGAAGGCTGGTCGCTGCGACGGCTCGCGGTGCCTCGGGTGTATTCGCTGGGGGTTCAACGCCGGGACGGGCGTGAGCTATCGCTGGCCGATTGGCTCGAACAGCTCGCCCCGAATGAGCCCGTTTCCGCCCGGGTGGTGGACTTCGGCTCCGCCGCTCCTGATGCACTCCCCGCGCACATCGCCGCCGCGTTCGCCAACACAGGGGGCACGGTGATGGAGGTGACCTCGGGAGGGGCGTCCTCGCACTTCCTGCTGCGAACGCACCCCAGCCGTCCGTATCTGCTCACGCCGCAGCGGCTCGTGGAGTTCGCGCGCGCGCAGCCCCATGCGGACCGCATCTTCGAGGCCTGGGCGGCGTCTGTCTCCGAGAACAACGAGATGAATGGCCGGCCCGCGGTGCCGGTCTCGGAGGTGGCGGACTACCTGGCCTCGCCCGCGGGCTTCGTTCACTACGACCTGCGCGGCAATGAG
Organism: Myxococcus hansupus; assembly: GCF_000280925.3. Taxonomy (NCBI): domain Bacteria; kingdom Pseudomonadati; phylum Myxococcota; class Myxococcia; order Myxococcales; family Myxococcaceae; genus Pseudomyxococcus; species Pseudomyxococcus hansupus. Next base: position 666,835 of record NZ_CP012109.1, read on the forward strand.
TTGCTGGAGGAACTCCAGGTCGCGCTCCGGAAGCAGGGCTCGGCGGTGAGTGTCCCCGACGCGTTCAAGGCGGCGTTCTACACGAGCGATCCGGACGAGATGATGCGCGGCTTCATGTCGCCGGAGCAGCAGGCCGAGTACGTCCCGAGAGAGGAGCAGCTCCGCGTCACGGAGGCGACCACGCCCCAGCAGTTCGCGGACCTGGTGGATGCCCAGCCCTTCGCCCAGGACGCTTGGAGTCGCATCGTCCAGGACCTGAACCAGTTCCTGCCGGAGGGCACGCCGCCCGACACGGTGGAGTCTCTCCCTGCCCGGCTCAGGGCGATGCCGTCGGACGGGCTCCAGTCGATGTTCACCGGAAACATGATGGAAGCGCTTCAACGCGCCGGCCGTGCTCAGGGCGCGACGCTGACCCTTCCCGAGCCCCTTCGCGGGTGCGTGGACCTCATGTTTCCGGTCGACGCGGACGCCATCCCCGAGAAGGACCTGCTGCGCCTCCAGTCGAACCCCGACGTGTACCAGATGTTCCTGTTCCACGAGCTGGGGGACGGCCTTTCTCCTGTCTCCAACGGACCGGCTTGGGACGACGCGCGGCGCGCTTTCATCGAGGTGCTCCGGGACGCGGGCCGCTTCGCCTCCGAGCAGGGGTCGAACTTCGCGCCCGCCTTCAAGCTCGCGCTCTTCGCGCTGGAAGGGCAGTCGCCGAGCTATGGCAGCCTCGCACGAGAGCCCATGCAGGCCCATCTGGACGCCGCGAAGGCCGCGGGCTTCGACGACGAGCCGTTGGAGGTCTTCGGGCGCAAGCTGGGGTCCCTGTCGTTGTTCATCCCGCTGGGGCTGTCCGAGGAGAAGCTGCGGGCGCTGCTCGCCTACCTGCTGTGCGACATCTTCGGCGGCATGGGCTCGTGGAATGACCAGTACTTCGAGACGCCCGAGGCACAGCAGCAATATGAGGCCCTGTCGCCGCGGCTGTTCGCGGCCTTGAGTCGGTTCTTCGTGGCCACGCTCAACGCACGCTGAGCACGGGCCAAATCGGCGCGGCAGCCAGGCCCTGGCTGCCCGCCCATCCCTTGTGGTGCTGGGCGTGGGTGTCCACCTCTGCGGAAGGAGGAGGCACCACCATGTCACGCAAGATGATGGACTGCCGGAAGGCGCCCAGCGACACCCACTGCACGCTCACGATTTCGGGCGAGGAGGACGAGGTCTTCCAGGCGGCCATCGCGCACGCGGTCTCCGTGCACGGCCACGAGGACTCCGCCGAGTTGCGCGAGATGATTCGCGGGATGCTCGACGACGAGGAGCCCACGGCCAGCATGGGCATGCCCATGTCGATGCAGGAGCCGCAGCAGCCGAGCAGACACTGACGCCTGGAAGCCTCTTCGTCTGAGCTGGCTGCCAGTGGTTGGGCTGGCCTCAAGAGGGAATTAGAGTCCCTCGGGTGAGTGCCCCACTGAGCCTGGAGCGCGTCCGCCGGAAGGTGGAAGCGGGTGAGACGTTGAGCGACGCGGAGCTGTCCCTGCTCCGCGCCGAGGCGCAGCGTGATGCGGGCCCCGTCTTGCGGCTGGCCCTGGCGCATGCCCTGGTCAACGCGGGCGCCGAGCGCGACGCGCTGCCCCTGCTGGAGTCCCTGCGCCGAGACTTCCCGCGCGACTTGCCCGTCCGGCTCGGGCTGGCGCGGGCCTTGTTGGGCCTGGAGCGGCATGGCGACGCGGAGCGACTGCTGACGGAGGTCCTGGCGCAATCGCCCGACGACCCCGAGGTGCTCAAGGTCCTGGCCGTGCTGGGCCTGCGGCGCGGTGAGACGGACAAGGCGCGCGCCTATGTCGCGGATGCGCTGGCCCGGGACCCCTTCGACGCCGAGGCGCGACTGCTGAAGGAGGAGTTGGAGGCCGTGGACCTGCCGCCTCCGCCCGTCCCCCAGGAGCAGGTGCTGCGTCCGGAGTTCACCGCCGCGCTCACGGCCGCGTTGGGCCGCGCGCGGGTGGTGTTTCGGAGGCAGGGCAAGGACCTGCTCGTGAAGCTCGCCACGGGGGGCGTGGGGCGCGTGGATGTCGGCTCGTTGTATGCGGCGTACCTGGAGGCTCCAGGCTCACAGGGGCTGACGGCCCACGCGGAGGCCCTGGCGGCACAGCTCGGCGGCTTGTCCTCGGGCCTGGGGGAAGAGGGCGCGTCGTTGGAAGCCCGTCTGCGTCCGGTGCTGCGCCCGGCGGGTTTCGAAGCACGGGCCGTGGGCGCACTGCACCGGCCGGGCCCCGCGGGCCTGGAGATTTTCTACGTCCTGGAAGACGCCGAGTTCGTCCGCTACCTGCCGGAGTCCGCGTTGGCGCCAGCGGGACTCACGCCCGATTCAGCGGACGCGGCGGCCTGGCGCAACCTGTCCTCACACGTGGCCAAGGTAGGGTGCGTGCTCATCGACCAGGGGCAAATCCGGCCGTCGAAAGCCCTCACGGGTCTGTGGGCGGTGGCGGAGGGGGACGGTCATGATGCCGCGCGTCTGCTCTTGGCGCCGCAGCGGCAGGCGTTGGCGGAACTCGTGGGAGAAGGTCCCTACCTCGTGTCCCTGGCCCGACGAGAATGGGTGCTGGTGTGCCTCGAATCGGACGCCAAGGCCCGCGCGTCGCTGGCGCGGCTCGTGCCCTCTCCGGATGGAATCCCGGGCACCTTCCGCCTGACGGAGGAAGGCCTGTCCCCGGTGTGAGCCGCGCTCAGCCCGTGGTGCCCATGGGCAGGCTGTCCACGAACACCACCTCGCGGTAGCCCAGCGTGAGCAGCAGTGCCCGCAGCGAGCGCTCCGCCGACTCGCGGGCCCGCCGCTGGAGGCGCCCATCCGCGCGGACTTCCTGCTCGAAGGCGAGCCGGGCCTTCTCCAACAACTGCGCCGTCTGCTCGCTGTCCAGGTTGGAGTCGATGATTTCCGTCTCCCCCGGACGCAGCTCCACCTTCACCTCCATCGGCGGCAGCACCACGGAGACGCGGGTGCCCGTCACCTGGAGGTGGGAGCGGTCGAAGCGCTGGAAGTCGAAGCCCAGGTGCGCGTTCGCGAAGACAATCGCGCGGCCGTGGGGATTCTGGAGTGCGTAACGTGCCCAGTTCAGCACGTCCTTCCAGAGCGCATCGGTGGCCTGCGGCTCGGGCGTGAAGGTCACCTTCTTGTAGAGGGCGACCTCCAGCGTCTCCAGCCTCGCCACGTCCCGCATCTGCTGCACCACGGCGGGCGTGTCCGGCAGCGACGGCGAGGGGGGCTTCATCAGCAGCCAGGCCCCCACCGCGCCAAGCGCGGCGCCCAGGACGACGGTGAGGACTCGCGAGAGGTGCGCCATGGCACCCAGTCTAGCGCTCCCGCTCGGTGACGCCGGTGCGCTCATATCGAGGGCGCCAGCAGGACGACCGAGTAGCCCACGGCCGTCCGGGCTCCAGGATTCTCGTAGGAGTGCTTCTGGTCTCCCCGGAACACCACCACGTCACCGGGCTGGAGGACGAAGCGCTCCCCGCTGGCGATGAGCACCAGCTCGCCCACTTCGCACGCGAGGTACTCGCGGGTGCCCGGTGTGTGGGGAACACCGGTGACGCGGACCTGCGGCGGCAACTCCACGCGGTCAAACTCCATGCCCGGCAGCGGGTCCGGGAGCAGCTTGCGCAGCATGCCGCCGCCGCGCGTCCGGACGGGGAGGGTGGCGCGAGGGTAGTGCCGAGCGCTCGCGCGGGGCTTCGCGATGAGCTCCTCCAGCGACACCTGGAGCGCGGCGGCCACGCGGTGCAGCACGGTCAGCGTGGGGTTGGCGGCCCCTGACTCCAGGTGGGCCCAGGTGGCCCGTGGCACGCCCGCGAGCCGGGACAGTTGCGCCTGGGTGGCGCCTCGCGTCTCCCGGAGCGAGCGGATGTTCCGGGCCAGTCTGCCAGGCAGGTCATCGTCGTTCATGGATTGGCAATCTGCCAAGCCTTTGGCCTGGCTGCCAACGGAATGGCGGAGGCCGTGTATCTCCAGACACAAGGAGGACACACGAATGGTCCGCATCGACAAGAGCATCCTGATTACCGGCGCGAGCCGGGGCCTGGGACTGGCGCTGATGAACGGCTTCGCTCGCAGAGGCGCGCGGGTGGTGGGCGTGGCCCGGCATGCCGCGGAGATGGAGGCAGTCGCTGAGGCCCTGCGCTGGGAGGGCCTGGACGCCCACGCGCTGGCCTACGACGTGGGAGACAAGGAGGCCATCTACCCGATGGTGGGCGCGGCCACGGCGCTGGTGGGCCCGTTGGACGTGCTGGTCCACAACGCGAGCACGCTGGGCCCCACGCCATTGCCGCTGTTGCTGGACACCGCGTGCGAGGACCTGCAGCGCGTGCTGGAGGTCAACGTGGTGGGCCCCTTCCGCCTCACCAAGGCGGTGGCGGGGAACATGGCGGTGCGAGGGAAGGGGCTGGTGCTGCACATCACCTCGGACGCGGCGGTGTCCGCCTATCCCCGCTGGGGCGCGTATGGCGTGTCCAAGGCGGCGCTGGAGCACCTGGGCCGCGTCTGGGCCGCGGAGCTGGAGGGCACGGGCGTGCGCTTCTTCGCGGTGGACCCCGGGGAGATGGACACGCGGATGTACCGGGACGCGGTTCCGGACGGGGACTACTCGCAATTGAGCAAGCCGGAGGCGGTGGCGGCGCGGCTCATCGAGTGGGCGGCGTGGCAGGCGGAGTCGCAGCCCTCGGGAGCCCGCCTGGAGGCGGCGAAGCTGGAGGCCGCATGAACCCCGCGCGTTGGCCCTCGGAGCGTCCCGAGGAAGGGCGCCTGCTGCATGTCGAACCCCGCGCCCGCCGTTTCCAGGACGCGCGGGTGGCGGACCTCCCGTCGCTGCTGCGCGCGGGAGACCTCCTGGTGGTGAACGACGCGGGGACCCTGCCCGCGTCGCTCCCTGGCCGCACGACGTCGGGAGAGCGCATCGAGCTGCGCCTGTTGTCCCGCGAGCCGGATGGCACCTGGACGGTGGTGCTGTTCGGCGCGGGAGACTGGCGGCGGCGCACCGAGGACCGGCCGCTGCCCCCTTTGGTGTCCGAGGGCGAGGGCCTGTTGATAGGCGGCCTGAAGGCCCGGGTGGTGCAGGTGTTGCCGCCGTCACCGAGGCTCTTGCGCGTGGCGTTCGACGCGACGGGCGCGGCGCTCTGGTCCGGGCTCTACCGAAGCGGTCGCCCCGTGCAGTACGCGTACACGGAGGCGCCGCTGTCGCTGTGGCACGTGCAGACCGCGTACGGCGCGCGTCCCTGGTCCGCGGAGCCGCCCTCCGCGGGATTGCCCCTCACGTGGAGCGTGCTGCTGGCGCTGCGGCGTCAAGGCGTCCGGCTGGCGTCGCTCACGCACGCGGCGGGGTTGTCCTCCACGGGGGACGCGGTGCTGGACGCGGCGCTGCCCCGGCCCGAGCGCTCGGACATCCCCGAGGCCACGGTGGAGGCCGTCCTGCACACGCGGGCCTCGGGCGGGCGCGTGGTGGCGGTGGGCACCACCGTGGTGCGAGCCCTGGAGGGCCGCGCGGCGCAGCACGGCGGCTGGCTGGTGGCGGGAGACGAGGTGACGGACCTGCTCCTGGGCCCAGGCTTCGTGCCGCGCATGGTGCATGGACTGCTCACCGGCGTTCACGAGCCCGGTAGCAGCCACCATGCGCTGCTCCAGGCCTTCGCGCCGCTGCCGCTGCTCCAGGAGGTGGCCGCGCACGCGGAGGCGCGCGGCTACCTGGGGCACGAGTTCGGGGACTCGTGCCTGCTGTTGGACGCGTGAGCGGGGGCTACTGGAGCTGCGTGGGCTCCAGCTCCACCTTCACCCAGCCGGGCTTGCGCACGTCGAAGTTGCGGTACGCGTCAATGGCGCTGCCCATGGGCTCCACGTGGGACAGGATGGCGGTGGGGTCCACCACGCCGGTGCGCACCAGCTCCAGCAGCTTGGGGATGTACTTGCGGTGGTTGCAGTTGCCCATCTTCATCGTGAGGTTCTTGTTCATCGCCATGCCGATGGGGAACGTGCGCACCTGCGGCGGATAGACGCCGATGATGGACAGCGTGCCCGCCTTGGCCAGGCCCTCCACGGCCCACAGCAGGGCCTGCGCGGGCGCATCACCGGGCACCCAGTTGTCGCCCTTGGGGTTCGTCTTGGGGGCGGCCTCCTTCACCTCTCGCTTGAACTCGGCCTTCTCCTGGTGGGCCTTCTTCGCCGCGGGGCCGTGGTGCGGGTGCATGGCGTCCACACCCACCGCGTCGATGGCGCGGTCCACGCCAATGCCGTTGGTGAGGCGCTTGAGCGTCTCGAGCGGGTCCTCTTCGTCGAAGTTGATGATTTCGGCGCCTTGGGCCCGGGCCAGCTCCAGCCGGTCCTCGTGGCAGTCGATGGCGAAGACGCGGCCGGCGCCGAGCAGCTTCGCGCTCACGATGGCGAAGAGGCCCACGGGCCCGCAGCCGAACACCGCCACGGTGTCACCGGGTTTGATTTCCGCCAGCTCCGCGCCCATGTAGCCGGTGGGGAAGATGTCCGAGATGAGGATGGCCTGCTCGTCGGTGACGCCTTCGGGAATCCGCACGAGGCCCACGTTGGCGAAGGGCACTCGCACCTTCTCCGCCTGCATGCCGTGGAAGGGCCCCGTCTCCTGCGGGCCACCGAAGAAGGCCGTGCCCGCGCTGGGGCCGTTGGGGTTCGCGTCGTTGCACTGGGCATGGTACCCGGCGCGGCAGTACGAGCAGTTGCCACAAGCGATGGTGGAGGGGATGACCACCCGGTCGCCGATGTTGAAGTTGCGGACGTCATCACCCAGCGCTTCGATGACGCCCACTCCCTCGTGGCCCAGGATGGTGCCCGGCTTCATGCCCGGCATGGTGCCGCGAATCATGTGGAGGTCGGTGCCGCAGATGGCGCTCGCCGTGATGCGGACGACGGCATCCGTGGGCTTCTCGATTTGGGGCTCCGACACGTCGTCGAGCCGGATGTCCCCAATCCCATGGAAAACGACAGCCTTCATTGCGCGCGCTCCTGCCCCCTCGGGGCCCCAAGACGAAAAGGGCCTGCGCGGACGCAGACCCGCGTGACTTGGAGCCTGGGCATCGCCCGGGGCGGGGGCAAAGCGCGCGCCGCCCCCTCTTCCGCCCAGCAGCCGGCGGTGCGAGGGCTAACGGCTGCTGGAGGTGTGGTGGACGTGGAACGTGAGGCGCTTGCCGAAGACGCGGCGGAAGTTCAGCACCTCGCGGTCGGCGTTCCACAGCTCCAGGTCCACGGGGTGCTTGGTGTGCAGGTGCAGCGCCACGCCCTCGCGGCCATTGGTGGCCTTGAAATCCTTGATGGGCTGGTGGTGGCTGACGTCCAGCGAGTTGGCCACGCGCAGCAGGGTGGCGAGCTTGCGCACCGTCCGCGCTTCGACGGGGTTGAGGCCCGCCATGCCGGAGTGGGCCAACTCGGGCGGGCTGCGCCGGTGGTAGCGGGCGACGCGCGCCACGATTTCACGCTCGCGGTCGGCGAGGCCCGGCAGGTCGGCGTGGCGGATGAGGTAGTACGTGTGCTTGTGGTGCCGCTCGTAGCTGACGGCGTGGCCCACGTCATGGAGGAGGGCGGCGACCTCCAGGTAGGGACGCACGGACAGCGGGAGCTGGTGCAGGGCGGCGAGGTTGTCGAACAGGCCCAGGGACAGTCGGGCCACCTGCCGGGCGTGCTTCTCGTCGAAGTAGAAGCGCTTGCCCATGGCCAGGGCGGCGTCCGCGAGGCTGTGGTCCTCGCGGTGCTCGTCCTGCTTGTAGAGCAGGTCCACGAGGATGCCGTCGCGCAGGCCGCGGTTGACGACGCTGACGGACTCGACGCCCAGGTACTTGGCCACGGCCTCCAGGATGACGGCGCCGGAGACGATGATGTCCGCGCGGCGCGGGTCGAAGCGCTTGCGGCGGCGCTCGGGCGGCATCTGCGCCAGGGTGTCCACGGTCTGCGTGAGCTGACGGACGGTGGCGTTGCCGCTGTTCTCCGCGGCGGCGAAGGACACCACGGCGCTGATGGTTCCCGACGAGCCGAGCGCCACGCGGGGGACGTTGGCCACCGTGGGTGGCAGCGTCTTGTGCAGCACGTCGGAGACGAAGCTGCGCATCAGGCGCAGTTGCTTGGGGGGCACGGTGCGCGAGGCGTCGAAGACCTCGGTGAGGCGCACGGAGCCGAGCGCGAGGCTCCAGAGGTTGTCGGGCTTCTCGCCCACGGCGGTGGCGATTTCGGTGCTGCCGCCGCCGATGTCGATGAGCAGCGAGCGCGTGTGGGGCGGCTTGCGGTGGAGCACGCCCAGGCAGATGAGGCGGGCCTCTTCCTTGCCGCTGACGACCTCCAGGTTGAGGCCGGACTCCTCGCGAACGCGGCGGACGATGTCGGCGCTGTTCTTCGCCTCGCGCAGGGCGCTGGTGGCCACGGCGCGCACGTGCGCCTTGTGACGGCGGCAGAGGGCGGAGTAGCGGCGCAGGGTGGACAGCAGGCGCTCGGCTGTCTCCTCGGGCATGGAGCCGGTGGCGAAGACGCCCTCACCAGGACGGATGGCGTCACGTTCCTGGTGCAGGGTTTCGAGCGCGCCGTCGGCGTCGGGCCGGGCCAGCTCCAGGCGGACGGCATTGGTGCCCACGTCAATGGCGGCGAGTACGGGCTGAGGGGGGCGAGGAGGCATGAGCGGTTCTGGCGGGAGTGTACGGTCCCTGGCCACAAGGTGCAGCGGGAACCGCACCGGAAGTCCTCCCTCGGATGTGACAAGCGCGTGGCAGCTTCTCAGTCGAGGAAGCGGCGCTCCCAGCGGCGTGCCTCTTCGGGCGTGAGCCCGAGAATGGATTCGCCCTCTCCCCACAGCATCCAGGGTTCCAGGACACGCGCGAGTTCCCGGTAGGCAGGCAGTGGCTCACCGTCGCCCATTTCGGGCCATTCGCCCAGGGTGACAACCGCGCTTGCCTGCTCCAGAGCCTGCACGGTGATTCCGGGCGTCGTGAGCCGTGCGCGGAGTGCGTCGACCCCTCCGAGTTGGCCCAGGACAGGTGTTCCCAAGAAGGTCAGCCAGGAAGGACCCCGGACGCGTGTGCCAATGTTCAGCGAAGTGATGCCGGGCCTGAGCACATCCAGCCCCGGATATCGAAGGCAGGCACGACGCACCTGACGGACGTTGGCCGACACGTCGAGAGCGGCGCTGAAGGCCAGGCCCGCGTTGCCTGAGGAGAAGGGGAGGGGCTCGGCGAGGGCTACCATCAACTCACGGGCCTCCCGTGGTCCGTGCTGTTCCAGGAACCCGGTGGAGAGCCAGAACGTAACGACGCTGACTTCGCCGACCCCGCTTTCAAGGGGCCCGTCGACACGATCACGCCTCACATACTCGAATCGGAAAGGCGCCTCTGGGGAGGCATCCGAAAGAAGGACGTTGGCCCATGGCGCATCCTGCATCTCTCGGCGGACCGCCGCCCAGCCCCGCGAGTCCAGGTGTTGCCACTCGCCATCCTCGCCTGCGTACGACGTCAGCACCTGGGGACCCACGGCCCGTTGGTAGCGCTCCAGCGACTGCAGGACCACGGGTGCCAGGGGCGCGTGGGCGTAGGGCAGGTAGAAGGTCGCGCTGAGTCCCACGGACACGCCCGTCGCATTGTCTCGGTCCTGAAGCTGAAGCTTTGGAGGTGGGATGCTCATGGCAGGGTTCCCAGTCGAGGCGTGATTTGGAGGGGGGCCTGCTTTGGCTTCAACGCACGTTGGTACATGGCGTCTTGTTGCTGGCCCGCATGGGGATGCCCTTGTGGATACCGGGGCCAGGCCGAAGGACGGGTGGGCGTCACGCACGGGAACTTGAAGTCGTAGATCGCCAGGATCTGGGTCTCGAGCCCCGCGTGGATGACCACGTCCGGGACGAGCGTTCCCTTCAATTCACTGCCCCGGCCCTGTTTCAACAGTGCGCGCACGGCCTCCTCCCGCATGGGTTCCCATCTGCCTGAGTCCGGGTTGTAGCGATAACGGGGCTCAAGCCGGAAGCCTCCTGGCCAGAGTTCGCTCAGGTGTCTGTGCGCGCAGGGGAGCGCGACTTTGTGCATCTCGGTGCCAAGCTTCATCGCGAGTGTGATGGGGCGCCCCTGCGCATCCATGGAGACCTCCGATCGGCATTCTTCCGGAGTGGGACTCCTCCCGTTGAACAAAGCGATGAGCACGGTCGAGCGTGCATCGTCGGCACAGGCTTCCAAGGCCTCCTCGATGGCATCCCGCTCCGCGGCCTTCAGCAGCCGCAGTGCCGCGTTACCCGCTGTGCCAATGGAGGCCGCCACCCGCAGGGCCTGGGACCCGGGGAGGAGGGCCTCCTCGCCCGCCATCTTCGCGCACGCGGCGGGATTGTGTCGGCACGCACTGGTCGCGGAGTCGAAGCCGTAGCGCTCCGGTCGCCCCGCACACCCAGCGACCACGGTGCCGACCCACAGTGCCCACCACGGATGTCGCGGCATGTCCCCTCCCGAGCGGGCCAGGACGGCCGCGCCAACACAGGGACACGCTACCGCTTGCGCCGCCGGCCCATGAAGCTGGCGAAGTCCTCCGCGAACCGGGCCACGGCGAGCCCCACGACGTCCAACAGCCACTGCTGGAGCCCCGAGCGCGCGCAGTCCTCCAGGAACACGCGCCGGGCATCGCGCACGTGCTTGTCCAGCCACTGCTGTGCCTGCGCCGCGACGCCGGGCTCCACCACCTCCACCAGCGTCTCCAGGTTCACGAGCGACAACGGGTCCAGGTTGAAGCTGCCCACCAGGAGCTTGCGCCCATCCACCAGCGCCGCCTTGGCATGCAGCGTGGAGGCCGTCCACTCGTGGATGCTCACCCCGGCGCGGAGGAAGTCGCGGTACAGCCGCATCGTCGCCGCGCGCGCGAACATCACATCGCTGCGCCCGGCCAACATCAGCCGCACCGACACCCCCCGCCGCGCCGCGCGCTTGAGCGCCCGCATGAAGCCCTTGTCCGGCAGGAAGTACGCGTGCGCCAGCACCACCTCGTGCCTGGCGCCGTCAATCGCCTGGAGGTACCGCTTTCGAAGCCGGTGCCCGCCGCCGAAGCCCGACAGGAACAGCTTCACCGCGCCCGACTCCAACGCGGACGTCCCCGCATGCAACGTGGCCCCGAGCTGCCGGCAGATGTCACCCCGCAGCTCCAGCGCCAGGTCGGCCCAGCCGGGCTGGTCGCCATTCGCCGCGTAGGCATCCCCGATGTTGATGCCCCCGAGGAACGCCACCGCGTCATCCACGAGCAGAATCTTCCGGTGGTTGCGCCACGAGCGGCCGGTGAACAGCGACGTGAGCGGGTTGTACACCCGCACCTTCGCGCCCGCGGCCTTCATCGTCTGCGTCAGGTGGCGGCTGGCGCCAATGCTGCCCCAGCCGTCCACCACCACCTTCACCGCGACACCGCGCCGCGCCGCCGCCACCAAGGCCTCCAGGAAGCGCGCGCCAATGCCCTCGCGCTCGAAGGTGTAGACCTCCAGGTGGACCCGCACCTGCGCGGAGGCGATGGCCTCCAGCATCCGCGGGTACGCCTCCGTCCCGCCGTCCAACAGCGTGAAGCGCTCGTCACGAACCTCGTTGGACGCGAGGGCGGCGGCGGGCGTGTTCATCAACGGCAGCGAGGCTTCGGCACGCATGGACACCCGCCACCCTACCGCTCCCGGCGCGCCCACGGGACGGCCTCACCGTGTCACCGGGATTGAGACGCCGCCGAGCCCACGTCACCCGTCGTGCTTCCTCGCCCCCTTGCCCTTCCCCTTGTGCTTGCACTGGTCGCCATCCCAGTACTGGCTCGGGTGGCACTGTTTGCTGTTCCGCTTGGACTTCTTCGCCTTGGACGGACGCGGCTGGTAGGGGTGCTTGCTACCGACGCAGGCACTGAACGTGAAGAGCGCGAGAACAGGGAGGAGGAATCGGGCTTTCTTCAGGGGAGACCAGAGCATATCGACTCCGACCCGGCTCGGCGGCGGCCGGCCACGCCCCCATCGACGCTGTGCGCGCGCTTCGATAGCCTGCGCGCCGTGCCCCCTGCTGCGAAGCCCGTCCGTCATCGGAAGATTGGTGCCTACCGCGTACTCGGAGAGCTGGGACGTGGTGGCATGGCCCTGGTGTACCGGGGCCTGCACGAGATGATTCAGCGCGAAGTCGCCATCAAGGAGCTGCTCCCGGATGGCCAGCGCGACCGCGAAACCCTGTCGCGTTTCCGGCGCGAGGCGCTCGCGCTCGCGGCCTTCCGTCACCAGAACATCGTCACGCTGTATGACATGGTGGAGAAGGGCGAGGGCCTCTTCATGGTGATGGAGCTGGTGGATGGGCCCACCCTCCACACGCTCATCAAGGAAGGCCCGCTGCCAGCGGACGTCACGGGCGTCATCGCCGCGCGCATCGCCAGCGCGTTGGACCACGCGCACTTCCGCCACATCATCCACCGCGACCTCAAGCCCGCCAACGTCATGCTCACCAAGTCCGGTGAGGTGAAGCTGATGGACTTCGGCATCGCCAAGGACGTGGGCCTGGAGGCGCTCACCCAACTGGGCATGGCGGTGGGGACGCCGTCGTACATGTCCCCAGAGCAGGTGACGGGCGTGCCGGTGGATGGCCGCACCGACATCTTCTCGCTCGGCGTGCTGCTCTACGAAGCCCTCTCCGGCGCGCGGCCGTTCCACGGCAAGACGGCGGGCGAGGTGTTCGCGAAGATTCGCGACGGCAAGTACACGCCGCTCCCCAAGGTGGCGCCCAACGTCCCCGCGCCCCTGGTGCGCATCATCCAGCGCGCCATGGAGGTGAGGCCGGACGACCGCTTCCCGGACGCCGCGGCCATGCGGCGCGAGCTGGACGTGTTCCTCGCGCAGGAGGTGCAGGTGTCACACGCGGCCCTGCTCGTGGCCTTCCTGCGTCACCGGCAGAAGCTGACGGAGACGGAGGCCCAGCAGCTCATGCGTCCGCATGAGTTGGATGCCGCGGTGGAGGTGTTCGACACGGGGCGCTCCCGCCAGGGCGGGAAGCTGAAGTGGGCCGTGGCCGCCGCCATCGCGCTGCTGACGGCGGCGGGCACCGGCCTCTACTTCACCCAGGCCCAGTGGGCGCCGCTGGTGGAGCAGCTCACCCGCTGAAGGCCCGGCGCGGTTCAGGCCTGCTGCTTCGACTTGTCGTGCGTGACGGTGACGATGGTGCCGATGCCGCCGCGCACGAAGAAGTCGCCCACCACGGTGAGCTTGCGCGGCTGGATGGCCTTGATGATGTCGTCCGCGATGGTGTTGGTGACCTTCTCGTGGAAGGCCCCCTCATTGCGGTAGGCCCACATGTAGAGCTTGAGGCTCTTGAGCTCGATGCAGCTCTGGTCCGGCACGTACGTAATCTTGAAGCGTGCGAAGTCCGGCTGGCCGGTGAGCGGGCAGAGGCAGGTGAACTCCGGCACGTCGAACGTGATTTCGTAATCGCGATCGGCGGCGGGGTTGGGGAAGGTCTGCAGTTCCTTGGACGGCTGCGAGGGCATAACGCTGTCGTCTACCACACCAACGCCGCGTGTCATCCCTCCCATCGATGTCCGCCTGCCAACGCGGCGGGTGTCCAGCAGGGGTGAATCCGAGGGGGGGCCCGGTTGCCGTCCTGGCGGGGACCCATAATCAAGGGACGTCTCTTCCCCCCGCCCGAGCACATGCCGCTTCCTTCCGACGTCGAAGATGCATTCTCGTGCCTTCCGCTGGCCCTGGTTCGTGTCGGTCCGGACCTGCGCGTGCAGTGGTGCGAGGAGGGGTTCACCCTCAAGACGGGCGTGGCGCTGCACGCGGGGGGCGACCTGCGGGACGCGCTCGAGCGCACCCGGAGCCTGGACGGGCTGGAGCGCGCCATCCGGGAGGGTGTGCCCCACACGGGCCACGTCATCACCCGAGGGCTGCGGCAGGTTCGGGTCCAGGTGAAGCCGGCGGCGGCGAGCGAGACAGCAGGCGCCTGGCTCGTCGTGGAGTCCTCCGGGGTGGACGACGAAGGGGCCTTCTCCCAGGCGGTGCAGGAGATTGCCCGCTCCGTGGGCGAGACGCTGGAGGTGGACAGCGTCTGCGCCGCCGCCGTGGTGGCCCTGGTGCGCTGCGCCCATGTGCGCCGCGCCGAGGTGTTCCTGTGCGAGGAGGACGGCGACCTGCGCCGGGTGGCGGTGTCGGACCTGGCCGGCTCGGAGGCGCCCGAGGCGAGCTTCGACTCCCAGGCGGACCCGTTCCGGCAGGCGCTGGCGCTCCGGCAGGCGCAGTTGGGCATCCAGCGGGGCTATGGGGATTCCATGGGCTCCATCTTCGCCGCGGTGCCGCTGTGCGCGCCGCGCCGGACGGTGGGCCTGCTGCTGCTCTACAAGGAGCCGGGGACGTCCTTCTCCGTGCGGGAGCTGGACTTGTGGAGCGCGGCGGCGAACCAGCTCGCCGTGGCGGTGGAGAACGCGCGCCTGCTGCGCGAGGCCAAGGCCGCGCTTCAAGTCCGCGAGGAGTTCATCTCCATCGCCAGCCACGAGCTGAAGACGCCGCTCACGCCGTTGAAGCTGGGTCTCTTCACCATGGAGCGGCGCCTGACGGCGGGACATCCGGTGGAGCTGGCCACGGTGCTCAAGTCCAAGCGGCAGGTGGACCGGCTGGTGGGATTGGTGGAGGACCTGCTGGACGCGTCGCGCCTGGACGCGGGGAAGCTGGCGTTGGACCTGGCCCCGCTGGAGGTGGGGCAGTTGGTCGCGGAGGTGGTGGACCACTTCCGCGCGGCCTTCGAGCGGCCCTTCACGGTGGAGGTGCCCCGCGAGCGCGTCTGGGTGCGCGGCGACCGGGACAGGCTGGAGCAGGTGCTGGTGAACCTGCTGGAGAACGCGCACAAGTACAGCGCCTCGGAGGAGCCCATCGTCGTGACGGTGGAGCGCTTCCACAACGAGGCGCGCATCCACGTGAAGGACCACGGCATCGGCATCCCGGGCGCGGACCAGTCGCAGGTGTTCCAGCGCTTCTACCGGGCGCGCAACGTGTCGCACCGCAACTTCGGAGGGCTGGGCTTGGGGCTCTTCATCAGCCACTCCATCGCGCGGCTGCACGGTGGCGGGCTGACGATGCGCAGCGCGGAGGGGCAGGGCAGCACCTTCACCCTGGGCCTGCCGCGCATGGCGCCTCACGACGTGAAGCGGCTGCCGCACCGGTTGCTGCTCCTGGACGAGGACCGGGCCCAGGAGGCCGCGGCGGAGCGGGTGCTGCTCGCGGAGGGCTTCGAGGTGCTCACCGCGCGTGACGGCGCCGAGGCGCTGCGGCGCGCCACGCACCTGCCCGTGGACCTCATCGTCCTGTCCACCAGCGCCACGCAGGGCCAGACGGGCGTCTTCCTGGAGACCTTCGCCACGCTGCCACGCGCGCGGCCGGTGCCCATCCTGCTGGCCGGTGACGAGCGGCCCTGGTGGGCGCAGGAGGGCTCGTCGCTGTGTCCTCGCCCCTATCGCCCGGAGGAGTTGCTCGCGCGGGTGCGCAACGCGCTCTCCGTGGAGCGGCGGCCCTTGGGGGACCTGTCGATGGACCTGCTCAGCTCCCGCCCGTGAGGACGCGGAAGTCCGCGGGCACGACGCCAGCGCGCGCCAGGACCTCTCGGGCGCGCGGGTGGAGGAAGGTCTCCAGCTCGACCTCCCGCTGGGCGGCATAGCCGCTCTTCAGCGTCTCCGGCCGGTAGCCCGGGTGGCACATCAGCTCGATGACGCCGTCACGGGGCAGGGCGGCGAGCTCCGACTCGAAGCGCTCCATCGTCCAGTAGGCCTCCGCGCCCGCGTCACCCAGGAAGTGCGCGTTGGTGGCGACGCCGTGGGACTCCAGCGTGCGGCGCATCTCCACGTTGATGGAGCGCACCGGCGCCCCCACGCGCTTCGCCGCCCGGGCCAGGCCCTCCAGCACGCCCGCGTGCAGGTGCAGGTGTTTGTGCACGTCCACGTGGGTGGCGGGCTGGCCCAGCAGTCCGGCGAGCCGCGCGAGCTGCGCGAAGGACTCCGCCTCCACCACGTTCGCGGGGAGGTGGCTCGCGCGGGCCTCCACGAAGCCGCCGTCCTCGCCGAGCAGCTCGCGCGGGAAACCGCTCCACACGGGCAGTCCCCGGGCGAGGTTGAGGTGCAGGCCAATGGCGAGTCCCCGGGCCTCGCGCGCGGCGGCCTCGGAGAAGGGCGTGTTCACCATGAAGGTGGCCGACGAGACGACGCCCTCGCGCATGGCGCGGAGGATGCCTCGGGTGACGGCCGGGTCGTAGCCCAGGTCATCGGCGTTGATGATGAGGGCGGGGGACGTCATGGCGGAGTGCTCCTCGCGAGGCTAGGGCCGGGGACGGGCCTGGAAGAACTTCCACGCCTCGCGCGTGGCGTCCAGGTTCGGCGTGCCGTTGTTGTAGCCCGCGAAGCCGGGCCACGCGTGCAGGCCCCCCTGCACGGTGCACAGGGACGCGGTGGCCGTCTCCGGCACGCAGCCGGTGGCGGCGGTGCAGGTGCTGTCGCCCTGCTGGTACGTCTCCACGGTGGGGCCGGTGCAGCCGTTGCGCTCGGCGAAGCGCCGCACGGATTCCTCCGCGGACGGGTAGGGGGCGCCGAAGGGGCCCAGGTTGTTGCCCCCCTCGTAGCGGATGACCGAGTCGGCGGTGCCGTGCATGTGCAGCACCGGCACGGGGCGCGAGGGGTTGCAGGGCTCGGTGCCGTCCATGCCCGCCACGGGGGCGATGGCGGCGAAGCGGCTCGCGCGCTCGCAGGCCAGCCGGTACGAGAAGAAGCCGCCGTTGGAGAGGCCGGTGGCGAAGGTGCGGCGCGTGTCCACGCAGACGCGGGTGTCCAGGTCCGTGAGGAGCGTGTCCACGAAGCCCACGTCATTCACCTTGGCCATGAAGGCGGGGCCGCAGCACGCGTCCGCGTTCCATCCCCGGGTGGTGGTGTCAGTGCCCCTGCCGTTGATTTCAGAGGCGCTCAGGCCCACGGGATACACGGCGAGGAAGCCCTCCGTGTCGGCCAGGGTGGACAGCCGCGTGAGGCCCTCCATCTCCCGCTCGTTGGAGCCGTAGCCGTGGAACGCCAGCACGGCGGGGGTGGGGCGCGTGGCGTCGTAGCCCGGTGGGACGTGGACGCGGTAGTGGCGCGTGCGGCCGTCGTGCTCCACCGTCCAGTCGTAGGTGCCGGGGCCGAAGGTGAGGCCGGTGCAGGCGGTGCGCTCCGGGACGGTGGGCTCCTCGTCCACTGGGAGGTTGACGCCGGAGTCCGGGTCATCGGGGCGTGCAGGGCTCGAGGACGAGCACGCCGTGGCACCCGCGAGCAGGGCCACGAGGGCGAGGCGAGGACGGTGAGAGCGCATGGGCTGGAAGGTAATGGGCGCGGTCCGGCGTGGCTTGGAGGAACGGCGGTGCGGCTGAAGTGTCCGCGTCATTTCAGTGGGACGCACTCCGCGGCCAGGGCCTCGGCGCGGGTGGGGAATCGTTCGGCGAGGGCGCGCTTCACTTCGGTGACACCCGCCGCGTTGCCCGTGTGGGCGTGGAGCTGGCAGCGGGAGGCGAGCGCCCGCGGGTCCTCGGGGGAGAGCCGGTCCGCCTCGACGTACGAGCGCTCGGCGCCGGATGTGTCGCCCTGCCGGAAGAGGACGGCCCCCAGGTAGTAGTGTGCCACGGCGAGACGGTCGTCCTTGCGCAGCGCGCGCTTGAGCAGGGTGGCGGCCTCGTCCACGCGTTGCTGGCGGAAGCGGACGAAGCCCAGCTCCGCGAGGCTCGCGGCGTCGTCATTCGCGCGCGTCCAGGTGGAGAGCACGGTGGCGGCTTCGTCCAGCCGGCCGCTCTGGGACAGCATCCGGCCGTAGCGCGGCGTCACCTCCGCCGAGCGCGGCGTGCGTTTGTGGGCCGTGGCCAGTGCGTCCAGAGCGCCCGGCACGTCACCCTGGCGCTCGCGAAGCTCGGCCAGGGCCAGGGTGGGGCGAAGGTCCTTGGGGGCCAGCGTGGAGGCGGTTTCGATGGCGCGCTCGGCGCGTTTGCCCTGGCGCAGCTCCGTGGCGGCGCGCGCGGCGAGCAGATGCCCTTCAATGTCTTGAGGGAAGCGCGTCACGAAGCGCTCCGCCAGCTCCAGGGCCGGGGCGTGCGCGCCCGCTTTGAGCAGGAGCGCTCCGGCCTGGCTCAGGTCCTCGGCGCTCGCGCGTTCGTCCGACCCGAGCCCCTGGAGGGCCGCGGCCTTGGCGCCCGGCGTGGTGGCGCTCTGGGCTCGGGCCAGTCGCTCGGCGGGGGGCGGGGTGGGGCGCGTGAAGAACCAGGCCGCGCCCGCGATGATGACGCCCACGGCGACCACGGCCGCGAGCAGCGGGACACGCCGGGAGCGACGGGGCCCACCCTCGCTGATTCCGGAGTCCGATGCGCCACGCTCCCGCTGCATCGTCCCGGAGGGGGCCGCGTCGAGCTGGGACCGCGCCGTAGGCCCAGGTGCGGAGGTCTGCGCGGCGTGCCCGTGCGCGGAGCTGGCTGGGGCCCGTCCGGCATGCCCAGGCGTCGAGGTCGCCGGGTGTGGCGCGGCAGGCCCATGCGCCGAAGCAGATGGATGCTGAGCGGCGTGCCCATACGCGGAGATGGCTGGGGCCCGCCCGGCATGCCCAGGCGTCGAGGTCGCTGGGTGTGGCGCGGCAGCCCCATGCGCCGAAGCAGATGCATGCTGAGCGGCGTGCCCATGCGCCGAGGCGCCCTGTGCCGCGAGCCCAGCCCCATGCGCCGAAGCTCCCGCCTCCGCGGCGCGAGCCTCCTCCGCTCCCGGGGTGGCCGCACCCGCGAGGCCTTGCCGCGTCGCCCCCGCCACCGTCGCGGCATCGGGGCTCGTGGTCCTCTTGATGGACGGCCACGCGGCGGGGACCTCCACCGCGCTCAAGAGGGGCCGTGCCTGCGGAGGCGGCGTGCCCCCATGGGACGGGTCCGCGAGCCGCGCGCGGCGCAGGGCCAGCCGCTTGATGTCCCGGTCCGGCGGGAACAGCGAATCCACATACGCGGCCAACTGCTCGGCCGAGGCGATCTCCGCGGCTCCGCCAATGGCCTCGATGGCGCCGATGAACGATTCGAGGCTGTCGAACCGCGCCCCTGGCTCCTTGGCCAGCGCGGTGAGGCACACCAGCTCCAGCGCGTTGGGCACGGACGGGTCGAACGCGGTGGGCGGCCGGGGGCGGCCCTCGGCGATGCGGCCCACCACCTCGTCCGCCGTGAGCCCGGTGAAGGGCCGGCGCCCACAGAGCTGCTCGTAGAGCATGACGCCCGCGGCGAACAGGTCCGCGCGGTGGTCCACCGGCTTGCCGGCAATCATCTCCGGCGACATGTAGAAGAACTTGCCCTTGAGGACCCCGGGCTCCGTGCCCGACCCGAGCGCGTCCGCCTTGGCGATGCCGAAGTCGATGACCTTCACCGCGCCATTCACCCCCACGTGGATGTTGTCCGGGGTGAAGTCACGGTGGACGATGCGCAGCGGCCGGCCGGCCTCGTCCACGGCACGGTGCGCCGCGTCGAGCCCTCGGCACGCCTCCACGAGCACGCGCAGCGTGATGCCCAGCGGCACGCGATGTCCGTGCTCGGCGGCTTCCTGCCGCAGCTCGGCGAACGAACGTCCCTCCAGCAGCTCCATGGCGATGAAGGGCTCGTTGCCCTCCATGCCCAGCTCGATGATGGTGACGACGTTGGGGTGTCGCACCTGCGCGGTGATGCGTGCCTCGTTGAGGAACATCTGCACCACGCGCCGGTCCGACGCGAGGTGCGGCATCAAGCGCTTCACGGCGACCGCGGGCCCTCGGCTGCCGTCATCATCGATGCGGCGGCCCAGGTACACCTCCGCCATGCCGCCCGTCGCGATACGCGCGGACAGTCGGTAGCGACCCACCTGATTGGGGTTCTGCTCCAGCACCAAAGTGCGCGCAGTCTACGTGTAGGCGCGCGTCCGCGCACAGTGTTGTGGCCATTACGGCGGGTAGGGGTCCGCTACCTGCCCGCTCGCACAGGCGAGCGACAGTGTTAACGTCCGGCCTGTTTCGTGGGCCTGGCGGGAGGTGGCCCAGACACGCGCACGCGCTGCGTCCGGAGGGATGGTTGGGCACAGTCCTCAAGGGTGGTTACGTCGTCGAGCTGGAACCGGCGTTGGTCGAGCGTGTGGACCTGCGCATCGAAGGAGAACGCATCGTCGCCCGGGGGCAGGACCTGACGCCCCTCGCGGACGATGAAGTGGTGGCGCTGTCGGGCAAGCTCGTCTTCCCGGGGCTGGTGAGCGCGCACCACCGCCTGCACACGGTGCTGGGCCGGGGCATGCCGCGCCCCTCGCTGGAGACCTACCAGGACATCCTCGAGAAGGTCGTCTGGCCCTACGAGAACGCGCTCGACCTGGACGCGGTGCAGGTGGCCGCGTGTGCGAGTGGTCTGGAGGCGCTCCAGTGTGGCACCACCACCGTGTGCGACCTGCACTCCTCGCCCAAGGCGATTTCAGGCTCGCTGACGCGCGTGGCGCGCGGGCTCCATGAGGTGGGTGTGCGGGGCTTGCTCGCCTATGCGGTGTCGGACCGCATGGGCGCGGTGGGCCGCGAGGAAGGGCTGGAGGAGACGGTCGCCTTCGCGAAGAAGGCCAAGGGCCGCTTCCGGGGACAGGTGGGCGCGGCGCCCAGCTTCACGCTCGGGCCGGACGCGCTGACGGGCCTGTCGGAGGCGCTCAAGTCGCTGGGGACGGGCGGGGTGCACCTGCCGCTCGCCGAGGACCCGCTGGACGAGCGCCTCTGCAACGAGAACTACGGCGCCTCGCCGGTGTCGCGCTTGCTGGAGGCGGGCCTGTTGTCGCCCAAGAGCCAGCTCGCACATGTGGGGCATCTGGACTGGGCGGACCTGGCGCAGGTGATTGCCACGGGCGCGTGGCTGGTGCACACGCCGCGCGCGAACCAGGGCCTGGAGGTGGGCTACGCGCCCGCGTTGAAGTTCGGCGCCCGGGCCACGCTGGGTGCGGACGGCGTGTCGGCGGACCTGTTCGCGGAGGCGCAGGCGGCGTACCTGCGCTCGCGCGAGGCGGGGCAGCCCATCGACGTGCTGCGCTACCTGGCCAACGGGCATCGCATGGCGTCGCAGATGTTCGACGCCTCGGTGGGCCCCATGCGCGAGGGCTCCATCGCGGACCTGCTCATCCTGGACTACCTGCCCGCCACGCCGCTCACCGCGGAGAACCTGGCGTGGCACGTGGTGTTCGGCCTGGGCAGCCGGCACGTGGAGGCGGTGATGGTGGACGGTGTCTGGCGCATGTGGGCGCGCCGGCCGCTGTCGGTGAGCCCCACCGTGGTGGCCGAGCAGGCGCGCGAGGCCGCCTCGGCCGTTTGGGCCCGCATGGCGGAGGCGGCGAAGTAGGCCCGCCTTGCCCTGGGGGCATGAACCCTGTCTAGTCCGCCGCATGCTCGTGCCATTGATTGTTGCGGGACTCTTCAGCGGTGCCATCCCCCAGGCCGGTGAGACGGCGCCGGACTTCACGGCGAAGGACACCGCCGGCAACGTCTACACGTTGTCGGAGATGGTGAAGCAGGGGTCGGTCATCCTGGCCTTCTTCCCCAAGGCCTTCACTGGGGGCTGTACCAAGGAGCTCAAGGCCTACCGGGACCGCTACGCGGACGTGGAGAAGGCCCAGGGGCAGGTCCTGGCCATCAGCATGGATGACGCGGAGACGCTCGCGCGCTTCAAGGCGGACCTGAAGGCGCCCTTCGCCTTCATCCCCGACCCGGAAGGGCAGATTGTCACCGCGTATGACGTGAAGATGCCGGTGGTGTCGGTGCCCAAGCGCTACACGTTCGTCGTGGGCGAGGACCGGAAGATTCTCAAGGTCGAGTCCGGCAGCGACGCCATCGACCCCAACGGCGCGATTGTCGCCTGCCCCCTGCGCAAGCCCGCGGGGACGAAGCCGGCCGAGCCCAAGGCGCCCGCCACGAAGTAGGGCGTCCCCGGTGGCGCGCGGGTTACCGCCCCTCGAGGAGGGGCGCGCGCCGCCGGCTGTCGAAGACCTGGGCCGGTGCGCCGTCGATGTACGTGTCCTGGAAGGCGCCCCCCGTGTACTCGTCGATGACGCTCCGCCAGAAGGCGATGGCCGCGCGGTTGCTGGGGAGCTGTGACATCTCCCAGATGCCGGGGAAGCGGTCGAACACCGCCCTGGCCGCGCGCCGACCCAGCCCGTTGCGCCGCTCGCTTCGAAGGATGAAGAACTCGCTCATCCGGTAGTCGCGTCCGGGCGTCATGTACGGGAAGGGGGACTGGCCCACGAAGGCGAAGCCCACCACGCGGCCCTCCCAGCGCAGCAGCAGGGGGTGGACCTCGGGCGCGGGAATCAGCCACGTGGGCAGGAAGTCGGGCCGCCAGCGGCCTTGCTCGTCCAGGCTGTACTCCACGCCGAACTCGCTCAGGTCGTGCAGGTAGAGCGGGTAGAGGTTGCGCAGCAGCGTGTGCTCGGACGGAGTCGCTCGGAGAATCTCCATGGAGGGCCTCTCGTGTTCCCAGCATGACCCTTTGGGGGCCCGGCGGCCAGGGTGTGCCGAGCGAATCCCCCGTGCGCGGCGAACGGACGAGGAGGGGCCCGGGTGTGTCCTCGTCCGGCCGCATCCATCGGATGCCGTGCAGCGGAGCGGTGCGCTGGGGCAATCCTCCCGTGAGGGGGCTTGGCCTACGTTGCCCTCCAAGCGTCTGGGTGCGGGGCGGGGGAGCCATGAACGGTCGGCGGAAGGGCATCGCGAGCGAAGCGGAAGGACGGGACACCGGCGCCGTGCCACGCGAGGGCTCGCGCGCACCGGGAAACGACGTCACGCCGGGCCGCGTGCGGCGCGTGCTGATGACGGCCGACGCCGTGGGCGATGTGTGGACGTACGCGCTGGAGCTGACCCGCGCCCTGGCGCCGCATGGCGTGGATGTGACGCTGGCGACCATGGGCGGGCCGCTCTCCCAGGCGCAGTGGGCCGAGGCGCGGGGCATCCCCAACCTCGTCATCGAGGAGGGCCGCTTCCGGTTGGAATGGATGGAGGACCCCTGGGAGGACGTGCGCTCCGCGGGGGAGTGGTTGCTCGACCTGGAGCACCGGCTTCGCCCGGACGTGGTGCACCTCAATGGTTATGCGCACGGGGCACTGCCCTGGTTGCGCAAGCCGCTGGTGGTGGGGCACGCGTGCAGCCTGTCGTGGTGGCGGGCGGTGCGAGGGGAGGGAGCCCCGGTGAACCATGCCCGCTACCGCGAGGCCGTCTCGGAGGGACTCCGCGCGGCGGGGCGGGTGGTGACGCCCAGCATGGACCTGCTCACCTCGCTCCAGTCCCACTATGGGCCGTTGGCCGGCGCGGAGGTGATTCCGCATGCCCGGCGCGCGGACCGTGTGCCGCCTCGCTCGGAGCGGGAGCCCTTCATCCTGTGTGTGGGCAGTCCGTGGGATGAGGCGAAGAACATCGCCGCGCTGGAGGCCGCCGCGCCTCGCCTGGGGTGGCCGGTGAAGCTCGCGGGCGACGCGAGGCACCCCTCCGAGCGGAAGGCGGAGCCACGCGGCCTCCAGTGGATGGGGCACCTGGAGCCTCATGTCCTGGCGGAGTGGATGTCACGGGCCTCGGTGTTTGTGCTGCCCGCCCGGTATGCGCCCTTTGGCCTCACGGCGCTGGAGGCGGCGCTGTCCGGCTGCGCGCTGGTGTTGAGCGACCTCCCGTCCCTGCGCGAGGTGTGGGGGGACGGGGCCGCGTGCTTCGTTCCACCGGATGACGTGGAGGCGCTGGTGGAGACGCTGGAGATGCTTCGCAAGGACCCGGCGCTGCGCACCCGGCTGGCCCTGCGCGCACGGGCATGGGCGCTGACGTACACGCCCCGACGGATGGCCAGCCAATACCTCTCCGTCTATGCGCGCCTCGCGGAGACGGAGAACACGGTGTCGCCAGCGGGGCGCTCCATGCACTGAACGCTCGCACGGGCGACAGGGCGCCTCTGTCCTCGTCCACGAGGCGCTCGGATGGCCGTCCGATGTCGATCCATGACGGCTCAGGATGTAGGCGCGGGCGCCAAGGTGGCGCGTCCTCGAAGGCTCCAGAGGACGACGCCCTGGACGACGGCGCCCACGGCCTCCATCACGAGGAAGGAGCCAATGACCTGGGACGCGCCCTGAACGAGCGCGAGGACCATCCAGGTGGAGACGAGCACGCGGCCCGCGGTGTCGATGGCGCCATGGAGCGCGGTGGGCTGGAGGATGCGGACCAGCGCCCAGATGACGGCGAGCACGCCGAACAGTGTGACGAAGAACACGTGCTGGAGCGTGAACGCGGGCATCGGCTCACCGCCCAGCGACAGCGACAGGTGGACCTCGCGAAACGTCCGGAGCAGCCAGTCCGCCGTCCACGGCGTGAGAAATGGCAGCGTGATGACGAGGTCATACGCCGCGAAGCCACGGACGACGCGGCGAAGCATGGAGGAGGAGTCAGGGCTCATGGATGGAGAACCTACTTGGCCTCCCACAGGGAGTTGGGACCCCAGGCGGGAGGCCAATCTCCAACCTACTTCCAGTAGGCGCCCTTCTTCGAGGACTTGATGGGAGGGAACGTCTCTCCCTTGCTCAGGGGAATGATCCGCTCCTCGGCGGTCACCGGAGGGCTGGTGGTGCCGTCCGTGTAGCCATCGAACGTATAGCGGCCCGTGCTCTCGCAGATGTCGCCAGTCTTGTACCGCTTTGCCATGACGCTTCCTTTCGCTCCCGGAATCGGGAGCCAGGAACGTCTGTCGAATCTGTGGGAGTGGCCATTCCCCTCGGGAGGTATTGCGCGCGGCCCTGCCGCGACCGACCCTCAAGCCGACAGCGGCATGCCGTAGTTCGGTTGGCCCTGCTTACCGGACACCCAGCGGTAGACCTCCGGCACCTGCTCCTCCGTCGCGCGCCATGCGGAGTGCGCCACGTGGAAAATCCACGTCCGCGCGGCCTTTACGCCCCGATTCACACCCGCGTATCGGCGTGCCTCCGCGGCTCGTCCCCCAAGTCCCCCCCGCGTATCAGCGCGCCTCCGCGCCCCAGGCCCCGAGTGCCCCCCGCTTATCCGCGCGCCTCCGCGCCCCAGCCCCCGAGTCACCCCCGCGTATCAGCGCGCCTCGGACGGGCTGACCGGGTAGTTGCCCTCCGCGTGGGCCTGCGCGTGTTGCGCGAAGAGGAACCGCCGCACCGCGGCGCGGGTGAGCAGGCCGCACGTCTGACTTCCCGGCGACGCGGTAACGGGCAGCGCATCCACGTCCTCGTGGTCCATGACGTGGAGCGCATGCGCCAGATTCGAATCGGGGGCCAGCGCGGGCAGCTTGCGCGCCAGGTCGCTGGCCACCAGCAGGGGGTACACGGACTCGTCGCGCCACACCTCGCGCAGTTGCTCCACCTGCACGGTGCCGTAGAGCTGGCCCACCGTATCGAGGACGGGCAGCGTGCCCGCCTCGGAGGTGAGCAGCAGGTCCGTCAGGGCGCGCAGCGGGGTTCCTGCGGGCACGGGCGTGAGCTGGACCGCCAGCGCGCGCACGGGCGTGGCATCCAGCAGGTCTGAATCGCTCTGGACCTTCGGAGCCTTGCGCTCGGTGAGGTAGTGGCAGAGCGCGGAGGCGATGGTGCACGTCACCATCAGCGGCAGGATGATGTCGTGGTTTCCGCTCAGCTCGTACAGCATCATCATGCCGGTGAGCGGCCCGCGGGTGAGCGCCGCCACCGCGCCGCCCATGCCCACCAGGGCGTACGCCCCACTGGGCCCCGTGCTCTCCGGGAAGAAGTAGTGCACCAGCGTCCCGAAGGCGCCGCCGGCCATGGCGCCGATGAGGGCCGCGGGGAAGAAGGTGCCGCCCGAGCCGCCCGAGCCAATGGTGATGGCCGTGGCGACCAGCTTCAGCAGGCACGCGGTGATGAGGAAGACGAACGGGAGCCGTCCCAACGCGGCCAGGTTGATGTAGTCGTGCCCGCTGCCCCACACGGTGGGGCTGGCGAAGGCCAACACGCCCGCGCACAGTCCGCCCAGGCCGGCGCGCAGCGGCAACGGCTTGCTCCCGAGCCACACGGAGAGCCGGTCCTTGCCATGCCCATGGAAGTAGTGCTCCATGCCGTGCAGGAGCTGCACGAAGGTGAAGGCCAGCAGGCCGCAGCCAATCCCCAGGCCCGCGTAGGCCAGCACCTCGCCGCCACTCACGAGCTCGTAGGGGACGTGCCGAAGCATGGCGGACTCGCCCATGACGCCCTGGCTCACCAGGGTGCCGGCGACGCTGGCCAGGATGATGGGCGAGAAGACGCGCAGCTCGAACTCGCGGAGGATGATTTCCATCGCGAACACGGCGCCCGCGATGGGGGCGTTGAAGGACGCGGAGATGCCCGCGCCCGCGCCACACGCAAGGAGGATGGACAGCTCCCTGCGGCTGAAGCCCAGCACCCGGCCCACGGTGGAGGCGAACGCCGCGCCGCCATACACGATGGGCCCCTCGCGCCCTGCCGAGCCACCGCTGCCAATGGTGATGGCGGAGGCCACCAGCTTCAGCAGGCCCCGGTCCGCGGGGAGCGCGTTGGCGCCACTCTTCACCGCGCGCACCACCTCGGGAACGCCGTGGCCGTGCGTCTCCGGCCTGTCTCTCAGCAGCCGTCCCACCGCCATGCCACCCAGCGTGGGCGCGAGCAGCATCAGCCACCAGGGCAGGTGCGGCAGCGCCTCCGGCAGGTTGTGGGAGTGGCCGAACACACTGTTGAGCGCCGCCAGCGCCACCAGGGGGTAGTAGAGCGACAGTCCGCCCAAAGTCAGCAGGGCGAGCAGCCGCAGCCGGCGCTTCACCTCGTCGCGAGGGCCTCCCGGCTCGATGAAGCGGGCCAGCAGCAGCGCGCCCGACGCCAGCGGCACGCCGATGAACGCGTACTCCGGATGCCAACGGGCTGCGGCGAACGCCTCCATCAGGGCCTTGAACTGGTCCTGCCGCAGCGTTTCCTTCAGCGTGGCCGCGCCGAAGGTGACGCCGCTCACCAGTCCGATGAGGTTGGAGAAGATGCCGGCGGCCAGCCCGCTGTACAGACCCACCACCGCGCCCGCCACGGGGAGGACGGAGGGGCCGGGCAGCCGCAACCGGTTGGAGGCTTGAAGGGTCGCGAGGAAGAAGCGGCTCAGCGCGGCGCGCAGACGAATCCAGACTGCGCGCCGCAGCACCGGGCCAGAAGCGGGTGCATCACCTGCCATCATTGCAGGTCCCACTAACAGTGGGGTGACCGTGACTCAAGGTTCGCGATGCCAGATGTGTGAAGGGGCGTCCTGGCACGGTGCCGTCCATGACACGCACGTCGCGGTTTGGATTCGGAGCGCACGAATCGCTCGGGATGCCGGCCCCGTGGCGAGCCGGCAGGCACCCCGTCGACGGCGCGCTAACGCCGCTTGAGCACGGCCGACGGCGGCGGTGCGGACGTCGGCAGATGGTCGGCGGCGGCGGTCAGCGCCTCGCGCACCTTGTCACCCGCGGCCCTCGCCGCGTCCCCGGCCGCGCGGGCAGCGTCACCCGCGGCCTTCGTCGCCACGAACTGGGCCCGTGCGCCGGAGGCACCCCAGAAGCGGGTGGGGGCTGCCAGCTCCGCGCGCTCCGCCTCGGTGTACTTCCGGAAGGCGTACTTCGTGGCCTCGGAGGGCATCCGCAGTCCCTCCACCACCTTGAACCAGGAGAGCACCTTCAAGGCGTAGTAGCTGAGGTCCACCTCCCACCAGAACCAGCCCTGGTTGGCGGTGTTCTGATGGTAGTGGTGGTTGTTGTGCCAACCCTCGCCCAGGGTGACGAGCGCGAGCAGCCAGTTGTTCCGGCTGGTGTCCGTCGTCTTGTAGCGGCGCTTGCCGAAGATGTGGCTGAGCGAGTTGATGGTGAAGGTGCCGTGCCACAGCAGGGTGGTGCTGACGAAGAAGCCCCACACCAGCATGGAGAAGCCGCCGATGAAGTAGACGGCGACGGCCAGCATCACCGTGGGCACCAGGTGGAAGCGGTTGAGCCACACCAGCTCCGGGAAGCGGGCGAAGTCCTTGATGCCCTCCATGCGGGTGTCGTTGTACTTGTCGGAGAGAATCCAGCCCACGTGGCTCCACCAGAAGCCCTTCTGCAGGGGCGAGTGGATGTCCTCCGCCTGGTCCGAGTGGCGGTGGTGGTGCCGGTGGTTCGCCGCCCACCAGAGCACGCCCTTCTGAGCGGACATGCTGCCCACGAAGGCGAGGATGAACTGGAAGACACGTCCCGTCTTGAAGGCCCGGTGGGAGAAGTAGCGGTGGAAGCCCGCGGTGATGCCCCACATGCGCAAGACGTACAGGCCGACGCACACGGCCACGTCCACCGGCTTCGCGCCAACGGCGAAGACGAAGAGGCACATCAGGTGGACGGCGAAGAAGGGGATGGAGGAGAGCCAGTTGAGGCGCTCATCCGCCGCGGGCAGGGCTTGGGACGGTGTCTGCAAGGGAGCCTCGTGCGCTGGGTGGGCCGAGCCGCAACCTGCTCAGCCTCACCCCGCATCAACACCCCCGCCTGTCATCCCTCTGTCAGGAGGCCGCGGATTGGCGCAGCTCCGTCAACCACTCCTCGAATGCGGGGTACCCGTGGAGCGGCGCGAGGTCCTCGTCCGAGGCGGCATACGCGCCATCGTTGAAACCCAGCTCCGTGGCGCGGCGCAGCAGCCGCATCGCGTCGGGCACGTTGCGTGCGCGGGCGTACGCACAGGCCGCGTCGTAGGCGAGCGTGGCGCTGGGCGCGTGCTTCAGCGCCGCCTCGCCCACCGCCGCCGCTTCCGAATACGCCCCGCGGATGAACAGCACCCGCTCCGCGCAAGAGAAGGCCGCCTCCGGGTCCACGCGAGGCAGCTTCATCGCCTCCGCCTCCCGGCCCATGCGGATGAGCGTGCCGGCGTACTCGTGCATGACGGTCCGGTCCGAGGACGTCTGCCACGCCTGCTTCCACCACTCCACCGCGCGGGCGTCGTCACCCACCAGGGAGAAGGAGGCCGCCACCGCGTGGGGCTCCACGGGCAGGCCCTGCACCTGGGAGAAGTGGTCCAGCGCCTTGCGGCCGTGGCCCTCCTTCAGGGCAATCCAGCCCATCAGGTGGTGGGCATGGCTGGCCAGCGTCGGCGTCAGGCCCTCGGGGGCCTCCAGGACGGAGGCGCCGAGCCGGCGCGCGTCGTCCATGCGGCCCGCGTCGAGCGCCTCGCGGGCCTCGCGCAGCTTTTCCGCCAGCGGTCCGGTGAGGGGCGCGCTCTCGGCCGTGCCGCCCTGGAAGGACGCCAGCAGGGCGCGGAAGGCCTGCATGCCGAACATCGCGAACATGATGACGAGGATGAACTGCCGGGCGACGAGACCCAGCAGCACGAGGCCGACGCACGCGAGCACCGCCAGGCCTTGGGCCAGCATGAAGCCCCTGCGGGGACCAAAGACCCGGGTGGCCAGGGCGGTGGTGATGCGGCCGCCATCCAGTGGCAGCACGGGCACCATGTTGAGGACCGCCCAGAAGAAGTTGGCGATGGCGAACGTCTGCAGGAAGAAGACGAGCCCGGGCGGCTCCAGGAACCGCTGGCTGGCGGCGTAACTCGCGAACCCCAACATCAGGCCGAAGAACGGGCCGGCCGCGGTGATGAGGACATCGCGCTTCCAGGGCAGCGGGCCCGGCGCGTCCGTGGGCAGGGTGTGTCCACCCATCCAGGCGAGCGCGATGCTCGGCCGGTAGCCGAACATCCGGCTGGCGAGGGCGTGGCCCAGTTCATGGACGAGCACGGAGACGAAGACGATGAGCATCCACGACAGGATGTAGATCGCCACCGCGCTGGCGTGGCCGCCCGCGGACTCCGCGGCGCTCGACCCGAAGGGCCAGCGCGTCGAGGTGCCGCGCTCGGGAATGCCCCCGAGGGCGAGCATGCCGGAGACCAGCAGGTGGCTGGGATGGACTTCGACGGGAATGCTCCCGAGGCGAAAGCGGAACATGGGGACGGACCTTAACCGTTAGGTCCCCCGAGCGCAGGCACTTGAACACCGTCTGCGCCATCTCCTTGGCAAATCCGCTAGGTTCCCCGCCCTTCATGCCGCAGCTCGGTCCCTACAACCTGCCGAATCCGTACATCCTGGCCCCCATGGCCGGGGTGAGCGAGATGCCCTTCCGCGTCCTCGCCTTCCGCCTGGGCGCCGCGCTCTGCCCCACCGAGCTCGTCAGCTCGCAGGGCCTGATGCGCGCCAACCAGCGGACATTGAAGTACCTGCGCTACGACGCCGAGGTGGAGCGGCCCTACTCGCTGCAAATCTACGGCGGCGAGCCGGAGGCCATGGCCCGCGCGGCCGTGGTGGGGAAGGAGGCGGGCGCCCAAATCATCGACATCAACATGGGCTGCCCGGTGAAGAAGGTGGTGAAGAACGGGGCGGGCAGCGGCCTGCTCTGTGACGTGCCCCGCGCGGCCGACATCGTCCGGCGCATCCGCGAGGCCACCGACCTGCCCGTCACCTGCAAGATTCGCTCGGGCTGGGACGCCAAGAGCCTCAACTACCTCCAGGTGGCGGGCGCGCTCCAGGAGGCGGGCTGCGCGGGGCTCGCCATCCACCCCCGCACCCGTGAGCAGGGGTACTCGGGGCAGGCGGACTGGCGCGTCATCGCGGACCTGAAGCGTCACTTCCCGGAGCTGCCCATCATCGGCAACGGGGACGTGAAGGCGCCCGCGGACGCGGCGCGCATGTTGGAGACCACCGGCTGCGACTTCGTGATGATTGGCCGGGCGGCGCTGGGCAACCCGTGGATTTTTCGCGAGCTGTCGGGCGGCCCGCCCGCCACGCCGCGGGAGCGCAGCGAGCTGGTGCTCGCGCACTTCCGTTCGCACCTGGAGTTCGTCGGGGACCCTCTGGGCGCGGTGCGCTCCTTCCGCAAGCAACTGGCCTGGTACGCCCATGGCCTGTACGGCGCCGCGTCCTTCCGTGCGGAGGTGAACGGCCTCGACGCGCCGGAGGCCGTGGAGTCCTGCGTGCGTCGCTTCTTCGCCGAGGCCCAGGTGGACCTCGCGGGCCCGGGCGAAGAGCAGGACGTGGACTACCGGGCGGCGCTGGGCTGAGCGCGCGTCACCGCCACGGCGCGGCACCTCTATATATAAGGAGGTGGACCGCGCCCCGGCGACGCTGCGCTCACCCGCTCGAGGGGCGCACGGCGTCGGGCGGCACCAGCCGGCGCTGGGTGGCCACGGCCCGGAAGTAGTCGCACGCGGGCGTGGGGCTGCGGCGGAGCGTGTCGAAGTCGACATGGTAGAGCCCGAAGCGCGGGCCCCAACCCTCCAGCCACTCGAAGTTGTCGAGCAGGCTCCAATAAAGGTACCCGCGCACGTCCACGCCCTGCGCGCGCGCCGCCAGCACCTGGGCCAGGTGGGAATGGAGGTAGTGGGGCCGGCGGGCGCCACCGCGGTCGTCGATGCCGTTCTCGGTAATCCACACCGGCTTCCCGTAGCGCTTCACGTCGCGCAGCGTCTGGAGGAAGCCCTCCGGCCAATCCTCCCAGCCGATGTCCGTGAGCCCTCGGCCGTGGATGTCCCGGTACTTGAACTCGATGAAGGGCGGGCGCGGCACGAAGCGCAGGTGCGCGCGGGTGTAGTAGTTCACCCCGATGAACTCCACGGAGTCCCTGGCCCCGGGGATGTCCACGCGGGTGGAGGCCACGCCCGGCATGGTGACGCGCAGCTTCCCGGTGGCCAGCGCTTCGTGAAACGCATGGTTGTAGGCCTGGGCCCCGAGCCTCACCAGCGCGCGGTCCAACGGGTGCCACCACCGGTCCGGCGCGAAGGCGAGCATGTTCTGGGAGATGCCGAGCTCCACGCGGCCCAGCCGGGACAGCAGCTCCTCCCGCGCGGCCACGTGCGAGCGCACCAGGTTCTCCATGGCCCTCATGGTGGTGGGGCCGTCCGCGATGCCCGGAGGAATGGCGCCCTGCAGATAGCCCCCCAACAGCAGCACCATCGGCTCGTTGAAGGAGATGACCAGCGCGTCCATCCCCTCCAGCAGCGCCGCGCACCGCTTCGCGTACCGCCGGAAGACGTCCACGCTGGCCGGCTCGTGCCAGGGCGTCTCCCGGTGGAACCAGGTGGGGTGCGTGAAGTGGTGCAGCGTCACCACCGGCCGCAGGCCGTGGGCCTTCATCTTCAGGAGCCGCTCCCGGTAGGCCTCCAGCGCCGCCTCGTCGAAGCGCCCGCGCTCCGGCTCGATGCGCGCCCACTCCAGGGAGATGCGGAACGCCGTCGCGCCCACCGCCCGCGCCAGGGCGTAGTCCTCCTCGTAGCGGTTCCAGTGGTCCACCGCGGGGCCGCAGCGAGCGTCCGGCTCCTTCAGCCGTCCGGCGCGCTCCCACTCGGCCCAGTCGTTCTCGATGCCGCCCTCCACCTGGTACGCCGCGGTCGCGACGCCGAAGGTGAAGTGCTCGGGGAAGGTCTGCTCGGTGGCGCTCATGTGGTGGCGCACCGTAGACGCCGCACCCCACGCCGAAAAGCGCCGCGTGCCGCGTGCGCATGCGCCGCGTCGTGCATCCGAAGCCGGCGCGAAAGTGGCCCGAACGTGTCCGGAGCCGGAAAATCGGCCTCGCGCGCGACACCCCGGATGCGCTCGCGAGTGTCCGCGAGGTGGCGTTCGGGACCTTCGGAAGCGCTCGATGCCGAAAAATCGGCCTCGCACGCGATGCAATACATCACCATGCGTTGACACACTGGCATGTCGCCCGTACCATTCACTTCAAGCACTCACTCCCATCAAGAAGAGTGCAGGGCCTCGGTTGACTGGGGCCAACCACTGAACCGGAGGATTCTGATGGCCGCTAAGAAGAAGACCGCTGCGAAGTCCGCGACCAAGAAGGCTGCCAAGACGGCCAAGACGGCCAAGGCCGCGAAGTCTGCGAAGAAGACGACGGCCCGCAAGACGGCCGGCAAGACCGCGACCAAGAAGGCGGCCGCCAAGAAGACCACCCGCAAGGCGGCCAAGAAGGCTCCGGCTCGCAAGCGCGCCCCCAAGGCGGCGGCGGCCCCGGTTACCCCGGAGTCCTGAGCAGTCCCGTCGTCATGAGCGGACGGAAGTTGACGTCCGGTGAACGGCTCGGCGAAACCCGCCGGGCCGTTTTCATTTTCAGGACCCGGAGTGCTCATGTCGCTGCGTCCCGTGGAGCTGGAGCAGGTGGTGGCGGAGGTGGGAGCACGCCTCACCGGGGCGGTGGCACAGAAGGCCTGGTGCCCCCTTCCCAGGCTCGCCTACGTGGAGCTGCGCGTCCCGGGCAAATCCGTCCTGCTGTGCCTGTGCGCGGAGGGAGACCTCTCGCGCGTCTCCATCGCGGATGATCGCTTCCCCACGCCGGGCGAGCCCGCCCCCTTCCAGCGGTGGCTGCGCCAGGAGCTGACGGGCTTCAAGCTCCAGGGGGCCCGCTTCCTCGAGCCGGAGCGGGTGGTGATCCTCGACTTCGAGCGCGAGGACATCCGCAGACGTCTGGTGTTGGAGGTCGGCGCGCCCGGGGGCCTGCTGCTGCTCAGCGACAATGGCCGGGTGTTGATGCTCTCGGGGGAAGGCTTCGGGTCGCGCCGGAATCTCTATCCAGGCGCGACGTGGGCGCCGCCGGAACCGCCGCCGCCCGAGGCGCTCGCGAAGGCCCGGAGCCAGCCGTCACGGCTCGCTCCCGAGGAAGCGGACGCGCTGCCGTATGCCCAGGCCGCGGAGCGTCTGCTGGGCGCGCGCGACAAGGCCAGCCGCTCGGAGACCATCCGCCGCCGCCTGGCGCAGCCGTACCGCGCGCGCCTCAAGCGCTCCTCCCGCACGCTGGAGAAGGTCCGCGCCGAGGCCGCGCGCGGTCCGGAGGCGGAGCAGCACCGCGAGGTGGGCGAGCTGCTCGCGCAGAACCTCTTCCGCCTCAAGCGCGGCGCCACCGAGGCCGTGCTCACCGCCTATACAGAGGAGGGCGTGAAGGAGGTCCGGGTGACGCTGGACCCGAAGCGCACGCCGAAAGAGGAGGCGGACTGGCGCTTCCACCAGTACCGGCGGCTCCTGCGCGGCGTAGCGCAGGCGCGTCACCGCGAGGCGGAGATGGCGCGCGAGGTGGCCCACGCGAAACAGGCGCTCGAACAGATTGAGCGGATGGATGACGCCGCGCTGCTGTCCCAGGCGGAGGTGCTCCAGCTCCCGTCCAGCGGCGAGGGCGCGCAGGAGGGCCGGCCCTTCAAGGAGTACGTGGGCCATGGCGGCGCGCGCATCTGGGTGGGGCGCGGCGCCGAGGACAACGACGCGCTCACCTTCAAGGTCGCGCGGCCCTGGTACCTGTGGCTCCACGCGCGCGGCGTGCCGGGCAGCCATGTGGTGCTGCCGCTGGAGAAGGGGCAGGAGGTGGTGCAAGAGGCGCTGTTGGACGCGGCGCACCTGGCGCTACACCACTCGGGGGCCAAGGGCGAGCCGCGCGGCGAGGTGAGCTACGTGCCCGCGAAGTTCGTGCGCAAGGTCAAGGGTGGGGCGCCGGGGCAGGTGACCTTCACGCGCGAGAAGACCTTCGTGGTGCGCATGGAGCCCGAGCGGCTGGAGCGGCTGCTCAAGTCCCGTCACACGGAGCCCGCCGCGCCGTGAGGACGTCGTACGCCCGCCCGCCTTCCACTCCGGTTAGTGGACGCTGCGTGCGAGCGCGGTTGACGGGCTGACGGTGAGGAGGCGAGCGGGGGGCCGCCGCCCTTGAGTCCCCAGAAGTGCGGGGTACGATGCGCAGCCGCGTGTCCCCCGAGCCATTCCGCCAGACGTCGCTGTTCCCCCGAGGTCTCTCTGCGGCCACCCGTGCTGCGGAGAGCGCGGCCGCACCCCGGCCCGAGGGGGGACCTGCCGCGGCCGTGGCGCCCGCGCCGAGGCCGGTCGCACCGCCCGTGCCGTTGCCGCCGCGGGGACTTCCGTTGGAAGAGGCGCCTCGCATCCTCACGCGCCCGCCCACGCGCGAGGAGCTGTGGACGCGCGCGGAGTCGTTGGCGTGGCGTCTGAGCGCCGAGCTGGGCATGCCGGTGCGGCTGTCGGTGACGGACAACCGTTCCACCATGGTGTCGTTCCGCCGTGGCTCCACGGTGCTGGCGCTGCGGCTGCACCACATGTTCCTCGACGCGCCGGAGCCGGTGGTGCGCGCGGTGGCGGACTACGCGGGCCGGGGCCACCGCACCGCGGGCGCCATCCTGGACGAGTACATCCGCGGGCAGCAGCCGCGCATCCGCCAGATGCGCCGCGAATCCGACGCGGACCTCAACCCGCGCGGGCGCTGTTTCGACCTCCAGGAACTTTACGACGCGACCAACCGCGAATTTTTCCAGGACCTCATCCAGGCCCGGATTGGTTGGGGGCGCATGCCTCCGCGCCGTCGCCGCAAGTCCATCCGGTTGGGCGTCTACGACCACCAGACGCGCGAGATTCGCATCCACCCCACGCTGGACAGCCCCGAAGTGCCGTCCTTCTTCGTGGAGTTCATCGTGTTCCACGAGATGCTCCACCAGCTCTTCCCGAGCACGGGCCGAGGCGGCCGTCGCGTGCATCACCCGCGCGCATTCCGCGAGCGTGAGCGGACGTTCCCGCATTACGCCGCCGCACTGCGTTGGGAGCGGGAGAATCTGGGCATGCTGTTGCGCGGTTGAGCGCCGCTTCGTCCGCTGGCTCATTTACCGTTTTACCGAGCGAAGCGACCCATGCAGCACGCTTGACGCTGCCGTAAGGGAAACCCATCCTCACGGGCTCTATGCGAAGAGCGAAGATTGTCTGCACCCTCGGTCCCGCCAGCCAGAGCCAGGAGATGCTCGAAGCGCTCCTGGAGAACGGCATGGACGTCGCGCGCCTCAACTTCTCCCACGGCAGCCACGAACAGCACGCGGAGAACATCGCGAAGCTGCGCGCCGCGTCGCTCAAGGTTCGCAAGGCGGTGGGCATCCTCGGTGACCTCCAAGGCCCGAAGATCCGCACCGGCCGCTTCGTCAAGGGGAGCACCGAGCTGAAGGAAGGCGGCACCTTCCACATCACCACGGACGAGACGGTGCCGGGCACGGACGAAATCGTGTCCACGACGTACCCGCTGCTCGCCGCGGACGTGAATCCCGGTGACCGCATCCTGCTGGATGACGGCTTGCTGGAGCTGAAGGTCCTGGAGACGGACAAGCAGAAGCTCATCCGCACGCAGGTCATCCACGGCGGCACGCTGAAGAACAACAAGGGCATCAACCTGCCCGGCGTGGCCGTGCGCGCGGACGCCCTGACGCCGAAGGACCGCGAGGACCTCATCTTCGGCATCAAGGCCGGCGTGGACTACATCGCGCTGTCCTTCGTGCGTCAGCCGTCCGACCTGGACACCGCGCGCCAGGCCATGGCGGAGGTGGGCCGCACGGTGCCCATCATCGCCAAGCTGGAGAAGCCGGAGGCCATCGCCCGGCTGGACGCCATCCTCGACAAGACGGACGGCGTCATGGTGGCGCGTGGCGACCTGGGTGTGGAGATTCCCCCCGAGGAGGTGCCGGCCGTCCAGAAGGACATCATCCGGCGCTCCAACCTGCGCGGCCTGCCCGTCATCGTGGCCACGCAGATGCTGAACTCCATGATTGACAACCCGCGCCCCACGCGCGCCGAGGCCAGCGACGTGGCCAACGCCGTGTTCGACGGCGCGGACGCGGTGATGCTCTCGGGCGAGACGGCGAGCGGCAAGTTCCCCATCGAGTCCGTGCAGATGATGGAGCGCATCATCCTGGCGGCCGAGTCCTCCGCGCGCACCACGCAGTCGCTGATGCGCGTGCTGGAGACGCCGCTGGGGCTGCCCCACCACTTCCCGGACGTCATCGCGCGCGTGGCGTGTGAGGCGGCCAAGGCGAGCAACGCCTCGCTCATCGCCGCCTTCACCCTGTCGGGCGTGACGGCGCGGCTCCTGTCGCACTACCGGCCCACGGTGCCCATCGTCGCCTTCAGCCCCAACCAGGAAGTGCGCCGCCGGCTGGCGCTCCTCTGGGGCGTGGTGCCGCGCGTGCTGGAGCCCATCCAGGACACCGAGGCCATGGTGAAGCGCGTGGAGGAGGAGCTCCTGGCGCGCGGCCTGGGCCAGAAGGGCGACCGCATCGTCATCGTCTTCGGCGCGCCGGTGGGGCAGCCGGGGAAGATCAACAGCCTCCGCCTGCACACCATCCAGGGTTGAGACGGAACCCCGGGCCCAGGGCTACTTGATGCCCTGGAGCACCCGCCGAGGGATGTCGGCCTCGATGAAGACGGTGTAGAGCGCCGGGTCCAACTGACCGGCGTCGGATTCGCGCTTGAGGATGTCGAGCGCGAGCGTGTGCGGCACGGCCTTCTTGTAGGGCCGGTCGCTCGCGGTGAGCGCGTCGTAGATGTCGCAGATGGACATCATCCGGGACTGCACCGGGATGTCCTTCTCCGCGCGGGGGTAGCCAGTGCCATCCAGCTTCTCGTGGTGGGCGTAGGCAATCTCCGGCACGCGACGCAGCGTGCGCGTCCACGGAATCTGGGACAGGAAGCGGTAGGTGTGCTCGACGTGGCTCTCGATTTCGCGGCGCTCCTCGGGAGAGAGCGTGCCGCGGGCGATGGAGAGCGACTGGATTTCGCCGGGCAGCAGCAGCGGCTGGGCCTGTCCGTGGGCATCCACGAAGCGCAGCCCGCCCAGCTCATGGAGGCGCTCGAAGTTGCCCTGCGCGAGCACCGTGGGGCGGTTGCAGGAGAGGATGAACGCCATCACCTCGTCGAGCTGCCCTGACTCGCGCGCGAGCCGCTCCTCCTCTTCGGCCTCGATTTCCGCCAGGTTCGCCTGACCGCGCACCTTCACGGCCTCGATGCGGCGGCGGTAGCTCTGGAGCTGCAGGTCCTTGCGCGCGAGCTGGAAGCGGGCGCGCAGGCCCTCGAGTTCGTGCGGGTAGAGCTTCTCCGCCTTCACCAGCACCGGCTCGCGCACGCCCACCTTGCCGAAGTCGTGGAGCAGGGAGGCGTAGCGCAGCTCCTGAAGCTCGCCCGCGGAGAATCGGGTGTGCGCGTAGGGGCCGGTGGACAGGTGCTCAAGCGCCTGGGCCATGGCGACGGTGAGGTCGGCGACGCGGCCGGAGTGTCCTGCGGTGGTTGGATCGCGAGACTCGATGGCGACGACGGAGGCGGAGACGAAGCCCTCGAAGAGGCGGTTGATGTCCTCGTGAAGGAGGGCGTTCTCGATGGCGCCCGCGGCCTGGGCGCCCAGGGCGAGCAGCAGCTCCTCGTCCTCGGCGTTGAAGCTGGCGTCGCCCAGCTTGTTGAGGGCCTGGATGACGCCCGTCACCTCGCCGCCGGCGTCGCGCATGGGGACGCAGAGGATGGTCTTCGTCTGGTAGCCGCTGGAGATGTCGAACGAGCGGTTGAAGCGGGCGTCGGCGTAGGCGTCGGGGATGTTGATGACGGCGCCTGTCTGCGCCACCTGCCCGGCGACGCCGCTGCCCACCGGGAGGCGGATTTCGTTCTTCGAGCCCTGGGCCACCTTGCTCCACAGCTCGTTGCGCTCGCGGTCCAGGATGAAGAGCGAGCAGCGGTCCGCCTCCACCACCTTGGTGGCCTCGAAGAGGATGAGGGGGAGCAGCAGGTCGAGGTCGCGCTCGGCGCTCATCGCCTTCGCGACATCCAGGATGGACGTGAGCTTCGCCAGGCGGCGGTTGAGCTCGGGCTGTGGGGCAGGTTGAGCGAGCACCAAGCGGCTCCGTGAGAAGCGGCCAGCGGGCCGCGAAGGGCTTCAAAGTTCTAGCACGGGTACACACGTCACTGCCTTGGGGGGCCCACCTGACAGGTCCCCGCCTGTCTGGTGGACGTCGCGCGGCTGTGTTCGGCCTTAGCGCGGGCGCGGGTTGCGGTTATGAAGCGCCGCATGAGCCGACGCCCCGTTCGCATCTCTCCGTCGCTTTTGTCCTGTGACTTCGGCCGCTTGGCCGAGGAGGTCCGCGCCATTGAAGCCGCCGGCGCGGATTGGGTTCACGTGGATGTCATGGATGGCCGCTTTGTACCGAACATCACGATTGGCCCCGTGGTGGTGGAGGCCATCAAGCGGGTGGCGACGAAGCCGTTGGACGTACACCTGATGATTGTGGAGCCGGAGCGGTACGTGGACGCCTTCGTGAAGGCGGGGGCGGACGTGCTGACGGTGCACGTAGAGGCCAGTCCGCACCTGCACCGGACGCTTCAGCAGATTCGCAACGCGGGGGCGAAGCCGGCGGTGGTGTTGAACCCGGGCACGCCGTTGTCGGCCATCGAGGAGGTGCTGGGCGACGTGGACATGGTGCTGCTGATGAGTGTGAATCCGGGCTTTGGCGGCCAGGGTTTCATCGAGTCCACGGTGGACAAGGTGCGCCGGCTGCGCGGGATGTTGGATGCGCGCGGGCTGACGAACGTGGACATCGAGGTGGACGGCGGCATCAACGCCACCACGGCGAAGCGGGTGGTGGAGGCCGGGGCCACGGTGCTGGTGGCGGGCAGCTACGTCTTCGGTGCGAAGGACTACGCGGAGGCCATCCGCTCGCTGCGCTCGTGAGGCGGCGGGCGCGGCGCTAGATGCGGGCGCGCGACACGGAGGAGGCGAGCCGGGCGACGCGGGTCATGAAGGTGGGGTCGAAGGGCTTCACCTCGTAGTCGTCGGCGCCGAGCTCGAAGCAGACGTGGCGGGTGAACTGGTCCTCGACGGCGCTGAGGATGATGACCTTGCAGTCGCGGGTGCTGGGGTCCTGCTTGAGCTGGGCGAGCAAGTCGCGCCCGTCCTGGTGCTGGTTGATGTCCAAAATGATGACGGCCGGCCGGTGCTCACGGGCGAGCTCCAGGACGCGCTCGGACGTGGTGTCCGAGATGCAGTTCAGCCCTGAGCGCTTCCCCTCGCGGGCGAGGGCGGAGACGATGAGGGGCTCGTCATCGGAGATGAGGACGACGGGGGGCGGCGTCATGGCTTCGAGGTGCAACAATGCTGTGCCTGCCTCGTGAAATGAAGCGAGGGGGGGGGAATTATCCGGGAGTACAGGAATTTCTTGGTCTTGTGAAGCAGAGTCGGGACCCACCCGGGAGGGGCAAGGCTGGTGGGTCGCTCGGGGCGGGGCGGGGCGGAAGAAAAGGTGATCCGAGGACGTTGACTCGGCTGGGCGGCTCGGGTACTACCGCCCGCACTTCGCCGGTCCCGAGAAGGACCGTCCGGCGAGGCGACATATCGGGGAGTGGCTCAGCCTGGTAGAGCACTTGGTTCGGGACCAAGGGGTCGCAGGTTCAAATCCTGTCTCCCCGACCACGTCATGAAGCGGGCTGGAGATCGCAAGGTCTCCAGCCCGTTTCTTTTTGGGCTCCCTGCTGTGGTGCCGCTGGCATCCCGATGGATGTCGACCTGGCCGCCGGATGGTTCCACAAGCTGCGCCACCGCGTCCGCGACAAGCTCGCGTCGCGGACGCAGCCAGCCCCCGCCTCAGACGCTGTCGGGCCAGACGAACTCGGACCAGTCGGCCTTGTCGAAGCGCAGCACACGGCCGGTGCCGGTGGTCGCCCACGAGAAAGCCTTGTTGCTGGCCAGCCGTTAGAAGGAGCCCGAGCCATTTGCGCTGACCGGCACCTCCTTGAGCGTGCCATCCACCACCCTGTAAAGCGTGCGGTAGGTGCAGAGGTAGATGGTGCCGTCCAGGGTCGCCATGCCCCAGAAGTCTTCGGTGTGTTCGGCCGTGTTCAGGGGCTGCCAGCCCTGCGTTCCACCGCGAAGCACGGTGCCGGCGCCGCATGCGTACACGAGTCCGTCGTCGTGGCACACCACTTGATGCTGCGCTGCGTGGGTCGGCGTTTCCGGTGAGCGCCATGCCGCGCCATCGAAGTGAAAAACGGCGCCTGCATGGCCCACGGCATAAAGGTCATTCGTCGCGAAGCCATCGATTGCATTGAGGGTCGGGTCGCTCGGGCCGCTGTAGGGCTGGCGCAGCGGTCCCGCTAGGTCCACCCAGCCGCCGGCATCCAGGCGGTACACGGTGTTCTGGCCGCCGCAGGCGTACACGCTCTGGCCAATGCGTCGCAGACCCGAGAGAAAGCCTGCGTGCGGCGGCCGACCCAGCCTGGTGCGTTGCAGGACGTCGTAGCGATAGGTGTCGCCGCTCGCGTAGACACTGATCAGTCGCCGCTGGCGGGCTTCCTCGATGAAGTCGCCGCCACAGGGCGGGTTGTTGATGTCCCGGTTACTCACCACGCCCCACTTGTTCTGCGGCGCCATGATGACGGTCCGCGTCAGCGGCGCATCAGGGTCGGGCGGGTGTTAGAAATGGCAGTACAGCACGCAGCGCTCGTCGGCGCCGTGCAGGGGCGCGAGCTCGTTGAAGTAGAGCGCGGCTGGATGTTTGGGAGTGGCGGGCTTGTTCATGCTCCAAGTCCCGCGCCCGTCGTGGGCACGCTGCTGATTGCACCCTGCAGGCTCGTTCCGTGGGCGCCCGTGCGGTTGACGGTGTCGCCCTCAAGTATAGGACGGATAGGAGCCCTGTTGAGGGCGGTGTGCGGTGGCACGCGGGCTGTGCTCCGTGCTGGAGCAGCGGCTGTACCGCGCGTCGGGGCACATGCTGGCCCAAGTGGCCCATCCATGCGGCACGCCACAGGGACACGGGCTTCCAGGTAATTGGGGATGCTTGAGCTCGACACCACGCGCTCAGGGGTGGACGCTGTTCCGGGGCCCGCTTCGCAGGGCGTGTGGACAATGTCAGGTGCTCGAGAATGGCGCGCGCCCACCGGGGCCGTCAGGTATGCCAGCACCCTTCTACGGCCTCCACACCGAGAATTGGCGAAGACTTTTGGCGCAGCAGTCCGGCCCAATCCAATCGCGGCGTGTGCTCCACCGTCGCAGCCTGGGCCGGGCTCTCCTCCGCCAGTCCCGCCCTGGGCACGGACCTGAGAAGCAGAGGGATGACGAGCTGCTGCGCTTCAAGTCACTGCTGGAGCGGGGACGGGCCACGGGCCACGGGCCACGGGCCGCAAGGCGAAGGCGACGCGCGAGCAGCTCGTGCCGCGGCGAAGGGGAGCCCCGGACACCGTGACGCACCAGGCCACGTGGCTGCGGGGCTCGGTGGAGGAACAATCGCGCGGAGGATTCGAATAAAAATCCCCGGTGGTTCGTCGCGGCGAACCGACGCCGCAGCTGCCAATCGGGGGGACGCAAAGTGACACGAGCCTTGGAGTCGGTGCCACGCGGTTGGGGGCGGATGGGGTGCCTCCTGGGAATGGGGCTGCTGTTGGGCTGTGGAGAGCGCGCCAGCTTGGAGCCTCCACCTCCCACGGCACCACCGGCGGTCGCGCCGACGTATATCGAGGGCGAGCTGCTGGTGAAGTTCCGCGGCGACGTCCAATCGATGTCGCATGCCGCCTCAGCGGCGCTTCCCGGGGCTCAGGTTGTCCACGCGTTTCGCAGGGTGCCGGGCCTTCAGCATGTTCGGCTCCCGCCTGGGATGAGCGTCGATGAAGCCCTGGCGCGCTACCGCGCGGACCCCCAGGTGGCCTTCGCCGAGCCGAACTACGTGCTTCAGTTCGCGGGGCAGCCCAACGACGCGCGTTGGCGTGAGCAGTGGGGCATGCACAACACGGGGCAGACGTTGGGTGTGCCGGACGCGGACATCAACGCGCCCGAAGCGTGGGCGCTGACGCAGGGGCGGCCCCAGGATGTCGTGGTTGTCATCGACACGGGCGTGGACTTCACGCACCCGGACCTCGCCGGGAGCATGTGGGTCAACCCCGGCGAGATTCCGGGCAACGGCATCGATGACGACGGCAACGGCTATATCGATGACATCCACGGCATCGACGCGGCGGATGAGACGCGGACGGCGACGCCCATGGATGTCGACGGCCATGGCACGCACGTGGCCGGCATCATCGCGGCGAGCGCGGGCAACCGCTTGGGCGTCGCGGGGGTGAGCCCGGGCGCGAAGTTGCTGGCCTGCAAGATTGAGACGGCCGAGGGCTATCTCGAGACGGCGGCCGCCATTCGCTGCCTGGACTACATCCTCGACCTGAAGTCGCGCGCAAA
Organism: Myxococcus hansupus; assembly: GCF_000280925.3. Lineage (NCBI taxonomy): Bacteria > Pseudomonadati > Myxococcota > Myxococcia > Myxococcales > Myxococcaceae > Pseudomyxococcus > Pseudomyxococcus hansupus. The sequence continues at coordinate 709,819 of NZ_CP012109.1, forward strand.
CCACCCGGTGAACGTCATCGTCGCCAACGCGTCATGGGGCGGCGGATGGTGGGATGCGGCCCTGCTGGACGCGCTCACCCGGATCTCCGCCGCAGGCGTGCTGTTCGTGGCGGCCGCCGGAAACAGCGCCATGGACATGAGCGAGGGCTGGAACTTCCTCCCAGCAGGCTACCACCTGCCCAACATCATCAGCGTGGGTGCCTCCGACGCGCGCGACCGACGGGCGGACTTCTCGAACACCGGACGGCAGCGAGTGGACATCTTCGCACCCGGCGCCTCCATCCTCAGCACGGTTCCGGGAGGGGGCTACGCGATCCATGGCGGCACCTCCATGGCCGCGCCTCACGTCTCCGGGCTGGTGGCGCTGCTGTATGCCCAGGCACCTGAGCGGGACTGGCGCACGGTCCGCAACCTGGTGCTGAGCGGGGGGCAGGAGGTGCCGGAGTTGAAGGACCTCAGCGTCACCGGCCGCCGCATTCGTGCCGTTGACGTCGGTGGCGTGGGCTCGATGAGCTGTGAGAACCAGACGGTGACCCGGCGGTTGGAGCCCTCGGGGGAGGTGGTCAAACTCAGGTGGAGCTCTTCGGTCGACGGCAACGTGGTGACGCTGGCCGCGTTGAACATCCGCTGTGGTGAGTCCGCGGGCCCCGTCACCGTCCAGTTGAGCGCTGCTCCAGAAACCTTGGTGTTGCTGGATGATGGGCAGGGTGCGGACCTGGTCGCGGGGGACGGCATCGCCACCGCGCAGTGGACCCATCCAGGAACGGAGCCCGTGACGTTCTCCTTTCCAGACGGAGACACCTTCACCGTGCTTCCCATGTTCCACCGCCTGTCTGTGTGGAGCGCGGGTGTCTACTGGTTACCCGCAGTCAGGGAGAATGCGTCCTTCATCGCGGAGGTCTGGGGAGACCGGGGGCCGGGGACCTGGGAGATTCAGTGGGACACGAACTTCACCGGTCGCTTCGTCACGGAGGCCAGGACGCGCGTCGAGGCACCCGTTGAGTACGTCTCCGACCCTGTCCGCACGTACACGTTCCTGGTGCCCCACGCGGTCGAGGCGCGCACCGCCGCGGTGCGAATCGTCGGAACGGATGGGGTTGTCTCGGAGATGTTCCAGTTCTCGCTTGATTACGTGCCGGAGTTCCCGTCTCCCGTCGTCCTCGGCGCGGACCCCTTGGTGCCGCAGGTGGGCCATCCTGTCACCCTGAACGCGGCATTCGTTGCGCAGATCCTGACACACCCATGGACGGTTGAATGGGATGTGGCCTACGACGGTGAGACCTTCCGCCCCACGCTGTCGGAGGAGATCACGGAGTACGCCCCCTATGACTCTTGGCGGCGGGGGCTCGCGCATGCCTCCCGCCAACACGTCTTCACCACGCCGGGCATCCACCGCGTGGCCATGCGTGTGGTGGGCGCGGACAGCAATCCTTCGTTCATCAAGACGTGGGGCGCCGAGGTTGTCTGCGGAACACCGTATGTTGAACGGGTGGACGTGGAGAGCGACGGCGTGATGGAGCCCGTCACCGCGACGCTCCGGGCGGAGGCGCACCCCGGCTGTGACACCATCCAGCGCTACCACTGGGATTTTGACGGAGACGGCCAGTTTGATGTCTCCACGGGTGAGCCCTCTATCGTCCATGTCTACCCGGGCAATCCGAAGGGGGCGTCCGTCCAACGCGGACGCGTGCGCGTGGAGTCCGGGGCGGGCACCTTCGATCGGGACTTCGAGGTCCCCATCCAGAACGCCGCGCCGACGGTTGCCCCCATTCCTCGATTGCGCGTGGAGACCCTGGAGACGATGACATACCAGGTGGTTGCCACCGACCCGGCTGGCAATGGGGATGTGCTGACGTACCGAGTGCAGGATGCGCCCGTCTGGGTTCACATCATGCCCACGGGCGTGCTGATCTGGCACGCCCCCCTGACATGGGCCACGGGGCTCGCGAGCGCGACGTTTGAGGTCGTAGTGACCGACGATGAAGGCGCCACGGCACGCACCTTGGTGGAACTGGTGCCTGCCTACAAGCACCCGACACCGCCGCCACCGGTCAAGAAGTCGGGCGGCTGCTCCTCGACAGGTGGTGCGGCGCCCGTCGTCCTGGCCTCGCTGGTCATCCTCCTTCGCCGCAACAGGGAAGGGGCCGCGTCGGTGTGACGCCCTAGCGCCTCGAGCGCCAAGGGCCTTGATGCTTCTTTCGTCGATCGATTCCAGACGACCGGAGCCGCCTTCATGCCCACGGAGTCCACATCGAGTCGCAGCACCCAGACGCCTGTCGCTTCCGAGCTTCCTCGAGGCATCGGGAGGCCTGCGACGAGCTCGCTCGCCGAGGAGGGCATCACGCGGCTCGACCAGGTCACCCGCTTCACGGAACGGGAGTTGCTGGCGCTTCATGGCGTGGGCCCCAAGGCCGTGGGCATTCTCAAGGCGGAACTGGCCGCGCGCGGGTTGTCGCTGGCCCTCGGGAAGAAGTAACGCGGCGCGGTCCGTCACGATTGAGGAGGTACGCACGTCCACTTTCATGCCGTGGCTGACCTGGATGGTCTGCGGTTCTCTCCTCTTCCTGGGCCTCCTCTTCGTCAGTGGGTGGATTCAGGAGAGGGCACTGCGAAGCCGTATCCGCTCGCTACGCTGTCCCGACTGTGGTGGCGGCTACGACCATCCTGATAAATCCTGCCCCTGGAATGAAGATGCCCCCGAGTCCTCCTCCTCCCTCGTTCAAGGTGACCTGCACCGTGTGCGGGCACGTCACCGAGTATGGGGAGGACAGTGCGTCACCTCGGAGCAAACCGCTGGACCGGGCCCGCTGACCTGCTTCCCGTGTTGCTGTGGGAGGCCTGTATCGCACCGAATTGTTGCGACACTCCGTGGGACGTCGTCCGTCCGCGTGGTTCCGTGCCCTTGTCTAGAACGGGGACTTTCCCATGTTCGTGTTGTCCTCGAGGAGCACTTGGACGCGCTTCAGCTCCTCGGGATGTTGCACGCCCACGCGGAGGTTGAATTGAGGGCTGCCAGGATGACGGTACAGCCGTGCCGCCGCTCCTTCCCGTTCGAAGAGCATGTTGTACCGGGGGAAGTGGAGTTGGACGAAGCCCATCTTCTCGAGGAGACGCGCGAGGTCCTCGGCAGTGGGCGTCGAATCTCCGTCCCGGCGCACATAGGGGTCTTGATGAGGGAGCGTCGGCATGCGGACGTGCTCCATGGCCCAAAGGAAGAGCAACTCCCGGAGGCCGATGGCCTCTCGGCGCAGCTTCGTCTTCCAGGAGTCCGCGCCAAATGGCATGCGCACGACCTGGCAGTTTCCTTCTTCTGAAGGAGATTCCAGGTTGAGCCAGTCGTGATGAGGCGCGAGCGGGTCGCGGTCGCCGAAGCTGAAGAGAAGACGATGGGGAGGCAGCTCGCTCTTGGGCGCGACCCGATAGCGTTCGGCCACATCAAGGATGGGGTTGAAGGAGGGCACATGGGCCAGGAGCGGCCAACCAAAGATGTCCTCCAGTTCGTCCATGGCTCAGGCTCATCCCTCGCTGTTGTCACGTCGCGGTTCCGAAATCCGGCGCGCCTCGGAGCCCTCACTCCTCGCGCCCGGGGAGCTCCAAGCTCAGCGCCAGTTTCCGCAGGAGCGCGGCCAGTGCCGTCCGGTCGCTGCGTGACAAACCCTTGAGCAACTGTGCCTCGACGGCCATGTCGGCGCGGAACGCCGCTTCGGCTCGGCTGCGCCCCTCCTCGGTCAGCTCCACCGGCAGGCTCCGCGCATCTCCCTCCGAGGCGGAGCGCCGAATCAGGCCCGCACGGGTCAGCCGCGCCAGCCGGTCGGTCAGTCCCCCCGAGGAAATCATCAGCGACTTGAAGAGCTCCGTGGGGCGCATCCGATAGGGCGGCCCCGAGCGCAGCAGCGTCGCGATGACATCGAACTCGCCCGTGTCCAGGCCCTGCTCCGAGAACACCGCCTCGATGGGCGGGCGCACGCGCAACGTGATGCGGCGGGCGCGCCCCAGGACTTCCATCCCCTGCGTATCGACGTCCGGCAGCTCCCGTGCCCACTGGGCACGCAGGCGGTCGACGTGGTCCTCGGCGCTCTTGCTCATGGTTCGACTCCATTGTCTTGACGTCGAGATAAGTCGACTGCACTATCTCGACATCAAGATAAAGGAGCTTCGGCCATGAGTCTTCGTCCCTTCGAGCCGGCGACAGTCGACCACCTCGTCCTGCGGGTGGCCGACATGGCGCGCATGTCGTCCTTCTATCGGGACGTGATTGGCTGCACGGTCGACCGAGAGGTGCCGCACCTGGGGCTGACGCACCTGCGGGTGGGCACCGCGATGATCGACCTGGTGACGCTGGATGGGAAGCTGGGGCGCGCGGGAGGGGCCGGGCCGGGGCGGGAAGGGCGCAACGTCGACCACTTCTGCATCACCGTGAAGCCATTCAACGAGGCGGCGATTCGCGACCATCTCTCCGCCCAGGGCGTTGCCGTGTTTGCTCCAGGGGAACGCTACGGCGCGACGGGCGATGGCTTCTCGTTCTACATCCACGACCCGGAAGGCAACACCATTGAGTTGAAGGGGGCGTAGGGGCTGTCTCTGATTTCGATAGCGCAGTCCTACTTCCTGCAGTCCAGGTCGTAGCCCGTGCTCCAATCCTGGCCATCCATCTGGTACTGGCCCCGCATCTTCATCACGCCCGGCGAAACGACCCGCTCGGTGTCCCTGATGTTCATCGCACCCATGGGGCCGCTCGACGTTCCGAGCCAGGTCACGCCGTCCGTGGACGAAGACCTGGCGTCACCGCCCATGTTGTCGACGATGACATTTCCCCATTGGCCAGCGGCCGCATCGAACGTGCGATACGCGGTGAACTTGTAGGGGTACTCACCGGAGACCACCGCGAAATCGGCTCGCAGCCAGGCTTTGTCGAGGTCGGGCTTGATATCGAAGGTGACCTCGCTGGGACTCGCGCCGCCGGGCCCATGAACCGAGCCGCGACAGGTCCACGTCCCCACCAACTCCTTGGCGGCATGCGACAACGCGGACTCGGCGGTGACAGGAGGTTCGACCACGGAGGGCTGTCCGGCCTTGAAACCTTCCGGCCCCTTCGCGGAACTGCCTCGACATCCCAACAGACCGACCATGGCGGCGAAGACGACGGCGAACGGGCGGATGAACATGCATTCCTCCAGCAGAATGGCTGTGCAATCCACTGTCATCTAAAGCATGGGCTCCCCCTGAGGTAGAGCGCCGCTTCCGCAGGGATCGGCGGATCCTCCGGTGCGCTTGCATGAAATAAGATGGGCCGCCCGGTCCAGAGAGGGACCAGGCGACCCGAACACGGCTTCGCGGCTCAGTACGTCAGCGAGGACGCCGGCGCCGTAATTCCCGCCGCGACCTCCAGCGACAGGAGCACATCGCTCGTTTCACCCTCGACCACCGTCACCGACTCCGACTGGCTGACGTAGCCCTCCTTGGATGCCACGAGGGTGTAGGTCCCCGGGGCACGTTCTTCAGGGAGAACAGGCCATCGCTGCCCGTGGTGGTCACTGCCCCGGTGTCAAACAGCCTGACCATCACCCCTTCTGGAGGGGCCCCATCTTCCAGTGAAGTCCTCCCCGCGATGCTCCCTGGAATGACCTCGGGGGCTTCCTCGTCTCCATCACAGGCGGGGAGGGTGACAATCGCCAACATGAGCCCAGCAAGCGCGCCCAGTTGATTCAGCTTCAGGGTGTCTTCTCCTGGTCGATGCGCCACGGCCCTTGCGCAGTCCACCCTGCCAAGGTGCGCAACCGGCCTTGCGCACGTGACAGGTGGCGCGATTGACGCGCGAGTTCCGTGGAAACTCGCACTCGCAAGCCAACTTCCCCGGCGGGAGGCGCACCCGAGCGGTGCGACTCACAGCGACGTGGAGAGCTCCGCCATCCACTCGGGTGGATCGATGCGCTTCAGCTCACCGTTGTCCCGCAGGTCGAGACGGCTTTTCGCTGTAGCCAGCAGCACCTGCGCGGGGTCGACCGTGGCGGGCGACCAACCCGTGACCTCCTGTCGCTCGAACACCACCTCATACACATATTCGTCGGCGATGAGCCCCGAGCCCCGTCTTCGCCGCTGCGTGTACGCGGCAACATGAACACGCCGGAGCGTCGGTCCCGCGCCGATGGCGGTGCGCGCGAGGAGCAGCGAGATTCCCGCGATGAGGTGCAGGTAGTCCGCGTTCCGCTCCGCCTTCGTGCGGCGTACGTCTTTGAGCGTGCCGTTCTTCAGCGCGCGTTGCCGCACCTCGGGAATGACATCTTCGATCTCGGGCAGGTCCACGACGACGAATGCACGCGCTGAATCCGGAAGGGCCACCCTGCACTGTGCCTCGAAGGGAAAGTCGAGCTCCTCCAGGGAAGAGGAAACGGTCTCCTCCAGCGCCTCCGGGTCTCCCGCCACAAGCTTTCTGGCCCACGACGCGCGCTCGCGCTCCTGTTCGGGCCATGCAGTGAGCGCTTCTTGAAAGGCCTGATGGTCGCTTTGAAGCGCACGCCAGTGCTCTGGCCATTCTCGCTCGAGCGTCTTCGCCATCAACGCCCGAGTCCCCCGCCTCCAGGGAACCGTGCAGAGCATGACGAAGCCTACGTAAGCCAGGAGGGCAACGAGGACGGACCCGCCCCCCATGGATTCCTGCAGCGCGGCTCCGACTCCGCCAAACACACATGGGAACATCGCCACGGCCAACACCCAGAGCCCAATGGCTGTCCCGCGCCGGTCCTTGCGGATGCGCGCCTCCATGTCATCGACGAACCGACGATGTGCCTCTGCCTCCACGGGCACAGGAAAGGGCGCTCCCTCGAAAGGGCGCTCGGTGCAGGCACGCGCGTAGTCCTCCGAACTTGGCACGAGCGGCATGTCCCGCCAGCAGTCGAGCAAATCCTGCCGGGCGGATTGCGCCGCCGCGACCTGGGCTTCCGCCGCGGCTTGAAGTCGGAGCTGGTTCTCGCGCCGTGCGGTCGCCTCGAGCTGTCTCTGCGTGGGCCCGCGCGCTCTTCCGGAAGAGCGGCTCCCGCCCGAGCTCGAGGTCCAGGACAACCCCGTGCCGGGGATGCCAAGCGTCGTGCGAGTCCCCCGCGACGACAGATTGACCGTCGCGCCTCGACCGCCCAATGACAGTGAGGAACGCCCCAATCCGACATTGAGGCGCACGCCGGGCATCAGCTTCACGCTTCGACGAAATCGGAACGCCATCCGCTTCTCCTGAGGGAATCATGGACCGAGCTCGCTGGGCGAGCATCAAGTCCATCTCCTTTACCGGAACTTCGCATGCGCAGCGTCGCCGCGCGTGCACAGCCGCGCAAGGGCGCCCTCCCTGAGGGGCCTACCACTGCAGGGTGATTCCGCGGCCCAACTGTCCCGGGAGTCAACGCGGAGGGGGCCCCAAGCCCCGGCCAGCAGGACTGTCTGCCTGAGCCGCGTCAGTCGCCTCGTCGTTTCGCACGACCGTCAATGCCAAGCCCCGGCATCCTGTGGCAGTGGCCTCATGCCGTAGATGTGCAGCATTCATGTCCAGGGGCTTCGGCCGGGCTCTGGTCCTCGCCGGCAAACCAAAGCTGGCGAAGATACCGTCGCAGTGATTCTTCCCGCCCAGCACGCCCTGGGGGAGGTCCTGCCGGCGCATTCGCGGGGGGGACGGGCATCGTGGCGGAGGTGTCGGCACGGGCTGTCTCCGGAGTTCACCGAAGCCAGCCCGCGTACGTCTATCCACGCCGACCTACGGATGCTTCGTCACGGGCTGCAGCAGAGCAGCGCGTGGGGCGCGCCATCGGTGGTGCCACGGGAGAGCCCTCCGACGTACCGGCCGGGACCGCACTCGCCCTTCCAGTTGTCGGGGTCCCAGTCACCCGTGGAGGAGGACTCGCGGGAATCCTGGCCGTCGAAGACGCGAGCGGTGCAGGAGTTGTGGGCGACGTTGCCCGGGCAGCACAGCACGGCGGTGATTTCGTTCGTGGTGGTCTGGGCGACACCCGCGACGAACTCGTTGGTACCGCACTCTCCCTTGTAGTAGCCGGGATCCCAGTCGCCGGTGGCCGAGGTGCCGCGGCTGTCGCCGGTGGAGAAGGACCGGGCGTAGCAGCCGTCGTGCGGATAGCGCGAGTCACCGCCGAGGCGGCAGAGCGCGACGCGGGCATTCCGAGAGGTGGGGTTGAGGGACAAACCCGTCACCGGCTCACCGCTGGCGCACTCGGCCTTGTAGGAGCTGGGGGCCCAATCGCCCGTGGAGATGGTGCGGCGCGCATCTCTGTTCTCGAAGTTCATCGTCGCCGGCGCATACAGGTAGACCAGCGCGACGCGGTCGCTGGGGGTGAAGTGTCCTGATTCGACCGAGCGGAAGCAGGAGTTCATGAGCGAACCGCCGACGGACGCCGTCGTCGGCGTGCCCGGGATGTGGATGGCTCCGACTCCTGCGGGACCCTCGTTGCCGCCACTGCCACAACTGATGTTGCGGTTGTAGTAGTCCGTGTGGCGGAAGCCGATGGTGTGGCCAAGCTCGTGCTTGATGACGTGCTTGATGACGTCGACGCCGTAAGAGGAAAGCCCGCCACCGATGTTGACGGTGGGGTACGGCAGCCCGCCCGAGGGGAATCCCGCCGAGCCTCCAACGACACCGGGCTGGATGACCGCGTTGATGGTGGTGCTGCAGCCGGCGCTCGGCGTGCGCGCCATGCTGAAGGTCAGCGGCAGCTCGTTGTACTCCTGGATGGCCAGGTCGAGTGCCGTGCTGAACGCGCCGGTGAACGTCGATCCGCTGATGCAGATCTTCGTCACCGACGAACCGACGAGGTTCGTCGTGCGGTACTGCTCCTCGGTGGTGCTGTCCTGTGCGAGCATCTCGCGTGACGCTGTCAGTGAGACCTCGGCGTCTCGCCCGACATACACCTTCCCATCGACGACCATGATGTCATCGGCCGGAAACCCGGCCTCGACCAGGTTGTCGACGATCTCCTGCGTCTCATCGGGTTGTCCGGCACACCCCAACATCAACGCACCACATCCCACTGCAAGGACGAGACTTTTCGAAAACATGGATGCTCCTTGGGTTGGGGAGAAGTTCACCGGCCCGCGAATGATGTTGAGACTGGAGTTGGTGTATTCGTTCGTGGAATTGCCGCGCCCCCTCGCGCGACAATCATTCCCGGCGGTCTCGCACGGTACGCTGAATGCAGACGACAAATCGACAAAGTCGTATAAGCTGAGCAGGATTTCTATCGAGAGACAGCCGGAGAGGATAGGCACGGTGTTGAGCGCGCTGGTCAGGTGAAACGGGTCCAGGAAGGGGCGCGAGAGGGGACACGTGGGCTGTGCGCCAAGCGGTGGCGGAGGCCGAGCTGCATTTCGGAGCACATGCCATGGAGGAGAATTGCATTGTCCTCGTCTCTGGGCTCTCGGGCGCGGGCAAGTCCACAGTGGCACGACGGCTCGCGGAGCACTCCCCTTGGTCGCATGCCGGCCCAAGCGGCCCAGGGGGGGCGAGGCGGCCTCGTGCGTGGGCGCGAAGTCGTTGGCGTCGAGACCACCGGGAACTTCACCCGGGAGCAGGTGATACTGGCGGCCATGAACTTGTCCGCGAGCGCTTCGGCTGTGGCACCAAGACTTTCGAGGCGCCGCCGCGCAGCCCGGCGCCCGGCTCGGCTTCAGCGAGCAGTCTGAGGCCGAGGACAACGCCCATCAGGTCCGCGAGCGGCTCCTGGCGGCCCTGGGCACTGAGGCCGACTCCGATGACCTCGGAGGCTCCGGCCGGGTGTCCAGCCGTTGCCCGATCGTTGGCCCACTGAATACTTATCTGAGGGCGGTTGAGGCATCGCCCCGAAAGATGGGAGTTTGGAGCTGTGGTTTCCAGCGTAAAACGAGGCCCCGAGAGTTCATTCTCAGGGCTCCGTGATGTTTCGTCAGCGTCGTACTGGTCTGAACTGGCCTTGGTTCGGTAATTGGAAGGATTGGATTTGGCTGTGATGCTTAATACACCTCGCATCCTGCTCCGCGAGCTCACCCTGGCGGATGCCGAGAGCCTTTATCGGCTCAATGCCGATCCCGAAGTCATTCGTTACACGGGGGATGCGGCATTTGCTGATGTTGAAGCGGCAAAAGAATTCCTGAAGAGCTATGACCACTATGAGAAGTACGGCTTTGGTCGCTGGGCAGTGATCCGAAAAGAAGATGGCGAATTCTTGGGCTGGTGCGGAATCAAATACACTCCAGAGGTCGACGAGTATGATGTTGGCTTCCGGTTCTTCAAGAAGTGCTGGGGTGGCGGCTATGCTACCGAGGCTGCGAAGGTCAGTCTCGATTATGGGTTGAACGAACTGCGAATAAAGACCCTGGTTGGCCGTACCATGAAGGCCAATACTGCATCCGTGAGAGTGCTTGAGAAGCTTGGGATGACCTATTGGAAATCCATGGATTTTCATGGTGGTGAATGGGTTGTTTATAAAACGCCCTGAGTGATGGCGAAGAAGGGCCGCAGGAGGGCGATGCCATGTGCGTGCCCTCCACAGGGGACCGTCAGGTATGTCAGCACCCTCCTGCTGCCCCTGCACCGAGAGCAGTCGAAGACATCCCGCGCGAACGTCTGGCGCAGCAGTCCCGCCCAATCCAATCGGGGCGTGCGCGCCCTCGTCGACTCCTCCGTCGCGGCCGGGTGGGGCGCTGCTCCTTCCGCCCTGGCTCCGCCCCTGCTGGAGGGAGCGCGACAGCCTGCGCACGCAGCGTCGAGGGATGCCCCGTGAGCGCCTCGTCCTCGGCCCTCGCGCCAACCACCCAGACCGACGGTGCCTTGGGTTCGAGCTGTTCCAGACGCTCGCGGAAGTGGCACGCGTGCTCACGCGGTAGTGCATCCGGAATGGACTGCTCTTCCAGGTGAAAGAGCGAGTCAACAGCGATGCCCACGTTCACGCAGAAGCGGGCCTCGTACACGGTGTTTCCGTGCGAGCGCTGAACATTAACCTGGGTGGTCTACCCATGGCGGCGAGGAGGGTCATCCGCTGGGTGGCGTCCCTGCAGCGAAGCGAAGACGCTCCCTTAACGAGGTCTGCCCGCTTCGCCACCGGCATCCTCACCGACGGCGCGAGGCAGGCGCCTTCCCGCGCGGAGAAGGCGAAGGCGCGCTCGGCTTCGCTTCGCGGAGCTTCTGGACCATGTCCCAGACCTGGAGCGCCATCCGGACGCTTTTCACGATCCGGTAGCCCTTCTCATTCATCATCGGCGTCCGCGCACGAAGCTGGGCGAGGCCATGCAGCTCCGACTGCTTCACCGAGGATGGCCGACCGAGCCGCCCCTCGTAGACGCGGTAGTGCGTCCCCTTCGTCCGCTCTTGGAGGATGAACTGCGTCGACTTGGGGACCATGAACACGGTGACGTTCTTGGGGTACTCCAGCGGAGGACGACGAGGCGCACTCACGGGCGCGCGCTTCGCCGGAACTTTCATTGTGGGCACAGGCGGCACGTCGGGAGGAGGGTCGACGGTGATGGTGCCCTGCTCGTAATCGACCACGAAGGCGTAGGCGGTTCCGGCTTCATCGATGAAGTCCGCCCGGCCTTGAGTCCGCCCCGGACGCTTCACGACGAAGCGTCCCAACTCATTCAGCAGTTGGCGCAACTGCTTTCCACCAGGGCGCGCCCAATACCCTTGCATGCCGCAACCGTCGAAGACGGAGAAGGTGAAGCGAGGAAGCCCATCCGCATGCCGCTTGAGCGGCACGTCCAGTTCTGCCGACTGGTAGTCCTTGGGCCCCGGGTCCTCGTACCAATCGCAGACCAGCTCGGCCCAATCGTTCTTTCGTCGGAAGGGCTCCAGGTGTGCGCGGAGCGCGTGGTCATCGAGGTGGATGTTTCGCTCACGCTGGAAGTAGCTCAGGTTCGACATGCCGTGAAGCTACTCGTACGCAGAGACTCATGCCGAGTGGAAAAGCCCAGCAAACACTCCGGATTGCTGTGAGCTTGGCCCGGTTCTGTGTCCCTCCCGCACTGCGTGTGGTTCCCGTCGGACGCAAGGGCGGAGGCGGCAGACGTCCTGCAGGGCGAATGCACCCTGGGAATGGAAACGCTGTATTCCCTTCCTGGCTGTCGCCTGGAGCGGGTGACGCTCAAGTCCTCAAGATGGATGAGGTAGGTGTCGAACCTCTCGTCCCAGGGCTTCAGCGCGCCGCTCCCCTTCATGCCACTCCCTCCTGTCCTTCTTCTACAGTGCCAGGTAGGCGTGGACCAGGAGTGGCCACGCCTACAGCCCGTCCTTGCAGAAGTGCGACTCGTAGTCGTCGGCACAATGGCGACGAGCGGCTGCGACACGACCTCGGGGCACATGACGGCCCACTTGGCCCACCCAGGCAGCAGGCCGCAGGGACGCGGGCTTCCAGGTCACTCGCGTTGGGGGCCTGGATGCCCCCTCAGGTGCAGCCCTCTCCCTGGCTCCAGTTGACCCCGCTTCCTCGTATTGCGCGGAGGCACACCTCCTGGCACAAGGTCTCGTAGATGCCGATCCAGCATGAGATTTGGAAAGTGGGAGCGTCCCCGACTCCCTTGGTGCGGACCCGCCTCGACTCCGAGCAGCAACTTGAAGAGATGATCGTCAAGGAGCCGCGCATCCTCTCGGATCAGTGGATGCTCATCGGTCGGCAGGAGGCCACGTCGCATGGGGGGCGAATCGATTTGCTGGCCATCGCGCCGGACGCATCCCTCGTGCTCATCGAATTGAAGCGGGACCGGACACCGCGTGAGGTCGTCGCACAGGCGATTGACTATGCCTCATGGTTGGCGGACCTCGGCGCCGACAGGCTCGCCCAGATGTATGAGCGGTTGTCTGGAGGTGGCAACCTGGGGGAAGCGTTCAAGCAGCGATTTGGCAACGAACTGGATGAGGGCGCGCTGAATCAATCTCACCAGATTGTGATTGTCGCCGCTGAAATGGATCCCTCCACTGAACGAATCATCGACTACCTCAATGCGCGCGACATCGCGATCAATGCGGTCTTCTTCCAGGTGTTCCAAAACGGGACCGAACGCTTGCTCAGTCGCGCCTGGCTCATCGATCCGGGGGAAACACAGGCAAACGTTGCCGCTTCCACTCGAAGTCAGCGCGAGAGGGAGCCGTGGAACGGGGAGTTCTACGTCTCTTTCGGCGACGCGAGTTCGCGGAGCTGGGAGGATGCGGAGAAGTATGGCTACGTGAGTGGCGGCGGCGGAAGCTGGTACAGCCAGACGCTCAAGCTGCTGTCCCCCGGAGACCGCGTCTGGGTCAAGATTCCCAGGAAGGGTTACGTCGGTGTCGGCCGGGTGGTGGAGTCTGCCCAGCCTGTGGGTACCTTCGACGTGCAGACAGTCGAAGGTCTGCGGCCTGCCCTCGAGGTGCTACAGCACGCAGAGAGGTACCGGGCGACAGCCGACGACCTCGAGAAGGCGGAGTATTTTGTCAGGGTGAAGTGGCTGGACACCGTTCCTGACTCGCGCGCGATCAACGAACTCGGGCTGTTCGGCAACCAGAATACGGTGTGTCAACCGACCACGCCGAAGTGGCGCTTTACTGTCGAGAAGCTGAAGGCGCACTTCCCTCGGTGGAATGCCCCGGCCGATACCGTTGGCCCGTGAGGGGCATGCTTGACCGCGATACCGCTGCTCGATGGCACTGTTCGGCTGCGCCCATGGACCGTGGGCGCCCGTCGTGCCACCCTTCCGGTCGCGGTATCTCCCCGCCCGTCGAGGTGCTCCCCATGCCGAAAACGATGACGCTGTCCCAGGTGATGAAGCAGCTCGAGAGCGAAGGCGATGAGAAGGTGCGCCAGCGCTACGTGCGAGATGGGGTGGTCGACAATGTCTTCGGCGTGCTGCTCGGCAAGCTTCGTGGGCTGGCCGCGACGTTGGGGACGAACCACGGGCTCGGACTGGAGCTGTGGGAGACCGGCAATCACGATGCGCGCATCCTCGCGTGCATGCTGCTCGACCCAGCGGCGCTCACTGAGAAGGAGGCGCGCGGGCTTCTGGAGCCACTCTCGAACGCAAACCTGGTCGACGAACTCGTCAGTCGTCTGCTCGTGCAGTCGCCCGTCGCTCCCAAGCTCCAGCAGAAGTGGAGAGACAGCCGCAAGGAACTCCCGCGCCGCGCCGGATGGAAGCTGCTTGCCGGGCGCATCGCGCGAGGACTCGAGAAGGAGCTCGACGTCGGCGCGACGTTCGCTCGCATCGAGCGTGAACTCCCGGATGCACCGTACCGGGTGAAGGAGGGTCTCAACTTCTGCCTGGTTTGGATCGGCCTCCACCTGCCCGAGTACACCGCGGAGGCCATTGCCATTGGCGAGCGTCTCGGTCGCTGGGACCCGCGACCGATTCCGAAGGGGTGCACTTCGAGCTACGCACCGGAGTGGATCGCCGCGTCGCTCGCGCTGCGGAAGGGCGAGAAGACCGAAGCCCGAAAGACGATGGAAGCGGCATCCGCGAAGGCGAAGGTGAAGCGCAAGGAAGGGACGCCGACGGCGGCGAAAGCGAAGGTTGCTTCGGCAAGGAAGAAGAGCGCGGCGAAGAAGCCATCCACCAGCGCTCGAGCGCGTTGACGTCAGCGTGCGCAGGGGATGGCCAGGGCAGGGGGCGCTGCCCATTCGCCTTGAGGCTCACGAGTGCTCTGTCCGTCCTTCGTGAATCAGAGGGCCTGGCGCGACTCCTTCAAGAGCTGGGACTCCGGCACGGCCCGGAGCCCTTTGTCCAGGATCCGCCGGGCCGAAAGCGTCTTGCCTTTCCTGCTGAGCAGATATGCCAGCGCCCAGTATCCGCGAATGTTCTGGGAGTCCAACCGCAGACATTGGACGAACTGGCGGGCGGCGGCGCGCGGCTTGTTGGCCAGGTCCAAGGCGTGCCCGAATTCAAAGCGAAAGCCTGCTTGCTCTGGCTGGAGTGACACGGCTCGCTCGTGCGCGACGACAGCCTCCTGGGTCTGACCCAACGCCAGGAGTGCCAACCCCAAACCATGCCACGCCTCGGCTGGAGGCCGGGGCTGATGGATGAGCGACTGATAGAAGAGGCGGGCTCCGGCAAAGTCGCTTCGCGAAACCGCCGCCGCGGCGCGCACCAACGTGACTTCCTGCTGGACCGCCGCCCCTTTCACCCTCGACAGGAGTTTCTCTGCCTGTTCAGGCCGGGACTCCAGGAGGGCCACCTTGGCGGACACCAACAACGACTCCTCATGGCCTGGATTCTGGGCGAGTTGGTGCGTTGCGGCATCCAATGCCTCTTTCCAGCGTCCCTCCTGCAAGAGCCGACTCATGGTGGACAAAGACAGTCTCCCAGGTGGACGTTTCCGTCTGGCTGATTTGCGTGGCTGGATTCTATATGGAAGCCTGGGGTCAAACCAGCCAGAGGAGAGGACATGCCGTCATCCGTAGGACGTTCCCCTGGACCCCGCCCCGTGGTCTCCACGGCCCCGGTCTCGACACCGCGTGCGGGCCGTCCGCCCACCGCCCAGACCGCCGCTGCATCCCCTCGAGCCGCCTCATCGGCCCGCAACCAAGACGTGTCCGACTTCACTCATTCGGATGCACGGCGTGCAGACATCGCCCGGCAAGCGAGGGAGAATCCGAGCTGCTACGCAGGCATGGTCACCCCTGTCAATGGCACGTTGCACATTCTGAGAGTTGGCATCTCACCCACCTCGCACGGGAGTGTCACGGACAACTTGCAGCAGGTGCACCGGGGAACCATTCCTCAGTACGAGGCGCACAATCGAGAGGCCCGCACGTTCGCCAATGACATGGTCCAGAGCTATCTTCGCGGGAACATCGTGCAAGGTAAGGTTGAAGAGATGGGCGTGATGCTCAATCTCTTGGCTGGCGTTGGAATGAGGGCGCTGGATGCAGCCCAGTCCGCGGGCGTTCCACTGGCCGACGACGTCGCCAGACTGGTCTGTGCCCCATTCAGCCAGAGAGCGCCCTAGTTGAGCCTGCGGTCGTAATGACTCTGGGCACGGGCGCGCGCGAAGACGTGCCCCCGGCAATGTCATCAACTCGCCCCCTTCTGTTGGAGTCAGGTTGGTGCTGCTCCGGTGAATGCGCTGGAGCAGCGCCTTCGCCTGCTCGAGGTGCGGCGCTGCGCTCCCTCGCGCGTCACAGCCTCCAGGGCTGGCAGGTCCTCGCCCCGTGGAACATGCGCGTGAGGGTACGGCGCACACCTCATCACGCGGGCTTCAGATTTCCATCCAAGGCCGGGCCACATCACCTGGGCTGCACCACCCCATTCAGACAGGAACGAATGTTCCAGCCCCTGGGTGAATGTCGCGTGGCGCGCGCCGGTTCGCGTTGCTGCTGCATCGCGACTGACGCTAAAGCCCGTCGCGTTCGCGGAGCGCATCGACCTCAGGGCAGGGCCCGGCTCCGGCGACGGGAGAGCACATGCGAATCTCGGCAATAGGCTGGTCCAGTCTGTGGTGCATCGCGCTGTTCGCCTGTGGTGGCTCCTCCGGAAGCGCGGACACCGCGGAGCGGAGCGGGGGCACGGAGGTTCTCGCGGAGGCTCGGACCTTGACGTGCGCCACGCTCCAGGTGGAGAGCGGCGCCATCGGCTCGGGGCAGAGCGTCCAGGGGCTCCACACGCAGACGCTGTCGGGCACGCAGGACCGCTGGACGGAGTACGTCGAGTTCTTCCCCGGTACCTCCGCCACGTGCACGTACGCGCTCCCCGCGGGCGTGGGGCCCTCGGACGTCCTCTCCGCAGAGGTGGGCATCAACTATCGCGGCCCCGCCACGGCGCAGATGCGCTGGCTGTTCGAGGCGTGGGACTACACCGCGGGCGCCTGGGTGCTGGTGGGCGACAACGCCTTCGCGCAGTCCTGGCGGTGGACCGCCACGTCGCTCGCGCTGACGACGCCCCAGCGCTTCGTCAGTGGAGGCCCGGTGCGGCTTCGCTACCGCACGACGTCCACGGCGGATGCGTCGCTGCTGGACCTGCTCGTGGTGCGCATCCAGGTCGCGGCCTCGGACGCGGGGACTTCCACGGACGCGGGAACCTCTGTCGACGCGGGGACGTCCACGGACGCGGGAACGGGGACCGACGCTGGCATGCCGCCCGTGCAGTGGGAGGGCGTCAACAGCTTCACCTACCAGCTCACGAACTACCCCCAGGGGCGGCTGGACATCATCGCCAACTCGAAGTTCGACCTCGCCATCGTCGACCTGGCGCGTGACGGCTACACGAACTGGTTCACCGCCGCGGAAATCACCGCGCTCAAGAGCCGGGGCAAGCAGGTGCTCGCGTACTTCGAGATTGGCGCCATCGAGGACTTCCGTCCCGAGTGGTCCCAGGTGCCCGAGGACTTGAAGCTCGGCCCCGTCAGCGGCTGGCCCAACGAGCAGTACGTGAAGTACTGGGACGAGCGCTGGTGGCCCATTGTCCAGGGCCGCATCGACCAGGCGCTCGCGGCGGGCTTCACCGGGTGTTACATGGACATGGTGGTGACGTACGAGGAGATTCCCGCGAACTCCGCGGGCACCAACCGCGCCGACCTCGCGCGAAAGATGGTGGCCCTCATCGAGCGCATCAGCCTGTACGCCAAGGCGCGCAATCCTGCCTTCAAGGTGATGCCCCAGAACTCACCGGAGCTGGTGGATGTCCCCGCCTACCTGCCCGCCATCGACGGCCTGGGCATGGAGGACATGTATTGGTCCGACGACAGCCCTTGCAGCTTTGGCTGGTGCGAGGAGAACCGGACCAACGCCGCCCGGGTCCGCGCGGCGGGCAAGTTGGTGCTTTCCACGGACTACGCCGTCCAGCCCGCGAACATCGCGGACGCCTATACCCGCTCGCGCGCGGCGGGTTTTGTCCCCTACGTCTCGGTGCGCGCGCTGAATCAGATGACGGTGAACGCGGGGTGGGACCCGCAATAGCGGCGCTGTCCGTCCGGCGCTCCTCCACGGAGAGGTGGGGCGCCGGTCCGTACCGTCAGCGTGCGCCCGTCCCCGTACGGGGCCGGGCCCTTCCTTGAGGCGGGCTGCCCGGCTCGCCAGCTTCGATGGAGGAGGGCGGACGGCGTGTGTTGGGGGCCTTTGGAGCCGAGGAGCTGACCACCCGGCTGGGGCCGAACTCCCCGGGCTCCAGCCTCAACAGGACGGTATGAAGAACGGAGCTTGAGCCGGTGCTGTGGAGAGGTTCCCGGCTTCGACCTCAGAACGTGATGGTGGCGACCACGGTGTCGTTGTAGGTGCCAGAGGGGACGTTCTGGCCGCGCGGAACCGTGCCGTACACCAGCACGGGGACGGGCAGGCCCGTGCCGAGGTACGCGAGGCCCGTGCCGGCCGTGTTACCCCACACGATGAGCCGGGTGACGTCCTGGTACAACTGGTACGCGAGGTAGTCCGCCGACGCCGAGTTGCGCATCCGGCGCAGCGGCGCGCCGTCGACGGAGCCCGGGGCCGGGAACAGCCCCTGGCCCAGGGTGATGACCGCGGTGCGGAGCAGGGTGCACTGCACGCTCAGCGTGCCCGTGCCGAACAGGTCGATGCCCAGCGCGGAGTTCACGACGATGGGGTCGTACGTGCCGAAGTTCAGCGTGCCGCCGCCCGTTCCGGAGCCAATGCTGCAAGCGCCTCCGACGTTGGCCGTGACGTTCAGGTTGGCGGTAGCGGTGGCGGCCTCGGCGGGGGAGAAGGCGACGAGGGACGCGGCGGCGGTGACGGCGGCAACGGCAGTCTTGATTGCGTTCATTGATAAGTCTCAGTCGAGGGACCGGTTGATTCCGGCTGCGACAGGGCATTGCAACGCGCTCGCCAGCCCTGGAGCCGCCCCCCGTGCCCCTCCCTCCAGTGCAGGTCGCACACCTGCCAGCCATGCGCTCCCGGTCCATTCGTGAAAAAGAATCCTCGTCTGTTATTTGAAGCAAAACACAGACATGTCCCCGCGGGGAGCCATCGATAATGGGTCGAAGAGTCGTCGAGGGGCGCGTGAATCCGGTGGCATGAGCCATCCAGGGGAGGCCTATGCTCAGCCGGGAGAACTTCGTTTCCTCGGCGGTGGAGAGAAGTGCCCACTGCGGGTAGCCCTTGTGAATCCATGGGTGGTGGCGTCCATCTGATGACGCCGCCACGCCCGCTTCCTCGCGGCAGCAACCGCCTTCCGGGTCGTGCACGAACGCCTGCCCCACGGATGCGCGATAAGCCCCACCCGCCATGCCCGACAGTCGGCGGCCGGCGTGGATGCGCTTGTCCGCCTCCGGGTCCGCACCTCGTGGAACGCGTCGCTTGGCGTCGTCTTCCGCGCCGAGGGCGCGCCAGCGGTGACGTGACGCCCGCCCACGGCACCGTTTCGAAAGAGCGGGCGCGCGGGTGTGAATTTCCACGAGCCCCGCACGTCAGTGGGCCACCTGTCGCGCTGGCGAGGCCGGATGTCCATGTCGGCAGGGTTGGACTGCGCAAGGGCCGTGGCGCATCGACCTGGAGAAGACACCATGAAGCTGAATCGACTGGGCGCGCTCGCCGTGCTCGTGCTGGCGTTTGTCGCCCTCCCCGCGTGTGATGGGGAAGAAGAAGCGCCCGATGTCCGTCCGGGCAGCATCGCGGGGCAAGTGGAGCTGGACGATGGCGCCCCGCCGGAGGGGGTGTCCGTCAGACTCTTCGACACTGGAGCCGAGACGACGACGGGCGAGGACGGCGCGTTCACCTTTGCGAACCTGCCGCCCGGGACCTATACCCTCTCCGCTTTCGCCGTGGGCTATGAGGTCCTGCAACAGGAAGTGGAGGTCGAAGCCGCCAAGGCCACCTCCGTTCCCCTCACGCTGAAGCTCGTCCGGAGTCAGGTGTCGGGCACCATCCTGCTGGAGGGGGCCACCACACACGAGGGCATCACGGTGGCATTGCAGGATTCACCGTTCACGACGACCACGGACGCGGCGGGACACTTCGTCCTGGAGGGCGTGCCGACCGGAGCCTACATCCTGGAGGCCTCCAAGGAGGGCTACGACACCGTGCTGGAGGTGGTCGCGCTCACGTCCGAGCCCGAGACGGTGTCGCTCACGCTCGAGCCCACGGGCCACATCTCCATCTCCGGCCTCATCATCCTGCAGAGCGGGTCGGACAGCTCGGGCGCCACCGTGATGCTGGAGGGGACCGCGTTCAGCACCACCACGGTGAACGAGTACGGCTCCTTCTCCCTGAAGAACGTGCCCCCGGGCGTCTACACCCTGGTGGCCTCGAAGGAGGGCTACGTCACCCAGTCGGAGCAGGTGACGGTGGTCGAAGGTGACACGGCCTATGTGTTGTTGTCGCTGGAGGTCGCGGCCGGGCTCATGGCCCCGGACTCCTCGCTCACGTACTGAGCCGTCCGGTTTCATTTCGGGTCGCCCGGTCCGTCTGGACGGGGCGGCCCTTTCTGGCTTCACGCCAGGCCGCCAGGCGGACGCCCGTGAGCAGGCCATCCGCGTGGCTTGAGTCGCGCACCGGCGAACTCAACGACGCCCCCCGCATCCGCTGTACGCGCTCAGTGGCTCCGGCGCTCGCGCTCCTTCGTCGCGGCGTCGAGCAGCGCATCCGCCAACTCCAGGGCTGGCACCACGAACGACTCCAGCGTGTCGACATTGTCGGGCATGCCGCGCTTATCCACCTGAAGCGCCTCGTTGTGGATGGAGAAGTGCGAGCTGTGCTGTTGCAGCAACAGGAGCTGTTCGCGCACGCGTGGCGCGCGCAGCACCCGCCGCGCCGCGTCGCTCAGGTTCCTGATTTCAAGCGCCTCATCCAGCGCCGCGTCGCCGACTTCGTCGTCCCCTTTGCCGAACACCTTGAGGAGCTTGTCCCCGAATCTCTCGGGGACGATGCGCAGCTCGGCCGGAAGCGAGTCGTTCAACGGCAGCCGTACCACCGTGAAGAACTGCGAGCTGTTCCCGATTCGACGATGTTCCGTCTGCATCGAGAAGGAGATTCCTCGATGGAATCCCCAGACCCTGAAGGTCCCTCCGGTCTCGGAGTACTCCCAGCCATGCTGGTTCGCGAAGTCTCTCCAGGCCTGGAGTCGCTTGTTGTGGGTTTTCCAGTAGTAGAACCCAAAGGCAATCGCGGCCACGAAGATGCCGACGTGCAGGAGAACGGACGATGGGTCACTGGAATTCATGGGAGGGTCCAATCCTGTACGTCATTCAAAGTCTCACAGCCATTCGACCCGTGTATAGACGGTGGCGGCCGTGCGGAGGTGCGCCATGGCGGGGGTGGAGAGCTGGCGCGTGCCACGAAGGACGAGCTCCTGGGAACCCAGCGCCACGGCGGCGCGGAGGGCCTCCGCGAGCCCCCGCGCCCCGCTGGGGCTCACCAGGGTGGCCTGCACTGGCGCGTCCGAGCCGGGCCTCACCGTGAGTGACCACTCTCCCTCGTGCGCGGCCGCGAAGTGCTCCAGCCTGGGCGCGAGCCGGGACTGGGCACACGCGGCGATTTGGGGCGCCGTGGCGTCCGCCAGCGCCAGTCGGGAGAGTCGCGGCAGTGTCGCCAGGGCGTCGAACAACTCGACGTCGCAGGGCTCGGAGCCTTGTGACAGTCCCAGGTGCCGCATGGGCACCGGGTGGTCCGCCAGCAGGCGCGCGATGTAAGGCGATACGCGCTGATGCCGGGTTACACCGCGCAGGTGGGGGTGCATGAGCCACTTCCCCCAGTCCTCCGCGTCTTCGGCGCCCCAGTGGGCCCGGACCGCGCCCTTGTTCCAGTCAATCTCCTCCACGGTGCCCCAGGCGGGGCCGGGCTCGGCGATGCCAGAGCGGGCGCCGGTCCCTCTCAACTGGACCGACACAGGGAAACCCCGCTCGAAGCGGGTCCACCCGCGGGTGATGGCGGGGCCGAGGCACCCTTCCCACCGGACTCGGTTCGCCTCGAGCAGGCGGGCGATGCGCGCCGTGTCGGCACGAGGGGTGAATTGGAGCGCGATGAACTCCCCGAGCGGGTCTCCCACCGCGAGCAACTGGTCCGCGAGAACACATCGCGCCTCATCGTCTCCTGGCGTGGCGTGGATGCGCGCGAGCAGGGCCTCCCGGGTAGGGGACTCTCGCTGCTCAGCGGCGGTCCGCTCCGAGATGGCGGCCCGGAGGGCATCACAGTGGGCCTGGGTCTCGGCATCGAGGTCAGGGGGCCTTCGTGACAGTCCGGAGTGGATGGCCTGTTCGAGCCGACTGGCCATGATGGGCCAGTTGGCGAATTGGGCTTGCCGGTCCCGCAGGGGTTGCACGTCGTAGAGCACCCCCACGTGGTCGAGCACGGCGCAAAGCGCCTTCAGGACCTGGGCGTCCTCCCCCACGGGGAGCTGGAGGAGGGTCATCAGCGGGGGAAGCATCCTCGGGTCGCGAGGCCACCGCAGAACGGTCTCCAGCCCTTCTTGCACCGCATCGGGCAGTGTTCGCTTCGAGTCCTCGACGAAACCCGCGAGCAGCCGTGGGACATCCAGCGGATGCCAGCGCGTGAAGTCATACAGCCAGGAGCCGATGTCGAGCGGAGTGAGCCCGGTGCAGAGCCGGTCCGAAAGCTGTTGGATGACCTCCGCGAGAGGCCGGGCACGGGTCTCGCGCCAGGCTTCCAGCAGCGCTTCGAGGGTCGCTTCCTCCTCCCTCCGTGCGAAGGCTTCCTGCGCGCGGACGAGGAGCCCGTCCAGGACGTTGCTCACCGCGCCAGCCTAACGAAATTCCTGCCGCTTTGACGCGGGCGAACGCACAACGGCTGACACCGTCCCGAGCGTCCGTCACTTGCGCGCTGCCTCCAGCAATTCGCGGAGGGCATCGGCGTGTTTTCCCGTGGTCGGCGCCCAGTCCGCAGCAGGCTCTCGACCTCGATGACATCGCACTGCTCGATGGCCGCGAACAGGTTGCCTGGCGTGTCGATTTTCATGGGCGCTGTTGGAGGGCGTTGGGCTGGAATCCAGCGTATCGCAGCCGCCCTGAGGATGTGCGGGGAACGCGCCTCGGACTTCAGCGTGTCCCCCGCACTCGCGCCCCACGGAGGGTGGCGGGAAGGACTACTGCGACCAGGTCATCACTTCGATGAACCGGACGGAGTCGCGGTCCTCGTTGACGGACGCCACCACGTAGCCGCCGATGTCACCGGGGCCCGTGCGGCCGTAGGTGTCCACCCACGTGCTGACGTAATAGCGCGCGCCTTCGCCCGCGTTCGCGCTCAGGTAGAGCAGCGCGCCGATGACCTCGGCGGAGCTCGGCGCCTGGCCGAACACCGGCGAGTTCAACTGCGCGACGAGTTCAGCGAGCGTCACCACGGAGAAGGTGCTCGGGGCCGGTCCGAACGCGCTGTAGTAGGTCCACTGGAGCGTGGTCTGGTTCATCACCCCATCGCGCTCCAGGATGCCGCCCGCCTGAATCCAGGCGTTGTTCACCAGCCGGCCGGTGGCGCCCAGAAGCTGCGCTGGCGTTTGCGCGGGCGTGGACACGTCCGTCGTGAAGGGCGTGGCCACCGCGTCGTTCAGCTCGTGGTAGCGGAGTAGGTAGTCCCGCGCGGGGGCGTCGAGCTCCGCGAGGAACGCGGGCGTCGCGATGCGGCCCGCCAGATAGGCGTGCTCCGCGGCGTCCGTCCGGCCGTCATCGGCGCTCAAGAAGGAGTCCAGCGCCGTCTTGATCTCCGACCGCACCACCGTCGTCCCGCCGGGGCTGCCGCTGGCACGGGCGGTGGCCATCTGCGACTCGAACAGCGGGATGGAGTGCGTGCTGCCCCAGGCGAGGGCGGCGGGCGCGGCGAGGAGGGAGAGACCACAGAACGCGGTGCGCAGCGAAACGAGTTTCATTGTGATTCACCTTGGGAGGTGGAAGGTCAAACGTCGTTCGGCGCCAGGGATGAATCATGATTCGCATGCACACCCGCTCACGTTTTCGTAACGAAATTCAGACTTTGCATGTCATGGAAGTTTTCCTGAGCAGTCCGGGGCGTGCGAATGATTCATGCTCACGAAGCTGTCGAGGCTGCTACATTGCCCAGGCACCAGTTGGAGGACGACATGCAATCGCACGCGCTATCCGACACGGACCGTCGCTTTCGCCTGGCATTCGAAGCCTGCACCATCGTGCCGGCGGACTTCAGCCATGAGGCGCATGTGCGGCTGGCCTACGTGTACTTGTCGGAGCACGGCACCGAGGAGTCGATCGCGAGGATGCGCACGGCGCTTCAGCGGTTCCTCGTGCACCACGGAATCCCCGCGACGAAGTTCCACGAAACGCTCACCCGGGCTTGGGTCCTCGCGGTCGAGTACTTCATGGGCAAGGCGCCCAGCGGGTCGTCCAAGGACTTCATCGAGAAGAATTCGGAGCTGCTCGACAGTGGAATCATGCTGACCCACTACTCGGCGCAGGTGTTGTTCTCGGCCGATGCCCGGGGGGCCTACGTCGAGCCGGACCTGGAGCCGATTCCGGTGCCGGGCAGGGCGGTCTGAGCGTCCCCGGTCGGGTTTCCTTCCCGGGCGCATCGTCGTCGTCGCGACGCGGAAGCCACCGGGGGGCAGTCCCCCGGTGCGCCGTTCGCTGCCAAGGGGGCGATTTGCGCCGGCCCGCCCTTGCGCGGCGTACGCCTCGGCGATAAGAGGCGACGCAAATGTTGACTCTGCAAATCAATCTCAATTCAGGTCGTTCGAGCCGTTCCCGGAGTTTGCGTGCGTGCGCCACGGCGCTGGTCGCCCTGGTGCTTGCCGCCTGCGGCTCCGAGGTGGCGTTCGTGCCGGGAGTCCCCGCCGCGCCGCGAGTGACCGTCATTGCCCCAGTGTCCGGCTTCGAAACCGAAGAGCCCCGGTTCCAACTGAAGGGGACGGTGAATGCCCCGGGGACGCTGGTCCGCCTGACGGCCCGGTTGAATGACGACGAAGCCGTGCCCGTGGAGACGGCGGTCGTGGGCGCCCTCTGGACTTTCACGGTCGAGGTCACCCTGCGGGCAGGGGACAACACGGTGCGGCTGGAGGCCGTCGACCAGGAGGGGGCGACGGGCTCGCACGTGACGACGGTGCGTCATGTCCCGGACACGGAGGCGCCCCAGGTGCAGGTGGTGTCTCCAGACGAGGGGCTGGCCATCACGGTCCGCCGCGTGCGCGTGGAGGCCGTGGCCACGGACAACAAGCGCGTGGTGACGGTGGGGTACTCGCTCAACGGTGGCGAGGAGCAGCCCGTGGACGTCCCCACGGACGTCGAGGGCACGCTCGCCTTCGAGGTGGCTCCGAGGCCGGGCTCCAACGTCGTGACGGTGAAGGCGCGTGACGCGCGGGGGAACACGGGCGAGTCGACGGTGTCCTTCCACTTCGGTGGTCTGGCCTCCGCGGGCGGACTGCACAGCGGGACGGTGCGCAACGGCCGTGTCTATACGTGGGGCCGCAACAACCGGGGCCAGTTGGGCCTGGGGGCGGAGGTGACGACGGACCAGCGGCAGCCCCAGGTGGTCCCCGGTCTGGAGTCCGCGACGTCCATTGCCTTCAATCAGAACTTCGCCATGGCGCTCAGCGCCGACGGCAGTGTGTGGACGTGGGGGGAGAACGCGGACAGCCAGCTCGGGCTGGGGACTCCGCCCGTGGAGGGAGCGCCGCATGCGCCCGACGTCACCCCACGATACGCGGCGACTCGGGTTCCCGGCCTGACGGGGGCGGTCGCGGTGGGCAATGGCTTCCGCCATGGGCTGGTCCTGATGGAGGACGGCACGGTGCGCGCCTTCGGCAACAACCAGAACGGGCAGCTCGGAGACGGCACCACCACGTCGAAGGACTACCCGGTGGAGGTGGTGGGGCTGACGGACGTGGTGAAGGTTGCGGGAGGCTCCATGCACTCGGTGGCGCTCAAGCGGGACGGCACCATCTGGGTGTGGGGCCGCAACGACTACGGCAACCTGGGCACGGGCGTCGCCGACGGTGACAGCCACCCGCTCCCCCATCAGGTGCCGGGCGTGACGGACGTGGTGGACATCGCGAACGGCCGGGACCACATCCTCGCCGTGCACGCGGACGGCACGGTGTCCGCGTGGGGGTTGGATGTCAGCGGCCAGCTCGGGCAGGGAACGCTCACCCCGGGCGGCGAGAGCGCCACGCCGGTGAAGGTGAAGAACGTCACCCAGGCGCGCGCGGTGTTCGCCAACGGCAACTACAGCTTCGCGAGGCTCGCGGATGGCTCGCTGATGGCGTGGGGGCAGAACTTCAACGGGCAGCTCGCCCTGGGCTTCACCGTGCAGACGCACCCGGAGCCCACGGCCTCCTCGCCCGAGGTGGCACCGCTGTCCTCCATGGGCATGGGGGCCACGCACGTCATCGCGGTGCGCGCGGATGGCTCCGTCTTTGGCTGGGGCTGGAACCTCAATGGCTCGCTCGGCCCCGACGCCGTCATCGACAGGTGGTCCTACACAGGCCCCATCCCGATTTCATTGCCCTGAGACGACCGCGGTACCCTCACGCTCCGGGAGCGAGAAATCCTCCCGGAGCGGTGGTGATGGCCCGCCCACTTCCGTGGCGGGGCCTCCCTGGCGAGCCGCGCCATGAAGACTGCTGTGCATTTCGGCTTCAGCGGCGAATTCCACCCCAATTCCTCTCTCCGCGTCGAGGGGGCGGCACGATGTAGGGCCGTCTGCCGGAAATCGTGTGGGTTTGCCCCTACGCGCGAACCTGGAATTGCTGAGTTTTGCTTTCCGGATGACGGGTATCTCTTTTCGCTGCTCGCGGCCGGGCTGAAATGCGCCTGGAGTGCGTTTCCTGTCTGCATTACCCCCAATTCAGCAGGAGCTTTCGAAAATGATGACTTTCAGAGCGATGCCGCTTCAGGCGGTCCTGTCAGCGCTGGTCGTGTCCCTCGTGGCATGCGGGGTTCCAGAGGAGCCGGTCCCAGACGCTCCGGGTGCCGCCACGCAGGCACTGGCGGGCCCCTATGATGCCTGGGTTGCCCGCCATGGGCTCACCGCTGCCCAATATCAGACGGAGTTCAATACATGGGTGGGGCAGGGATACCGGCTCTCCTCCATCAGTGGCTACGAAGACGGGGGCAGCGCCCGTTACGCGGCCATCTGGGAGCAGACGAGCGGCCCGGCCTGGCGTGCCTTCCATGGCCTGACGTCCGCGCAGTACCAGTCCACTGTCGTCAATCAGCAGTCGCAGGGTTACCGCCCGGTGGTGGTCAACGGGTACAGCGTGGGCGGCGTGGCCTACTTCGCGGCCATCTTCCATGTCGGCGGCGGTGTGGCCTGGGCGGCCCGGCATGACCTGACCGCGTCCCAGTATCAGGCGGAGTTCAACACCTGGACGGGGCAGGGCTACCGGCTCGTGCACGTCAGTGGTTACACGTCCAGCGGCGCGGAGCGCTACGCGGCCATCTGGGAGCAGACGAGCGGCCCGGCCTCGCGGGCCTACCACGGACTGACCGCCGCGCAGTACCAGTCCACGTTCAATACCAACGCGGCCCAGGGGTACCAGCTCGCGAAGGTCAGCGGCTACAACGTGGGCGGCACGGACCGGTATGCGGCCATCTTCCATGCCTCCTCGGGGATTCCGACCGCCGCGCGCCACGGGCTCTCCTCCGCCGCGTATCAACAGGCTGTGATGGACCTCAAGAACCAGGGGTATCGCCCGGTTTTGGTGGCGGCGCACCACAATGGCAGCCAGCCTGTGTTCGCCTTGGTCTGGCAGAACCTGACGTTCAGCGGGGCCGACCTGCAGCACATCGACGACACCGTCCAGCAGGCGATGGCCGCCTCCAACACCGTGGGCCTGTCGCTGGCCATCACCCACCAGGGGCGCCTCGTCTTCGCCAAGGGGTATGGCCTGGCCGACCGGACCAACAACACCCCTGTCCACTCCTCCCACCGCTTCCGCGTCGCCAGTGTGTCCAAGCCGCTGACGTCCATTGGCATCATGCGGCTGATTGAGAGCGGGCAGGTCCGCCTGACGGACCGCGTCTTCGGCCGGGCGGGATTGCTGGGGGAGACCTACGGTGCGCAAGGCACCTACGTGGACAGCCGTGTCCTCAACATCACCGTCCAGCACCTGCTCGAGCACACCATGGGTGGTTGGGACAATGACGGCAACGACGGTTCGGGCGACCCCATGTTCATGAACCCGAGCATGACGCACGCGCAGCTCATCCAGTGGGTGTTGCAGAACGTGCCGCTCGAGTTCGCGCCTGGGACGACCTACCAGTACTCGAACTTCGGCTACAGCGTCCTTGGCCGCATCATCGAGCGCGTCACGGGCCAGACCTACGAGGCCTACATGCGCGACCACGTCTTCACGCCCAGCGGCGCCACCAGCCTCGCCGTGGGCGGAGACACCCTGGCCGCTCGGCTGTCGAATGAGGCGGTCTACTACCAACTGGGGACGGGTGCCTTCAACCCGTACGGCATGCCGGTGCGTCGCATGGATGCGCACGGGGGCTGGGTTGCTTCGCCCATCGACCTGTTGCGCGTCGCCGTGCGGGCGGATGGGTTCTCCACCGTTCCGGACCTGCTGAGCGCGAGCGCAATCACCACGATGACCACCCGCACGACGGCGCCCGACACCCTGGGCAACCCCGTTGGCTACGCCCGGGGCTGGGAGGTGAACAACATCCCCAACTGGTGGCACACCGGCGGCCTCCCGGGCACCCTGGCGCTGATGGTACGGACCGATGACCGCTACGGGCCCAGCCGCACCGGGGCGTTCACCTGGTCCGTGATGACCAACTCCAACAACAGCGGCACGTCCAACATCAACCTCGACGCGCTCATGTGGAGCGTCGTGAGCGGCGTCAGCGCCTGGCCCACGCACGACCTGTTCTAATGAAGCCCGCCACGGGTCGCTGAGCGAGGACTTCAGGGACCGGCGGGGCTCACAAGGGCCTCCGCCGGTCCGGGGTTCAACGCGCTGCTAGTCCCGCGTGCAGACGACGTCGTCGACCTGGAGGTGGTCGCGGTCGGCTTCGCTGCGGCTGGGGTAGAAGAACAGACGCCAGTCGCGCACGTTGCCGGTGAAGCGGAAGAACACCGGCTGCCACTCGTCGCTGTCCACGAGGAGGAAGTCGGTCTGCGGGTTCCATCCCGCGCTCGAGTAGATGCGGTGGCGGATGCTGCCGTGGCCGCGCACCCGGTACGAGCAGGAGTAGTTGCCGCTGGGGACGTTGAACTTCTCCGTCGTGAAGCGCTCGGCGATCTGGATGGGGACGATGAACTGCAGCGCCGACGAGCCGCCATGCACCGACGCCGTGTAGCGCGCCAGGCGCGTGGGCCGGATTTCCGTTCCCGGGTCCGCGACGCCGTTGTCCATGCCGTACCAGTAGTCCGGGATGAGGTGCTGCCCGTGGTAGGGAATGTTGTAGGTGTTCCAGCTCTCGAAGCCGCCGTTGCGGATGATGTTCGAGGCGTGCTCGGCGGAGACGCAGCGCTTGGTGGCCGGGTCGCAGGCGGGCAGGTCGCCGACGCAGTCGTACGTGGTGAAGCACGCGCCCGCGGAGAGCTCGCACGCGCCCGTCGTGGGGTTGCAGCTCGTCGCGGGGTTGCTGCACGTCACGCCCGCGCAGGGGTCTCCCGCCACGCAGAGGTGCGAGGCGGTCTCGCAGACCGGCGTCTCCGGGGTGCCCGCGCAGTCCACATGACGGGTGCAGCGGTTCTCCGCGACCACGCAGGTGTTGGTCGCATCGCAGGCCTCCCACTCGTTGCAGTCCAGGGCGTCGTTGCAACGGCCGGAGAGCGGCTCGCAGGTGGCGGTGGCGTTCACACAGCGCTCCCAGGACTCGCAGCTCACCGCGTCACAGGCCTCGGGGGTGCGCAGGCAGCGCACGTCGTCGATGAGCAGGTGCTCGCCGCTGGTGTTGCGGACGCTGAAGATGAGCTCGAAGGTGTCGAAGACGTCGTTGGCGAGGTTGAAGCTGTACGCCAACTGCCGCCACTCCGCGGAGTCGACCGACGTGTAGCCCGTGTAGCTGGAGTAGTCGGAGGCGAAGAAGGCGTTGCGAACCTCACCCGTGCCGCGCGCCTGGTAGGTGCAGGCGTACCGGCCGGCGGGCATCGACTTCTCCAGCGTGGTGAAGCGCCGGTGCGCCGTCGCGGCGTTGACCAGCCGGACCGCGTTCACGCCCTCGAACGGATGCGTCGTCTCCTTGCGCACGTCGCTGGAGGGGATGTTCGACTTGCTGCCGAACCACATCGTGGGAAGCGCACCGGGCCACTCCTCGAAGCCCCAGTTGTCGATGACGCTCACCGTGGGCGGCGGCCCACCCGCGTCAGGCGTCTCGGAGCCGGCGTCAGGCGTCTCGGAGCCCGCGTCGGGCGTCTCGGAGCCGGCGTCAGGCGTCTCGGAACCCGCGTCGGGCGTCTCGGAGCCCGCGTCCGGAGTCTCTTCACCCGCGTCGGGCGTCTCCTCGCCGGCGTCCGGCGTCTCTTCTCCTGCATCGGGCGTCTCTTCTCCTGCATCGGGCGTCTCTTCGCCCGCGTCCGGGAGCTCTTCTCCGGCGTCAGGGACCTCTCCGCCCCCGTCGGGGACCTGCGTGCCCGAATCAGGACGGGGCTGCCCGGCATCCGGCGCGACTACGGGATCCGAACCACCACAGGCGACCACCAACGCCAGCAGCGAAGCGAGACACACTCGAAACAACGTCACAGCAAACCTCCGGCTTTCAGAATGGGCACTCTCGTACCACAACTTTCCGCGCAGGCCGCCTGAGTGCCCGCTCCGGAATGGCTCCACGCGTTGATGAGGCCGCACTCTGCAACATCATCGCAACTTGCAAGTCGTTAAGCACGGGAAGCCAGGATTAACGCTTGTGCATCAAGGGGCGCGGGACACCCAGAGTTGACGGAAGATGAGCGCGTGTCCGAGGAGTGCCGAGCCCACCAGGACCGTGGGCAGCCACACGTACGGCGCGAACAACACCCACGTATTGAGCTGGGTGGGTGCGGTGCCGAAGCCCGCGAACAGCGGGGTGCTCGCGACGCCAATGGCCAGGATGGTCAGCAGGAGCGCGCACCCCAGCGTGTTCCATGCGGTGATGACCCCGCGGGGCACGTTGCCTTTGTACAGCCAGAGGGCCAGGGGCAGCGCGGTGATGCCCGTGACGATGTCGTAGTTCAGGCCCGTGGTGTCACGGACCTCGCCGAAGGTCATCTGGGCGGGCATGACGCCCTCGAGCGCAGCCTGGTGCATCACCACCTCGAGCGGCAGTCGGAACGCCTGCACGCCGACGAGGAGCCACAGCGGCGTGTGCCGCGCCAGCAGATGGCCCTCACGCGCCCAAAGCAGGAGTCCTGTCGCGAGGAAGAGCGCGGGAGGCAGGAGCGCCGACGGCGGAGGACGCACGTCCAACCGGGAGAGGAGGCCGCTGTGCGCGAGCACCAGCCATCCGCCTGCCCAGGAGAGCAGCGCCACGGTGAACCGCACCCGGACACGCGTGCTGTCGGGCTGCCCGCGAGAGGCCCTCCAGGCCAAGGCGAGCCAGGCGGCCAGCATCAGCAGGGATACCCCCGCGATTCCGACGAAGGCCAGCGTGGACGCGGTGGGGGCGGGGGCCGTCATGCGCGGAGACGTTATCGCGACGCGACGGGCACCGCATTCCCGGTGGGGAGTCCGGCCGTCATCCGGAGCCGAGACTCGGAGGGCACGGGTCGGTCATTCGTCCTACGGACGAACGGCCGATGCGCGGAGCCGTTCGCGTTTCGTAGCGTCGTTTCCATGGACACACGTTCCCTGGTGGACCGGCTCACCATCGCGACGCCCTGTGAAATGCGGTGGGACGACATGAAGGGAGACGCGCGTGTCCGACACTGCGAAGCTTGCAAGCTCTCCGTCCACAACGTGAGCGAGATGACCACGGATGAGGTGGAGACCCTGCTTCAGCCCGGCGGGCGGGTCTGTGCCCGGCTCTACCGCAGGCCGGATGGGACGGTCGTCACGGGAGACTGCCGCCGCGTGTGGCGTCAGCAGCGGGCGGAGGCCGTCACGCTGCTCGGCACGGCGGTGACCGTGACGGCCGCGCTCTCGTTGATGGCCTTGATCGCCCTGCTCACGGTGACGCTCTTTGGCGACAACCTCCGGCGCATGTTCGGCGAGTCCACCGCGGGTGCCCTGGCCGTGGACCCATCAGGGTATCCGGCCTCGCTGGCCCCGCCTCGCCCCATCAAGGCGAATGGGCAGTACCGCGACTGAGGTGCTGGCGAGAACTCCCGCGCCGCGCGCTCAGCGTCCGTCCCAGAACGTCTTGGGGCCGTACTCCCAACCCCACGGGACTCCGGCGTCACCCAACACGAAGCGCACCAGACGGGGGAAGGCGGCCTCGGCACGCACGTCGTTGGCCAGCAGCAGCACGCAGCGCCGTCCTCGCGACACGCACACGAGTGTGTTGCCGGTGCTCTCGTTGTGGCCGCCCTTGAAGAACGCGGGCCCCTGCGGGCCTTCGAACACCACCAAACCCAGGCCCGCCGCCAGGTCCTTGCGCCGCGCCGCTTCGGGCAGCTCCGCCTGCAGCGTGGGGAACTGACTCCGGGTGGTGATGGGCAGCCGGGGCGCGGTCATGGCCGCGAAGGCCTGGGGTGACAGACCCTCGCCCCGCACGAGCGCGGCGGCGAAGCGCGACAGGTCGTCGATGGTGGTGTCCATGCTCCCAGCGGCGCGCACCTTGCTGCGTTCATCGTGGGGTTCCACGCCGCCTTCGGCGGTCCACCCATCCGCCAGGTTATGCGCGAAGTCCGGCCGCCACGTCATGCTGGTGTTCCTCATGCCCAGCCGGTCGAACACGCGCTGCTGGAGTTCGGTGCCCACGTCCAGCCCCAGGCCGCGCTCCAGCACGAACTGCATCAGGATGATGCCGTCTCCGGAGTACGCGTAGCGGCTGCCCGGCGCGAAGTGGATGCGCAGCTTGCCGTCGGGCTCCAGGAACCCGAAGTTGGCGAAGCCCGCGCTGTGGGTGAGCAGGATGCGCGGGGTGATGGCCTTCCAGCGCGAATCGCCCGTCAGGTGCGACCAGGTCGAGTACCGGTCCTCGTCCGCGTAGTCGGGCAGGGGCCTGTCCAGGTAGCGCTCAATCGAGGTGTCGAGGTCGAGGCGCGCCTCGTCCGCCAATTGCGCCACCAGATAGGCGAAGACCGTCTTGGTGATGGAGGCACCGTACATCACGGTGTCCGTCCGCAGCGGCTCGCCCTGCGCATTGCGCCAGCCATGGGCCCGGGTCGCCACCACGCGTCCGTCGTCGATCACCGCGAGGGCCAGCCCCTTCGCGCCCGTCGCGGCCATGGCCCGCTTCATTTCGCCATCCAGCGCGGCTGCGTCTGGGATGGGCGGCGTCTCCCGCGGCGCGGGCGCCGTGGCGCAACCGGCGGCGAACAACACACTCAGGCTCCAGACACGCAACGCGTTCATGCAAGCGGCTCCCGGCCGGTCCTGCTTCGTCAGCGAAACAGGACGCGGTGCTTACCGTGCCGCCCGGGGCCCATCAACGGCGCCGCGCCGCCGCCGCCGCCAACAACGGCTGGCGGCGACAGGGCGGTCTCCTCCGCATCACGGGCGGTGGTGCCCGTGCGCGCGTCAGCGGTGCTGGCTGACGAGCCAGCTCTGGGCTTCGGGGCGGCTCCAGAAGTCGTCCCAACCCGAGTGCCCGCTGCCGAGCGTCACGGTGACGGTGACTTCACCCGAGTAGCCAGGGCACTGCCGCACGAGCGGATGGTAGCCATCCGTCGCGTTGAACCACCCCCAGGCGCCGAAGGTGCCGTCGCTGTAGTGGCCGGAGGTCCAGATGGGAAAGGCCTCCAGGTCGCAGTAGTTCGTGGGGCGGGGGGCGAAGTAGGCCAGGGGCATGGCTCCGGCGTACGTCGTGCGGTACTTCAGAATCTGGTCGTTCACGCCGCTGCCGCCCGAGGACAGGCCCGTCAGCGTCACTCGGTCCGGGTCGATGTCATAGACGGTCAGCGCCTGCAGCACGAGCGCGTGCGTCGTGTCCACGTTCCACCACGTGTCAATCGCGCCACCCACGCGCGGGCCGTTGGGCGCGATGACGATGCCGGGGAACGTGTCGACCAGCGCCTTGCCCGGCGTGAGCTGCCGGATGAAGCCCTCCGGATTGGCGAGCACCTCCGTATGCGCCGCGTTGAGCGTGGTGCCACCCCGCCCATGGAGGGACAGGACGGCCGGGTACTTCTTGCCCGGCTGGGTGCCGTAGTCCTTCGGCAGGAAGACGGCGGTGTCGTAGGTGCCGCCCCGGTTCCAGACGTGGAACCGCCCCGCGCGTGCATCCGGCGATGCGCTCGTGGGGTGCACGGTGACGCGCATCGTGTCGGAGCCCGTGGCGCCGCCATTGTCGGTGGCGACGAGCCGGAACACGTACACGCCCGCGGCCAGGCTGCTGGCCGTCGCGTTGGCGGACGTGGCGCTCGTGAGGACCGCGGTGGTGGGGCCAGAGACCTGCTCCCAGCGGTAGCTGGCGATGGTGCCGTCGCTGTCGCTCGCGGTGCCTCGGAGCTGCACGGTGTTGGAGGGCAGGAGGATGACCGCGTCATTGCCCGCGGCGGCGGACGGCGGCTGGTTGGCGAGCCGGGTGCCGAACACCTGGAACTCCCGCACCCGGCAGATGTTGTCGTCCGTGGACCGCTTGCACTGGAGCCGCACGTGGCGGGCATTCACGGGCTGCGCGAAGGTCAGCGTCCGCGTCGTCTGGGGGTTGTCCGTGATGGCGCCGCCCGGCACCACCTGGAAGTCCACCGTGGTGCTGGGCCGGGCCAGCACGTCGAAGTCGAGCATCCGGCCAAAGGTGGCATCCCGGCTGACATACACGGTGATGCTCGTGATGGCGTGCACGGCCTGGAGGTCCACCTCCACCCATTCCGGGTTCCAGGGCACGGGCGGGATGGACGAGCCCCACCGGTCTTCCGTGTTGATGATGCCGTTGAAGGCCTTGGCGTGGCCGAACTGCGTGGGAAAGCCATTGGCGTGCACCGAGGACGCCGATGACGGCTTCCCCTGAGCGACGTTGGTGGCTTGTGCCTGGGCGGACAGGGCAAGCGACAGGGAACCGAAGCACAGCGCTTTCGCGAGACGTCGTGGATTCCAGAACATGGCGCACCTTTCGTGGAAGGCGCGGCAAGACTGGCAGGTTTTGAATGGCAGATTTGTAAATTGCTAAGTGCTTGTTATCCGGGATGTGTGCTTGCCTCTGGATTGCAAATGTTTCCCGCAATCAGAAAACAGGCGATTCCCAGCGCGAGGAGGGGAGACCCGCGTGCGGCGAATCCCCCCTCCCCAGCCGGACACGCCAGGCGTGTCCGCGGAACTCAGAAGCCGTGCTTGGTGCTGACCACGCGGCCGTTGAGCGGCTGCAGCGGACGGTTGTTCGGGTTCAGGTAGGGCAGACGCTGGAACGAGGCGATCTGCGAATCCGACATTTCAATCGGGTTCTTCATCACGTACCACTGGAGCCCCTCGGTGCACGGGGGCGTGGTGAGAGAACCGGCGTACTTGAAGAAGGCCCTGTTGAGCGGCAGCAGGGAGCTGGCGTTGATGACCGCGCCAATGGGCTGGCTGTGCTCACCCGCGTGCTTCGGCAGGTTGCGGAACGCGGTGAACAGCGCCGGATGCACGAAGCCTTCCTTGATGAGGACGCCCACGACCAGCGCGGGGGTGCCATTGGCGTCGGTGTGCACCAGGTGCACCTCGAGCGGGTACTCCACGCCGTCCTTCGTGTGCTCGCTGGGCGTGTGGAAGTGGAACTGCGCCAGGTGGTACGTGTTGCCATCCACCTGAATGGTGCTGCCGGCGTCATACGTGAACTGAACCGTATGGCCGTTGTTCGTCATCCGAAC
The DNA here is from genome assembly GCF_000280925.3 of Myxococcus hansupus. NCBI lineage: Bacteria > Pseudomonadati > Myxococcota > Myxococcia > Myxococcales > Myxococcaceae > Pseudomyxococcus > Pseudomyxococcus hansupus. The sequence goes on from NZ_CP012109.1 coordinate 745,545, forward strand.
GCGGCTGGTGCGGTAGTTGAAGTTGGGCGCTTCGTGATGACCGCGCTCCGCCATCGACGTCACCAGTGCGATGGGAGACTGGTCCAGGCCCGCGGCGCAGATGGCGTTGCCGGGGAGCTCGCCCCAGCGCTCGGGGCTGACCGTCTGTGAATAACCCCAGTGAGCGTCTTCGCTGGTCAGGAACACCGGCGCGGGCGTGCCGCGCAGGTCCTGAGCGAAGGCGCTGGACGCAAGACAAACGGATGACACCAACGCGCTCTGGAGAGCGCGCACAGAGGCAGTGCGGAAAAACGACATGTGATTGATTCCTTTGGGTGCGACGTCGAACACAAGCCGGGCGTCCCTGGCACTGAGTCCAGGCACACCCTGCTCACGCGGGCGCTCGCCGGGTTTGGAAGAGGCGACCGGCGCCCACGAATTACATCATAAATTTAAAATACCTTGTTCGCCATGATTTCGGACATTTCTTGTCGGAATCTCCAGACGCTTTGTCGGTGGATTGAGACGGGGTGGGGCTGACCCGCCCCCTCTCGGTTTCCAAGAAAGCTCGGTGTCTCGCCCTCATGTCTTGGACATACGTTGGCGAGTGGAAAACCGGGTTGTCGGGCGCGCCGTTCGTTACGGTCCGGCGCGAGGGGAGGGGCGCAATGGCTGACGAGGTTCGCACCACGCAGTGTTGCATCGCGGGGGGAGGCCCCGCGGGGATGATGTTGGGCCTGTTGCTCGCGCGAGCCGGCGTGGATGTCACCGTGCTGGAGAAGCATCCCGACTTCTTGCGTGACTTCCGGGGCGACACAATCCATCCGTCCACGTTGGAGTTGATGCATGAGTTGGGGTGGCTGGAGGAGTTGCTGGCATTGCCTCACCAGAAGGCGCCCATGCTGCGTTTCCAGAATGGCTCACACGACGTGGTGGTCGCGGACTTCACGCACCTGCCCACCCACGCGCGTTACATCGCGTTCATGCCGCAGTGGGACCTGTTGGATTTCCTCGCGCGCAAGGCTTCCGCGTACCCGGGCTTCCACCTGCGACGGTGCGCGGAGGTGACGGACGTGCTGCGTGAGAAGGGCCGTGTCACCGGCGTCCGGGCGCGGACGCCCGAAGGCACGTTGGAGGTGCGGGCGTCGCTGGTGGTGGCGGCGGATGGGCGCACCTCGGTGGTGCGTCAGCGCGCGGGCTTCGAAGTGGAGGCCCTGGGCGCGCCCATGGACGTGCTGTGGTTTCGTGTCGCGCGCAAGCCCACGGACCCCGTGGACCCGATGGGCCGCTTCGAGCAGGGGCAGATTTTCATCCTCATCAACCGGGGCGATGCGTGGCAGTGCGGCCGGGTCATCGCGAAGGGGAGCTTCGACGCCCTGCGCGAGGCGGGCTTGCCGTCCTTCCGCGAGGACTTCGCGCGGATGGCGCCCTTCCTCGCGGACCGGACCCAGGACCTCACGCACTGGGACGACGTGAAGCTGCTCACCGTGCGGGTGGACCGGCTGCGCACCTGGTATCAGCCCGGGCTGCTCTGCATTGGTGACGCGGCGCACGCGATGTCACCCGTGGGGGGCGTGGGCATCAACCTCGCCGTACAGGACGCGGTGGCCGCGGCCAACCTCCTCGCGGGTCCCTTGCTGGCCCGTCACGTGACGCCCATGGACTTGCGCCGCGTCCAGGAGCGCCGGGAGTGGCCCACGCGCCTCACGCAGCGGGCGCAGGTGCTCATCCAGAACCGCGTGCTCACGCCGGCGCTGCGGAGGCCCGCGCCGTCCCGGCGGTTGCCGCTGCCGTTGTGGCTCGTTCAGCACGCGCCCGTGCTGCGCCGCATCCCGGCGCGGCTCGTGGGCATGGGCCTGCGGCCCGAGCACATCCGAACGCCGGTGGCGCCGACCTCGCCGTGACGCGGTGCCGGGTTTACGCCCGGCCCGCCATCTTCGCCGCCCACCAGCGCAGGCCCACGAAGAGGAAGCGCCAGTCCTTGAGGAACTCGGGCGGCTTGCGCTCGAAGGCGTGCCCCACGAACTGGAAGCCCCACCCCACGGCGAAGAGCGTGGCGGGGACCTTCCACAGCCGGGGGATGAACGGTGAGGCGGCGGCCAGGGGCACCGACGCGGCGATCATCGGAATGCCCACGGTGTGGCACAGGCGATTGACGGGGTGGGTGTGGCTTTTCGCGTACTCCGAAATCCACTCCCCCCAGGGGCGGTTGCCGAGCATGAAGCCACGGTATGCATCCGCCCGCCCGGGAGAAAGGCGCCGCGGGGACGGCTGCTTGCCTGGCCCCGGGGATGCTTCGAGACGGGAGGCCCGTCATGGGCGCTCCCGTCTCGGGGGCACGACTCAGGTCGCCGGGGTCTCCCACGGGAAGTGGGTGGCGCCCAGCGCGGGCTTGAGGTCGAAGAGCCAACTGGCCTTCTCGTCGTACTTCGCGAAGAAGGGCTTGCCCACCAGCTCCGGGTCGCGGGACTGGATGAAGTGCAGGACGAAGACCTTCTCGCCGGCAATCTCCGTCACGCCGTCCACGCACACCTTGCCGGGCGTCGCGGACATGGACGGGCCGCGCACCGTGCGCGCCAGTCCGGACACCTTCTGGTACGCGCCCCGGAAGATGTCGTAGGCCTGGGCGAGCGGCACCGCGAAGTAGTCCTGCGGGCCGGTGTCGCGCTCCACGAACATGTAATACGGCACCATGCCGTGGCGCAGGTGCGTGCGCCACATGCTCTCCCAGATGGCCGGGTCGTCGTTGATGGTGCGGATGAGCGGCGCCTGGGTGCGGATGACGGCGCCCGTGCTGCGGATGCGGCGCACCGCCTCCTGGACAATCTCCGGCACCATCTCCGTGGGGTGGGAGAAGTGCGCCATGAAGGCCAGGCTCTTCCCAGAGGCGACGACCTTCTCGAACAGGCGGAGGGTGTCGTCGGCGTCCGCGTCGGTGACGAAGCGCTGCGGCCAGTAGGCCAGCGCCTTGGTGCCGATGCGGATGGCCTCCAGGTGCTCAATCTCCAGCAGCGGCTCGATGTACTTGGCGAGCACCGCCTCGCTCATGATCATCGGGTCGCCGCCCGTGAAGAGCACGTTGGTGACCTCGGGATGCGAGCGGATGTACTCCACCAGCGGCGCGATTTCCCGCGAGGCGAACTTCAGGTCCGCGTCACCCACGAACTGCGCCCAGCGGAAACAGTATGTGCAGTACGCATGGCACGTCTGTCCTTGCTTGGGGAAGATGAGCACCGTCTCCTTGTACTTGTGCTGCAGCCCCGGGACGGGCTCCTCATTGGCGAGCTTGGGGACGTTGAGCTCCATCTGCCCCGCGGGGTGCGGATTGAGCTTCGCGCGAATCTGATTGGCGGCCGCGTTCAACTCCAGCGTCGGCGCGCCCGAACGCAGCAGGTCGACCATCCGTGACACGTCCTCGGCGGGCAGCATGTCCGCCTGCGGGAAGACGAGCCGGTAGATGGGGTCATCGGGGGCGGCGTCCCAGTCGATCAGCTCGTCGACGACGTAGCTGTTGGTCCGGAAAGGCAGCACGTGCGCCACTGCTTGCACCGCGAGCCTTTCGTCCGCCGCCAGTCCAGCGCGCGTCGTCAGCTCCTCCAGGTGCCTCGTCGTGAAGGCACGGTAGCGACGTCCAGTGGACAGGGCCAGTGCCGCGTTTGACATGACGCTCACGCTTCTTCTCTCCTGTGGTAAGCAGGACGGCCGCGAGAGTGCACAACGGCCACCCTGGGCGGGTGGCCGGGGCGTGGTTACACACCGTTTGACCACCAACGAAGGGAGAGTCCGGTTACCACGCCGCGTGGGCCAGTGTCATCTCTCTCCTCCATGCGGGCAGGCGTGTTTCCACGGAGCGTCCAGGCGCTTCATGACGCCGCGTGTTGACGTGAGGGAATGACGCAGGGTGCCTTGAACCGCGAGGAATGCGGGCCGTCACCGCGGGTGGGGGCCGGCGCGCGGCTCGCGCACCAACAGGGGAGGGCACCGCATGACGGGGACGTACCGCGCGCTGCATGAGCGCTCACTCCGGGACCCGGAGGGGTTCTGGTCCGAGGCCGCCGAGGGCATCCATTGGTACCGGAAGTGGGACACCGTCCTCGATGATTCGCGGGCGCCCGTGTACCGCTGGTTCTCCGGAGGTCAGCTCAACACCTGTTACAACGCGCTCGACCGGCACATCGAGCAGGGGCGCGGCGAACAGGCGGCGGTCATCTACGACAGCCCGGTGACGGGCACGGTCCAGACGTACACCTACGCGGCGCTGCGTGAGCGCGTGGCGCGCTTCGCGGGGGCGCTGGTCCGCCAGGGCGTGACGAAGGGTGACCGCGTCATCCTCTATCTGCCCATGGTGCCCGAAGCCGTGGTGGCCATGTTGGCGTGTGCCCGCATCGGCGCCATCCATTCGGTGGTGTTCGGCGGGTTCGCGCCGCATGAGCTGGCGGCGCGCATCGACGACGCGACACCCAAGGTCATCGTCTCCGCGTCCTGCGGCATCGAGCCGAGCCGCGTCGTCCCCTACAAGCCGCTGCTCGATAAGGCTTTGACGCTCTCCCGGCATCAGCCGTCGGCGTGCATCATCCTTCAGCGCCCCCAACTGGCGGCCTCGCTCGTCCGGGGCAGGGATGTGTCGTGGAGCGAGGCCCTGGAGGGTGCCGAGCCCGCGGACTGCGTTCCGGTGGAGGCGACGGACCCGCTCTACATCCTCTACACCTCCGGGACGACGGGGCAGCCCAAGGGCATCGTCCGGGACAACGGCGGCCACGCGGTGGCGCTGCACTGGTCCATGAAGAACATCTACGGCGTGGCGCCCGGTGAGGTGTACTGGGCCGCGTCGGACGTGGGCTGGGTGGTGGGGCACTCGTACATCGTCTATGCGCCGCTGCTGAACGGGAGCACCACCGTGCTCTACGAGGGCAAGCCGGTGGGCACGCCGGACGCGGGGGCTTTCTGGCGCGTCGTCGCCCAGCACGGGGTGCGCGTCATGTTCACCGCGCCCACCGCGCTGCGCGCCATCAAGCGGGATGACCCCCAGGGCGAGCTGCTCGCGAAGCATGACGTGTCGAAGCTCCGCACGCTGTTCCTCGCGGGGGAGCGGTGTGACCCGGACACGCTCCGCTGGGGTGAGGCGCGGTTGCAGCGGCCCGTCATTGACCACTGGTGGCAGACGGAGACGGGCTGGGCCATCGCGGCCAACCCCATGGGCGTGGAGCCCCTGCCGGTGAAGGTGGGCTCGCCCACGGTGGAGATGCCCGGCTACGACGTGCGCATCTTCGACCCGGAGGGCCACGAGCCCGACCCGGGCACCATTGGCTCCATCGTGGTGAAGCTGCCCCTGCCGCCCGGGTGTCTGCCCACGCTGTGGCACGCGGAGGCGCGCTACGTGAGCGCGTATTTGAGCGCGTTCCCCGGCTACTACCTGACGGGAGACGCGGGCTACAAGGACGCGGACGGCTACCTGTTCATCATGAGCCGCATCGACGACATCATCAATGTCGCCGGGCATCGGCTCTCCACGGGCGCCATGGAGGAGGTGCTCGCCTCCCATCCCGACGTCGCCGAGTGCGCCGTCCTGGGCGCGGCGGACACCTTGAAGGGTGAAGTCCCGGTGGGCTTCATCGTGCTCAAGGCGGGCGTGCGGCGCCCGCACGAGGACATCGTGAAGGAGGTCGTCCAACTCGTGCGCGACCGGATTGGCCCGGTGGCCGCGTTCAAGACGGCGGCGGTGGTGCCCCGTCTGCCCAAGACACGCTCGGGCAAGATTCTGCGCGGCACGATGAAGAAAATCGCCGATGGCAGCGAATACAAGACACCCGCGACCATCGACGACGAGGCGGTGCTGGGCGAAATCGCCGAGGTCTTGCGAGGGATTGGCTACGCCCGGAAGGCGTAGACCGTGCCTGGCTGAAGCCCCAGGGGCTCAGCCGATATAGGAAGGCGGGTCGCTCGCGGGGAAGGACTCCATGGACCCCTCCGCGACGACGTCCCGCTTCCCGTTCGCGTCGCACGACTCACCGGGCCGGATGTTCCAGCGCCCGAGCTCGCCCGCGCCATACCGCGAAGGGTCGCGGTTGCCTGGCCGGACATCGATGGTCCGAAGCGGGCCGGTGCGCGCGCGGTATTGGGCCACGAACAGGGCGGCCTGGATGGCCGCATCCCCCAGGTAGAAGGCCGAGCGCCGCCCGCTGGCGTACAGCGACACATCCGCCACCAGCAGTGACAGCGAGCTCCAGGCGCCCAGGTGTCGCAGCTCGGGGGTGACACGGCCGCGTCGATGCGCGGTCAGCAGCGTCGCGCCCAGCGCGCAGACCAGTCCCCCCACCGTCCTCATCAGCCAGGGTTCGCGGATGGGCCCCATGCGCCGGGCGATGCTCTTCGGGCGGACCAGGGGCCACAGGCCCTTCAGCACGAAAAACGCGCCCTGCACTTCGGCTGGGTCTCTTCGGACAAGCGCACCGAGTCGTCTGTTCATCCGCCCTCTCCCTCCCGCGCTCAAGGTGCGTCCTGGCGTGGCGATGGGCACCCGTGCTTCGCGGCGGAGCGGCAGGCGCCTCCCTGGCTGACTGCTGGGGAGGGCGCCTGGGCCGCCAGTTCAGCGGGAGGGCGGCGCTGGCGTCCGGGGCAGGTGGACACGGAACGTGGTGCCCGCCTCCTTCGTGGAGGCCACGTCCACCTGGCCCCCATGGGCGCGGGCAATCTGGTCCACGATGAACAGCCCCAGGCCCACGCTGCGGCGTTCGACGCCGGCGGTGGTTCCGCGGGTCATCGGCTCGAAGAGGGTGGGCAAGAGCGCGATGGGGATGGGCTCGCCCGCGTTGCTCACACTCAGGATGACCTGGTGCGGCTCGCCCCGCACCGTCACGCGGATGGGGGAGTCGGGCGGGCTGTATTGCTGGGCGTTGGTCAACAGGTTGGTGAGTGCCTGGGTGATGCGGTCCGGGTCCCATGTGCCGTGGGGGTCACCGTCACAGGTCACCTCCGCGATGCGGTTTCCGTCCGGGGTCTGGACTTCCTCCACGGCTTGTCGGGTCAGCGCATGCAGGTCCACGGGCGTCGGATGGGTGGGAATGGGCCGCCCGGTGCGGACATAGGTGAAATCCAGCAGGTCGCGGATGAGCCGGTGGGCCCGGTCCGAGGCGCCGAGGATGCGATTGAGACCTCGCCGGACGCCGTCGTCCAGCGGCTCGGGCCGTTGCATCAGCCGGTGCGCGGACAGCGTGATGACGTTGAGCGGGTTGCGCAGGTCGTGACTGACAATGCCAATCAACTGCTCGCGCAGCAGCGTCGCTTCGCGTTCAGTCAGCAGGCGCGCGTCTCGTTCCTTCAGCGCGTCCTCCTGCTCCAACTGATGGCCCACCAGGTCTCCCAGGTGGCGGAAGACCTCGAGATGGCTTTCGGGCAGGGTGATGGGGTTGGCATCCAGGGCGCACAGCACCCCGAAGTAATCCCCGTTCCTCCGGTACAGCGGCACCGCGATGTAGCTCTCCACGCCATAGAGCCGGGGGGCGGGGTGGTCCTTGAAGCGCGGGTCCTGGCTCGCGTGGGTGATTCGCAGCGGCGCCAGGGTGCTGCGCACCGTGTTGCAGAACGTGGTGGTGATGGCCAGCGTGTCGCCCGGCTTCAGGCCGAAGTTCATCTCATCCAGCACGGCGCAGCAGGTCCAGTTGTCCTCGGTGACGCGGGCGACGACGGCCAGGCGCAGCCCTGTCGTCTGCGTCAGCACCCGGAGGACCGACTGGATGGCGGCGATGCGACCCACCGACTCGACGTCCGCGGTGAGCGGGGCGGTGTTGCGGATGTGGGGGTTCGGCGGCGGGGGGCTGTTCATGGGGCGCGGTCGCGACCCTACACCGCGCCTTCGCACCGCGCAGTGAGGACGGGGCGGACGAACGTCCAGCGGCTTCCACCGCACGCGAGGAGTGCCGCGGGTCCGTCCTGGAGTGAACGCCCCCTCGCGCCGGGAGGCATGTTTCGCGAGGACGCGCGTCGACGCGCTTGCGGGCGTCGACGCGCATCACGTCGCGGAGCCACTCCGTCGTCGGCGCGCTCCCGTGCGGGGGCGTCCTCCGAGGGGCGGGGCCTACCGCCGGGCCGGCGCGGGCGCCGGGGCCGCGCGCATGGCGGCGCTCTGGCTGTAGGCGTCGCACAGCTCCAGGTACTCGTCGCTGTCGATGTCGAGCGCCGCCGCCCGCATCTTCTTGACCTTGGGCTTCTTCAGCGTGGTCTTGATTTGAATCAGCTTGAGGGTGGGGATGCCCATGTAGGACTGGCTGTAATACATGTTCTCCTGCATGTCCTCCCAGGCGATCAACAAGCCATCCGCGAAGCGGATGCCCTCGCGTCCGATGATGAGCGCGGGCTTGTCCAGGCTGGTCAGGCCGCGGATGCAGCCGACGAGCATCCACACCATGCAGGCCGTCAGAAAGCCGCACAGCGCCATGGCGCCGGTCTGGCCCAGCAGCCGCAATGTGAGCGCTCCGAAGAAGGTGGACGCGAGGGTCCAGATGACGGCGCCCACGATGAGCTTCGTGCGCGAGTAATAGATTTCCCGAGGCTTCTGCGCCTTCTGCCTGTTCTGAGCCGAGCTGTAGATTTCCATGACGTAGGACCTGTGAGGGTAAAAGGGGTTCAGGCGGCCAGCCGCTGGGACAAGAAGGCCAGGAGGACGGGGGCGTTGACGATGCGGGCCTCATCCACCTTGATGGACCTGCCGTCCGCGGTGATGATCAGCTCGCGGGTGGAGACGCCCTGGTCGAACTCATCCTGGAAGCGGATGTTTTCGATGTCGTCCCAGCGCATCAGCCGCTTCTTGTGGGTCAGCCCCGCGTTGCTGAGGGAGAGCGGACCGAACGGCACCTGCTTGCCCGCGGCGACCTGGCGGTGCACGCCCGTGAGCAGGACCTCGACGACGTGGTCCGTCACGTATTCGTACAGCGAGTCCGCGTCGTCCCACAGGTTCAACCGCAGCCGATAGGTGCCCCCGCGGTGCTTCAACACGAGCCGGTCGTGGTTCTTCACCGGGGTGATGGCGCTCACGTTCCGCCACGCGATGCGCGTGGTGCCGGCGCGCAGCCCTTCCGAGCCCACCTCCAGGACCTTGGGCGCCAGCATCCAGGCGATGAAGTCGCTGGCGCGCCAGAAGATGAAGTAGAGCCCGCAGGGGACGCCGAGCAGCATGAACACGGGCCCGAAGTGGGACCGGAACATGCCCTTGATGAAGTCCGCCGGCAGCAGGTAGATGCCCCCGAACGAAAGAAACGCCGCGAGCACCAGGTAGATGAGGACGCCGCCAGCGGCGAGCCAATACAGGGTGGGCTTGGGAAAAACCCGGGTGTGAAAGTTCTTCAGCGGAGCCTCCGAGGCGTCCTGGATCGGCTTCGGGAGCCGCATCGAACAGGACGCGCACCTATAAACAATCGCGTGTGTCTTTGCGACGAGATTCGCGCTCGCGCTGGGAGTGCGCCCGGCATGGCTCGGAAACGCGCATGTTTCATACGCCGCGTGATGCTTCGATTTGCTCAGGTGCGGCGAAATCGAGAATCGAAAGAGGTGTTCTCAGTTCGTGAGAGGCGATGGTAGGTGTCTTCGTGAAACACAGCCTTTTCGTGCATGTCATGGCTGAGGCGCGGTTCTCCCCGGTGATGTCACTGAGTGGCGTGTGATGCTTCCCCGGAAGTCCGGGGCAGGGCGCGCCGGCCGCGCATCCAGGGGACGTGGACGCCGGTGGTCCGGAGCCAGGGCGGCCGCGGCTGGTGGCACGTCGAACTGGTGGCGCCGACGCGAACCTGGGGGCACGGCCGCGCGCGGCGACCCGGGCGTCCGTGCGGCCGCGCAAGGCCACCTGCGCGTCAGTAATGCCTTGCACGGCAACCTGTGTGCAGCGAGGCCGCGCAAGGCAATGGGTGCGTCAGTGACGCGGGCCCGGCAGCCTGTGCGAGGCGACGCCACACAAGGCAATGGGTGCGTCATTGAGGCCGTGCGGAGGACCTGACGGGCATGATGCGTCTTTGCCCTCAACCCACGCCGCGCCGCCTGCTTCGGTACCTCCATGGCCCAATCCGCGGCAAGCCCCGGGCAATGAAAAGGCCCGGCCTTGAATGCACGCCTCTGAAAATGCCGCGGTGCAGGATGCCCATGTCTGGGAGGGCATCCCTGGGATGCCAGGTGTGGGAAAAGGTGCCGACGGCGGGTGGGTGTCTTGCCCGATGACATTCATTGTCATAGGGTCAAGGACTTACGGGGGGGCGGGGCATCGGCGGGCAACGCAAGTCCTTCCCGTCGGACACGTCCATGACGCCGGCCTCCCCTGGGCCTTCATCCCAAGCGAGGAGCTGTCGCCACGTCATGTTCACCCGGACCCTCCGACAGAGTTTCCGACGCCAGGAAGGGCAGGCGCTGGTCCTTGCCGCGTTGATGGTGCTGGTGATGTCCCTGGCGGTGCTGGCCACCGTCAACATCGGCCATACCGTGCATGAGCGCATCCGCCTCCAGAACACGGCGGACGCGGCGGCGTACTCCATGGCGGCCATGGAAGCCCGGGCGTTCAATTTCTACGCATACGCCAATCGTACACAGGTGTCGCACTACGTGTCGGCGATGATGTGGCAGTCCCTCCTGTCGCTCATCTACTCCGCGGAGGCCTTCCTGACGGACCTGTACGGGTTCATGAAGACGCTGAACCCCTGCGCGGGGCGGCCTCGAGGACTCTGGGCCATCGTCTGTCCCTTCCTGCAACTCGTGCCCGTGGTCGGCGCCATCATCCGGGTCGTCAGCCGCGTCATGACGCTCTACCGGGATATGGTCCTGAAGTTCGTTCAGGGCGTCATCAAGGCGGCGGATCCGGACTACTGGATTGGGCAAATCATCGTCCCCGCGCACCGGGTGCTGAACGGGGTGATGTACTTCGCGTCCCAGTCGATGATGATGTCGGCCTCCACCCACGTGGTGCAGTCCACGACGACGGTCATCGACGACAACGACAGCAACGTCAATTCGATGATGAGTCAGCTCGCGACAGGCGCCTACAGCCAGTGCCTGTTCAGTCAGGCGCACAATCCGCACGCGGGTGGCAGCCCCCTGAATCCCGGCTCCTGGAAGAATCCCTTCAGCGCGCTCGACGTGACGAAACGGGCCAAGAACGACCCGGTGGCCCGCGTCAAACGCGCCATGGGCGGCATCTCCAATGCCACGCGGTATGCGTGTGACGCCGGGCCCTCGGCGGGGCCGTTCGACTGTCCGGAGGGCTTCGTCACCAACCGCGGGCTCGGCTCCGTGCTGCCGTTCCCCGCGGAGCTCGACTTCCTGCAGGACTTCCTCGACCGAGGCGTCGACATCCCGAACGTCATGCAGTTTGGAAAGCTGGGCCAGACGCGGATGCTCTCGTCGGGCTTCCCCACCGCGAACTCGCTCCGGCAGGGAAGTGGGCCTGGCAACGAGGGGCGGAACTACATCCGCGATTGGAATGACAATGCCCAGCCGTGGGGGATGATGGCTCAGGGCGACAACATCGGGGCGGATGACCCGTATTGGATCAACATCGGCCCCCCCGAGGCGAACCTGGGCATCATCAAGCTGGACAACCCCCTGGCTTGCACCAAGGACGACGACTACTGGAAGTGCTTCGGGGACAACCGCCGGCGCAAGGGGGACAACAACACCGCCAAGTTGCCCTACCGGCACATGATGAAGACGAGCGTCTGGGCCCTCAACGACGTGGACAGCGGCAGCCGCCGAGGCGGGCTCCACTGGCGGGTCAACTACTCCAACTATGGCCGGGGCTGGGGCGGACACGTGCGCCCCCGGGGGCGGGAGGGGGACGTGGGCATCCACGCCGAGGAAATCTGCGTGGTGAGAATCCTGGGGAGCTGCCGGCTGCACATGGATGTCCATACGGCGAACGTCCGGCCCGTGCAGGACGGCAACCACCGCTGGGTGGGGCTGGTGCCCTTCATGCACTTCGAGCCGGGACAGCTCGGCTCGGTGTGCAACCCCATGGCGAACGCGAACATGCAGAGCGCCGCCACGCGTCAGGTGGACTTCAACCAGCCCTCCACCTGGGTGGCGTTGAACAAGTCTCCGGACCAGGTGGTCAACCGGGACAACCGGGACGGCACGGGCACCAACGCGCCCGCCCTGCTCAACGACGAGGGGAAGGTGAAGTTCGCCTTCACCCCACAGAGCGAGGGCCTGGAGATGATGAACAACCGCAAGAAGTTCCTCGGCATGGTCGAGGGACTCAACGTCGTCTCCCGCGGACAGGCCTACTACCACCGGCCTGGGAACTGGACGGAGCAGCCCAACTTCTTCAACCCCTACTGGCGCCCGCGTCTGGCGTCCGTGTACCAGGGCCGCCACTCCCTGCCCGCGCTGGGCGGAATGATGGACGCGCTGCCCGGGCCGCTTCGGGGCATTGCCCCGAAGATCGTCACGCACTGAGGCCGCGTCCTTCGTCCCCGTGGGGGTCTCAGCCCACGGGGAGCGCGCTGGCCTCGTACTGCTTCGCGAAGTCCTCGCTGGGCGGGATGGGCTTGATGACGTCGATGAGCACGCCATTGGGGTCGGCGGTGATGAAGTGCCGCTGGCCGAACGCCTCGTCCCTCAGCGGCAGGAGGATGGGGAGCCCGGCGGCCTGCACGTCCCGGTAGACGGCGTCCGGGTCCTCGACCTCGAAGTTCAGAATCGTCCCGGCCACCGTGCCGCCCCGGGCCGACGCGGGCACCGTCTCATGCCGTCCGTCGAGGATGGCCAGGGCCACCTGCTCGGCGTCGTCCGACTGGAGGTGGACGTACCAGTCGCTGGTGAACCGGGCGCTGAAGCCGAAGTGCTTCGTGAAGAACGCCGCCGTGCCCGCCACGTCGTTCGTCATGATGACCGGGTAGTAACTGGTGATTTTCATTGGGTTTCCTTTCAGGCCTTGCCTTTCATTGAGGTAACATACAGGCTGCGTGTATGCAATCCCGCAAGCATCGAAGCAACGATGAGCGCAGCGCCGCCACGCGGCACGCCCTGGTGAGCGCGAGCAGGGCGCTGTTCGTGGAGAAGGGGTACGCGCAGACGTCGACGCCGGAGGTGGTGGCGGCGGCCGAGGTGACGCGAGGCGCGCTCTACCACCACTTCGCGGACAAGCAGGCGCTGCTGCGGGCGGTGCTCGAACGGGAGTTCGCGGAGCTGCGCCAGGCCATCGACGCGTCAACGCCTGCCTCCTTGCCCCCCAGGGAGGCGCTCATCGCGGGGAGCCTCGCGTACCTGGACGCGATGGCCGTCCCAGGCAGGACGCGCCTGCTGCTCGTGGACGGGCCCGCGGTGTTTGGCCACGCGGAGATGATGGCCTTGGATGAGGCCTCCGCCGCGGGCTCACTGCGGGAGGGGCTGGCCGCGCTCCTGGGCGACGGGCCGTTGATTGCCGCGCTCGCCAGTCTCTTGTCGGCCGCGTTCGACCGCGCGGCCCTGGCCATCAGCGCGGGCGGCGACGCGAAGGCCTACCGCGCGGCCATGCTCGCGCTCATCGAGCGCGTCACCGTGGGCGTCGGTCCTTGAGCGGCAGGGGCTCCAGGGTGGTCGGCTTCGGGGCGCCGGACAGGGCCGAGAGCAGGGAGACCCGGATGCAGGTCGCCACCACGCCCAGGTAAGCAACGCGGGCCGCCGGTTGACGTACGCGGCCCGCGAGCGTTCCAGGCGACACGGCGGGGACAGGCATTGCGCCGGGTCCCGCCGCGCCACCCGTTGAGACATCAGCCGCCGATTTCGACGTTCTCCATCACACCCAACGCGTCGGGGATGAGGAGCGCGGCGGAGAAGTAGGTGCTCACCAGGTAGTTCGTGAGCGCCTTGTCGGTGACGTCCATGCGGCGCACGGAGAGACCGGGCTCCACTTCGTCGGGGAGGCCGGTGCGCCGCAGGCCCACGACGCCCTGGTCCTCCTGGCCGGTGCGCAGCACGAGGATGGAGCTGGTGCGCTGCTCGGTGACGGGAATCTTGTCACACGGCAGCATGGGCACCCCGCGCCAGGCCATGCAGGGGCTGCCCTGGACGTCGACGACGGTGGGGTAGATGCCCCGGCGCGTGCACTCCCGGCCGAACGCCGCGATGGTGCGCGGGTGGGCCAGGAAGAAGCGGGACTTCCGGCGCCGGCTGAGCAGCTCATCCATGTCGTCGGGCGTGGGCGGGCCGTGACGGGTGTGGATGCGCTGCTTGAGGTCGGCGTTGTGCAGCAGGCCGAAGTCGCGGTTGTTGATGAGCTCGTGCTCCTGCCGCTCCTTCAGCGCCTCGATGGTCAGCCGGAGCTGCTGGTCCGTCTGGTCCATGGGGTCGCTGAAGAGGTCGGAGACGCGCGTGTGGACCCGGAGCACCGTCTGGGCCACGCTCAGCTCGTACTCGCGCGGTGACAGCTCGTAGTCCACGTAGCCACCCAGGATGGACGGCTCGCCGGCATGGCCCGCGGCCATGGGGATGGCGGCCTGGCCCATCTTGTCCTGGGGCTTCTTCAGCCGCTCCCGGAACTTCTCCACCTGGACGCGCAGCGTGGCGGACCGTGTAATCAGGTCCTCGAAGTCCTTCTGGGGCAGGGACATCACCGTGCACGGCGTGGTGGCCTTCACGGTGAAGTCCCACACGTCGTCGGACTCCGCCACGGCCTGGTCGCCGAAGTGGTCGCCGTCCGCCAGCACGTCCAGGGTGACCTGCTCGCCGTAGAGCCCTTCGCGCAGCTTGCGCGCCTTGCCGTGGGCCAGCAGGAACACGTGCTCCGCGGAGGTGCCCGCGGTGACGATGACGTCACCCGCCTTGTAATGCGTCTGGGTGAAGCGGTTGGCCAGGGCCTGAATCACCTCGTCATCGGCGCTCAGGCCGCGCAGCAGCGGCAGCTTGAGCAGCTCCTGGGGGATGATTTGCACCTTCGCGCCGATGTTGCTGAACACGAGGCGGTCGTCCGCCACCGCGTAGCTCAGCCGCCGGTTGACGCGGTACGTGCCGCCCGTCACTTCCACCCACGGCAGCATGCGCAGCAGCCACCGGGGGCTGATGCCCTGCATCTGCGGGACGGTCTTGGTCGTCGTCGCGAGCTGCCGAGCCCCGGCGGTGCCGAGGCTCAGCCGCGCCGCGTCGTCAGCGCCCGTCTTCAATGGATTCGCCATGTGAAACCTCTCCACGTCGTCCGGATTGAAGGGGGATTAGTCGCCGCGGCCGATTTCGACGCTCTCCAGGATGCCGAGCGCGTCGGGCACGAGGACGGCCGCGGAGAAGTAGCTGGTGACCAGGTAGTTGATGATGGCCTTCTCGTTGATGCCCATGAAGCGGACGTTGAGGCCGGGCTCGACCTCGTCCGGGATGGCGCCCGGGTGCAGGCCGACGACGCCCTGGTTCTTCTCACCGGCGCGCATCAGCATGATGGACGTGGTGCGCGAATCGCTGACGGGAATCTTGTTGCAGGGGAAGATGGGGACGCCGCGCCACGAGGGCACCATGTTGCCGTTGAAGTCCACGCTGGTGGGGTAGATGCCCTTGCGGCTGCACTCCTGGCCGAACGCGGCGATGGCGCGCGGGTGGGCCAGGAAGAAAGACGGCTCCTTCCACACGGTGGCCAGCAGCTCGTCCATGTCGTCCGGCGTCGGCGGGCCGTGGCGGGTGTGGATGCGCTGCTTGAGGTCGGCGTTGTGCAGCAGGCCGAAGTTCTTGTTGTTGACGAGCTCGTGCTCCTTGCGCTCCTTCAGCGCCTCGATGGTCAGCCGGAGCTGCTGCTCCGTCTGGTTCATGGGCTCGTTGAAGAGGTCGGCGACGCGGCTGTGAATCTGGAGCACCGTCTGGGCCACGCTCAGCTCGTACTCGCGGGGCGACGTCTCGTAGTCCACGTAGGTGCCCGGCAGCACCGGCTCGCCGGAGTGGCCGGCGGCCAGCTCGATTTCGGCCTGGCCGGTGGTGTCCTGCTTGCGCTTGGAGCGGGCCTTGAACTGGTCGATGTGCTTCTGCAGCGACGGCGCCTGGGCCACCACGGCCTCGAAGTCCGACTGCTGGAGAATCAGCACGGTGGACGCCGTGACGGCCTTGGCCGTGAACTGCCAGTAGTCCTGCGACTCCAGCAGGGCCTCGTAGCTGTAGTGGTCACCGTCCGCCAGCACGCCCAGCACGGTGGCGTCGCCGTACTTGCCGGCGCCAATCATGTTCACCTTGCCGTGGGCGATGAGGACGATGCAGTCGGCCTCCTTGCCCACCTCGGTGATGACCTCACCGGCCTTGTACGTCTTCTGCTCGAAGCGGTTGGCCAGGGCGGTGAGCACCTCCACGTCGTCGTAGCTGCGCAGCAGGGGCAGCTCGCACAGCTCCTGCGGAATCACCTGCACCTTGGCGCCGGTGGTGGTGAAGGTGACGCGGCCGTCGCCCACGGCGTAGCTCAGCCGGCGGTTGACGCGGTACACGCCGCCGGACACCTGCACCCAGGGCAGCAGCTTGAGCAGCCACCGCGACGAGATGCCCTGCATCTGCGGAACGGACTTGGTCGTCGTCGCGAGCTGCCTCGCCGCGGCCGTTCCGAGGCTCAACTGGGACTTCTCGGAATCGCCACCCGGCTTGATGATGTTCGACATGACTGGCCTTTCGATTTGACTGGAAATCAGGCGCCGGAGCGCGTGCTGGTGAAGAAGGAAGCGATACGTGCGGCGGAGGTCCCCAGGCCCGTGGGGCCCGGCGGGATGCGCAGCCCCAGCTTGTGGGACGCGCGCAGCTCGAACTCCTTGTAGCGGTCCACCGTCTGGTGCCAGATGAGCACGCCGCTCATCCACTGCTGCAGCTTCTGGACGTACTGGCGCAGCTTCTCCTGGGCCTTGCCGTCCAGCCCGAAGTTGCGCGCCAGCGGCTCCAGCTCGTTGGCGATGATGTATTCGAACTGGTTCATCCGCGCGGTCATCAAGTCGTTGACGACGTTGACGGCCTGCGCCGGCTCCAGGTCGAGGAAGCGCTGGACCACCAGCACGCCGTTGTTGAGCTCGCCCTCGAACTCAATCTCCTTCTGGTAGGAGAAGACGTCGTTGGTGAGGCAGGCGTAGTCCGCGGCGGAGTTCTCCAGGCTGCGGATGGGGCGCGTGTGGAAGATTTCGGCGGGCAGCGCGTCGCCATGGGCCAGGCGGGACAGGCTCATGGTGAGGTCCGAGCCGAACGTCTGGCGCCGCATCTCCACGTAGTCGATGGGGTCCGGGATGCGGTTCTGGATTTGATTGGCCAGCTCCCACAGCCAGCTCTCCGTCATGTCCAGGACGGCCTTGCGGAACAGGGCGCGGGAGGTGGTCGTCACGCCCTCGGTGGTGCGCGCCCACAGGTCCGCGAGGCCCTTCTCCACCGGGTTGGTGGGCGGCGGCGCCGGGGTGCCCGGGTCCTCTGGCATGAACAGCGCCAGCCGGGCGTTGAACACCTTGGCGCCCGCCATGTCCCGGGTGTTGCCGTAGAAGGCGGGGAAGTAGTCGTCCGCGTAGGTGCCCCAGACGAGCCAGCACGCGGACAGGTTGAGCTGCTCCACCGTGGCGTTGGGATGAATCAGCGCGCCACAGAGCGCCACGTCCGCCACGTCGAACTTGTGGTCATCCCAGATGTAGCCGCCCGGCACGCCGGGGAGCACCTCCAGCATGCCCATCCGGCGCGCCCACGCCTTGGACTCCCGCCGCGAGGTGTCCAGGTGGGGGCTCGGCTTGGTGGTGTACGGCATGTAGAACTTCGGCGGCTTCATCGGGCCCACGTGCTGGAACGGCACGTGGCTGAAGCTCTTGAGCCGCGTGAGGCCCAGGGCCGTGGGGGACTGCGGCAGGCGCGCCGCGGACGTGCCCAGGCCGTTGGGGCCCAGGAAGAAGCCGCCCGCGCCGCCGCCGCCCTTGTTCATGTAGCGGCTGGAGCGCATGTGCCACTCGTGGCCGCCGGACTGCCAGTCCTGGAGGCCGCGGGCGTAGGTGAGCACCTGGGCCTGCTCCACCGGATTGAGGCCGTGCTCCAGGAAGAGCATGGGCAGCTCGGTGAGAACGGTGTTCTCGAACTGCTGGAGCCGGGAGGTGAGGACCTCGTTGACGAGGTGGGCGGCGCGCTGGGGGGAGATGTCGAGGAACTTCTCCATCACCAGGACGCCGTTGGACAGCTCGCCTTCCTCCAGAATCTCCCGCTCGTAGGAGAACAAGTCATTGCGGAGGTGGACCGCGTCGGAGAACGTGTCCTTCAGCACCCGCATGGGGCGGCTGGCGGCGACGCGGTCGGGGACCTCGGCGAAGACGGCGTGCTCCACCAGGTTCGCGGACCAGGGGGCCCCGCCCACCTTGCGGCGCATCTCGATGTATTCGATGGGGTTGGAGACGCGGTGGGCGCTGATGTTGGACAGCTCCCAGCTCGACTCGTCCAGCAGGTGCTTCGTGCTCTCGAAGAAGCGCTTGCGCCACGCCAGCGAGCGGCTGGGCACGGTCCGGGTCCACAAATCCCAGAGGCCCGCCTCGACGGGGTTGGTGGGCACCGGCGGCGTGGACGGCATGTCCACGGGCATGAACAGGGGCAGCCGGTCCAGGTAGGCCTTCGCGCCCACCTGGTCCTGTGAGCGCTTGAAGAGCTCCAGGAAGTGGTCGTCGAAGTAGAAGACCCAGACGTACCAGTCCGTGATGAGGTCCAGCTCCGGGCCCGGTGCCTCCGGATGGGTGTAGGCACAGAGCAGGGCGTAGTCCATGGCATCGAACTTCGCCTCGCTCCAGATTTCCGGAGCGCTGCCGTCCTTCGGCTTGCCAATGATTCCAAACTGATAGGACCAGGCCTTCGAATGGACCCGGGCACCCTCGAGGTTCGGATTCAACCGCGCCGGCCAGGGCACGTAGAAGTCTGGCAATTCAAACGGTTGCTTGTTGCTCGCCTTGGCCATGGACGCCCCTCGTTGAACTCAGGGCGGCTTTATAGTTAGGCGTTGAACACTTATCCAAGCACTTCGTGCATAAAATCTTTTGCGATGAAGTCCTGATTTACCCCTTGGCGCACGGGACCGCGCTGCTCCCGTGTGCCATTCCCGTCTCGCGATAAGTCTCGTTTTTATTCACCAGTAGTGCTGGTGACGAACTCCACGCGGCGGTTCGCGCTGCGTCCCTCGGGTGTTTCATTGGACGCAATGGGTTGGTCGGGGCCGAAGCCCTTCGCGGTGAGACGGCGGCTCTCAATACCTTGCTGAATGAGATATTGGCGCACCGCGTCCGCGCGATCCTGGCTCAGTGTGCGATTGAGCTCGTCGGGGCCTGTATTGTCCGTGTGCCCTTCGATGCGAAGCGAGACGCTGGGGTTTGCCTTCAGGTAGTCCGCAACGGCATCCAGATTCCGACGCTCTGAGTCGGACAGCGTCGACTGACCCACTGGGAATTGGACGTGGTGTTCCGTGGGCAGGCGCGAGGGTGCCGCCGGCGGGGGCGCCTGGGGCACGGGCTTGGGCTCCGGCTTGGGTTCGGGGCAGCCACGGTGGGCGGCGACGCCCGCCACATTCGGGCACGCGTCCTCGCGGTCGACGACGCCGTCGCCATCCGAGTCGGTGTCCGGGCAGCCCTTGTTCTCTGCGACGCCGGCTTCGTTCGGGCACGCGTCCTCGCGGTCGACGACGCCGTCGCCGTCCGAGTCGGTGTCCGGGCAGCCGTCATTCTCCGGCGGGCCGGCCTCCAGCGGGCAGCGGTCCTGGCCGTTGGGCACCGTGTCGCCGTCGTCGTCGTTCGCGGGGCACTGCTCGGGCGTGTGGCTCCGTCCGCTCCGGCACACGTCCTCCTTGGCGGCCGTCTCCGGGGCCCAGGCGATGCCCGCCGCCGCGCGGATGGACGGCGTGCCGGGGATGTCGGTGAAGCCGTGGCCGACGATGCCAAAGGCCTCGAAGCCGCCGCCGAAGGGCATCCGCACGCCGCCGAGCAACTCCAGCGCGATGTCCGGCTCCACCAGGGATTCGGCCGCTTGCAGCGCGACCTCGGCGCGCAGGCCCTTGCCGCGCGTGGAGACGACGATGCCCTGCTCCAGCTCGGTGCCGAAGTCTCGGCCGGGCTCGTTCTCCGTGGAGCGGATGCGCACGCCGGCGCTGGCGCCCAGCACGATGGGACCCAGCTCCCGGCTCACCGCCACGCGGGGCGCGACCTGGAGGCCCGCCCAGCCCTGCTGCCGGCCAAAGGCGCTCGCCGTACCGCCGGGCGTGCCCACGTCCAGGCCCAGGCTGAGGAACACCGGGGCGCCCTCCTCTCGCCGCAGCAGTGCGTAGCGGGCGCCGAGCTCCGGCGTGCCCAGTCCAAAGGACCTGGGCTCGGAGATGCCGACCAGCGAGTCAGCGCCGCTGCCACCCTGGTGGATGATGACTGGCAGGCGCGCGGACAGCTCCAGGCGGTCGGTGGGAGACCACGCGCCCGCGAGCCAGCCCGCGACGCGATAGTCGATGATGGAGCGCTCCGGTCCGTCGCTGCCCTTGAGCAGGAGGATGCCGCGCTCGTAGTTGGCCATGAGCATCAACCGGTAGGCGCCCTCGGGGAGCACGTTGCCGGTGTCCACGAGCATCGAGTCCGTGGCGGCGGGGTTGAAGCGCAGCCGCTCCAGGTCGATGGGGATGAGGGGGCCCGTGGTGCTTTGGGCCAAGGCATTGGGGGCGACTGACGCCAGGAGCGCGGCCAGCGCCCAGCTCCGAACCTGAGTACGCAAGGTGAGGTCCATTCTCGAAAGTGGGAGTCGTACGGGTCAGCGCGAGACGTGACGTGAGCGGCGGCGCAGTCCGCTCCACGAGGCCAGGGTCACCAGGAGGGCCAACGCGGACGCGGTGCCGCTCCCCGTGCTCTGACAGCCACCTCCGGCGATGGAGATGACCGTCGCCTGGACGGTGACCTGGAAGGTGCACCGGGCTTCGTTGCCCGACGCATCCGTGGCGGTGACGGTGACGGTGTTGCTGCCGTGCCGGAAGGTGCTGCCGGAGGGAGGCGACGCCGTGACGGTGGGCGTCGAGACGTTGTCCGTGGCCTGCGGCAACGTGAAGGTCACCGTCGCGCCCGACGCGTCGTCGGAGGTCTGCCGGATGTCCGAGGGGCACGTCAGCGCGGGCGGGGTGGTGTCGCGCACCTCGACCTGGAAGGTGCAGGTGACGCGGGCGCCGGAGCTGTCCTCCGCCGTGGCGGTGACGGTGGTGGTGCCCAGCGGCAGCGTGGCGCCTTCCGCCGGTGAATAGGTGATGGTGGGCGTGCCGCCCTGCGAGGAGGCGGTCGCGGTGGCGGGCGGCCACTGGCCGGGCGCGCCGTCAGGGCCGGTGGCCTCGAGGACCTGGTCCTCGGGACACGTGATGGCCAGGGGCTGCTCCGTCTCCACGATGACGTCCGCGGTGGCCTCGGTGCTGTCCAGGCCGCAGTCGCTGGCGCGGTAGGTGAAGCTGTCCGCGCCCACGTAGCCCGCGTTGGGGGTGTACGTGAGGTTCGGGGGCGTCCCGCTCAGCGTTCCATGCTGGGGCGGCGTGACGATGGTCCACGTCAACGGCTGGTTCTCCGCGTCCGTGGCCGTGAGTGTGACGTCCTGGGGCAGGCCGGCAATCGTGACGATGCGCACGGCGTCGACCGTGGGGGCGGTGTTGGCGAGCACCGTCACCATCCTTCCGCCGGGAATCGCGTTGGCGAAGACGGACAGGGCATGGGGGCCCGGACGTGTCTCCGCGGGCAACCGCACCGTCGCGCTCGTGGCGGACATGCCCGTGGCGGGGAGCGTCCAGAGCCGCCCGCCCTCGGCGGCGCGCAGGCGCACCAGCGGGAAGTCCGTGGGCGAGTCCAGGTAGCTGCCGTTGGACGCGCCCGAGATGCCTCGGAAGCCCCGGCCCGTGATGACGAGGGGACAGGTCTGGTAGGCCTCATCCGGCGTCTCGACGACCGGGCGCCAGGAAGCGAGCGGGAGGCCCTCCTCGTAGCGCTCGGCCGTCGTCGCGGCGGTGCCTCCCGCGAGCAGGACCTCTCCGGAGGGCAGGGCGACGGCGGCGACCCCTCCACGCGCATTGGGGGCGCTGACCGGCGTCCACACCCGAGAGGGGGCGCCGTAGGCCTCGGCCGAGGCCACGTAGGTGGCCGGCGCGCTCAGGCCGCCCGCGACGAGCAGCGTGCCGGAGGGCATCAGCGTGGCGGTGTGTCGCCAGCGGGCTTCCGTCAGCGGACTGTCCGGCGTCCAGGCGTTCGAGGTGGCGGAGTACCGCTCCGTGGATGCGAGCGCCACACCTCCCGCGGCGCCGCCCGCGGCGAGCAGCTCGCCGGTCGGCATCAGCGTCAGCGTGAAGTGCTCGCGGCCCTGGGCGAGGCTCCCCACGGGGGTCCAGGTGTTGCTGACGGGGTCGTACACCTCCGCCGATGCCAAGGCCGCGCCGCTCGTATTGCGTCCACCCGCGACGAGCACCCGGCCATCCGGCAGCAGGGCGGCGGCATGTGCGGCGCGCTCCACGGCCGGGGGGGACGCGGAGGACCACGTCTGGCTGGCCGGGTCATACAGCTCCGCGGAGGCGAGCGCGCTCACGCCATCATGGCCTCCGACGGCGAGCACCCGTCCATCCGTCAGGCGCGTCGCGGTGTGTGAGTGTCTCGCGCGAGCGAGTGACCCCGCGGCGTTCCAGGCGTTCGTGGTCAGCGCATACCGCTCGGTCGTGGCCAGCGCGCCACCCGCGGTCGTGCCGCCGACAACGAGCACCTCGCCCGAGGCCAGCGTCGTCGCCGTCGCATCCGCTCGCACGGTGGAGAGGCCCCCCGTCGCGGACCAGGTGTTCGCTGCCCGGTCATACTGCATCGAGGTCGCCAGGGCGGTGCCCGCGCCGTCACGTCCGCCCACCACGAGGACCCGTCCGTTGGGCAACAGCGCCATCAGCGGGTCCACTCGAACCATTCCCAGGACGCCCGCTGGGAACCAGCTCTGGACGCCAGGGTCGTAGACGTCCGTGTCCGCGTAGAACGTGAGCGACGGATCGGAGTGGAAACCTCCCGTGGTGAGCACCTTGCCGGAGGGAAGCAGCGTCGTCGCGCCGTTCTCGCGGCCTGTCGCCATCGCGTCCGCGACAGTCCATGTTCCGGTGGCGGGGTCGTACAGCTCGGAGGCGGTCTGGGTGTTCCGTGCGAAGTCGGAGCCGCCTGTGACGAGCACCCGTCCGTTGGGCAGCAGCACCGCGGTGTGGCCACTGCGCGGGAAGTTCAGGCTGCCCGTGGCCGTCCACGTGTTTGCCAATGGGTCAAAGATCTCCGCCTGCGTGATGACGTCGCCTGTGATGCGCCCACCCGCGAACAGCACGCGGCCATCCGGGAGCAGGGTGCCGGTGGCGTAGTGCCTGGGGACCAGGGGCGGCGCGGCGGGGGTCCACGTTCCCGACGCGGGGTCGTAGAGGTCGGCGCCCGCGACCTCGCCGACCGCGGGGTCGAAGCCGCTCACCGCGAGCACCCGCCCGTCTCTCAGCCGCGTGGCGGTGTGGGCTCGCCGGGCCAGGGACATGCTGCCGGTGGGCAGAAAGGTGTTGCTCACGGGGTCGTAGAGCTCGGCGGTCGCGAGACTGCTTCCACCCGCGACCAGGAGTTGGCCGGAGTCGAGCCGCGTGATCGTGGACAAGGAACGCGTCGCGGCCATGGGGCTCGTGGCGGACCAGGTGTCCGTGGCGGGGTCGTAGATGCGCCCCGACGTGGAGCCGTCCATCATCACGAGCACCCGGCCATCGGCGAGGTGCGCGGAGGAGGAGATGTTGCCTGTGATTCCAGGCGCGGCGGCCGCGCTCCAGGTCGCCGTGTCGGGGTCGTAGAGCTCGGCCGTGGTCACGAAGCCCGTCCTGTTGACGCCACCCGCGACCAGCAGCTTTCCGGTGCCCAGCAGGATGCCGGTGTGCTGGCCTCGGGCGGTCGCCATGGCTGCAGTGGAGGACCAGCCCGGGTCGACGACGAGCGGCGCGGTGAGCCCGGCGAGTGCAACCTCCGTCGTGATGCGCACCTGTCCGCCTTCCACGTCGAACGTCCGCGTGCTCGGATTCACGCGTCCTCCAGAGAGCCTCGTGCTCCCCTCACGGGACTGGCCGTTCGCGTCGCGCACCACCGCGGGGTGGAAGCGGAGGACGGGGCGCGCGTTCTCGTCGAGGAACTGGAGGGAGTCGCCCGTGTCCAGGATGCGCCGGACGGACGACGGCAGCGTGACGGTGTACTCCGCGCGGTGCGTCTGCTCGGCGCCTTGGGACATCGCCTGTGCGTCCAGGATCCACGCCTCCTCGACGCGCGAGGTGTGCCAGCCCTGGGCCGTGGACGTCGTGGGGCCCACGGGCCACCACAGGTGTCGGTCGCCCTGGAAGGCGGCGGCGTCTTCGCGGCGGAGCGCTCCCGCTGAGTCGCTCGTGGACTGGACGTGGAAGGTCAGCCCGCGCGTGGACAGCGTCAGGGCGCCGTCGCTCGCGAGCTGGGCCTGGAGCTGCAGGGACGACGGCACGGTGGCGCCCGGCTGGGTTTCGAGGCCCGGGAAGTAGGCCTGTGTCAGCGCCAGCGCGGTGGTGGCGGACGGGGCCTGCTTCCATTGCGCCAGGGCATGGCTACGTGCGGCGGCCCCAGCGTCGTCGCCTGGGGGCGGCGCGCCCTCCTTCCCGCATGACAGGAGGATGACGCTCCCCACGAGGAGCAGACACCTGCTCCAGACCGCGCGATGTGACTGCATCCAAGGGCTCCGGTTCCAAGGAGCGGCGGGCCGGCGGAGCCAGACCCGTCCGCTGTGAGACAGACGGGGTTGGATTATCCGGCTCCCGCTCTCATGGGCAACGCAGACCGTGTCTCCATGACGCAACGCACGGGGTTTCATGCTTGCGTTGCTGAAAGCTTCCGCTCTGCCTGTTGCTTATGTCTCGCGTGACCCACCTTCTTGACGGGTTGGGTGGAAATCACTACATACCAACCAGTTTGTATGAGCCGAGTGTCCACCAAGCGAAGGCGTGATGCTCCCGAGACGCGGCGCCAGCTCGTCGAAGCCGCGGTCCGTCTGATGATGCGTCAGGGGTACTCCGCGACGACGGTGGACCAGGTCTGCGCCGAGGCCTCGCTGACCAAGGGCAGCTTCTTCCACCACTTCGAATCGAAGGAGGCGATGGGCCTCGCGGCGATGGGTGCCTTCGCGGAGATGGGAATGGCGCTCTACGCCGAGGCGTGGGGCGGCCAGGGTGGGGACCCGCTGGTAAAGCTGCACCGCCTGCTGGACGTCATGACCGACCTGGCCCGGCAACACGGCGAGATGCTCACGTGCATGGTGGGCATGCTGTCCCAGGAGCTGGCGTTGTCGAACGCGACCGTGCGCGAGGCGGGCGATGGGCACATGCGGGCCTGGGTCGATGTGGCGGCGGGGCTGCTCGCGGACGCGAAGCGCGTGCATTCGCCGCGCGCGAGCTTCGACCCGGAGGCCGTCGCCTGGATGCTCTACAGCACGTGGCAGGGCTCCATGCTGGTGGGCAAGACGCGCCAGCGGCCGGAGATGGTCATCGAGAACCTGCGCCAGATGCGGCTGTTCATCGACGGGCTCTTCGCGCCACGCGCCTTGAAAGTGAAATCAACGAAGTCGGCTCGGGCGTGACGCCGGGCGTTTCAAAAACCGAGGAGCTTCAACATGCATGCGATGCAGAAAATCACCCCGTTCCTGTGGTTCGACGGCAACGCGGAAGAGGCCGTGAAGTTCTACGTCTCCGTCTTCAAGAAGGGCTCGAAGATCATCAGCCTGCATCGCGCGGGGGACACGGACTCGGCGCCGCTCATGTCCGCGACCTTCCAGTTGCATGGTCAGCAGTTCATGGCCCTCAACGGGGGGCCCCACTACAAGTTCACGGAGGCCATCTCCCTGTTCGTGGACTGTGAGACGCAGGCGGAGGTGGATGAGCTGTGGTCCAAGCTCCTGGAGGGCGGTGGCCAGACGCAGCAGTGTGGCTGGCTCAAGGACCGGTTCGGCCTGTCCTGGCAAATCGTTCCGTCCGTGCTGGGCAAGCTGCTGGGAGACAAGGACCCGGAGAAGTCCCGCCGGGTGATGGAAGCCATGCTGGGCATGGTCAAGCTGGACATCGCGGGGCTTCAGCGCGCGTACGACGGGACGGGGACGTAGCCAGGAGTGGAGCACGTCCGCAATCGATGGCGAACGCGCGGCCGCGTTAGACTGGCGCCATGGCGAAGTCCAAGAAGCCGCAGGCGCCCGTGCTGCTGGGCGAAGTCGACCTCCCCGAAGGCGTGCTCCTCATTCTCGACCCCGGGCTCGGTCGCTTCTGGCGACATGACGCGGAGCCCGCGTCGCCCCGGAAGAAGGACCCTCCGGAGTTCGACTTGCGCCTGACGGGCCCGGATGCCGCGGCGGCGGGGAGCGCCTATGAGCGGGAGTTCGACACCCGGTACCTGTTTGACCGGCGCGACCCCCAGGACGCGGCGGAGCACTTCGCCCGTTTCGCCCAGGAACACGGCTTCGATGCGCGCGCCGAGGTCCTGCCCGCGCGCATTCCGCACACGGAGCGTGCCCGGCTCGCCATCGAACACGGCAGTGGCCTGGGCGTGGTGAAGTACAACGGCCTCTGGGCCGTGGCGGTGGGTGGCCTGCCCCGTGGGACGGGCCTGCGCGTCGTGGGCATGCCGATGCCCTCGGGTGAGTTCGAGGGGCGCTGGGAGTCCATCGACCTCGTCGTGGACGACACGGTGGAGCCCGTCGGCACGGAGTCGGTGGACGGGGTGATGGTGGAGCACGGCCAGTTGCTGTTCGCGGGGCTCGGGCCGCTGGGGCACTTCCGGATGTGGGAGCCGCTGGACGGGCTGGCGGACTACGTCTTCTCCGGTGAGGACGCGCCCGCGCTCGCCAACGCGGTGGGTGCCAGGGACCTGGGCAATGGGCTGTTTGGTTGGAAGGATGTGCCCATGGCGCAGGTGGGCGAGAAGGCCACGCCGTTGCAGGAGCGCATCGAACGCGAGTCGCTGTCCGTGGGCGTCGACTACCGGCCGCACTGCAACCTCGAACGGCTGAATGCGCGGCTGCGCGAGAGCGAGGAGGACACCGCCTCCCTGGTCCTGGATGGCGCGCGCGTCGTCGGGTGTGGGAACCGCTGGGGAGACGGCGTCTTCACCGTCAGCCGGGACGTGGACGCGCAGGGGAGGACGCTCCGCGTCCGGGTGGAGCTGGGCACCGAGGAGCGTCAGCGGATGATGCGCCGCGTGCGGCTGCTCCAGCAGGGGGCCATCGTGAGCCGCACCATCCTGGATGACGGTGAGCCCATCCGCTTCGCCGAGCGAATGGCGCCGTCGAGGCCCGAGGACAGCGGCTGGGCCTTCTCCTCCGGTGTCGAGGACGAAGCCTACATGGACGAGCCGTCGAACTTCGCGGTGGTGTCCCTGCGCTACCTCGTTGACCGGTTCAAGGCGTTGGAGCCCATCCTGGAGGCACCAGAAGGGGCGCTGTTCCGGCTCGACGGCGCGCGCTTCGTCGCTGACTCGGATTAGGGCTGCTCGGGCCCGGTGGCCGGGCGTGGCGCGCGCAGGCGCATGGGCCGTGGCACCCGGGCGCGCAGGTTGAACACCATGCCCCATTCGCGTGCGAGCTTTCCGGCGCGGGCGAGCAGCTCCCGCCGTGGGGTCTTCCTCGGATGGGTGAGCCCCACCAGGATGCGATTGTCCGAGGCCTCCACGTCGAAGGCGTAGAGCTGGGGGAAGCTCGCCTGCCAGAGTGGGTCCATGAGGGAGCCCGGCCGTCCCGACTTCCTCAGCACGTTGCCCACCACCGCGCCGTCTGGCGTCAGCCGCGCCAGCGTGGCCTGGAAGAACGCCGGTGAGGCCAGGGCCGGCGGGATGCACCGCGCGCCGAAGGCATCCAGGATGATGAGGTCATACGCGGGCCCCGGCGTTTCGATGAAGCGCCGTCCATCCATGAGGTGGGCGTGCAGGGTCGCGTCCTCGTGGAATCCGAAGAAGCGCCGGGCCACGTCGAGGACTTGCGGCTGGATTTCCACCGCGTCGATGTGGGCCTGGGGCCGCACCGCGTGGAGGAAGGTCGGGATGGCGCCGCCGCCCAGACCCACGACGAGGATGCGCGAGGGCTCCGGCACGAAGGCCAGCGTGGCGGCGATGGCGCGCGTGTAGTCCAGCTCCAGCCGCAGCGGGAAGCCGGGCCACACCGCGCTCTGGAAGGCGCCAATCCACCCGAACTGGAGGTAGCGGCGGCCCTCGTCATCCTCGCTGACGATGATGGGACCGCCCGCGGACCGCGCGACGTGCAGCACCGCGCGGGGGTACTCGAAGGCTCGGGAGACGCGCGCCAGCGCCGTCACCGTCCGGTGCGTCTTCCTCATGGAAGCGAGCGCTCGGGGTCTCCGCTCGCGCGGGAGGGCGAGGGCCCTTCTCCAAAGCCCTGGGCCCCACGCGTGTCCTCCCTGCCGCATCCACCTCACGCCGCGAGCATACGGGCTACTCGGCGCAGGGGAAGGATGTGTCGAGCGTCTTGCTGCCCTTGAGTCCGCCGCCCGTCAACGTGACCGTCACCTTGACCTTCGAGGCGCACTGGTAGGGAACGATGAAGGGCACCTGCGTGACACCGTTCTCGGAGAGGGCGGCCAGGTCGCGCGTCTGCGTCACCTTCCACGCGGGCCGGTTTCCCGCGGCCTCCGAGGACTCCTTCGGAGCGCTCACCAGGAGCTTCAGCTTCAGCGGCGCGTTGCCTTCATACGTGCCCTGGAGCTTCACGACGATGAACGCGTCCACGTTCATCCCATAAGGGTCGGACGCGGCATCCGTCGCCACGATGGCGCCCTGTTGCCGGTCGTAGACCTGGGCTTCGATGGCGCTGATGGTGACGGCGGGGGCCGCGGCCTTGGGGGCGGCGGAGACGCTCTGGGTGGCGGGTGCCAGCAAGAGCGCGAAGCCCAGGGCCAGCGGGCGCAGGTCAATCCGGGATGTCATGGGCGCGCACTGTATTCCGGCTGCTCCGCCTCCCGACAAGGCGGGAGGCGTCATCACCCTCCGGGCGTGGACGGCCCCACGGGATGGGCTCGGTGCGTTGAGTGTGTCGTGGCGTCAGCGCCGGGCCGCGCCGCGACGCCGTCCGAGCAGTCCGAGGAGCACGAAGGCGAGCGAGCCGGTGGCGCTGGCTCCCGTGGCGCCGCAGCCGCTCGACTCCTCGGGCGGCTGTTGCCCCGTGCCCGAATCCGGCGTGTCGGTACCCGCGTCCGTGCCAGTACCCGCGTCCGAGCCGGTGCCTGCGTCCGTGCCAGTACCCGCGTCCGTGTCCGTGCTGGTCCCCGCGTCCGTGGGGGTGCCCGTGCCCGCGTCGGGCGTCTCCGTCCCGGGGCCCTCGGCGTCACCGTACGCGCCGATGTGCGTCGGGCTCGCCGCGGCGCGGGGCTCGGCCTGGGTGTGCTTCGCGTACTGCCAGGACACGGGAGACGCCGTCGCCTCCGAGGGGAGCGACACGCCCTGGCCTCTCAAGGGGGAGTCCGGGCTCAGGTGGAAGTCCTGCCCGGCGAGGTTGACGAAGCCCGGAGTGTTGCCCGTGATCGTCCCCCCGGTATCCGTGACGGAGCCGGTGAGCGTGCCGAAGGTGCTCACATAGCCGGGCTTGAACCAGTTGCCACCATGGCGGAGCGTCCCGGCCGCGTCGGTGAGTGACAGGGTGTTGCCATTGGCCGCGGCCACCATCACCACGTTGTTCGTCACGTGCGCCGTCTGGTTCTGATGGGACAGGCGCAGCAGCGTCGTGCGGTCGGTGCGGCTGGACACCACGGTGTTGTGGAAGAAGTAGAGCGTGCCCCGGTAGTTGCCAGTGGTGCCGGAGTCGCCGCCGAAATGGACGATTTGCCGGTTGCCCGCGCCCTCGGGCTCCAGCAGCACGTTGCCGTAGACGAACGTGCGCTCATACGACGGGTCGTTGCGCAGGGTGGTGCTGGAGGAGTCCACCAGGTCAATCTGCCGGTTTCCGCCCTCAATCCAGTTGTAGCGGATGACACTGCCCGCCGAGCGGTCCTTCAGGTTGTTTCCCAGGCAGCCGTCGCACAGCGGCCCGAAGCGGTTGAACTGGTACGTGAGGCCCAAAGCCTCGGTGTACGTGTTGTGTTCCAGGATGCTGCCGGGATTGCCATTGCCCAGGATGTGATTGCGCTCGACGGTGATGTTCGATGCCTGGTTGGCGATGAACAGGCCATTGCCGCTGTCCTCCAGGACGCAGCCCCGGATGGTGATGTGCTCACCCTTCTCGATGAAGATGGCGGCAGCGTTGTCCAGATAGGAGGACGCGCCGTTGCGGCCGGTGAAGGCGCCGCGCGCCCGTCGCAGGTGAAGGTTCTCCACCACCAGGTGCGCGGGCATCGTGTCCGCGGGCCGGTTGGAGCCACCAATCTTCAGGATGCCGCGCTCCTCGCCCCAATAGTTGAGCTGTGAGCGCGTGGTGGCGTTCTCTCCAACGATGACAGGCAGGTTGCCCTGCGCGTCTTTCACGCCTCGCACGGTGATGGGCGCCGTGGCGGTGCCGCGCCTGCCCAGGACCCACTTTTCCGCGTAGGGGGTGGACCGCGCATGGACGAGGACGGTGTCCCCGGGTTCGAGTGACTCCCAAGGTACCTCGCCCAGGCGGGTGTATTGCTGGCCGGGGCCCACGCTGTATTCAGCGGCCTGGACGGCCAGCGGCTGGAGCAAGGCGAAGAGCGCGATACGCGAGAGGTGCATGTCTCGCAGTCTGACGCCTCCTCCCGGCGCAGGTCCACGACGACTCACGTTCTCCGTGGTGCTCGCTGAAGTGGCTCGGGAGTTTTATAGGCGCAGCGTTCGTGGAGGCTCACGCCGCCGCGCTGAGTGCGTGCAGACTTTCCCGCGAGGCGTTCATGCAGTCCGCGAGGAACCGCAGGTAGCAGTCCAGTCCGCGTGCGCCGTAGGCCGCCAGTCGAGGGCCCGCCTCGGGGTGGGCGCGGAGCACCTCGGTCAGCATCCGCTCGTTGAGCGCGGTGTGGCCCACGTCCACCTCGGCGTGCTCGGTGAGGAAGGTCAGTCGGTCCAGCGTCTCCTGTCCGAGCACCTGCTTCACGTTGTCGAGGATGCGTGGCACCAGCGCCACGGCGAGGTGGCCGACCTCGTACTCGATGGCGGCCTGGCCCATGGGGAGGTCGCTGGTGATGACCTCGTCATGGACCTGCCGGTACTGGCGCATGGCCTCCGTGGGCGCCTGGGCCACCAGCGCATCCGCGTCCAGTTGCGGCACATGGCGCGCGTTCCACCGGCGCGCGAGCCCACGCGCGTCTTCGATGGTCATCAAGTGGTGGCCCGCCTCGTGCCGCGCATGGGTGACGAGCGCCTGCCCCAGCCTCTCCTGTCCCAGCGCGATGCTGCGCTCACCCGCGCCGCGAATCCAGCCGTCCACGGGCTCCGTCATGTAGGCGCCTCGCGCGGACCACTCGATGAGGAAGCGCTCCAGGAGGAGCGGAGCGATGTCGGGCGACAGCAGGGTGCGCATGACGGCCTCAGTCTCCAGGCGTGCGCGGGTCTGCTTCACATGGGGCAGGTACAGCGAGTCCATCAGGGTCATGACGGTTCCTTTTCGTGACTTGGGGGCAGGCGGCTTCCCGTCTGCTCGTGGAGGTGTTGGAGAAAGTCGGCGGCGCGGTGCGCGGGGATGAGCCACAGATAGGGCCGTGCTTCCGAGCCGTCGTCCGGGAGGCCCGCGGCGGTGTCATCGCCGTCTGTTTCGACGAGGAACACGAAGCTCTCGCGGCCTCTCGACGCGTACCAGCGGCGCGCCTCATTCAGCAGCGCGGGGAAGGCGTCGCGTCCGGTGTCGCCCCACGCGAACAGCCGCGTCGTGTCGAGGAGCTGGAACGGGTTCGCCCCGCGCGGCCCGAGCTCCATCACGGCCATGGCGAGCGGCGTGTCGCCTCGCCGCGCCAACACGAGGTGCCGCTCGCGCGCCAGGCCCGCCGCGCGCCAGGGGCGGGCGGCCTCGTCGAAGCCCAAGGAATTGGGGCCCAGGTCCAGGGCTTCGACGTAGCAGCCGGGCCGGGTCCGGGTGAGGTGTTCCCCGAAGGCGGCGCGCTCCCGGGGCGTTGGAGGGTGCAATGTCCATCCGGACGGGCAGGCGTGTGGCGCGGCTCCGCTGGGGATGTCTCGCATCCTCAAGGGCAGCAGCAGCCCCTGACCTTCCCGGACCACGCGTCTCCCAAAGCCCATGTGGGTTCGCTGGACGAAGGGCACCGTGGATTCGACATAGGACGCGAGCCACCGGAAGGACGGGTCGCGTTGGGCATGCGCCACGCTGTGGACGTAGAGGTCCTTCAGCATCTGTCCTGGGACGGATTCGAAGCGTGCGCCGCCCTGGCGCCGGGCCAGTTGATGCACCAGCCAGGTGGCGCGGTAAGGCTTCATGATGGAGAGCGTGGCTTCCAGGCCGCGCTCCGAGTGCCATCCGGTTTGCTTCAGAATCTCCGGAAGGTGAGGCGTCCGGCGGCTCAGTTCGAGGAAGCTGTCCTGGCGCGACGCGAACTCCTCGACGGACCTCCCCGCGAGGTGGAAGTAACCGGAGTCGACGAGCAGTCTCCAGAGCTGCTCGGGCGCGTCCGCATCGCAGGCCGGCGTGCGTCCGGCCGTCTCAGGCCGTGAGCATGGCTCGAACGTGGAATGGACGCGGGCCGTCCATGCGGGAAGCGCACTCAAGGAAGACTCTTTCAGTGTCAGACGCGAGCCGCACGGGATGCGACAGGGGCGAAATGCCGCGGCTGTCGTTCATACGTAGCGCGGCCCGGAGACTGGTCGCCCTGGGATGAAACACTCGCGCACGTGTCGAGGGGGGCCACCTTGAGGCACTGCATGGTTTGGGGCGGCGCGACGGCTTTATTCGGACGGGCGTTCCAGTGTCTCGGGCATGGCCTTCGCGAAGAGTACGAGTGCGACCGTCGCGACCGCCGCCAAGAACAGGAAGCCTGCGGGGTAGCCCAGGCGATGCACGACCGTGCCGGCGATGACCTGGCTGAGGGAGGCGCCAATTCCCACGGCCATGGTGATGGCGCCAAGCGTGACGTTGAACCGGCCCGTACCGCGGGTCAGGTCCGCGATGACGAGCACCGAGACCACTCCGAAGATGCCCGCGCCCACGCCATCCAGCACCTGGATGGCCACCCGCAGGGCGGGGTCATGCGTCAGCGTGTAGAGCACCCCTCGGATGGGCAGCACCGCGAACGCGAGCAGCAGGAGCGGCTTGCGTCCCCACGTCCCGGCGCGGCGTCCGGTCCACGCGGCCAGCAGGGTGATGACGAACTGGGTCGTCACCACGCAGGCGGACATGAACAGCATGGAGTCGCGGCCCCGTCCCTTCGCGAGCATCTCGCCTAGCAGGGGCAGCATGGCGGCGTTGGCGAAGTGGAACATCACCGCGCAGGCCAGGAAGGTCCGGAGCCGTGCGTCCTGGAGCAACTGCCGGAAGCTGGCGGTGTGCGCGGGTCCACCGTCCGGCTTCGCGCCGCGGGCCCGCTCGAAGTCGATCTCCGCTGGATGGATGAATCGCAGGCTGAGGAGGGTGGGCACGGTGAGGGCCATGACGAAGTAGAAGACGGACTGGTTCGTGACGAAATGGCCCAGCAACCCCGCCACCACCGCGGCCGTCACGTTGCCGGCGGAGTTGAAGGTTTGATTCCGGCCCTGACGGCGGTCGAACAGGGTGGGGCCCACAAGCCCTAGGGAAATGGCGCAGGTGGCGGGGATGAAGATGCTGGAGACGCCTCCCACGAGGACCTGGGCCAGAAGCTCCGGCCAGAATGTCGGGAAGCTCGCGATGAGCCAGGCGCCCACTCCCAGGAGCGTCACGCCCACGGCGACCAGGGCGCGCTTGGAATGGACGCGGTCGGCGAGCTGGCCTGCCGGTAGCTGCGTCCCGATGCCCGCGATGCCGCCCACCGTCAGCGCGAGCCCGACGTGCTGTTCATTCCATTGATGGGTCGCCAGATAGATTGCGAAGAAAGGGCCAATGCCGGTTTGCACGTCGGCGAGGAAGAAGTTGAGCCAGTCCAGCGCACGAAGCGACGTGCGGGAGGGGCTCGGAGTGGCCTCTGCGGGCTGGATGGAGGCCGATGGCATGGGCGCCTTGGCGAGAGCGTACCCGCGAAGGCAAGCACCTCTGCCCCTCCCCCCAGGGCCAACGTGAGCCAGACCACACACGTGCTCAGGCGTGAGGTCCCACCCAGCCGGTGCGGTACCTCATGATTCAGCGGGCCTTGCGGTGCTCTTCGGCCAGTTGTGCGTTGAACCCACGCTCGGCGGCATCCGCGTAGGCCTTGCAGCTCATCATCTTGGCCCCGGCCGCGTCCTTGGCCGCATATTCCCAACCACTGGAGCCCGGATGCGGTGTCAGCAGGACATCGCAAGGCAGGGCGCGCACGGTGGCGAAGCTGCGCCGGTAGTCGCCGACGATGTTCGGATAACGCGGATTGGCCAGCAGTTGATAACCGGGGGCGCCGAGGCTGTCGACGTAGGCAATGCGTACCGGCTTGCCATCGCGGGTATCATTCCACGTCCAGGCGATGCTGCCCGGCGTATGCCCCGGCATGAAGTGCGCGGTGAAGTCGACGCCGCCCTGCGAGACGACCTCGCCGTCCATGACCACGCGATCCGCCACGGCTGGCGGGTAGGTGATGTCATCGCCGAAGTGCAGGTCATCGCTGCCTCCGCGCGCCAGCAGAACGGCTGACTCGGCGCTGGCCACGATTCGCGCGCCGGTGCGGCGCTTCAGTGCGGCGAAGGGGCCCGCGTGGTCGGCGTGTGCGTGACTGCTGAGCAGCAGGCGCAGGTCCTGCGGCTTGAAGCCGCGCCGCCGCAGGTTGGCCAGCAGATGGTCGGCCATTTGCGGCATGCCACCATCGAGCATCACGACGCCGTCCTGGGTGACCACCAGCAGGGCGGTCAGCTTCTCGGTGCCAATCTGCCAGGTGTGGTCCGCGATGCGCAGCGGCTGCATGGGCCGCAACCAGGACGCATCAACGGTGTAGGCCTGCAACTGAGGGAGCGTCGGCGGCTCCGCGACAGCGGTGGTCGAGTTCAGCAGGCAGGCGGAGAGGGCGCAGGTGAATGTCTGGAAACGCATGTCGAAGGAGGAGGTGGAGAGGAGACAAGACGCTAGCATGGTCCCGAATGGGCGTTCCGCGGTTCCTCCGCGGCACGCTCAATCATCTGGAGGGCCCTTCGGCCCGGCGCGGATTGCCATGAATCATCGATAACTTGAGCCATCTTGTTTTTTTCAAGGCGCGCAAGCCGAGCCCGGTGTCGATGTCGTCACGGCGCGGTGCGAGGTCACGCTGTCAGGCCCATGTACGTGGAAGCCGCGATGTAATCGTTCTCAGGACTGGTATGGTGTTGCGGCATTCACAGGCCAGGGAGGTATCACGTCGTGGAGTTTTTCAGCCGTGCTGCCTGCCCTTGTGCCGCGCTGGTCCTGGTCGCTACGTCTGGAGGTTCTCATGTTGCGATTTCTCGTTGTGACGAGTCTGTGTGTGTTGGGGCTCACCGCGTGCGGTAGCGACAAGGCCGACGCCGTCGAGGAGCTCGGGAGCGCGCAGCAGGGGCTGGCCTGTGAGTGGGGCACGGGCGCGTGCCCGGGTAACACGGTCTGCGCCTACTTCCCCGACACGTGGGAGGAAGGGCTGTGTCGGCCGCCCTGCATCAATGGCGGATGTGAGTCTTCGGCGAACGTGTGCTGCACGCAGCGCAATGGCGCGCCGTACTGCAACAGCAGTTGCTTCTAGCCAGATTCTGGATTGATGTGTTTCGCGCGTTTCGCGAGGACGGGCTTGCGATTGGCTGAAGGCTCCTCGCAGGCTGTCGCGATGACAACTCCTGGGCGGATGCTTCCTCGTGGTTCGCGGTCCCATTCCTGGCGAGCGCTGGCGCTGATGTTCCTCGTGGTGTCCTTGGCGGGGTGTGCTCCGGAGGAGACCCAGGAGGGTGAGCTGGAGCTGGCGGCGCGGGAGGATGCGCTGCCGCCTGGAGGCTGGCGCGTCCTGATGCCGGGCGGAGGCGCGCCCATTCGCAACATCACGCGGCGCTCGGATGGCGTCTTGATTGGCGGTGCGAGCGCGGGCACGCGCATCGACGTCTGGACGAGCCGCAACAACGGCGCGACCTGGAGCCCGCACGGCTCGGTGGCCAACAACCCGGCGGTGCAGTTCGGGGACGTGATGATGCGCGCCATCCCCGGGACGCGGACCCTCTTCTGTGCCTTCCGTGAGTTCGCCAACGGCCAATACCGCGTCACCGTCACGCGCAGCGACAACGACGGCGACCACTGGGTCTATGACAGCACCGTCGTTGGGCCGACCTCGCGCTTCGTGGGCGCGCCGCACCTCTTCCAGCGGGCGAATGGCGACCTGCAAATCTATTACGACTCCGAGCTGCTCGCCGCGCAGCGGGGCTACCCGGGCCACCAGTGGATTGCCATGCAGGGCCGCAATGGCATTCATGGCCCGTGGACCGCGTATGGCGTGGTGGCCGTGGCCTGGGACAAGCGGGCCGGCGCGCTGAACCGCGAGGGCATGCCCACCGTGGTTCAGCTCGGTGGCGACCGGCTCATGGCGGTGGTGGAGGGCGTGGAACCCTTCGCCACGGGCGGCGCTCGCGCCAATGTCATCAATGCCGTTCAGTCCTGGGATGGCGGCCGGACGTGGGATGAGTCGATGCGCCGCACCGTCTACCGCTCGCGCATCGACCCGGGTTCGGGGCGTCGCTACAACGCCTACGTGCCCTATGGCATCCGGGTGGGCAATGGCCCGGTGGGCGTCGCCTTCTGCACCGACGAGGACAAGCCGGGGGCGCCCGACCTCTCCAGCACGCCGCCGCATCTGCGGCACTGCCACGTCGGGTACGTCAGCACGACGGTCAACTTCGAGACCTGGTCCGGTGCGAGCCCGGTGTGGACGGCGTCCTCGCGCAACTACACCCCCGGGCTCTACGAGCGGGCGCCCAACGATGTCATCGCCGTGATTGACGCCCTGGGCGACAACCGCGTGCTTCATCGATAGCGGAGCGGCGTGGGGGCTGATACGGTTCCCACCGGGGCGGCCCTGGGTGTGCTTCCTTCTCCACTCGATAGGTAGTGCATCCGCTCTCCGCCCCGTTTTTTCTCCTCGCTTGGAGTCACCATGGGCTCCCCTTCGCTCGACCTCACGGGCGACACCGCCGCGCTGCTGCTCCGGAGTACGGGGCTGGTCTTCCTTCCCACGGGACTCCCGCTGAGCGACGATGCGCAGGCGCGGGAGCAGGCCGTGGACGCGCTGGAGGCGGACCTCGCGGGCGTGGGGTATGTCCTCGCGAGCGACCTGCGGAAGGCGCTGCTCGCGCTGCCCACCGAGGCCCTGACGGCCTCGGGCCGCTTCCTCTTCGACACCGTGGCGGCGACGGTGGGGAGCAACCGGCCCTTCGTTCCCTTGTTCCGGAAGTTCCCCGAGAGCGTGCCTCACGACACCCAGCAGTTGTTCGTGCAGCGGGTGCTGGGCTGGTTGTTTCAAGCTCCGGAGCAGCCCTGTCTCCACTGCGGTTCGGAAGGCACGGTGCACGCGGTGTCGCCGTGCGCCCATCTGGTCTGCGACCGGTGCTACGACGGGCGTGACTACAGCGCGTGTCCCATCTGCAACCGCCGTCTGTCGCCCTCGGAGCCGTTCCTCAAGCCCACGGAGGGCAACATCCGCGGGGGCGTGTATGTCCAGCGCTCCGGCAGGCTGACGCGGTTGTCCCTGGGCACCGACCCGGAGCCCGTGGCGAGCGACATGGTGCGGCGCCTGGTGTCCCGGTCCTCCGTGCTGCGCCCTGCGGAGGTGACGGCGCTGAAGATGCTCGTCGCCTCCTTCGGGACGCGCGTGCTGGGCTGGCTCCCACCCCGCATCCCGGTGAAGGAGACCCTGGCGCACGTCATGGGGCTCCTGCTTCGGGATGCCCGCGCCGCGGGTGACGTGCTGGCGCACGCCGCCACGCATGTGAAGACGGCCACGGACGTGCTCCGGGTGCTCGTCGCGTGGGCGGACGGAAACCCCGACCTGTCCGTCAAGGTTCCGTTGAAGAGCCCTCCGCGTCCGGTGCGGCGCGCCGTCTTGCGGATGCTGGAAGGCTTCTCCCTGCTGAACCTCACCGAGGACCTCCAGCGCCACCCGGGCCTGTGGAAGGCCCAGGCGAAGCTCCTGCACGTCTTCGAGGAGTGGCAGCGTCACCCGAAGGTCGCGCTCGCGTTCGCCGTGCTGCGCGAGACGGTGTTGGCGCCGGAGACGCCGTTCGGCGCGGCGGTGCTGGGGCTGGCACAGGAGCATCCGGCGGCCTTCGAGCGGCACGAGGTCGACGGGGGCGTCCGTCTGTATTTCCGTTCCTGGGCCTCGCAGGTGGAGGCGGCGCTGGAGGCGGGCGACATCCGGGGCGCGCTGCGACTCCTCCGGCAGCGGCCCGGCGAGTTGCTGCGCCGGTTGGACCATGTGAGCCGGCTGGCGATCGCTCAATCGGGCTTCGCGCCGCTCGAACCGGAGTTGCTCGCGTCGCTCGAGGGCGTGTTGCCCCGGGCCGCGCCCGCGATGCTGTTCGCCGTGGCGGCGCACCTGCGTCAGCGCCACAAGCCGTTCGCCCGGCGGGTGTTCTTCCCCAAGGGCGAGGCCACCCACGCCTGGGGCATGGAGGACCGGCGTCCCTTGCTGCCGGGGGACGCCATTGGCCAGCTCGTGGCGCCCCTGGAGCGGGAGCTGCTGCGTCGGGCGGAGCGCCTGCCGTCCTTTCCCGTGGCGGTGCTCGACGAGGCCCTGGTCGACCTGCTGATGCCCATGTCGGAGAAGACGGCCTCGCGGGCGCTGGTGGCGGTGCCGCGCGGGAGTCTGCTGCCGCTGCCGGAAGGGCAGTTCCTGCGCTTCTTCGTCCATTGGACGGAGCCGAAGGACACCCGGGTGGACCTGGACTTGTCGGTGGCGCTCTACGACAAGAATTGGTGGCTGGTGGACCTGTGCGACTTCACGAACCTGCGCCTGGCGGACGACGCCGCGGTGCATTCAGGAGACGTCACGTCAGCACCGCCGCCGCAGGGGGGCGCCGAGTTCCTGGATGTCCATGCGGCACGCCTGTTGGCGCGGGGCGTGCGCTACGCCGTTCCGGTGGTGTTCTCCTTCAACAGCGTCTCGTTCGACCGCATGGAGGACGCTTTCGCGGGCTTCATGGTCCGGGACGAGGAGGGCGGGGCCCACTTCGATGCGCGCACGGTGGAGCAGCGCTTCGACCTGCAGGGGAGCGCGCAGATTTCGGTGCCGCTCGTCATTGACCTCGCGGAGAAGCAGCTCCGCTGGGTGGATGTGAAGGTCCCTCCCGAGGATGGCTTCCAAAGCGTGCGCCGCTCACGGGGCGAGCTCGCGCACCTGGGCAAGGACACCCTGGCTTATTTCGGCACCGGTGCCCGGCCCACGCTCTGGCAGTTGGCCTCGCTCCATGCCGCCGCGCGCAGCCGCACGGTGCAGGTGCGGCGCCGGGATGGCTCGGTGTCCGTGCTGAAGCGGGCCGAGGGCGAGGACACGGCCGCCTTCCTGCGCCGGCTGCGGGGCCTCGAGGCGGATGCCACCGCTGCGCACGTCGCGCCCGGCACGGCGCCCGTGTTCTTCGCGGGGATGACGGACGTCCCTGGGCTCCCCACGGGCAGCGAGGGCTACGCGCTGCGGTTCCTGAACACCTCCGCGGAGGCGGTCACCCGGCTGGGCGCGGGCGACCTGGTGTCGGCGCTGAAGGGTTGAGCGGCTGCTTCGGCGATACGTCCCGAGGTCAGGCCACCGGCTCTTGGCAAACCGCTTCGATGTTGTGCCCGTCTGGACCGATGACGAACGCCGCATAGTAGTTCGCGTGGTACCTCGGGCGCAGCCCGGGCGCTCCGTTGTCCTTGCCGCCCGCTTCCAGCGCCGCGCGATGGAATGCATCGACCTGTTCGCGATTCTCGGCCATGAACGCCAGGTGCAGATGCGCTGGCTTCTCCTGGGTCGGAATGAGAATCAAGGAAGGGACACCCTTCCCGGCAAGTTCGATACCCTCGGCCGCCTCCATGTGGATGGTGACGCCGAGCGGTTCGAGCGCCTTGAGGAAGAAAGCCCTGCTGGCCGCAAAGTCGCTGACGCCGAATTTGACGTGGTCGAACATGGTTTCTCCTGATGTGAAGGGGGGCGCGTGAAGCGCACCTGCTGAAGCAGTCGCCTGGAAGGTTGCCAGGAGGACGCCGTTCTCAACATCCACGATGCGTGAACGGGCGACATCGCCCACCGGAGATGCCCAATGGCCGACTGTGTCCTCTACACCTTCGATTGGGTTCCCGAGCTGCCTCGGGGCTTCGTGCGGGACCTGCGTGTGCGTTGGGCGCTGGAAGAGGCGGGGCTGCCCTACCGGGTGCAGGGCGTCCCGTTCAAGAACCGCGGCGACCCGCACTTAGCGCACCAGCCGTTCGGTCAGGTGCCCTGGCTGACCGACGGGGACATCTCGATGTTCGAAAGCGGTGCAATCCTGTTGCACCTGGGGGAGCGGAGCCAGACGCTGATGCCCTCCGACCCTCGTGGCCGGGCGGAGACCCAGCAGTGGCTGTTCGCGGCGCTGAACTCCGTCGAAATGCCGAGCTTGCCGTGGGCGCTGTTCAAGTTCGCCGGTGATGAGACCGACACGCCGGGACGTCGCCACCTGGAGAAGTTCCTCGCGTTGCGGCTGGGGCACATGGAGACGGTGCTGGCCTCGCGTGAATGGCTGGCCGGCCCCTTCACCATCGCGGACATCGCCATGGCCGACGTGCTTCGCCTCGTCGACCGTTTCGACGGGCTGGCGGCGTATCCGTCCTGTCGTGCCTACGTCGCCCGCGCCACGGGGCGGCCAGCGTTTCAGAAAGCGCACGCGGACCAGATGGCGCATTTCGCCGCGGCGGACTGAGCCGCTTCTCACCTGCGCCGTCAAATCCGGACGGGCTCAGGCGTCAGGGGGCCTGCGTGGCGTGCACGATTTGCTTCTCGCCCGGGCTCACCGTGAACATGGCGTCATCCTGGCCGAAGCGGCGCTGCTTCATGTTCGAGAAGTCGCCCTGGTGGCGGGGGAAGCTGAGGTCCAGCACCACGTCGCCTCCCTTCACGAAGACGAGCAGGCACTCCGTGTCGTAGACCTCCCGGGCGCCGGACCAGTCCATGCCCAGCCTGTCCTTGATCAGCTCTTCACCGATGTAGGGCGTGAAGACGTGGAACGTGTCCCATTCGAAGTCCGTCAGCTCCGCCAGGTGGAAGGTGCCGCCCGCCGCCGACACGGCGCTCACGCGCTGCACCAGCTTCGCCGTGAGGGCCTCACGCGCCTTGCTCTTGCCGCAGCCGAACAGCCCCACGCTCCAGGTGAGCAGCACCGCCGCCGCAATCGCTACCGTGCCTCCGGGTATCCCTTGTCTGTGCATGGGCGTCAGTCTACCTGTTCGTCTGGCTAGAAACCCCGAATCAGGGGACGGCCCACGGACATCGCGGGCCAGGGGATGGCGAAGGCGATGAGCAGCGCGGCGATGAGCAGCCCG
This sequence comes from Myxococcus hansupus, assembly GCF_000280925.3. Lineage (NCBI taxonomy): Bacteria > Pseudomonadati > Myxococcota > Myxococcia > Myxococcales > Myxococcaceae > Pseudomyxococcus > Pseudomyxococcus hansupus. Next base: position 787,005 of record NZ_CP012109.1, read on the forward strand.
ATGGCCCAGGTGCGATGCCGCTGCTGGGCCGGGCCGTCCCGCCTGGACATCGCGGAGGCCGCGTGGGCGGCCGTGAGGGCCAGGAGCATCATCAACGGGTGGTCCAGTCCGAAGAAGCGCAGTTGGCTGATGCCCATGTTCATCCGGAATGCCTCGAAGCTGCGAGGCGTGAGCGGGCTGAGCGCGAAGTAGAGCGTCATCCCGAGCAGCATCTGCAGGTCGAAGGCGGAGACGAAGGCGACCTGGACGCGGCGGTCCACGGCCGTCCATTCCCGGCCGCGCATCCAGCCCCACAGCGACTTCCCGAGCGCGAACGCGCCCAGCACCACCACGCCCCAGCGCAGCCAGGAGTGGAGGAGGAGGACCACGGAGTACAGCATGTCGTTATCCGCCCTTCTTGGCCGCCGGCATGGACTCAATCCACCGCTGGATGAGCGCCCGGCCGTGCTCATCCACCACCCGTGTCCCCAGCGGCGGCATCTGAATGGCGCCGCCCCGTTGGCTCATGCGGTGGAGCACGGAGCTGCGCGCCACGTCACCCGGGGCCACGCGCTGCGAGGTGTCACCGAACAGGCCGGACGTCTGGAAGAACGCCTTCACATCCACCGACGTACGCCACGTGTCCGTGGCCTGCACCGTGCCGAGCTCGGCGGCCTCCAGGCGCACGTGCAGCCCGGAGCTGCTGCCCAGCGCCATGCGGTTGGCGCTGTGGCACGACACGCCGCAGTTCATGTGCAGGTAGCCCAGCGCGGCTTGCTCCACGGGCGTGCCGGGAATCTTCGGGACGTCCTTGGGCGGATGGCTCAGCAGCCCTTCTTCCACCAGCTTGGACAGCGTGAGGCCGCGCGCGCCCTCGTGGGCCAGGGCCACGGCCTCGAAGCCGAGCACCTCGTCCGCGCGCCCGCGGTGGCAGGACTGGCAGTCTACCTGGCTGGGGATTTCGTATTCCTCCGTGCCGGGCACGTTCTTCTCGCCGCCCGTCAATTCGAGCGCGGTCTTCTGGTCCTCGCTCCAGCGGTAGGTGGTGCGCAGCCAGCTTCCGTCGGGGCGCTTCCAGAGGAAGCGCGTCTCGATGCGCCGCCCCTTCCAGCGGAACTCCTTCCAGAGCTTGGTGCCCACGGGAAAGCGCCACTCGTCGGCGTTCGACGTGTCCACCTTCGTGCCCGGGGGCAGGTGGATGAAGCGCACCTTGTCCAACCCGTCGCTCCAGAGCTGGAGGCCGGGCTCGTAGGGGCGTACGTCGGTGGGAATCTTCTTGTCCGCCCAGCCGGTGCCCCCCTCGCCGTAGAGCCCCGTGCAGGCCAGGTGTTGGAGCTCCTGGCACCGGATGCCACCGTTCTCCTCCTTCCACCCACCTTCGGCGGGCGCCCGGGTGCAGCCTCCGGCGGATGCCACGGTGATGCTGAGCAGCAGCGCACTCCAGCGGGGAGCGGACATCGAACCTCCTGACACGGCCTACCCTAACGGTTCAGGGCCGGCGCTTCGTGCGTCTTGCTGACGCACCCCGCGCCACTCATTTGGGAACGGGATACTTGGCCAGCTTGCGTTGCAGGCTCCGCCGCTGGATGCGCAGCAGCCGGGCGGCCTGGGAGATGTTGCCGCCGCAGTCGGCGAGCACGCGTTGGATGTGCTCCCACTCCGCGCGCGCCAGGGAGGGCACTTCGTGGGTGAGCGCGGCCTCCTGGCCCGAGGGCAGGGTGGCGCCCGCGAAGGCGAGCAGGATGTCATCCACGTCCGCGGGCTTGGCCAGGTAGTGCGTGGCGCCGCGCCGCACCGCCTCCACGGCCGTGGCGATGCTGCCGTAGCCCGTCAGCACGACGATGATGGTGTTCGCGTCCAGCGCCTTCAGCTCGCGCACCACTTCCAGGCCGGAGCCATCCGGAAGCCGGAGGTCCACGACGGCGTGACTCGGACGAAAGGCACGGGCGGCCTCGTGTGCTTCCTCCGCGCTGGCGGCGCCCTGGGCATCGAAGCCATGCCGCACGAAGGCACGCACCAGCCGCTCGCGGAAGCGCGCGTCGTCGTCGGTGACGAGCACCCGGAGTGGCGGCGTCTCACCCGGTGGCATCGGCGGTCTCCCGTCGCAGCGGCAACTCCAGCAGCACACGCGTGCCCCGGCCTTCCTCGGAGTCGAGCTCCAGGCGGCCCCCGCACAGCTCGGCGTAGGTCTGCGCGAGGAACAAGCCCAGTCCCATGCCCTGGCCCGCGGGCTTGGTGGTGAAGAAGGGTTCTCCCAGGCGGGGCATCAACGCGTGGGGGATGCCGGTGCCCCGGTCCTCCACGACGAAGCGCAAGCGGTCCGCCTCGTGGTGGGCGGACACGACGACGGGCGTCTGCGTTGCCTCGCTGGCGTGCAGTCCGTTGCGCACGAGGTTCGTCAGCACCTGCACCAATCCGCGCACGGGGCACCAGATGGCGATGTCGGGCCCGGGCTCGAGCCGGAGCCGGGCCTGCTCCGCCGCGCCGAGCTGTTCCCGGAGCCGTTCGAGGATGGCGCCGGGCGTCGTCTTCTCGGGCACCTCGCCCAGCGTCTGGCCCGAGCGGGCGCTCATGCGTTCGAGGATGTCCCGGCAGCGCTCGACCTCGTCCCGGATGAGGCGGGCGTCTTCCAGGGCCTCGTGGGGCGCGTCGAGGATGAGGCTGTCCAGCTCGTTGGCCGCGATGGCGATGGTTCCCAGCGGCGTGCCCAGCTCATGCGCCGCGCCCGCCGCCAGCGTGGACAGCGATGCGAGCTTCTCCGCGCGCGCCGCCAACCGCTGCGTCCGCGCCAACGCGGCTTGCCGGTCGCGCAGCGCGGAGGCCACCCGCGCGACGACGAAGGCGATGATGAGCGCGGTGAGCGTGAAGGCGACCCACATGCCCACGACATGGAGCGACCCCAGGCCGTGGTGGCCCGGCTGATTCACCGTGTCCGGCAGGGGGACATGAAAGGCGAAGAGGCTGGTGGAGCCCATCACGGACATGAGCGCGATGAGCACCGTCCAGCGCGTCCCCAGCACGATGGCGGCCAGCGTCACGTGGACCAAGTACAACATGCCAAAGGGATTGGCCGGCCCACCCGACAGCGCGAGCAAGCCGGTGAGCAGCGCGGTGTCGAACGCGAGCACGGCGCCGAGCACCCCGGGTTGGACGGACGGCGACCGCCGCAGCCAGAGCGCGAGCATCAGGTTGGACACCGCCGTCGTCGCCACCAACGCGAGCAGCGGCGCCACCGGCAGTTCCAGCTCCAGGCCACGGACCGCGACGGCCACCGTTACGGCCTGCCCGGCGACGGCATGCCAGCGCAGGCGGACGAACCAGCCGAGCGCGATGGCGCTGGAGGACAGCCGCGCCACCATGTCGTCGGGCGTGCGGCGGAACGCAGCGGCGGGCTGTCGCGGGGGCGCGGCCAGCGCGTCGCTCAACGGCGCTCCTGCGTGGGTCGGCGCGGGGGACACCGCATCCTCATATCCCGGAGGTGCGGTGGGGGTGTGCGTCAAGTTGACGCATTGGGCTGGGGTGCGAGCGTGCCGCGGAGCCGGGCAATGTCTCGCGCGGGCGGCGCGCCGAACAGGCGGCTGTACTCCCGGTTGAACTGCGAGGGACTTTCGTAGCCCACCGAATGGCCTGCCGATGCCGCATCCAGCGCCTGGCCCAACATGAGCCGCCGGGCCTCCTGGAGCCGGAGCTGCTTCTGATACTGGAGCGGGCTCATGGCGGTGATGCTCTTGAAGTGGTGATGGAGCGCGGACGTGCTCATGTGCGCCTGGCGCGCGAGCTGCTCGATGCGCAACGGCTCCGCGTAGTGGTGCTTGAGCCAGGCGATGGCGCGGTTGATGGAATCGAGCCGGTCTTTCGCCAGGGCGATGTGGCGCAGCCGCGCGCTGTGCTCGCCGGACAGCAGCCGGTAGAGCATCTCGCGGATGAAGAGGGGCGCGAGGATGGGGATGTCGCGAGGCGTCTCCAGCAGCCGGACCAGTCGGGTCGCCGCGTCGAGCAGGGATGGCTCGGCGGGCGTGAGTGACAGGCCGGGACCCGGCGGTGCTCGCCCCTGGGGCTCCAGTCCCGCCTCCAACATCAGGCTTCCAATCTGGCCCGGGTCCAGGTCAACGCGCAGGCACAAGTAGGGCGCCGTGGCCGTGGCTTCAATGACCTGTCCCACGACGGGAAGGTCCACCGACACCACGAGGCATTGGTCCGCCCCGTAAACGAAGACTTCCTCTCCGAGCATCACCTGCTTGCGGCCCTGGGCGACGATGCAGAGGGCAGGTTCGTGCAAGGCATGCACGGGCTCGGAGGGGCAGGCGGCGCGAATCAGGAGCACGCGCGGAATGGCGGTGGCATGAAGACCGTCAGCGGGCGCGTGCCTCTGAATCAACCGGGCCAGCTCGGCGGGCTGCTTCGATGGTGGACGTTCTGTCATCAGGGGGAGAACGTAGGCGAGCAAGCCCTTCCATCCCGAGTTTTTCTGGCGGATGCGCAGGATTGGGCAAGAACCCGGCAGCATCGGAGTACCGCCCCGGCGGGGTGCGCGGCCACATTGCATCCATCCACATCGCAGTCACGGGGCGCATCCACATGTCTGGAATCCAAGGGAAGGTCATTGCCATCACCGGTGCGAGCAGCGGCATTGGCGAAGCCACCGCTCGGCTGCTCGCCAGCAGGGGCGCGCACGTGGTGTTGGGCGCACGCCGCGTGGACCGGCTGGAGTCGCTGACGTCCGCCATCCGCGCCCAGGGGGGCTCGGCGCGCCACCAGGCGCTGGACGTCGGGAAGCGGGAGGACATGGAGGCCTTCATGCGCTTCGCGCGCGAGGAGCACGGCCGCATTGACGTCGTCATCAACAACGCGGGCGTGATGCCCTTGTCGAAGCTGGAGGCGCTCAAGGTCGACGAGTGGGATCGGATGATTGACGTCAACATCCGGGGCGTCCTGCATGGCATCGCCGCGGGGCTGCCCATCATGCAGGCCCAGCGCTCCGGCCAGTTCATCAACGTCTCCTCCATTGGCGGCCACACGGTGGTGCCCACCGCCGCCGTCTATTGCGCGACGAAGTACGCCGTCATCGCCATCTCCGAGGGCTTGCGGCAGGAAGTCGGCGGCGACATTCGGGTGACGGTCATCTCACCCGGCGTGACGACGTCGGAGCTCGCGGAGTCCATCTCCGACGAAGGCGCTCGCGACGCCATGCGGGAGTACCGGCGCATCGCCATTCCACCGGAGGCCATCGCGCGGAGCATCGCCTTCGCCATCGAGCAGCCCGACGACGTGGACGTGAATGAAATCATCGTCCGTCCCACGGCGAGCCCGAACTGAGCGTCAAATGACCCGGGGCGGAGCCGTGTACGGCTCCGTCCCGCTGTGCGTGAAATGCCGTGCCGGCGCGCGTTCCGAGTCTGTGCGCCCACCTTGACTTCGATGCGGAGCCAGGGTTGATATGGGGTCGTTCCGATATTGAGATTGATTCTCAATAGCGCTTTGTTCCGAGGAGAACATGGCGGTTTCGACCCTGCTCATCGTACTGGGCATCGCCGTGCTCCTGCGGGTGACGGCCCGCGCTCCTGAAAGCGTGCTCACGCGTCACCGCACGTGGGCGCGGGTGGCAGGGGCCGCGGCGTGTCTGGTGGGCGTGGCCGTGGGGATGAAGGCCCAGGGCCTGGGCGTCGGCCTGACGACGGCCACGGTGGTGGCGATGCTGGCCACGCCGCTGCTCGCGTTGTGTGGGCCGCTGTGGCCGCGCGTCACGCGGTGGGTAGTGCCGGTGAGCGCGCTGGGCGTCGTGGTGGCCTGCGTGGGGGCGCTCTGATGGCGCAGAAGCACGAACACGGCGCCGCGCGGATTGGCGCGGCGGTGACGGCGGCGCCCGCGGCCGCGGTGCTGGCGACGTTGGCGCTGATGGCGGTGCTGCCCGCGGCCCGGGACGCGCGTTACCTGCTGGCGCAGCTCCTCGCGCTGCCTGCGATGGTCGCCGCCACCTGCTTCGCGCTGCTGGCCCGGAGTGGCACGCGGGCGTGGGTGGGCTCGGCGCTGGTGGCCGCCGTGTCGGCCGCCATCCTGGTGCTCTCGTGAAGCTGTCACCGCGTTCGTACACCATCCTCTGGGACGCTCACGCCTGGGCGGGTGTCCTGTCCTCGTTGATTCTCTTCGTGCTGTTCTTCCTGGGGTCCTTCGCGCTCTTCGCGGAGGAGCTGGCGCCCTGGCAGGAGCCCACGTTCCGCGCGCCGGGCGTGGTGACGGAGGCGGAGGCGGTTCGCATCGCGCAGCGGCTCGCGGAGCAGGAGACGGCCGCGCGGCCGGTGTGGTTCGGCATCTCCCTGCCCACCGCCGAGGAGCCGTGGATGAAGCTGTGGCGCATGACGCCGGAGGGCGCCATCCACTCCACGTGGAGGGACCCGGTGTCGGGGCGCGAGATTGGCGAGCGCAGTGATTTGGGCGAGTTCCTCAACGCCATGCACTTCCTGGAGCCAGTGCCCTTCGGCAAGCACCTGGCGGGCATCGCGTCGGTCGTGCTGCTGCTGCTCGTCGTCACCGGCGTGCTCATTCAGTTGGGGCGGCTGGTGCGGGAGTTCGTGCAGTTCCGGCCGGACGGTTCCCGGCGCGTCTTCTGGTCGGACGCGCACAAGGCGGTGAGCGTGGTCAGCTCGCCCTTCCTGTTCGTCTTCGCCATCACGGGGGGCATCCTCTGTCTGGCGGACTGGTACGCGCCCGGGGTGCAGGCCGCCGCGTTGGATGGCGACCCGAAGGCGCTGGAGGCGGTCGTGGACTGGCCCACGCCGCAACCCGCGTCGGGGCAGCCCGGTGGCGCGCCCGACCTCGCCCACGCGCTGGCGTTGGCCAAGGCGCGCTTCCCGCAGTCGGAGCACAGTTGGTTCTTCTTCGACCACCTGGGGGACGCGAACGGCACCGTCCATCTTCCGGGAGAAATCGAGGGCTCGCTGCATGCCTTCACGCACCTGCGGGTGTCGCGCGAGGGGGCGGTCCTCTGGGAGCGCGAGACGGGCGGAGGCACGCTCTACACGCAGGTGATGGACCCGCTGTACGGGCTGCACTTCGCGACGTGGGCCAGCCTCCCCGCGAAGGTCGTCTACGCGCTGCTCTCCTGGCTGATGGCGTTCGGCATCCTGTCCGGCAACCTGCTCTGGCTGGAGCGGCGGCGCCTGCAGGGCAAGAGCCGCTTCGACACGGTGCTCGCGCGGCTGACGGCGGGCGTCTGTGCCGGGCTGCCGCTGGCGGTGGCGGGACTCTTCCTGGCCAACCAGTTCCTGCCCGCGGAGCTCGCGGACAGGCCTCGCTGGGAGCACACCGTCTTCTTCGTCGTCTGGGCCGTGGGGGTGGGAAGCGCGCTGTTGGACGGCGCACCCGCGGCGGCCTCGCGGCGCCTGCTCATCCTGGCGAGCGCGGGGCTCTTCGCCGTGCCGCTCATCGACGCGGCGCGGATGCAGCGGCTGCCCTTCGCCTCGGGCTCCGGTTTCGTCCTCGGGGCCGAGCTGGGAATCCTCGCGCTCGCGGTGCTGCTCGCCGGCGCCGCCCGCGCCATTCCCCGACTTCAGCAGAAGGCCCCCGCGACGATGCCCGCCGCGGTGGCGACCTGAGTTCACGCTTCACTTCACCTTGGAGAACCCCATGCGCAAGCGCAGCCGTCTGGCGACTGCATCCACCACGTCCCTCATGTTCCTCGCCGCCTCGCTGACGGCGTGTGGCTCGTCCGACCCGGACCCCACGCCGACGCCGGACGAGACGCAGACGGGGCCCATGTACAGCCTGGCGACGTCCGTCTTCGGCGAGTCCGGGTCGGCCACCTACGTGAGTGTGTTCAACTCGCTGGACGTGCGCAGCCTCGACCTGGAGCAGGCGAGCGAGCACTCCGGCTTCGCGACGATTGGCGCGGTGGACGGGAAGCTCTTCGTCGGCGCGGGCGAGGCGCCCGAGCTCACCCGCTACACGGTGTTCGACAGCGGCCGCTTCCAGGAGGCGGGGAAGATCAGCTTCGCCAGCTACGGCCTGGCGACGGCGCCGCTGTACCACAACCACTTCGTGGACGGGACGTCGGCGTACATGCAGTTGGAGGAGTCGCGGCGCATCGTCTGGAACCCCGAGGCGATGACCATCTCCGGCCCCGTCGCGTCGCCGGGACTGGCGGCGGAGCGTGACGGCCTGGTGGTGAAGGCCAGCTTCGACCGCGGCGTGGCGGCGCGGGATGGCTTCTCGTTCCAGCCCTTCTACTGGACGGACGGCAGCTACTACCGCTTCCTGCCCAGCTCGCAGATCGCCGTCTACTCCCACGCGGATGACAGCCTGGTGGAGCTGCTCGAGGCGCCGTGCCCCGGCCTGGACGTGGCCACGAAGGACGAGGCGGGGAACATCTACTTCAGCAACTGGGTGTTCAGCGCGGGCGCGCCCGTGGTGGACGACACGGCGCCGGAGACCTGCGCGGTGCGCATCCGGGCGGGGCAGCGCGCCATCGATGCGGACTGGACGCGCTCGCTGGCGTCCATGGTGGGCGGGCGCCAGACGGCCGCGTTCCGCTACCTGAGCAACAACGTGGGCGTGGTGGCGGCCTTCCACGACGACAGCCCGACGCTGAGCTCCTCGCCGACGGCGGCCGACGTCACCAACGGCACGCACTGGAAGCTGTGGCAGGTCAACCTGGAGACGGGCGAGGGCGCGCCCATCGAGGGCCTGGACTGGATTGCCGGTGGCTACTACGCCTTCACCATCGAGGGCCGGACCTTCCTGCTGCTGCCCACGGCGGACTACGCGTCGACGGCCGTGTGGGAGCTGAACGGCAACGGCGCCGCGGTGAAGCGCTTCGACACGCTGGGCTGGGCCTATCAGTTCGTGAAGGTGCGCTGAGTTCCCGCCGCACCTGGAGCCGCCCGCGCATGCTGGCGCGGGCGGCGCCGGGCGGCCTCAGTACTCCACGGTGGCCTTGAGCCACCCCGAGCGGCCCGGCCGCTGCACCCCGAAGAAGTCGAACAGCCGCGCGTTGGTGACGTTGTCGAGCTCGGTGCTGAGGCCCAGGGAGAAGCCCTGGAGCCGGACCCGGTAGCCCACGCCCGCCGCCTGCGCGAACTGGTTGTCGATGGTCTCCTTGGTTCCCACCGCGCCCAGGCCTCCCCAGTTGCGGAAGAAGCCGTGGACGTAGCGCGCGGTCCAGAAGGGCGACAGCTCGTCCTCCGCCGTGGCCACGCCCCGCAGCGACAGGCGCGCCGTGGCGTTGAGGAAGAACCAGGGCCGGTTGGGCAGCCGCTGGTTTTCGAACGCGCCGAAGGTCCCCTGGCCGGACGTGTTGCGGATGTCCTGGAACGTGGCGTTCGCGTCCAGGTGGAACCAGCCCGCAGGTGAGCTCCAGCCCGCCGCGCCCTCGATGCCCAGCGCCCGCGCGCCGTACACGTTCTGGTACCTCCAGTCGCGGTCTCTTCCGGAGAGCAGGATGAGGTCCTGCGCGAGCCGGGCGAAGCCGGTCAGCTCGCCCCGGAACACGCCGAGCCCCGTGCGCAGCGGCGCCGTGGCGAGGCCCGCGTTCACGTTGTGGCTGGTCTCCGGCGCCAGGTCGAGGTTCTCCCGGACGAGGACGCCGTTGCCGAACAGCTCGTCCATCCGAGGCAGCCGCGTGGCGCGCTCGTAGCTGACTTTCAGGTAGACGGGCTCGGCCACGCGCAGCCGCAGGGCCGCGCCGCCGCCCAACTGGTTCAGGGTGCGGTCCTTGCTCTGCCACTGCCGGGTGGGCAGCAGTTGCTGCGCCCGGGCCGCGTAGAGGTAGTCCTTGGCGAAGACAATCAGCTCCACCGCGTCGTTGAAGGCGTTGAGCTGGTACTCCAGTCCGGTGACGGCGGTGAGGATGTTCCGGTCCGCGGAGAGCGGGTCCACGTCACTGGGGCTGGCGAGCCGCCGCTGCTCACCGGTGCGCCGCGTGAGCGTGGGCGCGATGGCGAGCCGGAGCGTCTGGGCCGGGCTCAGGGCCCAGCTCGCGTTGGCGCGGCCATAGAAGGACTGTTGCCAGAGCGTCTGGTCGGTGGCGTCGCCGCCCAGCTCGCCCGGCTGCGTGCGCTCCCGCACCCGGTTGCCGAACCAGTCGTAGACCCACTGGGATGTGTCCTGGAAGTCGGTGGCCTGCCACGCGTAGCCCGCCAGCGCGTCCACGCGCACCGTGTCGCCAAGGGCCTTCTCGTAGAGGAGCTGGGTGCCGAGCGCGGTGGCGCCATAGCGCGCTTCTCCGAACGGGCCGCCGCTCATCACCAGGTTGTGCTGCAAGTCCTTGTCGTAGCCGGAGCCGAAGGCGCGCAGGGTGACGCGGTCCGCCCAGCCGAGCTGCTCGAAGCCCGCCTCGAGCCCGCCGCCCAGCGCCTGGTAGCCATCATGGAAGCGGCTGACGGTGGCGGGGCGAATCTGCCCGGTGTCATCGGCGGTCTGCACGTCCACGCGGTAGTCGTTCCGGGTGGTGTCCGCGAAGAGGTGGGCCCGGGCGAAGAAGCCGCCCGACGAAGGCCGGTAGCTGCCACCCAGCGTCAGCCGGTACGTCCCGAAGGCGCCGCCCTGGAGCGACGCGGCGCCATGGACGCCGTCCTGGATGGGCGCGGAGGTGAGATTCACCGCGCCGCCCAGCGCGTCCGCGCCGAAGCGCGCGGGCACCACGCCCCGGTAGATTTGAATCGAGTCGACCAGGTTCACCGGCACGTTGGCGAAGCCGAACGGGTAGCCGGAGAGGTCGAGCGGCACGCCGTCCAGGAAGAAGCGAATCTGGTCGTCGGTGAGGCCGTTGAGCGAGAAGCGGATGGTGCTGCCCAGACCGCCGCTGCGGCGCACCTCCACGCCCTCCTGGGCCGCCAGCACCTGCCCCATGTCCGCCGAGCGGGCGCGGGCGCGCGTGGTGCTGACGACGCGCACGGCCTCCGCCGACTGCCGCATCCGCTCCGCCTCCGAGCGGCCGGACACCGTGGTCTCCATCGTCTTCGTGTCAGGAGGGGCCGACTCCGCCGGGGCTGCTTCCTCCGGAGGCGGTTCGGCGACGGGCTCGGGCTCCGGGGGGGCCTCGTCCGCGCCCAGCCGGAAGGCGTGGAGCAGCTCAATCTGGCAGGCGACCGCTTCTCCGCCGACGCGGGCGGGCTCGAAGCGGAAGTCGAACGCGGCGGTGCGAATCGCCGCGTCGAAGGCCTCGCCCGCCGACTGGACGACGTCCGCCTCCGTCACCACGCCGTGCTCGTCGATGGTCAGCCGCAGCACCACGTCCGCTTCACGCCCCGCGGCCAGCTCCACCTCCGGATAGGGCACGGTGACGCTGTCGATGCGACTGGGCGGCTGGACCTGCGCGGGCGCGGTTTCAGAAGGAGGGGGCGGCGCCGCGGATGCCGGCTCCGCGGGGGCCGCCGAGAGCAGCAGGGCGAACGAGGTGAATGCCGAGAACATCCGCAATCCAGTTTTTGGTTTTGCTTCGCAGTCTCAACTGTGGCGCGGGCCGTATATCGAGGATTGCGAAGGGCGGGTCAAGGCAGGGGCCCGTGCCTGCACGGCGCGTCATGCACGGAGAGTGGGTCTGGATTGACAGCGTGTCTCATGATTCGTTAATCGAGTAAAAGCTGTATCTTGAGAAAGACTCGGTATCGGAGACTGCGGTCATGAAGCTGGGATTCCAGAAGCTGTTCCGCGCCGCGGTGTGGTGGGTGGCGGTGGCTGTCGCGCTGCCCGCGAGCGCGCCGGCCCAGCCGCTGACGGGCGTCTACCGCGGTGAAATCTACAACGTGCCCCACCTCGTCAACGCGTACTCCGCGTGGCTCGGGCACGACGTGCCCATGGGGCAGGGGCACCAGCCGAAGGACTCCTGGGCCAACATCGAGAACCCGTCCTGGCAGCTCAACGCCTGGGGCACGTGGGTGAAGGCGAAGGCGGGCCGCCGGCTCAACTACTCCGTGTCCATGTTCCCCTCCGGGCAGGGCTCGCTGTCGCAGTGCGCGACGGGGGCCTACGACTTCCGGTTCCGGAACCTGGCCAACAACCTGGCCAACGCGGGGCTTCAGCGCAGCATCATCCGCCCGGGCTGGGAGTTCAGCGGGAGCTGGATGCCCTGGTACTCCGGCAACGGCCAGCAGGCGAACTTCGCCGCGTGCTTCCGCCGCATCGTGACGGCCATGCGCACCGCGCAGCCCAACGCGGGCTTCGAGTTCGACTGGAACCCGAACTACGACATCTCCGCCAGCGACCTGGCGGCGACGTACCCGGGTGACGCGTACGTCGACTACATCGGCTTCGACCTCTACGACCAGGGGTGGAACGGCCGCTATCCCATCCCTTCCGGGTGCACGGGGACGTGTCAGCAGAACCGGTGGCAGCAGAACTGGGACATCCAGTTCGCGCCGGCGCTGGCGAAGTTCCGCAACTTCGCGGCGCCCCGTGGCAAGCGGCTGTCCGTGCCGGAGTGGGGTGTGAATGACGCGGCCACCATGGGCGGCGGCGACAACACCTACTTCGTGCAGCAGATGCTGTCGTTCATCTTCGATCCGGCCAACAACGTCGGCTACCACTCCTACTTCGACTACCAGGCGCCGGACGGGCTGCACCAGTTGTCCAACGTGGACAACGCCGGGGGCCACACGTTCCAGACGCAGTTCCCGAACGCGGCCGCGCTGTTCAGGAACTTCTACGCCAACCTCCCGACGGCGGGCACGCTCAGCACCTCCAGGGCCACGGTGACGCCGTCCACGGTGACGCGGGGGCAGGGCTTCCAGGTCTCCGGTTCAGTGACGTCGCCCACGGCGCAGACGCTAATCGTGAAGTACGAGATTCGCACCGCGGCTTCGCCCTTCACGCTGGTGGCCGAGCAGTTCTTCAGCCAGGCCTTCACCGCGGGCCAGACGCGCACCTTCACGCCGGCGCTGGTGATTCCCACCTCGCGCCCGGCCGGGACGTACCGCGTGGACACGCTCGTCTACACGTCCAACTGGTCTCAGACGCTGCTGTACCGCAACGACACCACCTTCACCGCGAACTGAGTGACGCGCGGCGCGGCCCTTCTTCACGTGGGAGGGCCGCGTCCGCTTCAGTGCCGTACCCGGCGGGCTGCCTCATCGAACGGGGGTGAGGCAGCCTGAACCTTCCGGGACGCTCAGGCCCGTTCCACGCGGATGCGCGCGGGCAGGCCGTTGATGCTGACTTCCTCTTCCTGGCCGGTGAGGCCCTCGGGGCCCACGAGGATGCTGGAGGCCAGCGTCTCCCGGGCAATCAGCTCCCGCGCCTCGTCCGTGACGCGCTTCACCCGCGCGTCGCCGTCCACCCAGACCTGGATGCGGTCGGTGTAGCCCAGCTCCATGTCCTTGCGCGCGCCCTGCACGCGGGCGAGCAACTCGCGCACCAGGCCCTCGTCCACCAGCGACTCGGTCAGCTCGGTGTGGAGCACCACCACGCCCACGCCCATGCCCGCGGCGGCGTAGCCGGGGTTGGCCTCCACCAGCGTCTCCAGCTCCTCGCCGGTGAACACCAGGTCCTCGCCCGCCACCGTCAGGGCCACGCGGCCCGTCTGGAGCAGCTCGCGGTGCAGCGCCGCGCCGTCCCCGGTGTCGAACGCCTTGCGCACCGGCGCCAGCTTGGGCCCCAGCCGCCCGCCCACCGCGCGCAGGTTGGGGCGCACGCGGAAGCGCACCACGTTGGCCTCGTCGCTGCCCGGCTCCACGAAGCGCACCTCGTGGACGTTGAGCTCGTCGGCAATCAGGTCGCGGTACACCGCCACGCGCTCCGTCAGCTCCTTGCGCGCGAGGATGACGTCCGCGCGCGCCAGCGGCTGGCGCACCTTGAGCCGGTTGTCCGTGCGCACCTTGAGGCCCAGGGACACCAAATCCCGCACCGCGCCCATCTCCGCCGCGAGCCCCTCGTCGATGAGGGCCGCGTTCACCGTGGGGAAGCCCGCCAGGTGCACGCTCTCCGGCTGCGTGGTGGGCCAGGGCTTGCGCACCAGGTTGCCCCACATGTCGTCGGTGAAGAAGGGGATGAAGGGCGCCGCCAGCGCGGTGATGGTGGTGAGGGCCTCGTAGAGCGTGAAGTACGCGTCCTGCTTGTCCTGCTCGAAGCCGGGCGCCCAGAAGCGCGAGCGGCTGCGGCGCAGGTACCAGTTGGACAGCGCGTCCACGAGCGCGACCATGCGCTGGGCCGCGTCGTACACCTGGTAGGTCTCCAGCGCGCGGGTGACGTCGCGCAGGGTGAGGTGGACCTCGGAGAGAATCCACCGGTCCAGCACCGGCCGCGCCTTCACCTCGCGCCAGCCCTGGCTGCGGCGGACGGCCTCCCACGGCGCGTCGGTGGCGTCGGCGTTGCCCGCGGCGGGGTTGAAGCCGTCGATGTTCGCGTAGATGGTGAAGAACGAATAGACGTTGCGCAGCTTGACCTGGAAGTCCTTCTGCAACAGCCGCACGTTGCCCAGCGAGTGGCGCGTGTTCGACCAGGTGGGGCTCGCCGCGTAGAAAAACCAGCGGAACGCGTCCGCGCCCGGAGCCTTGGCGGCCGGGTCCTTCACCACCACGCGCTCGGAAGGCGCCAGCCGGGGGACCTCCACCGGCATGACGTTGGCGCCGCGCGCGGAGGGGGCCACGCCCAGCGTCTGGAGCTCGGCGGGGGCCAGCAGCACCACGCGGCGCTTGAGCTTCTTGTGGACCTTCACCGTGGCGGTGACGGAGACCTCCGGCCGGTCCGGGCGGAAGAGCTGCACCTTGGCGCCCTCCTGGATGTCCAGGCCCTCCAGGTCCTCCCGCGCGATGAGCGCCACGCCGGGCTCACCGGGCACGCCGGCCTCCGCGGCCGTGAGGACGGCGAAGTCCATGCGCACCTCGTCCAGGATGATTTCCGGCGGGGTGTAGTTGCCCTTGGACTTGGACTCCTTGCGGCCCTCCTTGTCGGAGACGTGGCCCAGCACGATGCAGCTCTTGTACGGCCGAGGCCAGTTCCGCTGCGGCGTCAGGCCGATGCGCGCCTGCGTCTCCTCGTCGAAGAGGAGCGTGCTCACCATCAGCAGCGAGTAGAACCAGCCGCGCGTCTGGTCGATGGCCTCGGAGATGAAGTCCGCGGGGAAGGCGCGGTTGAAAATCTCCTGCGAGCCCGGCGCGTGTGGGAAGCCCCACTGCGCGAAGGGCATGCAGCCGGAGTCGAACCACACGTCCACGACTTCGGGCACGCGCTGGAAGCGGCCGGAGCTGCCGGGCTTCTCGAAGGTGATTTTGTCGACCCACGGCTTGTGGACGATGAGGTGCTGGGCGTTGGCCTCGTGCGGCTTGCCGGCGAGGAAGGCGTTCAGCTCCGCCTCGACCTCGGCCACGTTGTTGCCCGGCTTCTCGCGCAGCGCCTGGAGCGAGGGCACGGCTTCGACCTCGCCCGTCTCCGAGTGAATCCACAGCGGCAGCGGCGTGCCCCAGTAGCGTTCGCGCGACAGGGCCCAGTCCACGTTGTTGGCCAGGAAGTCGCCGAAGCGACCTTCCTTGATGTGCTCGGGCACCCAGTTGACGGCGCGGTTGTTGGCGATGGCCTGGTCCTTCACCGACGTGGTGCGGATGTACCAGGCGGGCCGCGCGAACTGGATGAGCGGGTCGTCATCCGCGCGCCAGCAGAACGGGTACTCGTGCTTGTACTGCTCGGTGAAGAGAACCAGCCCGCGCTCCTTGAGGTGGCGCTGGATGTCCTTGTCCGCTTCCTTCACGAAGCGGCCCGCGACCAGCGGCACCTCCTCGGAGAAGGTGCCGTCCGGCTTCACCGCGCAGAACAGCTCCAGGGCTTCGGGCTGCGCGAAGCGGGCCTTGTCCTTGCGGAAGGCCTCGTAGTCGTCCTCGCCGAAGGCCGGGGCGATGTGGACGATGCCCGTGCCGCTGTCGAGCGTGACGAAGTCCGCGCCCAGCACGCGCCACGCCTGCGCGTCCTCGCCGCCGTCCTTCAGGGGCAGCCGCGTCTCACCCGCGCGCTGGTGGTAGAGGTCGAAGGGCGGCTGGTAGCGCTGGCCCACCAGGTCGCTGCCCTTCTGGGTGGAGAGCACCGGCAGCTCCACCTTGAGCTTCTTGGCCAGCGCCTCGCGCAGCGCCGCGGCGACGATGAGCTTGCGCTCGCCCGCGTCCACGGTGACGTAGTCCACGCCCGGGTTGACGGCCGCGTACATGTTGGACGGCAGCGTCCAGGGCGTGGTCGTCCACACGACGAGCGCGGTGTCCGGCGTGTCGCGCAGCGGGAAGGCGACGTAGACGCTCGGGTCGTCCACCGTCTTGTAGCCCAGGCCCACCTCGGCGGCGCTCAGCGCGGTGCCACCCTGCGGCCACCACCACACCACCTTGTGGCCCTGGTACAGCAGGCCCTTGCGGTGCAGCTCCGACAGGGCCCACCACACGCTCTCCACGAAGGGGCGGTGGTAGGTGACGTAGGCCTGATTCAGGTCCACCCAGAAGCCGATGCGCTCGGTGAGCCGCTCCCACTCGGAGGTGTAGCGAAAGACGGATTCGATGCAGCGCTCGGTGAAGGGCTCCACGCCGTAGCGTTCAATCTCCGCCTTGCCGTGGATGCGCAGCTCCTTCTCGACCTCCACCTCCACGGGCAGGCCATGGGTGTCCCAGCCAGCCTTGCGGGGGACGTAGTGGCCCGTCATCGTCTTGTAACGGGGGAACAGGTCCTTGATGACGCGCGTGAGGACGTGGCCGTTGTGGGGCAGGCCGTTGGCGGTCGGCGGGCCCTCGTAGAAGACGAAGCTGGGAGCACCCTCACGCGCTTCGAGCGAGCGCTCGAAGATGCGGCGGTCCTTCCAGAAGGCCTGGACGCGGCGCTCCTCGGAGGGAAAGTCCATCTCCGCGGGCACCGCATCGAACAGGGAGGGGGGCGTTTCAGGCATGGTGCGGTGCTTGATAGCACCGCACGCGGTCAATGGATGCCCCGTCCTGTGGACTCAGAACGGGCAGATGGGCTGGCTTCCGCCGCACGCGAAGCGGCCAATGAAGTAGCCCCATTCGGCGCTGTAGTGGGCATACGCCTGGGGCTGGCCGGGGCCGCAGTCCACGTACGGGTGCGGGACCTGACAGTGAAGCTCCGGGTCGAACGGGGGCTTGATGCTGAGGGCCGGGGACTCCTCCGCGGACTTCTCCATGTCGGACGCCTCGTCCGCCGGGCCACCACAACCCGCCGTCAGCACGGCGGCAAGGCACATCAGGGCTGCACGATTCAGGGGCATGGGTCTCTCCTGTGTTCGGCGTTGGTCGCCGGCCTCGGACATTAGGCCGGGAACTTCAGTTTTTCAGAGTGTGCGTATTGACGCTGATGTGCGCATCTATCTAGTTTCTCGCTCCCTGAGAATTCCCTACACCCCTGGAGTGAGCGCCATGAAGAGGGCTTTGTTGTGTGTGCTGATGGCTGTCGTGGTGGGTTGTTCCAACGCGCGGACGGAGCAGGCGGTGGACGCGGAGGGCTTCAAGCTCCTCCAGCACGACGCGACGACGTTGGAGGCCACGTACGGTTCGGGAGGCGCGTCCGTGCGGCTCCTGGTGGTGGAGACGCAGGCGGATGTCGTCGAGGTGACGTACGACTTTGGTGACCCCGTGGTCGGCTTCCACATCGACTACCGCCAGGGTGTGGGGCAGTTCATCCCGTCGGGCAGCCCGCTCGACGCCGCGCAGGCGCAGTTGCTCGCGCCGCTGCTGGAGGGGCTGGCCCAGGTCATCCCCGACGAGGGCCGCACGCGCGTGGAGACCGCCGCCGAGCGCCAGACGAGCTTCATGCAGATTGTCCCGGTGGGCGAGGTGCTCACCTCCTACGAGTACGTGTCCGAGCGCGGCTGGGTGCACATCTCCTGCTCCTGCAGCCGGCAGCACATCGGCTCGGGCCAGTACCGCACGGCGGGCATGGGCTGTGGCTGCACGGGCGGGTCGGGCAATGGCTGCAAGGGTCGCTGTGGCCAGGGGTGCGGTGGCACCAGCCTGCCGCGCTGCGTGGGCACCACGGCCTATACGCAGGACTGCGCCAAGCACGACTACGGCCTGGGCAGCTTCGCGGCGGCCTCGGATGACTACACGTTCGCGCGCAACAACTGCGGCTGCACGGGCTCGTGCTACTGATGTGGCGTCGGCTGTCACACGGGGCCCTGGCGCTCGTCGCCGGGGCGGTGCTGGGGTGCAGCAGCGCCGCCGGGCCCTGTCCGGACGGTGCTCGGCTCACGGGCCGCGCGCCGCCGGACGGTGTCCTTCAGTGGTGCGCGCGTGCCGACGGCCAGAAGCACGGCCGTTGGGCGGAGTGGCATGCCACCGGGAAGCTGAAGGCGGAAGGCTCCTACGCCGACGGGAAGATGGAGGGCCGCTGGGTCCACTACTTCGAGGACGGCGTGAAGCAGTTCGAGGGTGACTATCGCGGCGGGCTCAAGCAGGGCCTGTGGACCCTCTATTACGAAGAGGGGCAGAAGAACCGCGAGGAGGTCCATCCCCCCGGCGGTGGCGAGGTGCGGTGGACCGCCTGGCGTTCGGACGGCTCGAAGTGGGCGGAGGGCTCGATTCTGGGCCACCGCGCGCAGGGGACCTATTCGGAATGGCATGCCGGCGGCGCGTTGGCCGCGCAGGGCCAGTACGAGAAGGGTGAGAAGACAGGTGCCTGGAAGTACTGGGACGTCGAGGGGCAGTCCACGGACGTTCCGCAGGGTGACTTCACGAGCGAGTGAGTCCTGCGCCGCCGCCATCCTGTTCGGGGTGGCGGCGGCTGCTTGTGGCCCTGCGTTCGAGCCCGCTGCTCCATCCGCCGTGTCGCGGCGGGCCGTGGTGGGGGGCGCGCCCGAGCCGGGCTTTCCCTCCGTGGCCGCCATCGTCCCCGTGTCGCCTTTCTGCGGCGAAGCGGAGGCGGCGGCACCCGTCCTCTGCACGGGGACGTTGGTGTCACCCCGGGTGGTGCTGACGGCGGCGCATTGCGTGGAGAACGCCGATGCGCCGCAGGTGTTCTCGGTGGTGTTCGCGGAGGAGACGGCGCGCGCGTCCGCGGCGCAGCGCATCCGCGTGGCGGAGGGTCGGCCACATCCCGCGTGGCGGCCGGGCGTGAATGACATCGGGGTGTTGCTGCTCGCCGAGGACGCTCCGGTGACGCCGCTCGCGCTGGAGCTTGGGGCCTTGTCCTCGGACAGCGTGGGGCGGATGGCCCGCGTGGTGGGCTTCGGCTCGGATGCGCAAGGCGCCATGGGGCGCCGTCTGGGGGGCTTGTCTCGAATCACCTCGGTCAACGCGGACACGTTCTCCATCGAAGCTGCGCCCGCGATGTCGTGTGGCGGGGACAGCGGCGGACCGGTGTTCGTCTCGCAAGACGGAGTCGAGCAGCTCGCGGGCATCACGTCGTTTGGAGACCTCCTCTGCACGACGGGCACGAACACGCGTGTGGACGTGCACGCGGCCTTCGTCCAGGCGGCCATCGAGGATGCCGCGCGGCGGCCGCCGGCCCGGGCGCCGATGGACCCGAGGGTGGATGCGTGCGCGCAGCGGTGTGTCACGCACGCGGACTGTCCCCTGGGCATGGCGTGTGTTGCCCAGTCGGAGGACATCCGGAGTTGCGCGGTAGCGGGGCTCGAGGCGGGCCGCTTCGGGGATGTGTGCACCGGTGAGCAGGAGGGGCATCCGTGCGTGAAGGCCGCGGACACCTGTCGGCTGTGGCTGCCGTGCGCGGAGACGCCACCGGCCGCGGGGGGCTGTGCGGTGGTGGATGGGGCGCCGGGGCTCTTCGCGTGGGTGTTCGTGCTGCTCGCGCGCCGGCGAGTCGGCGCTGAGCGCTCGCGTCGCGTCTGACTTCCGGAGCGCGGCGCACGTTCAAGGCGCCGAATGGGAACGCGCCTGCCGGGATGCGGGGCGAGCGTCCGGCGCGCCCAGGAGACCTGCCGACCCACCCCCTGGTGCATTGTTTAACTGGGTGGTTTAATATGGGGTGGAGGTCCTCATGGTCAGCCCCACGATTCAGCAGCGCTCCGAGCAGCTCGACGCGGTCTTCCACGCGCTCTCCGACCCGACGCGGCGGGAGATGCTGCGCAGCCTCTCCGCGGGTTCACGGAGCATTGGCGAACTGGCGGCCCCCTTCAGCATGTCGTTCGCGGGAGCGTCCAAGCACGTCAAGGCGCTGGAGCGCGCGGGGCTCGTTCACAGGACGGTGGAGGGGCGCACGCACCGGTGCAGCCTCGCGCCCGAGCCCCTGGCGAGCGCGCTCGACTGGCTGCGCTTCTACGAGCGTTTCTGGAACGACCGTCTCGATGCGTTGGAGCAAGCGCTCCGCAAACCGGAGCGTGGCAGCTCCAGGAAGGGAGAACGTCATGAGTGAGGTCCGCATGCGGCCCGCCGTCCACATCATCACGCTGGGCGTGGATGACTTGAAGCGCGCGCTCGCCTTCTACCGGGAGGGCTTGGGGTGGACCGCGCCCGAGCTGGGAGAAGGGGAGGACCATGTGGCGCTCCCGCTCCAGGGCAACCTGTCGCTGGTGTTGTTCCCTCGCGGAGCGCTGGCGAAGGCGGGACGTCAGCCGGTGTCCACGAAGGGCCCACCGGCCGTCGTCCTGTCGCATGCGACGCCCACCCGCGAGGAGGTGGACGCCATCCTCCGGCGAGCGCAGGCGGCGGGCGGCACCGTGCCCGTTCCCGCCAGCGAGCAGCCCTGGGGCTACTTCGGCTACTTCGCGGACCTGGATGGGCACCTTTGGGAGGTGCTCTGTCATCCAGAACTCGCCGCCGGCGCGTAGCCGTGCGGTGGACCTCGTTCCGGGTTGCTCGTGCGCTCGCGTTGCGTCATCCCCCCTTGGGCCGCGTGCCCCACAGGCGCTTCAACAGGTGACGTGGCCAGAAGAACAGGGCCATTCCGGTCAGGACGAGGAAGAGGATGACGAAGGGCAGCAGCAGCACGCCACCCATGAAGCCGGCCGCCATTCCGCCCAGGCCCCACAGCAGGCCGTGGGGAAAGCCGAGGACGGCGCCAATGAGGGTGCCGACCACCGCGCCCGCGAGGATGCAGGGCTCGATGAGGTTCACGCTTCGCTCCCGCGTGGATGCACGTCACGGGCTCGAGTGGGAGCGCGCATGAGCAAGTCGCGACGCAAGGTGGTCTTCATCACGGGCGCATCCTCTGGAATCGGTCAGGCGTGCGCGGAGCTCCTGGGCGCGAGCGGACACACCGTCCATGGTACCAGCCGTCACCCTCGGGCGAATGGTGCGCACCACCGGATGACCGTGCTGGACGTCACGGACGAGGCGTCCGTGCAACGCGCCGTGGCATCGGTGCTCGCGGCCGAGGGCCGGCTCGATGTGGTGGTGAACTGCGCGGGATTCGTGTTGGCGGGCGCCGTGGAGGACGTGTCCGTCGAAGAGGCCCAGCGGCAGATGGACACCAACTTCTTCGGGGTGTTGCGCGTGTGTCGGGCGGTGCTGCCCGCGATGCGCGCGCAGCGCTCCGGCCTCATCGTCAACATCAGCTCGATGGGTGGGGCCGCGGGGCTTCCCTTTCAAGGCCTCTACAGCGCCAGCAAGTTCGCGTTGGAGGGCATGACGGAGAGTCTCCGGCAGGAGGTGGCCGCCTTCGGCATCGAGGCCACGCTGCTGCAGCCCGGAGACGTCCGCACCAACGTGCGCCAGTACCGGGAGCGCGCCCGGCAGTCCGGCCCCGGGTCCGCGTACAAGGAGGCCTTCGAGCGCGTCATGAACGTGGTGGAGTCCGGGGAAGGCGCGGGCATCGCTCCCGAGCAGGTCGCACGGAAGGTCCTGTCCCTGGTGGAGCGCGAGCGCGTGGACGTGCGCTACTCGGTGGGGCACCTGGCGCAGCGCGCCGCCCTGGTGTCGAAACGCCTGCTGCCCGCGCGTACCTTCGAGCACATCGTGATGGCGCTTCACGGGCTGTCGCGGCGTTGAGCGACGCCGCGTGGCGGGCCGCACATTCCTGACATACCACTGTCAGAGGCGGCTCGCAGGATGGCGTCCACGTAGCCCCTGGGGTCTCCAGACCTGGGGCTGCGCATCCACCCCCAGGTGCCACCCAACATGATTCCCTTCCTGATGTTGTTGCCGATGCTCGTCCCCACGGGTGTCAATCGTGGACGCTCCAGCAAGGCACGTGCGGCGCGGGCGCTGAGTCCGGTTCCCCCGCCCTCGGAAGCATCCGGGAAGGATGTCCCCGTCACGAAGCCTCCGGTCCGCGCCTCCTCACGGCGGCGCGGTCTGCCAGCCCAGGTCCTCAGCCAACGGGCGCTCAACCGGGCGCTGCTCCAACGGCAAGGGTTGTCGCAGCGCTCTCGGGCCGGCGTGGCGGAGACGCTGGAGCGCCTGATGGGGCTTCAGGCCCAAGCGACGCATGCTCCCTACGGCGCGCTGTGGACGCGGCTGGAGGGCTTCAAGCCCGAGGCGCTGACCCGCCTCATCACCGAACGTCAGGTGGTTCGCGCCGGGATGATGCGTGGGACGCTGCACCTGGTGACCGCGCGGGACTGCCTCGCGCTGCGGCCCGTGCTGCAACCCGCGCTGGACCGGGGGATGAAGCACGCCACCTTCCGCAAGCAGTTGGAGGGCGTGGACGCCCGTGCGCTGGTGGCCGAGGGCAGGGCGCTGCTGGCGGCCCGTCCCAGTCCTCGGGGGGGCTGGGTCAGCGGCTCCAGCAGAAGTGGCCGGGGCATGACGCGAACGCCCTGAGCATGGGGTTCTCCAGCCTGGAGCCGACCGTCGTGGTGCCGCCCTGTGGAACGTGGGGCCATGGCGAGCGGATGGCCTACACCACGGCGGAGTCCTGGCTCGGCCAGCGCTTCGAACCGGCCGGGCCCCCGGACGCGCTGGTGATGCGCTACCTCGCCGCGTTCGGTCCCGCGAGCGTCAGGGACCTCCAGGCCTGGTCGGGGCTGCCGCGCATGGGCGCTGTCCTGGAGCGGCTGCGGCCCGCGCTGCGCACCTTCCGCGACGAGCACGGCGCGGAGTTGTTCGACGTCCCCGGCGCTCGGCGGCCCGACCCGGACGCGCCCGCGCCGGTTCGCTTCCTGTCGGAGTTCGACAGCGTCTTGCTGGCCCACGCGGACCGCACACGCATCCTCTCCGAGGCCGCCCGCAGGCGCGTCTTCACCGTCAATGGCATCGTTCGCGCCACCATCCTCGTGGAGGGCTTCGTCCAGGGCACCTGGCGCATCGAACGGCAGCGGGGCACCGCGACGTTGTGCATCGACCCCTTCACGCGGCTGTCGCGGGAGACGCGCGGCGCGCTGACGGACGAGGGCGCACGGCTGCTCGGCTTCGCGGCCGAGGATGCCCGGCGCACCGACATACGCTTCGGCCGCGCGGGCTGATGGCGCCAAGCGCGGTCTTCTCGACCCTGCCCCCCTGCAAGACGGCCGCGTCCCAACAAAACGCCATTTAGCTTTAAATCGTGATTTCCTGGTGATATCCGGCGCCCTCTTTCCCGATTCGGGAGTCTGGAGGCGCGTCGCATGGCTCAGGGACACACCGTGGTGGCGGGGCGAAGCTGGGTGTTGGCGTTGGGATTGGGCGGTCTGTTGTCGGGACTGGCGGCGTGCGCGCCGTCCCCGGAGGTGGTCCCCTCGGAGCGGGAATCCCAGGCGCAGGGGCTGGCGGCGCCCATTGGCCGGAACATCGCGCTGAGGGCCTGTTCGACGCAGCAGTTCGTGTCCGCGGACCAGAACCTGGCCAACACGGCGCTGGTGGCGAACCGGGCCACGGCGCAGGGCTGGGAGCAGTTCCAGGTGGTGGACGCGGGCGGCGGCACCGTCGCGCTGCGCTCCGTGTCGACGGGCCTGTTCGTGTCGGCGGACACCAACCTGGGCGGGCAGCTCGTCGCCAACCGGAACGCCATCCAGGACTGGGAGCGGTTCGAGTGGGTGGAGTTCGGCGGTGACTCCGTGGGCCTGAAGGCGCGCAGCAACGGCTTGTTCGTGTCGGCGGACACGAGCCTGGGCGCGTCCGGGCCGCTGTACGCCAACCGGGCGGCGGCGGGGTGCTGGGAGTCCTTCTCCGTCAGCGTCATCGGCGGAGGTGGGGGCGGCTGGGTCGAGGTCTGGCGGGACGACTTCGACGGCAACAGCATCAACCCGGCGAACTGGTTCGCCAACACCGGCGTCCACGTGAACAGCGAGCAGCAGAACTACACGACGTCGCCGCGGAACATCCAGGTGAGCAACGGCACGCTGAAGCTCATCGCGCGCCACGAGTCGAGCAACGGCTATCCGTTCACGTCGGGCCGCCTGGAGAGCGCGGGCAAGCGCGAGTTCGGGCACGGCAAGGTGGAAGCGCGCATCAAGATGCCGGTGGGGCCGGGCCTGTGGCCGGCGTTCTGGATGCTCGGCAACAACATCGGACAGGTCGGCTGGCCCGAGTGCGGTGAGCTCGACATCATGGAGAACGTTGGCTATGCGGATTGGACGTCGGGCGCGCTGCATGGCCCGGGCTACTCCGGCGACACGCCCATCAACCAGCGCTTCCACCCCAGCTCTCCGGTGAGTGACTGGCACGTCTACGCCACGGAGTTCTCGTCCCAGGACGTCAAGTGGCTCATCGACGGCGTCGTGGTGAAGACGGTGACGCGCGCCGAGGTCGAGCGCTACGGCCGCTGGGTCTATGACCGGCCCTACTTCATCATCCTGAACCTCGCGGTGGGCGGCACCTATCCGTTCGGCCTCAACGGCGCGAGGACGCCGTCCTTCGGCGTGCCGCAGTCCACGCTGGACCACATCCGCAACACGGCGCCCGCGTTGGAAGTCGACTGGGTTCGCTACTCCCAGTGGCAGTGACTCGGCACGGAAACGAGGACTCCGTCATGCGAAAAGACATCGTCTCCATCAAGTCCCTGGCCCTGGCGGCCGCGTGTGTCTCCACCCTGTTGGCCTGCTCCGGCGCACCGGACGAGGCGGCAGTGGAGGCAGATTCCGTCGAGAGCACCGAGCGCGCGGCCCTGGCCACGCGGGTGGTGGGCTACCTGCCGACGTGGGCGGGTGACGTCAACACGCTCCAGTACGACAAGCTCACGCACATCAACTACGCCTTCGCGCTGCCCACGCCGCAGGGCGGACTCACCGGGGTGAGCAGCAATGACGCGCGGCTGCGCTCGCTGGTGCAGACGGCGCATGCGCGCGGCGTGAAGGTGCTCATCGCCGTGGGCGGTTGGAACAACGGCGACGACAGCGCCTTCGAGCAGCTTGCCGCCAACGCCTCCACGCGCACCGCGTTCGTGAACAACCTCATCCAGTTCGTCAACGCCACGGGGTTGGACGGCGTGGACCTGGATTGGGAGTACCCGGACCCGGGCGCGTCGGCGCAGAACTTCGCGGCGCTGGTGCGCGAGCTGGGCGCGGCGCTCCGTGCGCGCGGGAAGCTGCTCACCGCGGCGGTCATCGCGAACGGCTACTACGGCGAGGGCATCCCCACGTCGACGTTCAGCGACTTCGACTTCCTGAACATCATGGCGTACGACGGCGGCCATCCGCATTCGACGTACGACTTCGCCGTCCAGTCGCTCAACTACTGGGTGAACCGCGGGCTGCCGCGCTCGAAGGCGGTGCTGGGTGTGCCCTTCTACGGGCGCTCGCCGTCGTCCTACGTGGCCTACTCGGAGTTGGTGCGCCGGGATTCCCAGGCGCCGCACAAGGACTGGGTGGGCGACGTGCAGTACAACGGCATCGCCACCATCCAGGCGAAGTCGCGGCTGGCGCTCCAGCAGGGCGGCGGGGTGATGATCTGGGAGCTGTCCCAGGACACGCAGGGCGCCACGTCGCTGCTGAGCGCCATCGCACAGGTGGTGCAGACGCCCGGCGGTGGCAACGTGTACCGGCTGGTGAACAAGCTGACCGGCAAGTGCGTGGACATCGACGGTCCGAGCACGGCCGATGGCGCGAACATCCACCAGTGGGCCTGCCACACCGGAACGAGCCAGCAGTGGACGATGGAGCCCACCGACAACGGCTACGTCCGCTTCGTCTCCCGGCACAGTGGGAAGGCGCTGGACGTCCGGGACGTGAGCACCGCGGATGGGGCCCGGCTCCAGCAGTGGAGCTACTCGGGCGGCGGCAACCAGCAGTTCAGGGCCGTCGCGCTGGGCAATGGCTTCCACCGGCTGGAGGCGCGCCACAGCGGCAAGGTGCTGGACGTGGCCAACTGCTGGACCAGCGGTGACGGCGCGGCCGTGCAGCAGTGGGTGTGGTCCAACAACGATTGTCAGCAGTTCCGGCTCGAGCAGCGCTAGTCGAGTCGGTGCGGGGAGGCGGCGCTCCAGCCGGGCCGGGTTGGAGCGCCGTCATCTTCCCCGAGTGATGCGGTGCGGCTCAGGCGTTGAGCGTGGACTCGTCGACGCCGGCCTCGGCCATCAGCGTGGCCAGCGCGAGCTTGAGCTTGTCCTTCGCGCGAATCTCCAACTGACGGGCGCGCTCGCGGGAGAAGCCGAAGTGCTCGCCCAGCTCGCTGAGCGTCATCTCCGCGTCACCCATGACGCGCTGCTCGATGATGAAGCGCTCGCGCGGGTCCAAGCGGCGCAGGGCGCGCTGCACCAGCTCGCGGGTGAGGTTGGCCTGCTGCCGGTCGGCGACCTCGTCCACCGCGGAGGCGGACTCGGACTCGACGAAGTCCAGGTGCGTGGCGTCGCCGTCCTCGCCCATGGGGGCGTCCAGGGACAGGTCGCGGCCGCCCATGCGCTGCTCCATCTCGCGCACTTCCGAGGCCTTCACGTTCAGCTTGCGGGCAATCTCCTCGGCGTTGACGACGTTCGCGTCGCCGGCGCCCATCTTCTCCAGCTCACGGCGCGTGCGGGCCAGGCTGAAGAAGAGGCGGCGCTGCGCCTGCGTGGTGCCCAGCTTCACCAGGCTCCAGTTCTTCAGGATGCAGTTCTGGATGTACGCGCGAATCCACCAGACGGCGTACGAGATGAGGCGGATGCCCTTGTCCGGGTCGAACTTCTGCACGGCCTTCATCAGGCCGATGTTCGCCTCCTGGATGAGGTCGGACATCTTCAAGCCGTAGGAGCGGTACTCGTAGGCGACCTTCACCACGAAGCGCAGGTTCGCCGTCACCAACTGGTGGCCCGCGGCCAAGTCTCCCGCGCGGAAGCGCCTCGACAGCTCCTGCTCCTTCGGCTGGGTGAGCAGCGGGTACTGGTTGATCTCCGACAGGTAGGTGGAGAGCGAATCAGGGGAAGCGAAGGAGTTGGAAGCCTGCATGGTGTCTCTCGGGGAAAAAGAGATCTGGTTGGGGGAGCCGCGATGACGCTACGGGGGTTGCCCTTTGCGACCTGCGTGCCAAGGGGCACCAGCACTGTTTCCCAATGAGTCCAGGGGTTTGCTTCCAGGCCCGGCCATGCTTAAGGCCGTAAAACGGTCGTTTTTACAGCCAGCCCCACGGAAGTCTCTTCCGAGTGTCGACAGGCCAACATGGGTCTGGGCCCTGGGGGCGGACAGTCTCTTGCGGGCAAGCGGGGCCCCGCATGAGGGCTCGCTGTTTCTTGCTCAGCGCGTCATCGCCACCTTGAGGGGATGGGCGACCTCTTTCAGCTCTTCGCCGTCTCCGCCGTGGTGATGGGCGTGTCGCAGACGTTGTCGCGCGAGCGCATCTTCGCCCCGCTGCGCGCGAGGCTCGGCGGCAAGGACACCTGGCTGGGGTACCTGATGATGTGTCCCTACTGCGTGTCGCACTACGTGGCGTTCGCGCTGGTGCCGCTCACGGGGACGAACGTCGTCCGCGTCACGGTGGGGGGCTGGCCGGGCTATCTGCTGAGCTGGGTGCTCTCCGCGCTGCTCATCACCGTCATCGCCGCCTTCTTCCGGGTGGTGTTCTGGTTCTTCGACGAGTCCCAGGGCCTGGTGAAGCGGCGCCAGCGGACGGAAGAGGAAGAGACGGCCACGCGCCGCATCCAGCGCGAGCAGGCCGAGCAGACGCTGAATCACATCCATCATCCGCATGAGTCACAGCCGCCCCATTGACGCGGCGGGCCGCGTGCCCTGGGTATGGGTGGGATTGCACACGACATTTGCGCGCAACTTCCCGGAGCCTGCTGAGAGAATGGGGGAACACCCGTCCCCCATCGGGCAGGAGGTCCTCGTGAGCACCATCGACCGCAGCCGCAGCGCCGTCTCTCCCACGACCGTGAAGGCACCGGCGGCGGCTCCGAGGAACTCGCTGATTGGCGGTGTGGTGGATGCCATCAAGGGCGGCATCGCGGACGTGCCCCGCATCATCGACATGGGCAAGGACGTCTTCCAGGCCGCGCACGTGAACGAGCTGAAGCGCATCTTCGGCGGCGACGCGAAGCCGGACCGGATGGATGACGGCAAGTTCGTGGGGGCCAAGGGGCAGACCTTCCCTCCTGGCACGCCGCTGAAGGACATCCCGGGCGTGACGCCGCTGGACAACCCGAACCCGTCGAAGACGGTGCTCTACGTCAACGGCATCATGACGCCCACGGCGGGGCAGCTCTCCGAGATGCAGGCCATCGCGGAGACGGCGGACGCCAAGGTGGTGGGCATCCGCAACGCCACGCAGGGCCTGGTGGCGGACCTGGCTCAGTGCGTGGGAGACAAGCTGGACAAGGGCCACAACCCCGCGGTGGACACGCTGGCGGACACGCTCTACGGCGAGCTGAAGGCGGGCCGCGAGGTCCACCTCATGGGCTACAGCCAGGGCGGGCTCATCACCGCGCGGGCGCTGAATGACGTGGCGAAGCGGCTGCGCATCGAGGACGGCATGTCCCCGGCGCAGGTGGAGAAGACGCTGGGCAAGCTCAGCGTGGAGACCTTCGGCGCGGCGTCCACGCGGTACGTGGACGGGCCCAAGTACGTGCACTACGTCAACAACGCGGACCCGGTGCCCACGCTCACGGGCCTGGGCGGCAGCATCGACCCGACGGCCTTCCTGAAGGACGCGGGCAAGGGCGCGGTGGTGCACCGGTTCACGGATGGGAACGCGAACCTCGTCAGCAACCACATGCTGGACACGCTGTACATGAAGCACCGCGTGGACTTCGACCAGGCGCGGTCGGGGCAGTTCTGAGCGGGGTGCGGTGAGGGCTACACCGGTGTGAATTTCACGCCGGTGGCGCCAAGGTGCTCCAGGGCGAGCTTGATGTCCTCGGAGACGATGAGGGCGATGGTCCAGCCTTCCGTGCGGAAGACCTTGGCGTTGCCCACCTTCGTCGTGTCGATGCGCAGCCCCATCACGGATTTGTAGTCGCCAACCCGTTCGGGCTGCCCATGCGCGGGCTCCCAGTAGCGCACCTCCTCAGACGCTTGGTCGTCGATGCAGCGGATGCGCTGGGTTGCCACGAGGATGAGGTACTGGTCCGGGGCGCCCTGGATGTCCACGGGGACGAGCTGCACATCATCGGGAGCCATCTCCGCGAGGAGCGCTGCCACCCGGACATGGAGGATCGGCGCCGCACCGATGCCTGCCGTGCAGAAGTCCAATCTCTTCCCAGGCGCGTCCACGGGAACCTCTAGGCGCCCCTTGACGCTGACGGACTGTCCCGCGGCGAAGATGTAGGGGTCGTCCACCTCTTGCCCTTGCTCATCCAAGGGGTCGCCCAGGTCCCAGTGGCCAACCTGCATGTCCTCTTTGAGCCTGAAGTATCGCGTGGGCATGGTGGGTTGTCTCTCTACCTCACTTGCCCTGGGTCACGAGCTTATGGAGGCTCGTTCCCTTGGTCGTGACTTCCTCGGCCAGTTCCTTGAGCGCAGCCGTTAGCGCCGCACGACACGCAACCACGGTGCGGCATGTCCTTGTCGCATCTCGGAGTCTTTCGTAGACCGCCTCGTGGTACTCCTGCGGATGAGGGCCCTTGTGGCCGGGGACCGCAACGATGTTCTCGGGGTCCTTCAACTCCATCCCAGCCTTCTTGAAGATCCTCCTGAACTCTGGAGTCCAGGGCCCGCCGCGTGCCGTGGAGATGCTGTTCTTATCCGTGGCGAGGTGGTGGTTCTGGCTCCTGCCGGCGGAACCTCCCCGCACCCCCTGGTTCGCCATCGCGAGCGCATTGGGCGCGAGGGCCAGCGTGAATCCCTCGGCTGTCATGGCCACCGACTGCACTTCGCCCAAAGCCGCGTAGCGGTAACCCGCCTGCGCCTCCGCCGCGAGCGTGGCTTGGGGGGCGCCTGGAAGTCGTGGTGCCTTCGCCGCCAAGCCCACCGTGTGCCCAAGGGCCGCCGTGGCCAGCATGACGACGACGCGCGCCGCGTTCTCACCCAGGACTTCGCCGTACGCGCCACCTGCTGAGTGGAGTTGCTCGAAAGTGGTGGCCCGGTCGACCGCTTGCACGAGCGCCGTCCAGCCCTCCATCAGTCGCCAGACGGTGTCGACGCCCAGATAGGCGATGAGCGTGGCCGTCACGAGGGCCGCCACGCCTTTGGACACAGGTTCCGGAAGCGTCCAGAGCACCAGGTACATGGTGATGGAGGCACTCACGGTGGCCATGAGCGCCTGTGGATTCGCCATGTCCTCCAGGGCCTCGGTGGTTTCCTCCCAGACCGAGTCCATGGCGATGGCCAGGGCCAGTGAGTACTTGCCATCGCTGGCCATCAGGGGGCCGTCGGCCAGAAGCCGTAGACAGTCGCCCGGTTGTGACTTGCGCGCGCACCAGCGGCCGTAGGCGCGCGTCAGGTCGTCATCCGAATCGGCCTCGAGGAGCCGCGTGCTCTCGAAAGACGGTCCCGCCTGCTGCGGAATGAGCCGAGGGCCTCGGCCCTCGTACACGTAGACGCCGTGGCGTTCGGGAATGCCAAAGCGCTCACGGGCTGCTTTCAATGGATGGGAGGAGGGCCGGACATCGCGAGCGAGCATCACCACGGCCTCTGCGAATTCATCCTCATCCAGCTCCACGGGGCTGCTGCCGTCGTGTTCCCCTGGCGTATGGATGTGCGGAGGCCCGGCCCCGGTGTCCAGCCGTACGATTCTCGTGGCTGAACAGCCCGTGGTGAAGCAAATCGCTAGCGCGAGGCAGACAGCTCCAAGTGCTCTCATGCACGCCCTCCGTTGCCGGGCACGTTTGCATTCGAGACTGACGCCCTGCCCATCCGGTCTCCGTGATGTGAGGGTAGGGGCGTCGCGGACCCGGTCGGTTTGGAGCAGACCCGCGGCTCACATGACCGGGGTGTGAGGTGGATGCGGTTGGAACAGGCTCCGCGTCCATGGTGTCGCGTGAGCGATTGGCTACAGTGCTCACATGTCCCGTGAAGAGAACGCGCGCTATCTCGAGTCAATTCGGCAGCGCGGTACCGGCGTGCCCTGGAAGCGTTGGATGAAGCTGTGGCCGTTCCTGCTCATCGCTTACGCCGTCTTCTATTTCCTGTTCAGTGGAGGGAAGATGCCAGGGCCGCCGTCCTCCGAAACGGTCCGTCGCACCGGTTCGGAGGTGGGCTCCATTTTGCTGTTCGTCGTCCTGCTCACGGTCGGCCTCATGGCCTTTGTCTTCTGGAAGGGCCGAACGGCGCGACGTAAGTCCACGGTGGCCTTTCTGCATCCTGACCCGAGCGCACTGCTCGCCGTCTACGAACAGGTGCTCGCGTCGAGCAACCGGTTGCCGGATGGCGCCTGCTACCTCGCGAACTCGCGTGCCATGGCCCATGTTTTCTACGGTGACGCCGCCTCCGCGCGCCGTGAACTGTCGCGCGTCGACTGGGCGGGGCGCCCGCCCATCATCCGGGCGATGGAGCGCGCGAGTGAGGCGAGCATCCTCATGCTGTGCGAGGACGCGCCCGCGCAGGGCCTCCCGCTGGCGAGGGAAGCTCTCTCCATGATCGACCTTCCCAGCCCGGTTGTCGGTTCGGCTCAGGGGCGCGCTTACTTCGAGGTCTGCGTGAGCATTGGCGAGGTGCTCACCGGCACGGCGACTCCCGCCTCGCTCCAGGTGCTGGAGCAACATCACGAGAAGACCCCATTGGCCATGGTCCGACTGTTGAGTGCTTGGGGGCTCCGGGTCGCATATACGAGGGCAGGTGACACAGCGCGCGCCGAGGCGATGCGCGAGCTGCTCCAGCGTGAGGCGCCACACTGCGCTCCGCTCCATCGAATCCCGGGTTGAATTCCCGGGCCGTTCCCCGTGCTCGCGTTCAGGGACGCACTGACTCCGCCTGGACGCGAGCATGGCGCGGCGCCCGAGCGTCGGAGCGAGACGACGCGAAGCGCCGACCTCTGATTGCGAGGCCGGCGCCGCTGTTCAGCCTACCGCGATGGCTTCGATCTCGATCAGCAGGGGAGGGGCCGCAAGCGCCTTCACGATGAGCAGCGTGGTCGCGGGCGGCGGCGACGCGAGCGTGCCCGCGCCAGCGGCCATGAAGCCAGGCAGGTGCGCCGCGTCCGTGAGATAGATCGTGGTCTTGACGATGTTGCGGTTCGTCATGCCGGCCTGCTCGAGCAGCGCGTTGAGGTTCGCGAGTGCCTGACGTGCTTGTGCCTCGATACCTTCCGGAACGCTCCCGTCCGGGGCGACGCCGACCTGGCCCGAGATGTACAGCGTACGCTTCGCGTCGGTGACCTCGATGGCCTGGCTGTAGAATTCAGGGGCGGCTCTATCTGGAGGATTGATGGCCTTCATGACGTGGGTCTCCCAATGTGGGGTGTGCGCTTCGTTTGGTTGAAATCGTCTGAGGTGTATTTCCTCATGCGCGCTCAAGCAATCGT
The DNA here is from genome assembly GCF_000280925.3 of Myxococcus hansupus. Taxonomy (NCBI): domain Bacteria; kingdom Pseudomonadati; phylum Myxococcota; class Myxococcia; order Myxococcales; family Myxococcaceae; genus Pseudomyxococcus; species Pseudomyxococcus hansupus. Next base: position 819,572 of record NZ_CP012109.1, read on the forward strand.
GAGTTGCCCGGTCATGCGAACATTGCGGCAGCGCCGAAGTCGACAAGTCCTTCAGTCGCGTGGTGTAGACCGCAGTGTGTGAGAGCTACACCGGTGTGAATTTCACGCCGGTGACGCCGATTCGCTCCAGGGCGCGTTTGATGTCCTCGGAGACGATGAGGGCGATGTCCCAGCCTTCCGTGCGAAAGACCTTGGCATCGCCTGTCTTCGAGACGTCGATGCGCATGTCGTCGACGGCGTAGTACTGACCTACCTTTTCTGGCAGCCCATCTTCGGGTCTCCAGTGCTGCACTTTGGACGCCGCGTCATCGATGCAACGGATGCGCTTCGTGGCCACGAGGATGAGGTACTGGTCCGGGTGCCCTTTGATGTGCACGGGGAGGAACTGCACGTCGTGGGGGGCCAGCTCTTGGAAGACCTCTGCCACTTTGACGTGGACCACGGGGGTCACGCCCACGCCTGCCGTGGAGAAGTCCTTCGCTCTGCCGGGCTCATCGACGGGAACCCTCAAGGGGCCTTTCACCTGAACGGGCTGCCCTGCCCTGAAGATCCAGGGGTCTTCCACTTCCTGGCCGTGTTCGTCCTCGGGGTCTCCCAGGTACCAGTGTCCCGCTTGGACGTTCTCGGCAAGGTCGAAGAATCGAGTCGGCATGGTGTGGTTCTAGCGTCACTGGACCCCGGTCAGGAGCTTGTTGATGTCCGAACCTGCCGTGGCGGCTTCCTTGGCCAATTGTTGAAGTGCCTGGGTCAGGAGTTTGCGGCACTCATCCACGGAGCGACAGCGGGCTGTCGCGCTGTTCAATCTCCTGAAAACCATCTCGTGGTACTCCTGCGGGTGAGGGCCCTTGTGGCCCTTGATGGGGACGATGTTCTCAGGGTCCTTCAGCTCCATGCCCGCCTTCTTGAAGATTCGCTGGAAGCGAGGCGTCCAGGGCCCGCCGCGTGCCGTGGAGATGCTGTTCTTGTCCGTGGCGAGGTGGTGGTTCTGGCTCCTGTCGGCTGAGCCTCCCCGCATCCCCTGGTTCGCCATGGCGAGCGCATTGGGCGCGAGCGCAATCGTGAATCCCTCGGCCGTCATGGCCACCGATTGCACGCCCGGCAAAGCCGCGTAGCGGTAACCCGCCTGTGCCTCCACCGTGAGCGCGGCCTGTGCGGAGCCTGGAAGTCGTGGTGCCTTCGCGGCCAGTCCCGCTGTACGCCCAATCGCCGCCGTGGCCAGCATGACGACGACGCGCGCCGCGTTCTCACCCAGGACTTCGCCGTACGCGCCACCTGCTGAGTGGAGTTGCTCGAAAGTGGTGGCCCGGTCGACCGCTTGCACGAGCGCCGTCCAGCCCTCCATCAGTCGCCAGACGGTGTCGACGCCGAGGTAGGCGATGAGCGTGGCCGTCATCATCGCCGCTACGCCTTTGGACACAGGTTCTGGAAGCGTCCAGAGCACCAGGTACATGGTGATGGAGGCACTCACGGTGGCCATGAGCGCCTGAGGATTCGCCATGTCCTCCAGGGCCTCGGTGGTTTCCTCCCAGACCGAGTCCATGGCGATGGCCAGGGCCAGTGAGTACTTGCCGTCACTGGCCAGCAGAGGGCCGTCGGCCAGAAGTCGCAGGCAGTCGCCCGGTTGTGACTTGCGCGCGCACCAGCGGCCGTAGGCGCGCGTCAGGTCGTCATCCGAATCGGCCTCGAGGAGCCGCGTGCTCTCGAAAGACGGTCCCGTCTGCTGCGGAATGAGCCGAGGGCCTCGGCCCTCGTACAAGTAGATGCCGTGTCGCTCGGGGATGCCGAAGCGCTCACGGGCTGCTTTCAATGGATGGGAGGAGGGCCGGACATCGCGAGCGAGCATCGCCACGGCCTCTGCGAATTCATCCTCATCAAGTTCCACGGGGCTTGCGTCGTCATGCTCCCATGGCGTGTGGATGCGTGGAGGACTCTCGCCGGTGTCCACCCTTACGACTCTCGTGGACGAACAACCTGGGGCGACGGAAAGCGCCAGCGCCAAGTAGATGACCCCAAGTGCTCTCATGCACGTCCTCCGGTTCCACAGGGGCTTGCTCCACGCGGACCGCGTTGACGCGGTCGTTCGCCAATCCTACTGTCAGTGAACGTGTACTCGACCGCGCTACGAAGACAGACAGTGCCGTTGGCGATGCTCCTGCTGACCGCATGCGGCAACGCGGCGCCCTCGAATGCCGTCCCCGCGTTGGCCACCGTGACGCACCTCACGGGCAGCAAGTGCTCCTGGCTCCCTGATGCGGGTGACTTGTGTCCGACGCTGACCGTGCGCGTGTACCTGAAGGAAACGCCGCCCTACGATGCGACCATCGAGGCGCGCATTCCGCAGATCGCTGCATCCCGCGTTCAACCTGGGGCGTGGCTCAACGTGCTGGTGGACCCTGTCACGACCTCGCGCGTATTCGTCGATGTCGCCTCGTTCTCGGCGCCTCCGCCAAGCCCTGTCCCTTGACGTTCTGTCCCCGCCGAGGTGGGGACAGAGAGGCCCTCATGCCTCCTCTGGGGACCTGTCCCGTGGAAGTCTTCCGACCATGACCTCCTCCATCACGCTTCAGGCGCTCGCGGCCTTTCCTTCGCAGCTCGAGGCCCACTACGCCGCCATCCCCGAGGCTTTCAAACACTGGGCGCCACCGTCGTGGGACGGCGTGCCCAGTGAGGCGCTGACCGCCATCGAGCAGGTCTGGCACGTGAGGGACATTGAAATCCTGGGCTACCACGTCCGCTTGCGCCGGACCCGGGACGAGTCGAACCCCACCTTGGCGTCATTGGACACGGATGCGCTGGTCCGGGAACACGCCTACGGAAGCCGGCCCGCGGACGTCGCGCTGGCGGAGTTCCGGGAGGCGCGCGCGCAAACGATGGCGCTCCTTGGAAACCTCTCGCCTGCGCAGTTTCGGCGCACCGCGGTGTTCGAAGGCTACGGACCCCTGTCACTGCAAAGCCTGGTGCACTACCTGTGCAGTCACGACCAGCAGCACCTCGCGGGGCTTCAGTGGCTGCTCGGGAAGATCGAGGCCACGCGCGGCGGACCCACGCCAGATTGAGCCCTTCGAATCCAGGGAACTCGCCGGATTCGACGTGGCGTGAGCCGACCCTGGGGTGAAGCCCGCAGGGCGGGAATCTGCGGCGACCCAGCGCCGACGGAACAGTTCGCTCAGGCGATGTGTTACAGCGACCATCAGCACCAGGCAGGCGATGGCCGCGATGGGATCCTTCCTACGCGACTCCAGGTTCTTCCGATGGTGAAAAGCCACGTGCGGTGGCTCGAGCGGATGGGGCAGCCAGCCATCGAAGGTGCGGTATGAGTGACGAGAAGGTTCGGTACGGGCGGTCGCAGAAGTTCCAGCTCTCGGCCAAGGGCACGGAGGCCGTGGCCTCTTATTCCGCCGTGATTGAGGCGGCCAAGGCAGGCACCGGCCGCGCCCAGTTCGACGCGGCTCGTGCCACGTGGGGCGCGTCGCTGGGGCTTGCCGCGGAAGACGGGCTGTACCTGGTGGAGTTCGAAGCGGGGGGGCGCACCATCTCGGAGGCGGCACGCAACCTCGAGGCCTGCGACACCACCCCGAAGGCGGTCAAGGACGCCGTCGAGCGGTTGCTGAAGTGCGGAATGCTCGAGCCCCTGCCCGCACCTCCGCCGCCCGCTGCGCCTCCTCGTCGCCTCTGGTAGGCGCGCGAAGCCGAAGGAGCCCGCCGCGGAGCGCGGGCTTCAGGCCCCGGAGGACGAGCCCCGCTGCACGGAGCCCGGTGCGCGAGGGGCACGGTGACGCCGCGTGCCCCAACGCTCGGGACCTTCGGCGGCGCTCACCACAGCCCCTGCTGGCGCAGCAGCTCCGCCAGCGGGTGGGCACCCAGGCCGTGCGCGTCGAAGAGCTTGCCCGCGGCCTCGTGCGTCGGGTTCCTCCACGCGATGCGCTCCCGTTCCCCCTCGCGGACATTGCCGCACAGCAGGAGCGACGCGCGCAGCACCTCGGCGGACGGGAAGAGCGTGTGCTCGAAGAGGAGCGGATTCTGGCTGGTGAGGAACACCTGCCTCGCGCCCAACTCGCGCATGCTCGCCTCCACCCAGCGAGGGTGCAGGCCATTCGCCAGCTCGTCCGCGATGGCGAAGTCCTCATTCACGTCCAAATAGTAGAGCAGTGACAGCAACCGCTTCTGCCCGAAGCCCAGCTCCGCGTGCGTCAGCTCCCGTCCATCGCGCCGCGTGAAGTGGAATCCAAAACCCCCAAACCCCACGCGCCCGCCGTTCTCGAACGAGCGCTTCTCCAGCACCTCCACGCGGAACCGCCCGGACGCGAAGCCCGCCAGCGCCACGAACTTCGCCAGGAAGCTGCCTTCACGCGCGTCGTGCGCCAGCTCCAGCACGTCGGGAGCGGACGGCTGCTCCATCCGCTCGCGCAGCCAGCCCGGCATCCACGTGGGCAGCGCCATCAGCCCGAGCGGGAACACCTCTCCGTCCCGGACCTCCATCGCGTAGCGGATGTCGCCAATGCGCTCGAACATCCCCAGCGCTTCATCGAAGCGCTGCGGCGCCAGCAGGAAGGTGCGGCGCAGCAGCTCCTTGAGCCGGTCCTTCATCCCCGCGTCGATGAACTGCGCCGTCATGAACAGCAGCGTCCACACGGACCGGTCGAGCAGCGACCAGTGCATGCTCCGCGACCACACTGCCTCGCCGTCCACCTTGCAGTCGATGCCCGCCGCGTCCGCGCGCATCTGGAGCCGCGCTGCCGGCGACTGGAATCGCACGTCCACCTCGATGCGCGGGTGCAGCCCGGACTCGGGGACCGCGGGCGTGCGCAGGGGCATCAGCTCCGCGCCCTTGCGCGGCGGCGCCTCCGCGTCCGGCTCCGGGGCGTCGCGCTCGTTCCGGACGAAGACATGCAGCTTCATGCCCGGGAAGGCCAGGTCGTATTCCAGCGCGAACGGCTCGTGGAGGATGCTGGAGAAGTCCGACCCCAGCACCGTGGAGATGAGCTCCAGCAGCGTCGTCCTGCCCGTGCCGTTCTCCCCCAACACCAGGTTGTAGGAAGGGCTGAACACCAACGAAGTGCCAGGGACGACGTTCCGGTAGTGGTGGACCTCGAGCCGCGTGAGCTTCATGGGACTCCTCGGCGCGCAGCATGGCCAGTGTGGGCGCGTGGGGGAACCACGCAATGTCACGGAATGTCCACCGTCATTCGTGTGTAGAGGGCGCCCGAGCCCCTCCTTGGACGCTCGCCGCATGACGCGGTGCAGGCCAAGGTGGAACGTGAGGTGGAGCGAGACCTCGTCTATACACTCCGCCGGCTCTGCGACCCTAAGGTCGGAAAGGACGAAGTGAGGACGATGAAGAACAAGCTTCTCGGCTGTATGGCCTCCGCGCTCATGACCCTGACGGCGATGCCCGCGCTGGCGCAGCTCAAACTGCCGTCGCCCAGCCCCGCGGCGAAGGTGACGCAAGAGGTGGGCGTCTCCGAGATTTCCGTCGAATATTCCAGCCCCGCCGTGAAGGGCCGCAAGGTCTGGGGCGAGCTCGTTCCCAACGACAAGGCGTGGCGCAGCGGCGCCAACTCGGCGACGAAGATTACGTTCAGCCACCCCGTCACCTTCGGCGGCAAGGCCGTCCCGGCGGGCTCGTACTCCATCGTCAGCCTGCCCTCGCAGAAGGGCTGGAAGGTGATGCTGAACACGGACCTGGGCCTGTGGCGTGGCGGCACGCCGTATGACGCGGCGAAGGACGTGGCCTCGGTCAGCGCCACCACCACCGAGATTCCGTCGCGCGAGCGCCTGACGTACCTCTTCACCGACACCACGGACGACGGCACGCGCCTGGACCTGGAGTGGGAGAAGCTGCGCATCTCCGTGCCCATCCAGGTGGACACGGCCGCCCTGGCGAAGGCCAACATCGAGCAGGCGCAGAAGAACACCGCCGGCATGCACGCGAGCGCGGCCTCCTACATCGCGGAGACCTCCAAGGACTACGCGGCGGCCCTGAAGCACGCGGACGCGGCCGTGGCCGCCAGCCCCACCTGGTACAACCACTGGGTTCGCGCCGGCGTCCTGTCGAGCATGGGCAAGTGGGCGGATGCGCGCAAGTCCGCGCAGGCCGCGTGGGACCTGGGCCAGAAGGACAAGAACTTCTTCTACCGTGACCAGGTCTCCAAGGCCCTGGCGGAGTGGAAGAACAAGAAGTAGTCCGCAGCCTCCCGAGGCCCCTCAGCGACGATGGGGCCTCGCGAGGAGCTGGCGGTAGAGCGTCTCGTAGCGGTCGATGGCGGGCTCCTTCTGGAAGTGCTCCAGCACCCGAGCCCGCGCCCGCCGCGAGAATCCCACCCAGCGCTCCGCGTCCTCCACCAGCGTGAGCACGTGCTGGGCCATGGCCTGCACGTCGCCCAGCGGCGCGAGGAAGCCCGTCTCTCCATGCGTCACGAGCTCGGGGATGCCGCCCAAATCGCTCGCCACCACGGGGACGCCGCAGCTCAGGGCCTCCAGGGCCGCGAGCCCGAAGCTCTCCTGTTCGCTCGGGAGGAGGAAGACGTCCGACGCGGCGAGCAGCTCCTCGAAGCGGTCCTGCTTGCCCAGGAAGGCGACGCGGCCCTCCAGGCCCCTCTCGCGCAGCATGCGCTCGGCGGGTGAGCGCTCCGGGCCATCACCAATCATCACCAGCCGGCAGGGCCGCCGCTTGTGGACCTCGGTGAAGATGGCCACCACGTCGGCGATGCGCTTCACCGGACGGAAGTTGGAGATGTGGATGAGCACCGGCTCGGGCTCACGCAGCGCCGGGAAGAGGGGCCGCAGGCACGCGCGGTCTCTCACCGGCGCATAGCGCGCGGTGTCCACGAAGTTGGAGATGACGTCGATGGGGACGCTCTCCGGAATGTCGAAGCCCTTCCACGTCGCCCGTCGCAGATAGGCGGAGGGCACCGTCACCGCGTCGCTGCGCATGATGGAGAAGCGCGTGATGGGCAGGTAGCTGGGGTCGATGCCCACCAGCGTGGTGTCCGTGCCGTGCAGCGTGGTGACGACGCGCGGGGCCTTGTGTCCCAGCACCTCGCGCGCCATCCACGCCGCGGTGGCGTGGGGCACGGCGTAGTGGACGTGCAGGATGTCCAGGCGCTCGTAGTTGGCGACCTCGATCATCTTCGAGGCCAGCGCGATGGGATACGTGCTGGACTGCTGGAGCGCCGGGTAGTCGGTCTCCGTCACCTCGTGGAAGAAGACCTTCCGGTTCGCGCCGTGGAGGCGCACGGGCAAGTCCCGGGCGATGAAGTGGACGCGGTGGCCCCGGTCCGCCATCGCGAGGCCAATCTCCGTGGCGACCATGCCGCTGCCACCAAAGGTTGGAAAGCAGGTGATGGCCACGTTGAGCGGGGCATTCATGAGCGTGCCGGGAAGAACAGGGGCTTGGCGAAGCTATTCCTGCGGAAGTGGTCGACCGGGTCCGTCACGCCCAGCGCCTCACGCACGACGTAGGGCTCGCCGTGGGTGACGCCAATCTGCGCGCCGTAGAAGCGGTCCCGGGCCTCCAGGGAGGACAGCGACAGCGGCGAGCCCACCAGCGTGGGGGGCGCATCCGGCCGGGGCAGCACCTGGCTGGCGTAGCAGTGCACCGCCGCCAGCTTGCGCTCGTAGACGCCGGAGACGTCGACGATGAAGCTGGGCTCGGCGAGGTGCCGCAGCGGGTAGTACAGCACCTGCCGGGGCGTGAAGGGCTCCGCGGTGGGCTCGGCGTCGAACTTGCGCACGCCCGCGAAGAAGAGCGCCCGCGTCACCAGCGCGCTGGTGGCCTCGTGGTCGGGGTGCCGCTCCTTCTCCCAGGGGACGAGGACCAGCTCCGGGCGCAGGCGCCGCAGCGTCTCCACCACGCGCGTCACGGCGGCGGTGCGCGCGCGCTCGGGCTCGGGCGTGTCGAAGCCCGCCCACGGACTGACCCAACCGTCGGGCAGCTCCAGGTTCTCCCGGTGGGCCAGCCCCAGCGCGCGGCTGGCGGCCTCGGTCTCCTCTGCGCGGGACTGAAGCGTGCCGCGCGAGCTCTTCTCGCCGCGCGTCAGGTCGACGATGCCGGTGCGGTAGCCCCGGGCGGCCAGGCTCGCGAGGAGCCCGCCGCAGAAGAGCTCCACGTCGTCGGGATGCGGGCCGAAGGCGAGGACGTCGATGCCGAACGTCGTGGCCGGGGCGTTCATGGTGTCAGGTCCTTCGAGTCGCCGGAGAAGGGCACGCACGCCTCCAGCACCTGCCGCGTGAAGGCCCGCGTTCCAATGCGCGCCGCGAAGTAGGGCATCCCGAGCACCCGCTCCTGGGGCGCGTCATGGGGAAAGAGGAAGGCGCGCAGCCGGTCCACCCGCTCCGAGGCCGTGGTGTCGAGCCGGGCGAGCGCGCGGCGGTAGCGGCCCGTCAGCCGGGACACCGCGACGCGCACCGTGGCCCGCGTGCGTTGAACCGCGTCCTGGAGGTTCGCGTCCGCGGACGTCACCTGCCCGGCGAGTTGCTCCAGCTCCGCGGAGAAGGCGCCGAAGAGGCGCGCCTCCAGGGACTCGGGAGACGCCAGGGGCTCGGGGGCGTCGCGCGTGGCCAGCTTCGTCAGCAGGGCATCCCGGGGCACCTGGACCTCGTCGGGCTGGAGCCCCAGCTTGTGCAGCCAGCGGCGCGTGCGGTCATCGAGCACGCGGAAGCGCGACCGCGGAATGGCCAGGGGCATGGGCTTCTTCGCGTGGGCGTAGAGCGGCGCCAGTTGCGCGAAGTAGGCCAGCTCGCCGGGACCTCCGACATACGCCGCCGTGGGAAACCAGGTGTCCTGGAGGAGGGGCCGCAGCAACGCGGACGTGGTGAAGCGGTGGGGCTCGTGCTCCAGGGCTGCGCGCAGCGCGTCGCTCGTGAGGGTCGCGTTCTCCGGATGGCCCACCAGGCTCCAGGCGTCCGGGCCCGCCGGGTCCAGCCGGTAGCGAGGTCCGTCGAGGGCGCCTGGCGAATAGAAGCTGAGCGGCGCGCCCGGGCGGATGTGGACCTGCACGGCATAGCCGGCGGAGGACAGCGCCTCCACCCGGCCCGCGAGCGCGGTGGAGAGCGCCGCGGCTTCCTCGAGCGCGAAGCGGTGCACGGGCGCGGCGAGCGGCGCCAGCCGTGCGTCACGCGGGTCGATGAAGACGAGGCCCTCGTCGGCGAAGAGGGCGGAGAGGACGTCGGTGAAGGCTCCCGCGAGCGTGGCTTCCGGGCGGTAGGCCCGCTCCAGCAGGGAGAGGATTTCCTCGGCGTGGGGTTCGTCTCCCAGTTCGGCGCGGAGGGTGGCCAGGGCGGGGAGGACGCTCGGGCCGAGGTGACAGTGGGCGATGGGCGCTCGAGACGTTGCTGCGTCCTTCAGCTCGAGCGCCAGGCGACAGGGCCCTCCGCTCGGGCGTGGGATGACACAGTGGTCAATCTCCGGGAGGTCGTGGTCCTCCGTCTGGAGCCAGAAGAGGGGAACACAGGGCCGGCCCGTTTCTTCCCGAAGTGCCCGCGCGGTGACGATGGCGGACGCGGCCTTGTAGAGCGTGTACAGCGGGCCCAGGAAGAGGCCCATCTGCTGGCCCGTCACCACGACCACGGTGCCGGGCTGGGCGAGCAGCGCGAGGTGGTGCTCGCGCGCGGGGCTGGGGGCGAGGCGCGCGTTCTGGACTCGCAGCACGTCGAGCAGCGCGGGCGAGACCGTGCGCGACGCGGCGGCGTCCACGGCGCGGGCGCGGGCGTCTCGGTGTCGGTAGTCATCGGAGAGGAAGGAGAGCGCTGCCGCATCTCCACGAAGCCACGCGGTCGAGAACGAGGACGTCACGGCATGCCGTGATAACAGGTCGCCGCTGGCATGCCACCAGAAGTGCATGCCTGCACGTCGGGTGCGAGCGTGTCGGCGTGCGAGGCCTCACCACGAACGTGGTCCGCGCGCACGCGGGAGGCTTGTTATAGGGTCCGCCCGGATGCGGAACCTCCTCCTGGGAATGACGCTGGCCATGAGCCTTGGATTCGGGTCGACGGCGGTGGCTCAGCCTCCTCGGCAACCCCACGCAGGTGAAATCGCGGCGGGCCTGAAGCGGCTGGGCGTGACGGGCAGCGTGCTGTACGTCGCCGCGCACCCGGATGACGAGAACACGCGCCTGCTCGCATGGCTGGTTGGCGCCAAGGGCCTGCGGGCGGGTTACCTGTCCGTGACGCGGGGCGATGGCGGGCAGAACCTCATCGGCACGGAACAGGACGCCCTGCTCGGGCTCATCCGCACGCACGAGCTGCTCGCGGCGCGCACCGTGGACGGCGCGGAGCAGTTCTTCACGCGGGCGCGCGACTTCGGCTACTCGAAGAGCGCGGAGGAGGCGCTGCGCATCTGGGGCCATGACGCGGTGTTGGCCGACGTCGTCCTCGCCATCCGCCGCTTCCAGCCGGACGTCATCATCACCCGCTTCACCACGGAGCCTCCGAATCACGGCCACCACACGGCCTCCGCGTTGCTGGCGGCGGAGGCCTTCGTCGCGGCGGCGGACCCGAAGCGCTTCCCCGAGCAGCTCACCGAGGTGAAGCCGTGGAAGGCGAACCGCCTGCTGCAGAACGCCTCCCAATGGTGGTTCAAGCCCGACGAGGACCTGTCCCGCTACCTGCGGCTGGACGTGGGCGGCTACGACGCGCTGCTCGGGCGTTCGTGGGGCGAGGTGGCCGCGGAGAGCCGGAGCCAGCACAAGAGCCAGGGCTTCGGCGCCGCGGCGGACCGCGGCCCCAGCATGGAGTACTTCACGCCGCTGGCGGGGACGCTGCCGAAGCGTGACGTGTTCGAGGGGCTCGACTTCTCGTGGAAGCGTTGGAAGGGCAGTGAGGCCGTGGCCCGCGCGGTGAGCGCCGCGACGAAGTCCTTCGATGTGTCCGCGCCTCACCGCTCCCTGCCCGCGCTCGTGCGGGTGCACGATGCGCTGACCGCGCTGCCGGACTCCCACCCGGGGAAGGCCGTCAAGCTGCGGGAGACGGAGGCGCTCATCGCCGCGTGCGCCGGGCTGTTCCTGGAAGCGCGAGCCGCCAGCCCCATGGGCGTTCCCGGCGCCGCGGTGGAGGTGGAGGCCGTGGCGCTGAACCGCTCACCGGCCTCGCTCAAGTGGGTGGGCATGACGCTCCCGGGCGAGAAGCCCGAGGCCGTGGGGCAGGCGCTGGGTGAGAACACGCCCGTGAAGCTCAAGCGCTCGGTGCCGCTTCCGATATCGGCGCGCATCTCCACGCCGTACTGGCTCCGCGAGCCCGTGAGCGGCGGTCTCTATGCCCTGGACGAGAAGGACCGCGCGCTCACCGGTCAGCCGGAGGGCGGTCCCGCCTTGGAGGTGTCGTTCGAGTACGAGGTGGCGGGGCGCCGCTTCCGCGCCGTCCGGCCTGTCGTCTACGTCTGGACGGACCCTGTGCGCGGCGAGCTCTACCGCGACTTCGAGGTTGTCCCGCCGCTGACCGCGACGCTGCAGCAGGACGTCATCATGTTCCCCAACGGCGAGGGCCGGGCGGTGAACGTGGTGGTCTCCGCGGGCATGGACAACGCTCCGGGCACCGTCCGTTTGGAGGTTCCGCGGGGGTGGCGCGTGGAGCCCGCGTCCGTGGAATTCAAACTCGCGGCGCGGGGCGATGAGCGCACCTTGCGCTTCCAGGTGACGCCGCCGCGCGGGAGCACCGAGAAGGCGGAGCTGCGTGCCTGGGTGGACGTCGGGGACCGCGCCTGGTCGTGGAAGGCGCGTTCGGTGTCCTACGCGCACATCCCGCCGCTGACGGTGCGTCAGCCGTCCGTGGCCACGCTAGTGCCCTTCACGCTGGCGACCAAGGGCAAGCGCATTGGCTACATCCCGGGTCCGGGCGACCGCGTGGCGGAGAGCCTGAGCGAGGTGGGCTACGAGGTGACGCTGCTGCCGGATGAGCGGCTCGCGCTGGAGCCCCTGGAGCGCTTCGACGCCATCCTCGTGGGCGTGCGCGCCTTCAACGCCAACCCGCACCTCTACGCCCACCGGGAGCGGCTGCTCCGCTACGTGGAGGGCGGCGGCCGGCTGGTGGTCCAGTACAACACCAACAGCCGCGTGGGGCCGCTCACCTCGCTGGTGAGTCCCTATCCGCTGGAGATTGGCCGAGACCGGGTGACGGACGAGACGGCGGCGATGACGCCGGTGTCCCCGGACGAGCCGTTGCTGCGCGCGCCCAACGCGCTGTCGCCCGCGGACTTCGCGGGCTGGGTCCAGGAGCGCGGCCTCTACTTCGCGTCGTCGTGGGACTCCCGCTACCGCCCGGTGTTCTCCCTGCGGGACGCCGATGAGGCGCCGCTCCAGGGGGCGCTGCTCGTCGCCCGTCATGGCAAGGGCACGTTCGTCTACACGGGGCTCTCCTTCTTCCGTCAGCTCCCCGCCGGGGTCCCCGGCGCCTACCGGCTTCTGGCCAACATCCTGTCTCCATGAGCACTGCTCCCAACCTGACGCCCCGTGAGCCCACGGCCGAGGCCAGCGCGCCCCGGCCCGAGCTCGATGACGCCCCGCCGCTGCTCGGCTCGTGGCGGAACATCTACCTCCTGGTCATGGCCACCTTCGTGGCGTTCGTCGTCGTGGGTTGGGTCCTCACCGAGGTGTACACATGACGGGGCTCGACTGGCTTGTCCTGGGCGGGACGATTGCCTTCATCGTGGGATGGGGCCTCTGGAAGTCCCGGGGGGCGGGCACCAGTGAGGATTACCTGCGCGGAGGCCGCGATTTGAAGTGGCCCACCATCGGCCTGACGGTGATGGCCACGCAGGCGAGCGCCATCACCTTCCTGTCCGTGCCCGGGCAGGCGTACGAAGATGGCATGCGGTTCGTGCAGTTCTACTTCGGACTGCCCATCGCGATGATCATCATCAGCGCGGTCTTCGTCCCCATCTACTACCGGCTGAACGTCATCACCGCGTACGAGTACCTGGAGTCGCGCTTCGACCTGAAGACGCGGCTGCTGGGCGCCTTCCTCTTCCTCATCCAGCGCGGCCTGGCGGCGGGCATCACCATCTACGCGCCAGCCATCATCCTGTCCGCCATCCTCGGCTGGCCGCTGGAGCCCACTGTCGTCGGAATGGGCGCGCTGGTCATCCTCTACACGGTGACGGGCGGCGCCAAGGCGGTGAGCCAGACGCAGAAGCAGCAGATGGTGGTGATGATGGGCGGCATGGTGGTGGCGGCGATTGTCATCGTCTGGCGGCTGCCCGAGCACATGTCGTTCGGCAAGGCCGTGGACGTCGCGGGCGCCTTTGGCCGGATGAACGTGGTGAGCTTCGACTTCGACATGTCGGACCGTTACAACTTCTGGTCCGGCATGACGGGCGGCCTCTTCCTGTCGCTGTCGTACTTCGGCACGGACCAGTCGCAGGTGGGGCGCTACCTGTCGGGGCGCTCCGTCTCCGAGAGCCGGCTGGGGCTGCTCTTCAATGGCGTGCTGAAAATCCCGATGCAGTTCCTCATCCTGTTCGTCGGGATTCTCGTCTTCGTCTTCTACCAGTTCAGCACGCCGCCGCTGCTCTTCAACGAGACGCTGCGCACGCGCGTGCAGGGCACGGCGCAGGCGGGCGAGTACGCCGCGCTGGAGTCGAAGTGGGAGCACGTCCAGACCCGCAAGCGCGCCGAGGTGGAGCGCTACCTCGCGGCCGTGGAAGCGGGGGATGCCGTGGCCGGGGAGACGTCTCGCTCCCTGCTCCAGAACGCGGAGCAGGAGGCCAGCGCGGTCCGCAAGGAGGCCAAGGAGATGGTGGTCCGCGCGCTGCCGGGCGCGGAGACGAAGGACTCCGATTACATCTTCATCACCTTCGTGAAGCGCTGGCTGCCCAGCGGCCTGTTTGGCCTGCTCATCGCGGTCATTCTTTCCGCGGCCATGAGCTCCATCGCCAGCGAGCTGACCGCCCTGGGCGCGACGACGACGGTGGATTTCTACCGACGCGTGTTCCACAAGAATGCCTCGGACCGGCACGTGCTGGTGGCCTCGAAGCTGTTCACCGTGTTCTGGGGATTGGTGGCCGTGGGCTTCGCGACCTTCGCGTCGTTGCTCGACAACCTCATCCAGGCGGTCAACATCCTGGGGTCCATCTTCTACGGCACGGTGCTGGGCATCTTCCTGGTCGCCTTCTTCGTGAAGCACGTGCGCGGGCATGCCGTGTTCGCCGCTGCCGTCGTCTCCCAGACTGCGGTGATTGGCCTCTTCTTCCTCTCCGACGTCGGCTACCTCTGGTTCAACGTCATCGGCTGCGCGCTGGTGGTGGCGCTGAGCCTGGTGGCGCAGGTCGTCCTGCCTCGCGGCGAGACGCCGGCCCCGGCCCCGGGGGCCTGAGCCGGGGGCACGGAAGGCCCGGACGTCCATGAAGGAGCGCGTTCCGGGCCTTGAAGTATGCTCGTCCCGGTGAGGGACGGACATGCCTGACGGGAACAGGCGACCCGGTCGCCCGGGGCGCTCCGACGAGCGACACAGCTCGCTCGACGAGGACGAGGACGCGACGCGCGACATTCCGCTCCTGACGCGCCCCGAGGAGACGCGGATGGGGCCCGTGGAGCCGCGCTTCGAGGAGACCCGCATGGGCCCGGTGGAGCCGCGCTTCGAGGAGACGCGGATGGGGGTGGTGGACCCTCTCACCGAGGAGACCCTCATGGAGGCCGAGGAGGAGGAGGCCTTGCCCCTGCCCCGGTCCGAGAAGCCTCGTGCCCGCGGCAAGCCCTCTCGGGCCGCGCCGCCACCGCCCCCCGCCACCGAGGTGCAGACGGAGGTCATGCCGCAGAAGCTGCCCGCCGCGCGCGCGGGGGGACCGCCGGCGAAGCCCACGGGCTGGCTTGCGGCGGGAGGGGACAAGCGCCCCAGCCCCCCACGTGCCAGCGAGGCGCCGGCCAGCCTGGGCGTGGTGCGCTTGAGTCCCTTGGAGCCCCTGGGCGCGAAGGTGAAGGCGGCGGAGGACGAGGCGCCCGCGCTGCGGACGATGTTCGCCAACCACTCGGCGCTGCTCGCGGAGCAGCTTCGCGAGGCCCTGTCGAAGAAGATGTACGGGCGCGGGCCGCACCGCGTGCTGCGCATCGACGAGCCGGAGGGGCCCAGCACCGCGGGTGGCAAGCTCGCGCGGCAGGCCATCTCCCTGGTGCCGCGCAAGGGCAGCGGGCCTTCGCTGACGTGCGGTTGGGTGGACGTGTCGAAGCGCGAGGCGCAGCTTCGCAACTTCGAGGCGGTGGCCAAACGCTACGAAGTCCACCACGGCGAGCCGCTGGAGCTGGCGCCCGAGGAGTACGAGCGCTTCCTCAACGACGTGGAGGCGGTGCTCCTCCAGGCCGTCATCAAGGTCCGGGTCATCATCCCGGAGGAAGCCGCGGCGGTCCGCGTCCAAGGCCCGGCGGCGGGCTCCCGGACGAAAGGAGTCCCACCCCTGTGGGCGGGACTCCTGGCCGCGCTGGCCTTCGCGTTGGGCCTGCTCGCGGGGCGGATGGGGACGGGCGGCTGAGCTACGCCAGCGGCGTTTCACGCTCCCAGTGACGCTTGGCGATGGCCTCGGCGAAGAGCTGCCCGAAGCCCTTCGTCTCCGTCTTCGCGCTGCGGACGACGCCTCGCATGGCCTCCACGCCCTTCGTGGGGGCCGGCTCCAGGTCGTCCACGCCCGCGGCGCTCAGCAGCAGGACGGCGTCCGCGGACAGCGCCAGGGCCTTGCAGTGGATGTAGGCCTCGCGCACGAAGTCCACCGCCTGGGGCACGCGCTTCAGGGCCGCGACGCTCTTCTCGCCACCGGGCACGTAGACGGCGTCGTACGTCACCGAGGACGTGTTGGCGAAGGTGCGCAGGGGCCGCTCTTCCCGGCCCTCCAGGCTCGTCACCGGGCTCAGCGTGGGGCCCACCACCTCCAGCGTCGCGCCGCGCTCCGCGAGCGCCTTGCGCACGCCGTCCAGCTCCTTGCCGGCGAAGCCGTCCGACACCAGGGCGGCGATCTTGCGCGTCTTGATGGAGTCGTGCGGCGAGTTCTCCATGCTGAGGGCGGGAGACGTGTCCACCGAGGGCGCCCCCTTCTTGCCCGAGGCCTTGGGGGCCTTGGCCGGCTTGGTGGCCTTGGGCGGCTCGACGCCCACCGCCCGGGCCACGCGCGCGGCCAGCGCCGGGTCGATGTTCACCAGAATCTGGTTCACCACGCGCTCGCGAATCTCCACGCGCTCCACCTTGCCAATCTCGAACTCGAGCGCGGCGACGACGTGCTCCTGCTCGGGCTTGGACAGGCTCTTGTAGAAGAGCGTGGCCTGGCTGAAGTGGTCGCTGAAGCTGTTGCTGCGCGCGCGAATCTTGTGCCCCTCCACGCGCTCCTGGCGGTGGTGGAAGGCCATGGCCGGGTTGGCCAGCACCGGGCAGCCGCCGCCCAGTGTGTTGGGGTGGTAGTTGGCCCGCGACGTGGGGATGGTGTGCCGCCCGAAGCCGTCCTGCTGGTGGTTGGTGACGGGGCACACGGGCTTGTTGATGGGCAGCTCCGCGAAGTTGGGGCCACCCAGCCGCGTGAGCTGCGTGTCCAGGTACGAGAACAGCCGTGCCTGCATCAGCGGGTCATTGGTGAAGTCGATGCCCGGCACCACGTTGGCCACGCAGAAGGCGACCTGCTCCGTCTCCGCGAAGAAGTTGTCCGGGTTGCGGTTGAGCGTCAGCTTGCCCACGCGCTGCACCGGCACAAGCTCCTCGGGCAGCAGCTTGGTGGCGTCCAGGAGGTCGAAGCCGTACTTCAGCTCGTCACCCTCGGGGAGGATTTGCAGCCCCAGCTCGTACTCGGGGAAGTCGCCCGCCTCGATGGCATCCCAGAGGTCGCGGCGGTGGAAGTCCGGGTCCTTGCCGGACAGCTTCTGGGCCTCGTCCCAGGCGAGCGCGTGGTTGCCCAACAGCGGCTTCCAGTGGAACTTCACCAGGTGCGCCTTTCCCTCCGCGTTGACCAGCCGGAAGGTGTGGACGCCGAAGCCCTCCATCATCCGGTAGCTGCGCGGGATGGCGCGGTCGGACATCAGCCACATCACCATGTGCGACGTCTCGGGGACGAGCGACACGAAGTCCCACAGCGAGTCGTGCGCGGAGGACGCCTGCGGGATTTCGTTGTGCGGCTCCGGCTTCACGGAGTGGACGAAGTCCGGGAACTTGATTCCGTCCTGGATGAAGAAGACGGGCATGTTGTTGCCCACCAAGTCGAAGTTGCCCTGCTCCGTGTAGAACTTGGTGGCGAAGCCGCGCACGTCGCGGACGGTGTCCGCCGAGCCGCGTGAGCCGCCCACGGTGGAGAAGCGCACGAACACCGGCGTGCGCAGGGACGGGTCGGTGAGGAAGCTCGCCTGGGTGTACTTCTCCAGCGACTTGTAGACCTGGAAGTAGCCATGGGCTCCGGAGCCGCGCGCGTGGACAGCGCGCTCCGGGATGCGCTCGTGGTCGAAGCGCATCATCTTCTCCCGGAAGTGGAAGTCCTCCAGGAGCGTGGGGCCGCGAACGCCCGCCTTCAGCGAGTTGTCGGTGTCGGAGATGGGGATGCCCTGGTCCGTGGTGAGGACCTTGCCCTCCGCATGCATGCGGTGCGGTTCAAGGCTTTCGACCTTGAGCGTGGTGGGCCGGCTCTTCGCCGAGGGCTTGCGCGTTTTCATGGGGGCCTGTCGCCAACGAGAGGGGTGAAGGCGCCGTGGAGCTGGCGCGGTAGCCGTCTACGCTCGTCACGTCCACCCCGGTGACTTCAGGGGGTGGGGACGTCCGCGAGTCGGCACTTCCCTGGGCGATTGGTCGCTCGCGCGCGTGGCAGTGTCCACGATCGCGCGGTTCGCGACGTGACGCTCCCGTGTGGCCCCTGCCTGCACGGGAGCGTCAGGCGTGCATCACGGCGTGGCGGGAGCGGCCACGGCCGGGGCGCCTTCCGCGGGCTGCGCGGCGGCCTCTGCTTCCGCGCGCGCCTTCTCCGCGGCGCGAGTGGCCTCCGCCTCCGCGTGCTTCTTGGCGTCCGCCACGGCGACGTCCTTCAGGGTCGCCAGGCCCCGCTCGAAGTCCTTTCCAATCATCGCGTCCATGTCCATGAACAAGCCCATGGCCTTGCTGATGAAGTTGTTCTCGCCCGACATGGCCCAGACGACCTGCGTGCCACCCTCGGCGGCGCTGAAGGTGAACGTGGTGGTGTTGGTGGCGGCGAAGGGCTTGATGAACTCCAGCCGGATGGTGACCTGCTCGTTGACCTTGCTGTCGGTGATGGTCATCCGGCCTTCACCAATCTGGTCGTTGCCCGCCCAGGTGTAGTCCGCGCCCGTCCCCGACTCCGGGCCGGAGTACGTGCGCTTCTGCTGCGGGTCCAGCCCGTCCCACGGGGACCATTCGGTCCAACGGTGGAAGTCGTTCACCAGCGGGAAGGCGATGTCCGCGGACACGGGGAGCACCGCGCTGCGCTGATAGGTGAACGTGCCGGGACGGGTGGCGACGAAGCCGACGAACAGCAGGATGGCGGCGGCGAGGCCGGCCAGAATCTTCTTGAGCATGGGGGTGGGTCCTTGGGCGGTGGCGGGGGGGACGGCCGCGCACCAGCCGCGCGTCTTAGAGGCCGGACGGTGCCAAGCGCAAGACACCCACAGCGTGGGCGCCAGGTCGGCGGGAGCGCGCGGCTCAGCACTCCGGGAGGCCCACGCTCAGGTTGGCCACTTCCAGGACGTTGGCGGCCAAACCCCCCCGCGCCGTCTCCTTGTACTTGTCCTTCATGTCGCGGCCGGTGTCGCGCATGGTGCGGATGACCTTGTCCAGGCTGACGAAGTGGCGTCCGTCGCCGGAGAGCGCCATGCGCGTGGCGTTGATGGCCTTCACGGAGGCCATGGCGTTGCGCTCGATGCAGGGCACCTGCACCAGGCCGCCAATGGGGTCGCAGGTGAGGCCCAGGTTGTGCTCCATGGCGATCTCCGCCGCGTTCTCCACCTGGAGCGGCGTGCCGCCCATGACCTCGGTGAGCGCGCCCGCGGCCATGGAGCACGCGCTGCCGACCTCGCCCTGGCAGCCCACCTCGGCGCCACTGATGGAGGCGTTCTCCTTGTAGAGGACGCCAATGGCCCCCGCGGTGAGCAGGAAGCGCACCACGCCGTCCTCGTTGGCGCCCGGCACGAAGCGCCAGTAGTAGTGCAGCACCGCGGGGATGATGCCCGCCGCGCCGTTGGTGGGCGCGGTGACGACGCGCCCGCCCGCCGCGTTCTCCTCGTTCACGGCCAGCGCGTAGAGGTTCACCCAGTCCAGCACGGTGAGCGGGTTGGTGAGGCCGGCCTCGGGGCGGCTGATGAGCTTCTGGTACATCCCCGCGGCGCGGCGCTCCACCTTGAGGCCACCCGGGAGGATGCCGCCGCTGGTGCAGCCACGGCGCACACAGGCCTGCATCACGTCCCAGACGCGGAGCAGCCCGGCGCGAATCTCCGCCTCGTCGCGCCACGTCTTCTCGTTGGCCAGCATGATGGAGCTGAAGCTGATGCGCTCCCGCTCACAGTGCGCGAGCAGCGCCGCCGCGGATTGGAAGGGGTAGGGCAGCGGCGTGGTGTCCTTCGTCAGCGGGTCCTTGCCCGCCGCCGCCGCGGTGTCGTCGACGACGAAGCCTCCGCCCACGGAGTAGTAGACGGTGGACAGCAGCTCCACGCCGTCGGGGCCGGTGGCGGTGAAGCGCATGCCGTTGGGGTGGAAGGGCAGCGAGCGCCGACGGTGCATCACCAGGTGCTCGCCGTCTCGGAACGTCACCTCGCGCTGACCCAGCAGCGCCAGGCGGCCCTCGGCGCGCCAGCGGGAAATCACGGCGGGTACGGACTCCACGTCCACGCCCTCCGGCGTCTCACCGAGCAGGCCGAGCACCACCGCCTTGTCGCTGCCGTGCCCCTTGCCCGTCGCGCCCAGCGAGCCGAACAGCTCCACCTTGAGCTTCGTGAGTCGCTCCACGTGCCCCGCGTCCGCCAGCTTGCGCGCGAACATCCGCGCGGCCCGCATGGGGCCCACGGTGTGCGAACTGGAAGGTCCGATGCCAATCTTGAAGAGGTCGAAGACGCTGACGGCCATGGCGGCGCAACATGCCACGTTTCCAATTCCGTCCCAGCGCCTCCGGTCGAAGCGCATGTCACCGCGAGGACGGATGCAGCTCCTTGGGATGCCAACGAGCGACGTCCACGCACGGGCTTCGTGCGTGCGCGGCTTCGTGCCACCTCCGCGTGACGCGATAGACGCAGCGCGTTGGTCGCCGGATGTCTGGCCCGCTGCGTCGTAGCGGCCGAGCGCCTACGCGGCCGGACGTCTCGCCGTCCCTTCCTTCGTCCGCTGCTCCTCGTCGGTGAGGGCGAGCGACTTGCGGTACTCGGCGGCCTCCGCCACGCGCGTCAGCTCGAAGTCGCCGTGGTGCTTGCGCACGGCGTCGGCGATTTCGTCCAGGCTCGCCCGGAAGAACTCCTTGCGCTCGTTGATGCGGTTGACGCGCCGGTGGGCGAACGTGCGGTGCAGCTCGGCCTCCAGCTTGGGCGCGTCCACGGTGCGGATGATGGCGTGGACGTCGAACTCGAAGGGGACGGAGGCGTCGCCCAGCTCGTCGATGCGGTCCTGCGGGACGAGCCGCCGCGTCATGCCCAGCTTGAAGATGTCTTCACCGAAGGAGCCGATGTTGGAGATGACGTAGACGTGCCCCGTGCGGGTGAGCTGTGCCTGGGAGATCGCGCGCTGTCGCTCCAGGTCCTCGGCGAGGCGCCGCTCAAGCTCCGCGATGCGCTCCTGGAGCTTCTGCTGCTGCGTGCCGGTGCTCTGCTCGAATTCGGCGCGGGCCTTGCGCAGGGCTTCCTCGTCGCGCCGGGCCTCGCGCTCGGCTTCGAGGCGGGCGCGCTCCAGCTCACGCTGCGCGGTTTCCTCTTCGCGCATCTGTTCGCGGATGCGCCGCTGCTCGTCCTTCTCCTGCTGGCGCTTCTCCTCGTACTCGTGCGCCAGGTGCAGTTCGTCCAGCTTGAGGTTCACGTACCTGGCGTCGATGAAGCACTGCTGAATCTTGGCGAGCTCGGTGATGGCGTCGGCCGCCTTCTGGATGCGCGCCTCCATCGCCTTGACGTTCTTGTACGTCACCTTGGCCACGCAGGCGTCCGCTTCGCCGTTGAAGGCGCGCAGCATCAACTTCAGCGTGCGCTCCGTCTGCTTGCGGCCCTCCGCCTTGCTGCCGTTGACCTCCCACTCCGCGGTGCAATAGGCGGCCTTCTTGTCCTTGAGCAGCGTCTTCTGCTGCTCGCGGAGGTCGTCCAGGCGCTCCTCGTACTTCTGCGATGTGGAGAAGTTGTAGATGGGTTTGTAGAGCCCGTAGGAGCGGAGGACGGCTTCCTCCTCCAATGGCCGCAGCTCCGCGCTCAGCCGGGAGATGGCGTTCTCGAGCTGGGAGCGTTCGACCTGGGCTTGTTGGCGTCGCACCTCCGCCTCGCGCGCGGCCGTCTCCGCCTGTTCGCGCAGGCGTGTCAGCTCACCCTGGGTTCGCGTGCGCTCCTGGCTGATGGCGCGCTCGTTCTCCTCCTTCACCCGGAGCAGCTCTGCCTGGGCTTTCCGGATGGCGGTGTCCGCATCCTCGCGGGCTCGCGTCAGCTCCGCGGCCACGCGGTTGCGCTCGGCGGCCAGGGCGTGGGCGGACTCGGCCTTCGCGCGCTCCAGCTCCGCGGTGACGCGCTGGCGTTCCGCCTCCACGTCGAGCACCGGCTTGAAGCGCTTCCTCACCGACGCCAGCCGCACGGCGGTGAAGAGGAACAACCCGGACATCAGCAGGCTCACGGCGCCTAGGACCCAGACGGCAGGTTGCATCGGTGCATCCCCCCTCGCATGGCGGGAGGTTCACTCAACGCATGGGCGCCCCGGAATCCCTCCGTGGGAGTATGGACCTTCCCGCGAAGGAAAACGGCCAAGGTCGTTTTCTACCCAGATTCGACATCAGGAGACGCCATGCAGGGGAGTCGTGTGTTCGTCGCGCTGAGTTGCCTCACCTTGGCCGCCACGGGGTGTGGTTCGGAGGCTCCACCCGCCCAGAACTGGGAGGTGGGCTCGGGCCTCCGGTTGGGCGACGACAACGTCGTCAGCGTCGCCTACGGCGCCGGACCGGGGACGGTCGTGGAGGGGAACGACCCGCGCCTCCATGACGCGCGCCCGCCGCTCCCGGGGAACGAGGGCTACATCCAGAACGGGACGCAGCCCCAGGACGCCTCGTTGTCGCTCGCCGGGACGGTCAGCACGAAGTCCGGCCTCTTCGTGGATGCGACCGCCGCGGTGGCGTCACCCGTTCCGTTGCTCCGCGTCACGAACACCCATGCCGCCGCGCCGGCGTGGGACGCCTTGCCCGTCTTCAAGGTGGATTCCGGCGGCGGCCTGCTGTCCCGAGGCGAGTTCGTGTCGGGCAACGGGCCGCTTCCCATGAGCAGTGGTGTCGGCACGCGGCTCATGTGGGCACCGGCACGTGGTGCCTTCCGCGCCGGCACCGCGCTGGACGAGTGGGACGACGACAACGTGGGCGAGTACTCGTGGGCCGGCGGCAACCGGACCCGGGCCAGCGCGTACGGCGCCTTCTCCTTCGGTGACCAGTGCGCCGCCAGCGGCACGGTGGCCACGTGCTTCGGTTCGGCCAATCGGGCGTCGGGAACGGCGAGCTTCACCAGTGGCGCGTCCAACATCGCGAGCGGCTTCGCCTCCACGGCCATGGGGTACACCAACACCGCGACGGGGCAGGGGAGCGTGGCGATTGGCTACCGCGTCCAGGCGGAGGGGAACTACGGCGTCGCGCTGGGCTATCGCGTGTCCACGGGGGGGCGCACGGGCTCCTTCATCTGGGGTGACGAGTCGACCACCACCGCGTCCACCAGCACCGCGAACAACCAATTCATGATTCGCGCGGCGGGAGGCGTCCGCCTGCGAACCAGCTCCAGCCTGTCGACGGGCTGCGACCTGCCGGCGGGCTCGGGCGTGTTCTCCTGCACGTCCGACCGGAACCTAAAGGAGGACTTCCGCGACGTCGACGGCGAGGCCCTCCTGGCGAAGGTGGCGGGGCTGCCGGTGGCGTCCTGGCGCTACAAGGGCGAGGACGGGCAGGTGCGCCACCTGGGGCCCGTGGCCCAGGATTTCCGCGCCGCGTTCGGCCTGGGGACCGACGACACCAGCATCGGGATGCTCGACATCGACGGGGTGAACATGGCCGCCATCCAGGCGCTGGAGCGGCGGACGCGGGAGCTGCACGCGAAGAGCGCCGAGCTCGACGCGCTCAAGGCGGAGCTGGCGGCGCTGAAGGCGAGCGTGGCGGAGTTGAAGGCCTCGCTGCCCCGGCGTTGAGCCGCTGACGCTGGAGACACGAAGGGCCGGGAAGACGTCCGTGGGACGCCGGCTCCCGGCCCTCGTGCGCCGCGCGGACGATTACTGGTCGTCGCAGGGCGTGCCCAGGCGGAGGCCCTCGTACACACCGAGCTCGTTGTAGATGAGCGGCAGGTTCTCATCCACGGGCACCTGGCGCAGCTCGTGGCGGCGCTTGGTGTTCTCAATCCACATGGCGGGCTTCGCCTTGTCGAGCAGCAGGCGGAGGTCACCGCGCTTGGTGGAGAAGATTTCGCCCTCCGAGTCGGAGATGACGTTGGTCATCTTCTGCGCCTTGAGGCCACCGCGAGGTCCAATGAAGACGCGGTAGTTCTTCTTCTCGGACTCGTGGAAGCCGCGGTCCACGAAGTAGTAGACGCCCTTGGTGTCACGCAGCAGCGCGTAGGGGCGGAACTTCTGCGGGTTGGGCAGGTAGGTGGACTTGCGCAGCACCTCGGCGGCGGGCTCTCCCTCCAGCATGGTGAGGGGGATGTCCTTCTCACCGCAGCGCAGCTTGCAGGTGCGCTCCTTGCGGTCGATCTCCACCTCCGACATGACGCGCCAGTCGATGCCGCGGAAGTTGGGGTTGGAGCCCTTGTTGAAGAAGCGGGGGTCCAGGAAGGACGTGGGCGAGGTGTAGGGGCCCGGGTGGGCCACCTGCACGAACTGCTTCCCATCGCCGTAGTAGAGGGCGGCGTTGATGTCCTCGTCGTCGGGCGTGAGCGCCACGAAGTGGCCCTTGCCGTCGGTGCACACCGACGTGCCCTCCAACATCATCTTCTCGCCGAGGTTCGACTCCTTGCCCCAGGGGGGCTGGATGGGCTCGGCCGCCATGGCGGCGGTACAGGCGAACGACATCGCCGCGAGGGCGAAACGCTGGAATCGCATCGTGGAGGCTCCGACTACAGGTTCTGCTTGAAGTACTTGTTGGCGAACTTGTCCTGATTGGAGACTTCGCGGTTCGTCGTCCAGATGACGTGGTCCGCTTCAATCTTCGGCTCCAGGCCCGAACCGAAGCGGCAGCTCACCCGCTTCACCTTCTCCTGGACGGTCTGCTTCGCGATGGCGGACGCGCTGCACAGGTCCTTGAGCGTGGTCAGCGGCGTGCCGCAGAAGCTGGAGATGGCCAGCTCCTTGAGCTGGTCCTCGTCGATGCTGCTCCAGTCGATGCGGGCGGACACCGAGGTGCCACACGCGTTGTTCATCTCCAGGAGGCTGGCGGCATATTCCTTGTCGTGGCCGGACTCCTCGCCCTTGCGGTCGAAGGCCATCAGCTTCGTCAGGGTGCCGTCCTTCATCTGCTTCTGGTGCGCCGAGTAGACCTCTTCGGCTTTGAGCGCGGCGGTCTTCTTCTCGTCGTAGGTCATGCGGATGGGGCGCTGACGGCCCGGGACGTAGAGCTCGTAGCGGGTGTCGCGCACGTGCAGGGCCGTGTACTTCCGGCCGCGCCACTGGGTGCTGTAGTTGAACTGCTCGGTGCTGCGGGTGCTCCAGTCGTTCTGCTCGTAGGGGAACACGAGGTTGTCGAACTCGGAGCTCGTGCCCTTCACCCGGAGGAGGAACTTCTTGTCGGAGCGGGGCGTGAGCGGCACCACGGCCACCTCTTCGCCCTCCGAGCCGGAGTACACCTTGCCCGCTTCGACCGGCGCGGCAGCCAGGGCCTGTGAAGCGCCCAGCGTGACCGCGGCCACAATCACTGCAACCATGTTTCTCAAGCGAATCACCTCGTGATGCATGAGGGCCCCCCTTCGCGGATGGCCCGCTGTTTCAGAGCTCGATGTCGTGCTTCTGGCAGAACTTCCGGACCTTGGCACGCTCCGCTGACGCGACCTTGGGCCACTCACTCACCGCACCTCCCAGGTCCTTCTGCTGGCAGTAGGCCCGGGTGAGCAGTGAGTACACCGCGGTGGAGCGCTGCGCCCGCTGGCTGCTGCGCGCCAACGAGATGGCTCGGGCTGCGTCACCCGAGGCCAGCGCGGTTTCTCCTTCCTTCAGGAGCTTGCGGACTTGTTCGGACAGCGTCTCCTTGGGCTCGGGACGCGGCGTGCGCGGCGTCACGGGCTTGTCGGGCGTCGTGTTCGCGACCACGTCCCCAGGCGTCGTGCCCGTCGTGTCGGTGCCGGTCGGCGGGTCGGAAGGCGGCGGCTGAATGCCCGTCGTGCCGGTTTGCGGATTCGGCGGCGTCGCGACGGCCTGCGGGTCGGAAGGCGGCGGCTGCGTGTTGGCGATGGGCGGGTCCAGCGTCGGGCGCGTGTCCACCACGGGGGGCGGGGGCGTGACGGCGCCGGAGCTCGTGTCCTTCAGCCACCAGACGAGCCCCAAGCTCGAAGCCAGCAGGACCGCGGCCGTGAGGCCAATGACGGCGCCCTTCCCCTTGGGCGCGGCCACCGGCGCCGTGGAGGAGGGCGTGGCCGACAGCAGGGCCGCGGCGGCGACGGCCTCGCTGCCCGGGATGGGCACGGGGACGCTCACGGCCGTGGACGGCTGCGCGGGGCGCTCGGGCGCGGGGAGGGCGGGGACCTGCTTGGAGATGAGCGTCGGCTCCAGTCCCGGAGGGTCCATCCCGGCCGACGGCTGCGCGACGCCCATCTGTCCCGTGGCGGAAGGACTGAAGCCCTGGGGCTGCGCGACGCCCATCTGGCCCGTGGCGGAGGGGCTGAAGCCCTGCGGCTGCGCGACGCCCATCTGTCCCGTGGCGGAGGGGCTGAAGCCCTGCGGCTGGGGCGTGGATGGCGGCAGGTCCAGCCGGCCCGTGCCGGGAGGCAGCGTGGAATCAAAGCCCTCACGTCCCGTGTCCGGGGCCACCCTGAGGCTCCCGGGCGGGACGGTGGAGGACAGTGAGGGCGGGCCCTCGGAGGGCAGGGCAATGCCAGACGCGGGCGCCTGGGGGCGCGGCGCGGGCTGGCCCCCGAAGGTGGTGGACAGCGAATGCAGCGGGGTGCCCGTCAGGTCCGCGATGAAGGAGGCGACGTCCGGATAGCGGTCGTTCGCGCTCTTCTCGAGCGCGCGCATCACCGCGGAGATGGCCTCCGGCGAGGCTTCGGGGCAGAGCGGGGCCAGGGGCTCGGGTGGCTCGTAGACGACGCGGAAGATCATCTGCGCGAGGCTGCCCGAGCCGAACACGGGCTTGCCGGCCATCATCTCGTAGACGATGCACCCGAGCGCGAACACGTCCGTGCGCGCGTCAATCTCCCGGTTCTTCCCCTGCGCCTGCTCGGGCGACATGTACTGAGGCGTGCCGATGATGGTCGCCTCCTGCGTCTGCACCGTCGTGGAGCTGAGGACCTTGGAGATGCCGAAGTCGAGCAGCTTCACGCGCTCGCCCACCACGCCGCCGGAGTCGGTGGGGACGAGGAACACGTTGGCCGGCTTGAGGTCGCGGTGAATGACTCCAGCGCCGTGGGCCGCCTGGAGCGCGGAGCCCATCTGCCGCGTGAATGAAACGACGTCCTCCAAGGGGAGGCGCCCGCGCTCCAGCCGGGACTGGAGGCTCTCGCCGCGCAGGAACTCCAGCACCAGGAACGGGTTGCCGTTCTCCAGGGTGTCGTAGTCGTGCACCTCGACGATGTTGGGGTGGCCCAGGCGCGAGGCAATCTCCGCCTCGCGGCGGAAGCGCGCGAAGATTTCGGGCGTCAGGTGGTCGCCGCCGCGCAGCACCTTGACCGCCACCTGCTTGCCGGGAAGGCGCAGGTGTTGGGCCAGGTAGACGGAACCCATCCCACCCCGCCCCAGCAGGGAGACAATCCGGTAGGTGTTCCGTAGGACCTCGTCGATGCGGAGGTCCCCGTCAGCGGGTCGGGTCATGGGGTTGGAGCTCACAGGCAGGGCATTCCGGGGAAACTTCGCCCATTCCATCCTCCCACCCCCCCGCGAGGCAACCCTCCTGATGTCGCAGAGCACCCAGTCGGGCCGTGGCACGCGACGAGACTGGGCGTCCCTCCGTCGGCCTGCTAAGGAGGCGGGCGTATGCCGAAGGCCAAGACTCCCAACCCCCCGGACTCACTCGAAGTCCGAGTCCGCCGCATCCACCGGCGCGACCTGAACCGGACCTGGGAGTTCCTCAAGCTCGTCTTCCGCGACGTGAATCGCGAGACGGTGGAGTACCAACGGCCCCGTTCGAAGCGGCGCTTCCTGGAAGTTTACACCTCCGAGTGGATTGAACAGCTCCTCTACGAGGTGGATGGGAGCATCGTCGGATACTCCGAGTGCGCCTTCGAGGCCACCGGAGACGACAACTGGGTGAACCCGCGCTGGTTCGAGAAGCGGGGCATGCGGCCGCTCTTCGTGGAGGAGCTGGCCGTCCATCCGGACTACCAGGGCCGAGGCGTGGGCAGCTTCATGCTCGATCAGCTCCAGCACCTGGCCAGGACGCGGGGCTGCACGCACCTCGTGCTGGAGGTGGCGGAGAACAACGAGTCCGCGCTGGCGTGGTACCGGACGCGCAGCTTCTACAAGCTGGACGCGGCCATCTTCCTGGCCCAGAAGGTGCCCGGTGAGCCGGACCTGCTGCCGCCGCGCCGCCTCAAGCGCCGGCAGAAGGCCACCGCGGAGACGGGCGCGCCCACGACGGGGCCCATGCCCGAGGTCGTCACCGTGAAGGTGGGGGCCGCGCGCAAGAGCCGGTCGACGGCCGCGCGGAAGAAGAGCGGTTGAACGTTCGCCGCCGCCCGATGCTCCGAGCGGCGGCGTGACGTGCTTGTGCTCGCGTCCGCTCAGGCCGGCTGCGGCACGTTGTCCGCCCGCGCGGGCTCGGTGGCGACGGCCGTCGTCGCGGTGCGCGCGGGCTGCGGCACGGGCGCGATGACCGACTCGCCCACCGTCTCTCCGTGCTGGCTCAGGTCCAGGCCCTCGTCCTCGTGCTCGCGGGTGACGCGCAGCGGGACGATGCGGTCCACCAGCTTGTAGAGCAGGTACGAACCCACGAAGGAGAACACCGACACCAGCACCAGCGCGAGCATGTGCATGGTGAAGGTGCGCGTCTCGCCGTGGATGAGGCCCACGTCCTTGGCCAGCACGCCCGTCAGCACCATGCCCACCACGCCGCCCAGGCCGTGGCAGGGAAAGACGTCCAGCGTGTCGTCGAGGGACGTGCGGTTCTTGAAGTGAACCGCCGCGTTGCTCACGAAGCTGGCGACGAGGCCCACGACGATGCTCTGGCCCACGGTGATGAAGCCGGCCGCGGGCGTCACCGCCACCAGGCCCACCACCGCGCCGATGCAGGCGCCCATCGCGCTGGGCTTGCGGCCGCGCAGCCAGTCGAAGGCCATCCACCCCAGCATCGCCGCGGCGGACGCGGTGTTGGTCGTGGCGAAGGCCAGCGTCGCCAGCGACGAGGCCGACATCGCCGAGCCCGCGTTGAAGCCAAACCAGCCGAACCACAGCATGCCCGTGCCCAGCATGACGAAGGGGATGTTGGCGGGCGTGTGCGCCGCGTTCTCCACGTGCACCTGGCGGCGGCCCAGCACCAGCGCGCCGGCCAGCGCCGCGAAGCCCGCGGACATGTGCACCACCGTGCCGCCCGCGAAGTCGAGCACGCCCCAATTGCGCAGGAAGCCCTGCGGGTGCCACGTCCAGTGCGCCAGCGGCGCGTAGATGATGAGCGTGAAGAGCACCATGAAGAGCAGGTACGCCTTGAAGCGCACGCGCTCCGCGAACGCGCCGGTGATGAGCGCCGGGGTGATGATGGCGAACTTGAGCTGGAACAGCGCGAACAGCATCAGGGGAATGGTGGGCGCCAGGTCCGGATGCGTCTCGCCACCCACGCCGCTGAACATGAAGAAGGTCCGCGGGTCGCCGATGAAGCCGTGGAAGCTGTCACCGAAGCTCAGGCTGAAGCCCACCACCACCCAGAGCAGGCTGATGACCGCCATGGCGATGAAGCTCTGCAGCAACGTGGACACCACGTTCTTCAGCCGCACCATGCCGCCGTAGAAGAAGGACAACCCGGGCGTCATCAGCAGCACCAGCGCCGTGGCCGTGAGGATCCACGCCGTGTCCGCCGTGTTGATGGGCTCCCCCCGCACCACCTGCTCCGCGGGCTTCACCAGCAACCCCGCCACACCCACACCCACCAGAAGGGCCACCGCCAACCACTTCTTCATTGCGCCTCCACTTGGAAGACTGACGCAATGCAGTATGGGGCGACTTCGGGCTAGATTCAACGCTCGACGGGTTAGTTCGGCGCTGAAGTAGGTTAATTTCGTCCGGACTTAATCTAAAGGGTTCGACTTGGAGCTGGCGGGCGGCCGGGTGCCCGGCAGGTGAGTCCTATTTGACCTGGATGCGGCCGTCCTTGATCTCCAGGTCCTCGCCGCCCTTGAGGACCACGGTGCCCGCATCCGTCTTCACGGAGCAGGGCCCGGAGCCCTGGATGGTGACGGAGGCCGTCTGGCTCTTTCCGAACGTCACCGACGTCTTCACGCCGCTGCAGACCACGGGCCACGTGTGGCCGCGCGAATCGCGGTTGTAGTAGCGCACCGTTATCGCCGCCGACGCGGATGATGCGAACAGGGATGCAACCAGGGTGACCGCGGTGAGCTTCGTCCTCATGCCTTCTCCTCGAAGCAGGCGTGTTGGTGCCGCGCACACTGGAGCACGGCGTTGGTGTTTGTCCATGCCGTGCGCGTGGCGGAGCACGGCCGTCATACGACAAGTCCCTGACACCCGCGCTGGCGGACAGGTGCTTTGCGTACGTACAAACCACGACGCTTCAGTGGGCTGGCGTGGGGCGCATGAACGAGTGACGCCCTCGCTCCACCTCGGGTGGGGGCCCGCTTATGCGTTGGTGGTCGCGCGCAGCGCAGCGAGGAATTGCTGCACGACCGGCGAGTCCGCTTGGCCGTCGTACACGAATTCGACGTCGAAGCGGCCGTCGAGTTCGTCAAGCGCGACCAGCCGCACCGTGCGCGGGCACGTCGGTGCCGTGCTCTCTGGTACGAACGCGTAGCCCATCCCCGCTGCGACGAGCCCGATGAGCGTCGGGATGTCGGTGCCGACCTGCGCGATGCGCGGCGTGAAGCCGGCCCGCCGGCACTGCTCGAACAAGAACCGGTGATGCGCGGCGGACCGAAGTGGGTCGAACCAGATGAACGGCGCGCCTGTGAGCTCGGCCAGTTGACGGGGCGCGCGGAAGCGCTGGCCCGGCGTGGACAGCATCGCGAGCACGAACCTGTCACGTAGCAGCCGGATGCCTGACAGGTGTGGAGCCTCGTCCTGCCGCCACGCCATGATGCCGCCATCAAGCTCGCCGCGTGCGATGGCAGTCGCCTGCTCGGCCGACAGCATGGGCACGATTGACAGCATCACGTCCGGGCAGGCCTTTCGGAAGGCCTTGAGCACGTTCGACACCACCGGCAACGGGAAGTAGTTCGGCAGCACGCCGATACGCAGCTCACCGCGCTGGCCGGCCGCGCTGCGCAGCGCACGTTCGCGGCTGCCCTGTAATTCGAAGAGCAGGCGCGTGGCGTCCTGCAGGAAGCTCGCGCCGGCCGCCGTGAGCGTGATGCCCGTCGAGCGGCGGATCAACAGCGGGGTGCCAATCGCCTCCTCGAGCTCGCGGATCTGCCGGGAAAGCGCGGGTTGCACAATGCCGACCGCGCGGGCGCCAGCCATCATGCTGCCGGCTTCAGCGACCGCCACGAAGTATCGCAGATGGCGCAACTCGACCTGCCGCATGGGATGTCTTTCCACGTTGGGGATATACCTGTAGAGCATGGCGGACGGCACTGAAGAGCATTGGGAAGTATGATTGGCTCGGTTTAGGTTGGCCAACGTCATGACGACTGTTCGCGCTTCGCGGACGTTTGGCGCACCTCTTCAGATGCCACTCCACATTCAGACTCCGTACATTCGTTCACACGCTGCATCCCTCCGGCTGGGTCAAGACGTCCTGCTCAAGCTCGAGGCAATGCAGCCGTCCGGCTCGTTCAAGCTGCGCGGCGTCGGTGCGGTATGCGAGGCGCGGCGCGCGGCAGGCGCCCGCCGTTTCGTGTCGTCGTCGGGCGGCAACGCGGGCATTGCGGTCGCCTATGCCGGTCGCGAGCTCGGGGTGCCCGTGCTCGTCGTTGTTCCGGAGAGTACCTCCGCGCGCGCACGCGACGTGCTCCGTCACGAGGGCGCGGAGTTGATCGTCCACGGCGCGTCTTGGGCGGAGGCGAACGCCTTTGCTCAGTCCGTGCTCGGCGCGCACGACGCGTTCGTGCATCCGTTCGACGACCCCGTGTTGTGGCAGGGCCATGCAACGATGATCGACGAGATGGCGGCGGCCGGACCGAAGCCCGACGCGGTCGTGCTGGCGGTGGGCGGCGGAGGGCTGCTGTGCGGCGTGCTGGAGGGACTGGTGCGCAACGGCTGGAGCGATGTGCCGGTCGTCGCGGCCGAGACCCAAGGCGCGGACTGCTATGCGCGTTCGGTTGCGCAGGGGCGGCCCGTCGAACTGGCGGAGATCACGAGCGTCGCCACCTCGCTCGGCGCGAAGCGGCCTTGCGACGCAGCGGTTGCGTGGGCGACGCGCCATGCGGTCGATAACATCGTCGTGTCCGATGCGGCAGCGGTGGCGGCCTCGCTGTGGTTCCTCGACGAACATCGGATTCTGGTGGAGCCCGCGTGCGGGGCGGCACTGGCCGCGCTCGACGCGGCGTCGTCGGCGCTTGCAGCCGCGTCACGCATCGCGGTGATCGTCTGCGGTGGCGCCACGGCGACGGTCGAGCATCTGCGGGCATTGAGCCGTCGTGAGCGGTGACCGCGGGAGAACGCCGCCGATGTCAGACGTGGAGCTGTCCGTTGACCACGGCGACCTTCGGGCTTCGGAACCCCATCCGGATCCACGCGCCGAGGAGCCTGGCGAAGAATGAGACCTGTTGCCACTTGCCGTTCGGGACCTCACCGGGGAGCGTGGTGCCGGCCGGAAGGTCACCTGTCATCGTCCGCATCTCGAGCGGAGGCAGCGTTCCCTCGGGCCAGAGGCAGCCATAGAGACTGAGCCAGTGGCCGTTCTCGAACTCGAGGAAGACGGGCGTGTTGCAACAGGTGGCGACGACCCGGCGAGTCTTGGACTCGGGCGTGAGGCGGAACTCCTTGAGGCGTCCGGCGTGCTCGATGAACCGGACGCGATCCTTGCGGTAGAGCACGAAGCGCGTCGTGCCGTGGGGTTCCATCACCGGACGAGCGGTGGGGAGGGTCTGCAACCTGTCGCCAGCCGCACGGCAACTGTCGCAGCAGCACTCGACGCTGACGATGGGCGCGCCCTCCACCTGGAGTTGGACCTGTCCACAGGCGCAGCCGAGTCGATGGGTCTGTGTCATTGCAGCACTCATACCTTGAGGGGGCAACGGAAGAGGAGGCGGATGTACCGGTCGAGGTGATCGAGGCGCGCGCGCGCCAACGGCAGCGCGAAGCCGCTACTTCTCTCACATCTTCGACGGTCCCCGGGCGGAGCCCTGAACGGCGCCGTAGCGCGTCATTCCGCGGGCGCGGAGCCCTCGCGTTCAGCCGGGTTCGCGCTTCGTTCTTGCTCTTGCTGGGCTTCGACCCAGCGCTGGATACACGCGGCCGGGGTGGCATGCTCCACACAGTGCTTCGGGGGCCCTTCTCCACGGAAGCTTCCGCACTGCGTGAGATTGAAGACAAGGGCCTTCTCCGTCTCTGGGGCCCACTGCTCGCGGAACACCACCTCCGCGGCCTTGCGGCAGAGGGGGGTGTGTCGCAGGTACAGCACCCGGTCCGACCACGCCCATTGCGTGTCCAGGTCCAGTTTCCCGTCCTTGGGCTCTGGGAAGAACTCAGTCACCAGGTCCACCGCGCTCAGGGGCGCCTGCCGCGCCCGGTACACTGTCTCCGCGATGAGCTTCCGGCGAGCCGTGGGCTTCAACTTCGTCAGGCGTGCACGGACGGAGGCGAGTTCCCGCGGGGAGAGCCGCCTCGCCCAGTCATGGCGCTGGTCCGCAAACAGTCCCTCTCCTCGGCGTGCATCCTCCAGCCAGGGCCTCCATTCAGGAGGTGCCTTCAGCCAGACATCAACCTGCTCCATCGAATTCGATGAGCGCATGGCTTCCGGATGGAACATCTGAATGGCCAGCAGCACGTTGTCTGCGTCATCCCAGGTGATGACGGAGAAGAACTCGGGTTCCAGCGTGAGCCACTTCGGATGTGCACAGCCCGCCGCGAGGAGCTGCTCCCGGCCCTTCGTGAAGGAGGGCTGTTCCCTCACCTGCTCGGGGGAGGACAGCGCTCCTTCGCTGGAACATTCGGCAGCTTGAGTATCGCTTCCAGCACCCGCCCTCCCTGGCGTGTCTCCTCCAAGTACCCACCCAGCGAAAAGCGATAGGTCCCGCGATACTCCACCTGCATTGATTCGGTGACGTAGCCGCCTCGTTCGCCCATCCACGTGTGCATGAACCGGGTTGCCACCATCGGTCCGATAACGCTCAAGAGGTCGATGTGTGTATCCGGCTCTTTGCTCGGCAGGGTGGGGCCATCGGCAGTCAGCACCGTCAGCGACTGCGGAACACCCTCGACCTTCCAGGTGAGCACCCGCTGGGCGGGATTCGGCTTGGCTGCGCTCGCCGAGCCCTGGGCCATGATGGCGAACATGATGCCCAAGCACCACCTCGTGGAGTTCATGGTGATGAGTCTACGTCGAATGAGTCCGGCCGGGTGCGGGACTCCCTGGGGCAGGCTGCTGTCGCCTCGGCGGACGCCGCCCTGGGGGCGGGCGCGGGGCCCTGCACGGATGCATTCAAGGCGAAGTCGGTGGTGGCCCCGGCGCGGTGCTTGCCGCGGCGCTCTCTCGGACGCCCTTGATGAATGGAGGACGACGGGTTCCTGTTGAGCAATCCCTGACGCCTTCCCTGAGACGCTTGCATGTCGTGCGGTTGCGCGATGAATGACAGGGGACTGTTTGGCCGGAGCTCGAGGACGAGCGGCATGTTGGTGGGGTTGCTGCTCCGTCCGGGGCATCCGAGCCAGGAGTCATGTCATGCACATTGGGAGTCATCTCGGTCTGCAACACGCCGTGGATGCGCAGCGGAACATTGTCCTCATCGCTGAGTCTCTCGAACCGGCTGCTGATGACAATCTCCGCGAGTACATCGCGGAGGGTGTCAAGCCGTGGAGCTTCCTCGTCATGGAGTCCGCCCAGAGCGAAGGGTTCCAGGGCTCTACATGGCGCCCATCGCCCTTTCAAAACAAGGCCGCCCCACCATCATGGGACGCTTCTGGGAATGGCGTGTCCGAGGCCGGGAACCCTTCGCCCTGGGCGTGGGGTTCCTGGCGGCTCGACCTCCGCTTCGAGCCACGCTCCATTCGTCCCTGGCTCGGCTCGGTTCGTCCCCGGGCCTCGCCCTGACAGCATGGGCGCGTGTACCGTTGGAGTCGTGGCGGGGGCGTTTCCTGCTGGGGGGTGTTACTTGAGGCGTTTCGTTCTGGATACCGCCGTTCTTCTCTGGGTCATGGGCGGAATGGGGGCTTGCAGGTGCACGGGGCCTCTGGATGCGTCCGAAGCAGGACTCCTGGAGGCCCAGGTGTGTTCCGCGCCGGGGGAGGGTGGGGCGCTCGCCGCGTGCCCACGGCTCTGTGACGCCGTGGGGGGCCAACCTGCGCCTCCGCCGCTGGCGGGGCTGGCGCGAGACATTGTCGCGACAGTGCTGGACGTGAAGCTCGGCTCGCTGCGGGGTACGGCCACGATCGAGGTGGCCGAATCGAAGGCGCCAGGACTGTCGCTGCGGGTGGACTCGCTGACCATCACCGGGGTGCGAGGTCGCTGCGGCGGCCTTCAGTACACGGTGAAGGATGGGCAACTCGACATCGGCGTTCCAGCGTGGGCGAGCACCGTGGTCGTCGACTACGCGTTCCCCGCCTCTGGGAACACGGATGGGTACCGGCATACCGGTAGCACCTATACGTGGCCGACGTTCTGCCGGAACCTGTTTCCGTGCCATCCCTCTCCGGACGACGGGATGCGTTTCTCGTTGCGGCTCGGAGAACTGCCAGAGGGGCAGACGTCGGTGTACCCGAGGAAAATCGAGGGTGACGTGCCTGCGTACATGCTGGGGTGGGCCGTGGGGGCCTACTCGGAGCGGTCGCTGGGGGCCACCCGGGCGGGGACGCAGGTTTCCGTTTGGTATCTTCCGGGAGGGGAGTCGGCCGCGATCGAGGGCACACGCCACCTGCGGGATGCGATGGACTTCTTCGAGACGACGTATGGCCCGTATGCCTTTGGCGACAAGGTGGGCTCGGTGTCAGTGGATTGGGGACCCAAGGGGCAGGGCGGTATGGAACACCATCCCTATTGGCACGTGGCCGTGCAGTCGATGGCGGAGCGCCTGATGCATCATCACGAGGCGGCGCATGGCTGGTATGGAAATGGCGTGCGCATCCAGTGCTGGGAGGACTTCGTGCTGTCCGAGGGGACCACGGATTACCTCACGGCTCGTGCGGTGCGAGCCACCGAAGGCGAGGCCGCGGAGGCGAAGCTGTGGGCGTCGAGGCGGGAGGACCTTGAAAAGGCGGTGGCCAAGCGAGACACGGTGGCCCTGCCCGACGAAACGTGCAATGCGATTGACATGAGCAAGCACCCGCTTGCGTCCCAGATTCCCTATCTGAAGGGGGGCCTCTTCTTCCACGAACTGGAGCAGCAGGTGGGCACCGCCGCGCTGGATCGTGTCTTGGCGCGCTTCTACGGACTCCATCTGGGGAAGTCGGCACGTATGCAGCAGTTGCTTGACTTCGTGAAGTCGGAGACGGGCCAGGACCCCGGCCCCCTCGCGCAGGGGTGGCTTCGAGGGCTCGGCATTCCGGCTTCGACGTCCGTGGCCGCGGAGCCAGTGTCGCGGTGAGTGGGTTGGAGAAGGCGTCATGGCGCGGTTGCTGCGCCTGCTAGAAAGGAGTCGTGCCATGCCGCAATCGCCCATCACCCTGGTTGGCGAAGCGTTCTCGCCGTGGACTCAAAAGGCTCGCTGGGCACTGGCGTATTGCGGCGTCGCGTTCGCGTATCAGGAGTACATCCCGACGCTGAGTGAGCCGTTGCTGCGCTGGCGCATGCGGCAATGGTCGGGCGCCGTGTCGGTGCCAGTGCTGCTGGTGGGGCCGCAAGTCGTGCGCGGCTCCTGGGACATCGCCCGCTATGCGGCACAACGGGCCGGTGACGAACGGCTGGGCGACTTCGAAGCCGTCGCGCCTTGGAACCAGCTTGGCGAGGCGGCACTCGCCGAAGCACGGACGCGCGTGGTGCGCCGTGTACTGGCTGACCCAGAGGCGCTCGATGAAGCCTCTGCCGCGGTCCTGCCACGGCCCCTGCGCCGTCCCCTGCGGTTTATCGCACGCGATGCCGCGCGTCGGCTCGACCGAAAGTATCGGCATCTGGTCGTGCCTGGCTCGTTGAGGCAGGCGCTGGAGCGGACCCGCGCTGGATTGCTCGCGGCGGGCGGGGACCATCTGCTCGGGCGCTTCAGCTACGCCGATGTCATCATGGCCGTGGTGTTGGAGGCCGTGGCTCCGGCCGCACAAATCGAACCGCCGTTGGGGCCCGCGACGCGTCGCTGCTGGAGTGATGATGCCCTGGCGGGCGAGTTCGCCGATTTACTGCAATGGCGCGCGCGCCTCGTCGCGGCGCACTCGGCCCGGTAGGCGAGCTTTCTGGTCCCTGTCTGATGGTGAGGGGCCTCGATGAAGCCAGCGCCAACCGGTGGCGGCAAGACGGAAGGGCACCGCGCACGACTCCTCACAGGGGGCACTACGAGGCCGACGCTGTACCCCTCATGAACGAGCGGCCTGCCGGAAGCCGCTCGCCCGACTTGTGCGGGGCGCTTCTCCGGTTTCGCGCCGGAAGACACGCCGGAATGCTGCCGCATCGGCGTAGCCCACGCGGGCGGCGATGTTCTCGACAGAGTCGCCTGTCGTCTCGAGCAGTTGTACCGCTCGGGCGACCCGCAGCCGTTGCGCAAGGTGGTGAGGTGTCGTGCCGAGCGCATCCTCGACCCTTCGCGCCAGGGTGCGCGGGGAGGTGGCCGTTGCGCGCGCCATCTCGTGAACCGACACCTGCCGTTCGATGTTCGCCAGCACGAAGGCCTCGAGCTCCCGAACCGTCGGATCCGCGCCGCGAAGGTGCTCCGTCACCATGTAGCGCGCCTGGGATATCCGCTCATCGAGCACGAGGTACCTCGCCACCATGTGGGCCAGCGACGGGCTCAGCGTGCGCGCCACGATGGCGAGCATGAGGTCCGCGTGGGCGAACGCGGAGCCGGCGGTGAGCACCTCCCCTGCGTCGATGACCATCTTGTCCGCGCGCAGCGTCACGCGCGTGAAGCGTCTCGCGAACGCGGCCCCGAGCCACCAGGTGGTGGTGGCTTGTTTCCCGTCGAGCGCGCCGGAGGCCGCCAGCACGAACGTGGCTGAGCACGACGCCGCCAGCACCACGCGCTTGGTGGGCGCGCGCCCGAGGAGCGCGATTGCGCGCAGGATGTCGGGCCGCGTGAGGAGCGCGGCGGCCTGGGCCTCGGTGGCGGCCCCAAGCCCCGGCATCGCCACCACGTCGCCCGCGTGAAGCCCGCGCGCCGTGAATGCGCCGTCGACCGGCAGCAGGCGTCCGGCCCCCGTGCGAACGGGCTTGCCGTCCACCGAGACCACGCGCTGGCGCACGGCTCGTTCCGTCGTGGGGACGTTGACGAGCCCCGAACGCAGGAGACGCGCGGCGGTGCTCATGACGTCCAATGCGACGCCCAGTGGACCGTCCGCGACCCCATCGAACACCAGGTGCGTCACCATGTGGCAAGAGTAGACCGAACATCGTCAACCCTGCCACTGGGCATGCTGTGTCAGCCCGCGCATCCTGAAGCCATGAGACACGAAGGAGCGCGTTGATGAGGCTTGCAAGGTCCCGTGGGTCCGTCGCGGTAAGGGAGGCAGCTTGACGCACATGAACGACGCCGTGGTTGACGACCCCCTCGATGATTTCGAGCGGCGCCTCATAACCCTTCGGGAGACGCAGAAGGCTGTCTGGGTCACCGGCAGCGGCCCCGCCGTCATCGTGCTGGCCGAGATGCCTGGAATCAGTCCTCAGGTCGCGCGCTTCGCCCGTTGGGTACGAGACGCGGGCTTCACCGTCTATATGCCCTCACTCTTCGGCCGAGACGGTGCCTACCCGCTCGCGGGGGAGGGGCGCGCGGTGATGCAGCGCGCGTGCGTGAGCGCCGAGTTCCGGGCCTTCGCGGCGAACGCTTCGAGCCCCATCACCCAGTGGTTGCGTGCGCTGGCGAGCCTCGCTCACCAGGAGTGTGGTGGGCCCGGGGTCGGCGCGATAGGGATGTGCTTCACCGGCAATTTCGCGCTCGGCATGATGCTTGAGCGCGCGATGCTCGCGCCGGTCCTGTGTCAGCCGTCGTTGCCACTGAACGACCCTGGCGGGCTCGAAATCTCGCCCGCCGAGGTGGCCGCGGTGAGGACGCGGCTCGAGCGTGAGGACCTGACGGTGCTCGCCTACCGTTTCGAGGGGGACCGGTTCTGCACGGCCCAGCGGTTCCAGGCGTACTCCGC
This sequence comes from Myxococcus hansupus, assembly GCF_000280925.3. Taxonomy (NCBI): domain Bacteria; kingdom Pseudomonadati; phylum Myxococcota; class Myxococcia; order Myxococcales; family Myxococcaceae; genus Pseudomyxococcus; species Pseudomyxococcus hansupus. Next base: position 858,404 of record NZ_CP012109.1, read on the forward strand.
CGCGTTGGGGGAGCGCTTCGTTGCGCGGGTGCTGCCTTCGTCCGCGGCCCACCCGAACCCGCCACCGTTCTTCGCGGAAGTGGTCGGGAGCCCTCACAGCGTGGTGACGGCCCACCTCATCGACGCGGCGGGCGAACCCACCCTGGCGGCACGCGATGAAATCCTCGCGTTCTTCTCTCAACGACTGCGCCGTGACAACCCGCTGACGGGAGAATGACGCCGCCGCGCGGCTCCTCGATTCCGTTCATCGTGAGCGCACCGCCGACGGCACATGCGTCTCACGAGGTACGCTCCACGGGCCCATGAAATTTCGGGCCCTGATGCGGAGCGCGTTGCATGAATGGAGGAGTCTCCATCGTCGCCGATGACACCCGGACCTGGGGACTGGAGACCCCGGGCCCTGGACTGTTGCTGAGCGTGCCCTCCACGGGTCGCTGGGCGCGTGAAGACCTGGCGAAAGCGCGCGAGGGGCGGGACGTTGCCGCCCGTGCTGCTGTTCTTCGTGGACATCCTGGCGAAGTGGGTGGTGCTGGATGGCCATGACCGCCTGCACGCCGCGTTGCTCGAAGGCGTGACGCCTCCGCTGCTGGGCTTGTGGCCCTTCATCGCCCGGTCTCGCACGGAGAGCGCCGTCCGCGAGGAGGGGGCCCTGTTCAGCGCGGAGGTCCAGCTTCGCGCGGGAGCGACGCCGGAGACAGTGGAGCGCGTCAACCGCATGTTGTTGTTCAACTTCACCCCGGACCCACGGGGAACTGTCTCACGCGCCTGGCCGCTGCCGGGTGGACGGGACGCCTGGCGCGAGGAGGTCTCCGCCCGGCGCCGGCGGGAACGGACTCCGCTCCTGGATGATGCCGACTGGAAGTGGCTCCTGTGACAGCCTTCAGCGACAGCCGCCTGAGAGACCTGGCGCGATTCAAGTGAAGGCTCGCAGCTCGTCAGAGGGCGGCGCGTTCCCCATCCGCCCACCAACAGCCATGGCTTCAATCCCATGGCGCTGTGGCGGGCGGACCTGGAGCGTCAGCGTCGCCGGCTTGCGGCTCGGGTAACGCCTCCCTGCGTTACTTCAAGGTGTGGGTTCCGAGGCTCGACAGCACTCCCGTGCCTCCCGCGGGCAGGTAGGACCTCACGCCCGTCGCGGCGATGACGCCGGGCTGCGTGAGAATGCCCGACCAGGCGTCCGCCAGCAGATAGGACCTGTCAGCAGGCCGCGTCGCCGCGGAGAACTCGAGGGCCAGCGGCACCAGGTTTCCATTGGGGTTGTTGACGAAATGGAAGGACCCCGAGACGGGCATGGTCAACGGACCGACGGGCGTGAACTGGGCGACGTAGGTCCCGCTGAAGCTGCCATTGAAATCGTTGGATTGGGTGATCGTCAGGACGAAGTCACCGTTCTCGGACGTGTACGTCCCATTGATGTTGAAGGCGTGGGCGGAGGTGCTGAGCATCAGCATCGGAAGGACGAAGAGGAGGCCGAAGAGCTTGCTCTGCTGCATGAGTGAAACCTCTCTGGGGAGCGAGGAGCCCTGCGTGGGCTCGGACCTTCCCTTGAGCACGCGTTGTGCCAGCCCGCACGGAGGGTGTGTCCGCAGGGGCGGTGGTGTGCGGGCGCCTGTCCTGAACATGTCCGGACATGTCCGGACGCGGACGGCTCCAGTCACATCACGGGTCGTGACGCGGAACGGGGGCAGGTGCGCAGACGCGGAGGCCAATGCGGATGTCCCTCAGCCAGGGCTCGTTGGGCATTCGCGTGTTGGAGCGATTGGAGATGCGGTCGTAGTACCAGGACCCGCCGCGGGCCACCGCCTCTCCGGGCGCGCGGACGGATTGCACCCATTCGATGGCGTTACCGGCCAGGTCCATCACCCCGAAGGGGCTGGCGGAAGCAGGGTGGGCGCCCACCTCGTCGGGGCCGAAGCCCAGTGGGTGGCGGCCATAGGTCTCATCGAAGTTCGCGTCGTCCGGTGAGAGCAGGTCACCCATGGGAAACAGGCGGGCGTCCGCGCCACGCGCCGCGCGCTCCCACTCGTATTCGGAACACAGCCGGGCTCCCGGAACGCGCCCGGAGCGGTCCAGCCACGCGAGGTACGCCCACGCGTCCTCCAGCGAGATGGCCGAGACGGGAAAGCGCAACCAGTCCTGCGCGGCCCTGTGCGTGCGGCCCGGGTAGCGGATGGGCTCGCCGCTGCGCGCATCGAGAGGATGCTGCGTGGGCTGCAGCATGAGTCGCCAGCCCGTCTCCTCCCGGGTGAGCGCCAGCGCGCCGGCCGTGGACCTCACGCCGGGCGTCAGTCGCCGCTGCTCGTCGGGGGGCAGGGCATCGAGGAACGCGATCCACTCGGCGAACGTCACCTCATGGCGGGCGATGAGGTAGCCGGCAGTCGTCACCGGCCGGAGCGGGGGCGCCTGGAGGAACTCGCGCCGCAGCGCTTCGTCATCGCTGCTGCCGAAGAGGAAACGGCCCGGCGGGATGTAGACGAAGCCCTCCGGGATGTCGGCCACCCGCGGCAGGGGGATGCGCGCCCGCAGGCGCTCTCCCGATGACAGCACCACCGGGAGGACGGCGCGTGTCAGGCCCGGCGACTGGAAGGTGAGGACATAGGACCCCGGGCCCGATTCGAGGGCGTGCGATGCGATGGGCGTCAGGCCCAGGGAGATGCCTTCGGACAGCCTGGGCGCTCCGGGCACGCCCAGGTCGCGCTGGAGCAGCACCTCCACGCCCGACGGCTCCGTGGCGAGCTCCAGGACCGGTGGCGCGAGGAGCTGGCGTCGACCCGTGCCGTCGTCGTCGAGGCTCGCCAGCCTGCGCAGGGCTTCACGCCGCTGTCCGGGGCGGAAGAACCACTCCGCCAGCTCCATGCGCCCGGTCAGGACCTCCGCGAGCAGTCCGCGGGCCTCTCGCTGCGAGCCGTCCAGCAGCAGGGCGGTGTCGAGCGCCTGGGTGGCGCGCTGGTAGGCCTCGTCCGCGTGGCCATCGCTCTTTCGTGCCGCGCTCCAGGCCTCCTCGGGTTCTTCCTCGTCCCCCAGGGCCGGAGCACCGGTGAGGACGCGCTCTCCTCGCGCGTTCAAGCGCTGAAACGCTTCCGCGCGCGTGGCCTTCGCCTCGGCATGGTGAGTGCGGGCTTCGGTGAGGGACGCCCGGGCTTCATCCAGGTGCGCCTGCACGGTGCGCTCCAGCGCGTGGCGGCCCTTCATCCAGGCCGCGCCGCCCGCGACCAGCGCCGTGAGGGGCAGGGCCAGCGCCAGCCCCATGCGCCGCGCGAAGGTGCGCCGGAGTGCCCGCCGCGAGGCCTTGAGGAAGGCCGCCTCCTGCCGCGTCAGTGCCAGCGCTCCGGCCGAGGTCACCGCGTTGAGTTCGCGCCGGCTCCACAGCGCCGAGGTGGAGCGGTCCGCGCGCTCCCAACGGGCCGCGGCGAGCCTCACCCGCTCGAGCACCTGCCGCTCCTGGCGGGCTGCTTCGAGCCATCCGCGCAGCGTGGACCAGCCTTCGAGAAGGGCTTCGTGCGCGACCTCGTGGACGTGCGCCTCGCCGTCCTGGCGGACCACGACGAGCCGCGCCCGGACCAGGGCCTCCAGCGCGATGCGATTCGTGGGGGACTCGGCACCGAGCTCCCTGGTGGTTCGCCGGACTCGGGCGCCTTCCGGACTGATGAGTCGCAAGAGCAGGTCTCGAGCCGCCTGGCGCGCCTCGGGTACCAGCGCCGACAGCGCCCCGTCCGCGTGACGGCCCAGGGCTCCTGCCACGCCCCCGAGCGCCTCCAGCGACGCCTCTCGGATGTGCTGGGTCGCCCGGTCGCGTGCATCCCACAGCTCGGCGAGCGTGAACTGCAGGAGGGGCAGTCCGCCTGGGGCGTGAGCAGAGGACGCCACGAGCGTGTCCACCAGGGCCTCCGTCTCGAACGCGACGCCCGTCACGCGCGCTGGACCGACCACGGCCTCGCGCGTTCCTTCCGGGCCCAGCGGCTTGACGAGGAAGAGGGCGCGCGCCACTTCATCCTCCAGCCCCGGCAGCGCCGCCAGCCGCGTGAAGTAGTCCCCTCGCACCGTGGCCAGCGTGCGCACACCCCGGGCCAGGATGGCCAGGTGCCCGAGCACCTGCGTGAAGGCGGACGCCTCGTCCGGCTCGCTCTGGGTGAACAGCTCCTCGAGTTGGTCGATGAACAGCAGGGTGCCCCGCGTGGGCCCGGCGGCGCGCAGGGCCCGCGCCATCGCCGCGGGCTCATGCCGCACCTGGGCCGCCAGGGTCTCCTCGGACAGCCCGAGTCGGCCCGCCACCGCGGCAACCAACGCCGTGAAGGGCCGGCGCCCGGGCATGAGCGACAGCACCGTGTAGGCACAGCCGTCCTCGAGCCCCGCTTGCGTGACGCGCGGCGAAACGCCCGCCCGGCACAACGAGGACTTGCCCACGCCCGAGTCTCCCGCGACGAGCACCAGCGCCTGGGCGCGAAGCCGCTCATGGATGGCGCGGACCTCCGCGCCGCGTCCGAAGAAGACCGAACGGTGCTCCGCGTCGAAGGCCTGGAGCCCGCGATAGGGATTGCCAGGGGGCGCCGGCGCCGCGTCGCCGTCCACCCTCAGGCGTTCCAGCTCCGCGCACAGCGCGTCGGCGGAGGCGAAGCGCCGTGCCGCATCGTATTCGAGACACCGAAGGATGACGGCGCGCAGGCGGACTCCGAGCCCGCTTCCGGAGGGTTCCACACTGGGAGGACGCGCTTCTGGCGTCGTCGGTTCGTCCACCGCTCCGCTCGCGGTGGGCGTGTCGAAGGGGCGAAGGCCCTCCAACAGTTCGTGAAGCACCAGGCCCAGCCCATAGACATCTCCCCGTGGGCCGGGCGGTTCGCCACGCAGCACCTCCGGTGCCATGTACCCGCGCGTGCCGGCGATGGGGACGGTGGCCCGGGCGGCGGTGTCTGCCTGCTCCGCCGCCCAGGAGAGGGCGAGCCCGAAGTCGACGAGCTTCACCTCGCCCTCCGGAAGCACCATGACGTTGTCCGGCTTGATGTCGCGGTGGAGCACGTGCGCGCGGTGCGCGGCGGCCAGTCCCCGTCCCAGCCCCAGCGCGATGGCCAGGACCCGTTCCGGCGGCAGCGGCGTGGCCAGGTCCCGCAGGGAGACGCCGGGGAGGAACTCCTGCACCAGATAGGGGTGGGAGCCCACTTCCGAGACCCGGTACACCGTCACCACATTCGGGTGGCGGAGGCGGGCGAGCGCTCGGGCCTCGGCGAAGAGCCGGTCACGCTGGCCCGGGCCGGGCCGCTCCGCGCCGATGAACTTGATGGCGACCCGCCGCTGGAGGGCCGTGTCCTCGGCCAGGTAGACGCGTCCCATTCCCCCTTGGCCCAGCAGGCGGATGAGGCGGTACTCGTCGAACGCCGGGGGCGGCTCCCAGCCCTCTGGGATGGCGTCGCTCAAGGCTGCGGAGAGGACGCGCAGCTCCCCCCATGACAGGTCCTTGGCCCGAGTGGCTCCCCGTTGCACGCGGGGCAATGGGTGCGGAGCCCACCACCCGGCCCTGTGTCCGTGACGCAGTAGTCGTTCTTCCAGGTCTGGGTCAGCAGCAAGAAGGGCACGCCCGCATCGAAGTAGTTCTTCAAGGGGGTCCCCGCGTCCCCGGGCTGCTGGCAGTCGTAGCTCGCCTTCATCCACGCGCCTGGCGCTCCTCGGATTCGGGAGAGGGGGGCGGGGGTGTAACGCGGCCGCAGACAGCTTTCCCCGCTCGGCGTCACGCCGAAGGGCAGGGCGCCGTGCTCATTCCAGGCGGCCTCGAAGAGCATTGGCGGAAGCCCTCCGTCGAAGGTGTCCTGGGTCTGGATGCCATGGCCATCGACGAAGTCGACGTAGGTGCCCTGGCACGTGAAGGACTCGCCGTCGCCGTTGTAGTCGGCGCGCGCGGCCCGCACACACGCCTGGAACAGCCGTGCGAGCGGGGGCCCGCCATCCCACTCCTGGTTGGGGAGGTAGCCCCAGTGCGCGCAGACGCCGACCGCGCCCGTCGTGCAGCTCGCCGTGAAGCAGGGCGTGTCGCCACCTCCGTCGTTGAAGCCTCCATCCGGCATCCAGCAGCCGGGGATGATGACCGCCTTCCCTTCATAGAAGTGGCTCGTGGGCGGTGCGCATTCATCGGGGTTCCGCGTGCGATAGCCCTTGCCTGCGCAGACGTTGCTGTTCAGGGCGACGTCGGTGACGGTGTAGAGCTTGAGCTGGGCGCCCGCGTCTTGAAGGACCGCGGGCAGGCATGGGTCCACGGGCGGAGTCTCGAGGATTCGGTAGGCCCGCCCATCGCTTCCCACCCAGACGCCAGCGCCTCCGTCGAAGTGTCTCCGGAAGAAGACGCTGCCGCCATCGACGCCAGTCCAGCCGGTGGGGCTGGGCGCCTGAGGATTGACGTGATCCGGCTGGAGGGGCGTGGCCTCGTAGGAGGTCTGGGGCTGCGGCCCGGACTCCGTGGGCGGAGTGCAGTTCCTGGCGCTCAGCGTCGCCATCCAGGCCATCATCGTCAGGGGGAGGAGAGAACGCATGGGACCCTCTGGGAAGTCTCAACTGAGGCGCGGTGGGGGCGCGCGGTAGTGGTCCAGTTCGAGTCCGAAGTCCTCGATCCACCGGTACACCTGCTGCCGCGAGCACCCGAGGTGCCGGGCGACTTCCGCGACCTTGCCCTGGTGCGCGCGCAGGTGGGTCTCCAACTCCTGAGGGGTGGAGTCGATGGCGCGCGCCGGACGCGGAGCAGGAGGTTGGGAGGACGCCTCCTCCACGGCTGGCGGCGCGGAGGCTCTGGCCGCGAGCATCCGCTGCTCCGCCTTCAGCTCCTGCTCCACCTGCCCCCCCCACTTCAACGGCCCCCCGTCCGAAGCGATGACCGCGATGGAGAGCACGTTGAGCAGGCCCCTCACGTTGAGAGGCCAGTCATGCAGGAGCAGCGCCTCGGCGAGGCTCACGTCGATGGGCCGCGACTCGGCCTTCATGCGGCCGAGCAGGTGGAGCGCGATGGGCGCGATGTCCTCGCGGCGCTCGCGCAGGGGCGGCATCAGGAGGCGCCATTGGACGAGCCGCGCGTAGAGGTCCGCGCGGAAGGTGTCCTCATTCACCTGGGAGACGAGGTCCCGGTGGGTGGCCGCGAGCACCCGCACGTCGATGGGGACCTCCTGCGTTCCTCCCAGGGCGCGGACCCGCCGCGTCTCCAGCACGCGGAGCAGCTTGACCTGGAGCATGGGCGGCATCTCCCCCAACTCGTCCAGGAACAGCGTGCCCCCATGCGCTTCGCGCAGAAGACCGTCCCGGGAGGACGCCGCGCCCGTGAACGCGCCGCGCACATGCCCGAACAGCTCGCTGTCCAGCACGCTCTCCGCGATGCCTCCGCAGTTGAGCGCGATGAAGGGCCCCGTTCGGCCGCTCCGCTCATGGAGCGCGCGCGCCACGACTTCCTTGCCCGTCCCGGTCTCGCCCAGGATGAGCACCGACTGCACATACCGCGCTGCCCGCTCCAGGTCGCGGTGGAGCCGCGTCAGCGCCGCGCTCCTGCCCACCAGCCCCTCCATGGGTTGTTCGTCATTCGGGGGCTCGGGGGCCTCGGCGAAGACAAACAGCGTGTCCCCCATTCGAAGGACATCCCCCCACGCGAGCGGGGCGCGTCCCGTGAGCGGTCGTCCATTGAGATGGGTGCCATTGTGGCTTCCCAGGTCTTCGACGAACCAGGTCCCCCCGGCGCGTTCGATGCGCGCATGGCCCCGGGAGAGCCGGGCGTCGTCCAGGGCGACCCGGGGGAAGAGGGGGGCGCCACGGCCCAGGAGCGTCGCGCCGCTGCCAAGCCCATGACGCTCATCCTCGATGAACGCGTGACGCGTATAGGCAAGGAAGAGCGTCGCCGCGCCGGTTTCACTTTCAAATGAGGGGGCGTGTTCGGCGCTGAGGGTGTCGTCGGTCATCGGGGGCGATGCCTGTCATATGGCAAGGAGAGGGCTTCCGGAAATAGTGGTATTTACCGTAATTTTACAGGCCCCACGGACCTGGGAAATGCTTTGAGTGTCGTGCCTACGCTTGAATCCAGACGTGGAGGAACGTCATGCGCGTGAAGGGGTCGCCGGATTTCAGACAGGGAGAGCAGGTGCTTTTGGAGGTGATGACGGCGCTGACCAGCTCGCTGGACCTGACGGAAGTCTTCTCGAACTCCTACGAAATCCTGTCACGCGTGCTGGCCGCGGATTTTGGAGGGCTCTGCGTGTCCAGGCCCGGTGCGCCCCATCAGTACGACTGGCCGATGGTGCGCGACATGCCTCAGGCCTTCTTTGACCTCTACCCCGAGATTTCGGACGAGTGCTTCGTGAGCTCCGCGGTGATTCAGCAGCCCAACACCGTGCTGCGAGACTCCGAGATGTTGTCGCGCCAGGAGATGTGGAACAGCGCCATGTACTCGCACTGCCTCGAGCTGGACATGCGGGTGGAGCGTGTGATGGCGGTGGCGCTGGACATGGGCCTTGGCTGGCACGGCGGCTTCACCCTGTACCGGGACAACCGGAAGGCCTTCTCGGAACGGGAGCGGGCCTTTCTCCAGCGCCTGACGCCCATCCTGGCGAGGACGATCCGCAACTGCCTCATGCTGGGAGACATGGCCCGCCAGGGAGACCTCCTGGAGCAGCTCTTCCGTCATACGGGGCTCGAGAGCATCGTGCTGAGCCCTCCCAACGCCGAGCTGATGCGCACGCCCCGCTCCACGGCGCTGCTCCATCGCTGGTTTCCCGATGCGCCCTGTGGCCGCTTCGGTCTGCCCCAGGTCCTCCTGGGCGTGTTGGAGGACCTCAGTCGCTCCGGACCGCGGAGGCTCTCCGAGCAGGACGTCCTGACGTTCCGGCGGCCGGGGCGGAGCTTGAAGGTGACCTTCCTCCGGTTGCCAGGCCTTTCGGGGAGGACGCCCTGGGCGCTGTTGTTCCAGGAGGTGGTTCACGCGGCCCAGGTTCCCACGCAGTGGCGCAAGCGCCTCACCCCTCGTGAGTTGGACGTGGTGGAGCGTGTCTTGAATGGTTGGGACAACCAGACCATCGCGGACGACATGGGCAGCTCGCTGAACACATTGAAGACGCACTTGAAGCGGGTGTTCGTCAAGCTGGCGGTGCCCAGCCGCGCCAAGCTGATTCTCCTCGCGCAAGAGCGGAGCGCGGAGACGGAGCGGTGAGCGTCAATCAGGTGGAGAGGCATGGATGCGCCGGGTCAGGTGTCATGCCCGGCCATGTCACACGTTCCCGACGCGGGGTGTCAGGGATTGATGCCTGCTGCATTGTCAAAAAGAGGTCGTTCCGGGGGCCACCAGGACGGTGGACGCATTGGCGGAAATCAAATGCTGGCTTAAACTGGTTTAGCCGGACTAATCGTCTTAGCATGCACACCCCAACTGGAGTACACCCATGCGTTTGATTGCATCCATGCTCGCTGCGACCGCCCTGCTCGTTGGCTGTGGAGGGGAGGAGCTGGCTCCGGAGTCCCAGCAGGAGGCGCCGGTGGCGCCCGCGTCGCAGAATGACGGCGAGGGCACGGTGTCCGCGATGGCGGGCCCGTACTACTACGCGACGGCGGCTGACAATGGGAAGCGGCTCATGGTCTGTGCGGACTCCCTGACGGTGCGTCGCCCCAACGGTTCGACTTGTACGATTGGCTACCCCCAGACCTTCACCGTGTACAGCGGTGGCAGTGAGTGGGTTTCCGGCCACGGCTGGGGCGGCTGTGGCGTGGATGGCGTGGTGCAGAATGGCTGGTTCTGCTGGCCCTGACGTGTTGTCCCGGGGCCCGCGGGTGGCGTTTCGCCGGCCGCGGGCCTCGGTCCCTGCCCACCGTCAGTCCTGTGCCCCGTGCGATGGAATGAGATCGCGTCCGCCGACGTAGCGACAGGTCCAGCGGAGGCCGCAGACGAAGCCAGGAGGGCAGCGGCCCTGCGGGTCACAGGAGATGGCCTGCTGGTAGGTGTCCTCGGATTCGGCGGCTTGGAGGTCCACGGCCGGCACCTGATCTGGCGCCACGTCCTCTTCCACTCCACCACAGGCCGTCATCGCCATCGCCACAGCGACAACCATTGCGTTCATCCATCGGCTCTTCATGTCTGGCTCCTTGTCCGAGTTGAGGGGCGCTCGCGCGGCTCCCGATGCGACTGGTGAAAAGGATGCCCGAGTCCGCGGGACAATGGGATGACCTCGCAAGAAGCCTTCACTCCCTCCGATGTCTTACGTGTGTTCACCCGGTGAGACGCTCCCTGTCGGGTCACGGTCCTTCGCTTGATAAATCGCCTGGCTTGGTAGGGAATCTTCGGCCTGCTCGCAGCGCGCCGCTGAAACGTCAATCCTGTCATGCCAATTCCCCGCGTCGGGATGGACTCACACTCTCTTCTCCCCCGTAGCGTGGCATCCGGGCTGAATCACGCAGACGCTCGTGAAGGGATGGCCCTGGCTCGTCACGATGCAGGGCACCTTCAACCTGTGGAAGAACAACAGCGTCGCGGGTGAGAAGTCCGGTCAGCCTGAGCCCATGTTCCCGAGCCCGAACGTCGCCAATCGCAACGTCGGGTTCGACCCCGAATTCGCCTTCGCCGGCGTGAAGGCCCCTGGGGGGCTCTCCGCTGCGGTTCAGCGCCATCCTGGACGGGGGAAGACCTGGGCCCACCCTGCTTCCTCTGCGGCCTTCGACGCACGCGAGGACAAGTCCACGTACGTGCTGACGGGCGCGGACGCTCCGCTTCATGTGCGCCTGTCGGACACCCCCTCTCCGACAACTCCTGAGGCTTGAGAATCCTCGTCCTGTCCGGGAGTCAGGCCCCCTCAGCGCTCCCACCTGTCCGATGCATGGCGCGGGGTGGACACTATGCAGGGCGCTTCCGTCTCGCTGTAGTAGGTTGGCGTGAATGGTACGCACTTCAAGGCTGATGTTGCTCGGGTTCTTCATCCTCGCTTCCGCCGAAACCTTCGCCGCGCCCGCCGAGGCTGGCGCCGCGAAGTCCATCGGGGAGGCCTCGAAGCGAGTGGAGCGGGCTCGCGCTGACCTCGCGACGGCGGTGCAGCGCATCGAAGTGGAGCCGCCGCGCAACGCCGACCTGGACGCCGCCCTCGCGGCGGTGGAGGCGCTGAAGGTCGCGCTCGATGCCGGAGCGAGCTTCGAGACGGAGGACCTCGAGTACGCGAAGCTGGTCCTGGCGGCGCGCAAGCAGCTCCGGACGCAGCGGGAGTACGTCGACGAGCGCCGGGCCAAGGTTCATATCCACGAGTACCGTCGGCGCATTGACGGCGCGCTCGCGCCCTTGAACGAGCGCATGGCGAAGCTTGGCCAGGGTGACCCGGGCGCCAAGGCGATGGACGAGGCCCGCGCCGCGGTGGACGCGCTCGAGAAGCTGGCGGCGGAGGGCCGGCCCCTCAAGAGCCAGGACCCGAAGTTCTCCACGTACCTCACCGAGGTCGAGGCGACCCTCGCCCGTCACCGGAAGACGCTCGACGAGCGGTGGCTGCAATTGTCGGCGCAGAAGCAGCGGGGCCTGCTTGACGAGAGCCGCAAGAGCCTGGCGAGCGCGCTCACCGAGGTGGGCAAGGCCTGGTCGGACGAGAAGTTCGCGGCCACCGACAGGGCGGTGTCCGCGCTGCAGAAGCAGCTCGAGGAGGGCAGGCCGCTCGAGGCTCAGGACAAGGCCTATCGCGCGGACGCGGACAAGGCCCGCGCCGAGGTCACCCAGGCCAAGCGCCGGATGGACGAGCTGGTGGTGCAGGCGGGAGTCTCGCGGGTGAAGGTGGAGCTGGAGCCCGCCCATGAAGAGCTCCGCGCGTCCGCCAAGGCGCTCCGGGCGAGGCGGCCCACGCCCGAGCAGCTCGCCGAGGCGAAGACGGCGGCGTTCGTCGTCCGGAAGCTGGTGGACAAGTACGAGCCGCAGGCCGCGCGGAGTCAGGCCATTGGCCAGTACCTCACCGAGGTGAAGAACACGCTCGTCGAGGTGGAGGTGGCGCTGCAAGTTCGCACGCTGGACGCGGCGCGCGCCGAGGTCGTCCAGGCGCTGCGGAACGTGGAGAAGCGGTCCGCGACCGCCGAGCAGTTCGAGGAGGCGAAGACGGCGATGGTCGTCTTGGAGAAGACGCTCGAGACGGTCCACGTGAAGAACCCCGCCATCAGCCCGTCCGCCGCCGAGGCGCGTCAGTTGCTGAAGGACGGCAAGGCGACGATGGAGCGGCGCCGGTACGAGGTCGACTTGCAGCAGCAGCGCGCGAAGGTGGACGAGGCGCGGAAGAACGCGGTGGCGCTGGTCTCCCAGGTCCAGAAGGAGACGCCGTCGGAGGCGCAGCTCCAGGAGGCGGAGAACGCGGTCAAGCAGATTGGCGTGGTGCTGGAGGCTGGCGTCGCGCTCGTCAAGAAGGACCGCGACTACGCCCTGTACGCGAAGGAGTCGAAGGAGCGCATGGCGGAGCTGAACGACCGCATCCACCGGCGGAAGGTCGTCCTGGCCGCGGCGGATGCCCGGGTCCAGCTCGCGTCCCGGCTGGCCACCACGAAGGAGAAGCTCGAGGTCGCCAAGGCCATCTCCGCGACCGACGCCGAGGTGGAGACGGCCTCGAAGAGCGTGGACGAGGTCATGCAGTTGTTCGAGACGCACTCGGCGCTGGAGCGGCAGGACGCTGGCTACGCGGCGGCCGCCGAGCGCTCGCGCGCCGACTGGCTGAAGCTGGTCGAGGCGCTCGAGTTCGCGAAGCAGGCGAGGGCGCTGCGCCGCCTGACGGGTGAGGCGCTGGACGTCGCGGGCAAGGCGTCTGCATCCGCCGCGTCCTCCGCGGACCTGCGCAAGCGTCGGGCCTTGTACGCAAGCGCGGCGGCGACGTTGAAGACCTGCCAGGACGAGGGCGCCCGGATGGTGAAGGAGAACGCCGGCCTCGCGGCGGTCGACGTGCTCGTGGACGGGGTCCGCACCGGGCCCCAGGACGTGATGGCCCGGTGCGCCCAGCGGGCCGAGGCCCTGCAGGCGCCCCTCCAGCGGGTCGACGTGGAGCTCCGGTTCCAGGAGGGCCAGCGGAAGGCCTACGACGCGGCGAAGGCCCACCTCTCCAAGGGGCGCAAGAGCGAGGCGCTCGCGCAGCTCAACGACTGCATCGCGGAGGGGCGCATCCTCGAGAACCGCTACCCCGACTTCAAGGATCAGAAGTTCGACATCGGTGGGTCCAGCATGAGCATGCTGGAGCTGCTCCAGGTCTGCGCGAAGGAGCGCAAGGCGTTGCAGCCCTAGCCTTGCGTGCTTTGCCTGGGGCGGGAGATGTCACCGCCCCAGGGGCTCCCCAGGTCTGAGGCAGCGCGGAGGCCCGCTGGGGCCTTCCTGCCTCGACCCGAAGGCTCCTCGCTTGAGAGGATGCGCGTCCTGTCATTGACACGTCAGCGACACCCCATGACGTGTCAGGCAGGCGCCTTGTAACGGCTCAGGTCCCAGGGCCGCGCCTCCCACGCAGGGGGAGCCCCGCACGATGCGCTTGCCGGAGCAGGGCGTCCGTTCGCACACGTGAGGACTGGCATTGGCGTTGCAGATGCACGGGCCCGCATGTCAGCCTGTTCCGACATCCTTTGCTCGGCCATCCCCCAGCGCATCAACGTCTGAGCGCGCGGCGCTCCTGCCCGGACCTGAAAATGCAAACCAGTGATTCGCTTGCAAATGGAATGTTGAATCAAACTCCAGAATATCAATCCTGTATTCAGAGTTCGGAGAAGGTGTCCTGGCGTCTTGATGAACTGTTTCCCAAGGACACGGTCCTGGATTTCAGTCACCGGTTCCTTTCGGATGCGCTGACAGGCACGGACGCGATTCCCTTCCTGAGCGCGGAGGAGCGGCTGATGCTGAATCACATCCGCTCCAACAGCTATGCGCACCTGTTCCTGTTCCTGGAGGAGTACGCCGTGGCCCTGGCCGCCCAGCGCGCCAGCCTGGAGTTGCACGGGAACGCGACGCACATGCGCGCGCTCCTGCGCTTCACGGAGGAGGAGCTGAAGCACCAGCAGCTCTTCGCGCGCTTCACCGGCGCGTTCGCCCGAGGGTTCAAGGTGGTCCCCGCCCTGCTCGACAACCACGTCGAGGTGGCGCGGGCCATCATGGCGAAGTCGAACCTGGGGGTGCTCATCTTCAACCTGCACCTGGAGCTGATGACGCAGCAGCACTATCTGGAGACGGTTCGCGGAAACAAGACGGAGACGTTGGATCCGCTGTTCTGCAACCTGCTCAAGCACCACTGGCTCGAAGAGGCGCAGCACACCCGGCTGGACTTCCTGGAGGCGCAGAAGATCCTCGCCCGGGAGCCCGACACCCTGGACGCGGCCCTCACGGAGTACGGGGAGTTGCTCCAGGCGCTGCGGGGAACGTTGAACGCCCAGCTCGCGCTCGATCTCCAGACGCTGGAGAAGGCGGTGGGGCGCGCGTTCACCCCGGAGGAACACAAGCACCTGTCCGAGTCCCAGGAGCGTTCGTATGTCTGGGGCTTCATCGGAATGGGGATGAAGGCACCCCTCTTCCTCTCACGCCTGCGCGCGCTCTCCCCCATCGCGGAGCAGCGCGTCCTGGAGCTGGCTCCGACGTACTACTGTGACTGAGTCGGGCTTCGATGCATCCAGAGCTCCGACAGGACAAGCCGGGCACGTGTCCGAACTGTGGGATGGCCTTCGAACCAGAGTTCCCGAGCTGGCGATGTTTGTCTCGCAGCTCGGGTGGTTCGACATGGCCACGCAGGCCTGAGGCGAGCTGGTGCTGTCGACGCCAGTCATGCTAGGGCGCAGTCACCTGCAGTGCGGAGAGCGTATCATGGAAAGTGGAGACGGCCGGCGCGGGCATGCCGTAGTCGAGAAGTTGTGTGCCTTCGTCGCGGAAGGTGCACATCGCGGCATCGTGTTGGAAGCGCAGAAGAAGGCGCCGAGGGGCCTCGAGCTGGGCACCGCGACGAAGCGTGTCGGACGTTGGCTGAAGGGGGCACCCTTCGACGTGTTGGTGCCCGACTTCGTGCCGGCGTCGTATCGCGTGTTCCTCCAGATGCATGGTTCGCTGACCTGGCTCGCGCCCGACACCGACGCTCCCGATGGTGCGTTCTCGTTGCAGAACACCGGCGCGTGGACGCTCGTCGACTTGCCGGATGCCAACGGTTGCATCGACCTCTACGATCTTGCGGGTGAAGAAGCGTCGGAGCACCTGTGGGTCTTTCACGATGGCTACAGCGACAGCTTCGCGTTCGACGCGCGCGTGAAGAACGAGCACGGTGAAGCGCTCGTCATTCGCTTCGAAGAGCATCATCTGATGCAGTCGTTCGAAGAGCGCGAGCTCGAGAGGCTGGGCACGTTCGACGATTGGCTCGCCGCGCGGGTTGGCCACCTTATCGCGTTGCTCCAAGACCGCGCGCCGCGTCCGAAGGTGAAGCAGCTCGTCGAGGTGCCCGCCGACATCACGGTTCCCGTTGAGCGCGCACACGATGAGATGGCGTTTCACCTGGCGTTGATGCGTGGGCTCGATCAGGTCGCCGCCGGAGATTTTCCGGGCGCGCGAGCAACCGCGAAGAAGCTGCTGTCGATGAGCGGCTCGCTCTACGCGTTGTCACTCGCGCTCGACGCGAGCGAGGCCCCCGAGGAGCGGCGTCGTCTCGGCTGGCAAATGCTCGCGAGCTGCCGCGCCGGCACCAGCCCACTGCACGCCGACTACCTCAAGTTGTACCGACAGCGCGCCGCCACCGTGCTCGCCGAGCTCGCGCTGTCGCAGCCGACGTTGGTGTCGATGGACGACGCGAAGCTGCTCATCGTCGAAGCGAGGGCCGTGCGGGTCGGCAAAGACCAACAGACCGCGATGACCGGCGCGTGGGACACCGTCGCGGTCGCGAAGCGCTTGGAGTCGAAATGAGCGCATTGCATTTCGTCGTTCTCTCTCTCTGATACCGGGCAGAGAGACGGGCCACCATGACGCGCAAGGTTGTCCGCACCGGATGGATGAGACACCAGATTGGGATCCCATGGCGAATCGCGGCCCGCCTGGCCGCGCGCAGCAGCAGCATGGTGCGCCCCGCTGCCGCCCCCGGTGCTCCACCTCTCCCTTCGCCATTACGGGCTCTCGGTGGTCTCGGTCCCCCACGCGCCTCGCTCACGCGCGGTGACGCACGGCTAAATGCAGCCTTCACGGGCTCATGGCGCAGAGTCGAATTTTGGGTAGGCACACCTCTCCCGAATCATCGAAGCAAACGCGCGAGTGCACTCCGAAGGTCAGCGACAAATCGGGCTGCGGAGGCTGTCGGGAACAAGTCGAAGCCATGGATGCCGCCTGGGTAGACGTGCATTTCGACGGGCACGCCCGCGCGGGACAGGCGCAGCCCGTAGTCGACGTCCTCCTCCAGGAAGAGGTCCACGCCCCCCACCGCGAGGAACGTCGGAGGCAATCCCTCGAGCCCGGACGCCAGCGAGGGCGAGTAGTGGCCCTCGCGCTCCTTCGGAATCGCGGCGCTACCCCGCAGCGCCCGCCACGCGAATTGATTGAGCGAACGCGTCCACCCGAACTCGCCAATGCTTGGGTTGTCGACCGGAGCGTCCGGCGTTCCGGTGCGGGCGTCGAGCATCGGGTAGATGAGGACCTGGCCCGCCAGGGGAGCGCCGCCGCGGTCACGGTGCAAGAGCGCGGTCGCCGCCGCGAGCCCTCCGCCAGCACTGTGCCCCATGATGACGACCCGCGAAGCGTCGACCCCGAAGGCGGGCGCCTCTCGCATCAACCAACTCAACGC
Source organism: Myxococcus hansupus (assembly GCF_000280925.3). NCBI lineage: Bacteria > Pseudomonadati > Myxococcota > Myxococcia > Myxococcales > Myxococcaceae > Pseudomyxococcus > Pseudomyxococcus hansupus. The sequence goes on from NZ_CP012109.1 coordinate 875,134, forward strand.
CGCGTAGCAGTCTTCCACGGGGCCGGGGAAAGGAGTCTCCGGCGCGAGGCGGTAGTCGACGCTCACGACGAGCGACTGGTACTCCTCGGCGAGTTGCACGCACGCCGCATCCGTCATCTCCGCGACGCCCGCGATGTAGCCGCCGCCGTGCACATAGAGGATGGCCCCCAACACCGGAGGCGGGTTGTGCGGCCGGTACACCAGCACTCGCACCTCGGGGTGTCCCGGCACCCAGCGCTCCTCCCGTGCGTGAGGCATTGGAGCGGCAATCTGCGCATAGCTCGCGAGGAGCTGGGCGCGGAACGTCGCCAGCGGCTCCTGCGCGGGGTCAAAAGCCTTCATGGAGGCGACGATGTCGCGCACGGCGGGGTCGACCAGGTGAAGTGTCTTCATGGCTTGTCTGTTTTCCGTGTTGGAGCGTGGCCGCGATGAAGCGACGCTCGTGAGGCTGTATCGGTACTGCCTGCTTGGGAGCTTCTAGGATTTAAACCCAGACGTTGATTTCCCGAGACGAGACTTGAGTCGCCTCATGGGCATCCCGAGTGCCTTGGGCTTTCCGCTGCCTGCATCGGCACCTCGTCACGCTGCTCGCAGGACGAGGTGCGTAATCTCCGCGGGAACGCCGACTCGCATGGGCGGCCCCGAGAAACCCGTGCCGCTGCTGACGTAGACCCAGGTCTCGCTGAACCTGGCGAGACCCGCGACCATCGGTTGCCCCAAGCGCAGCAGCCAGCCCAGCGGCCACAGTTGCCCTCCGTGGGTGTGCCCCGACAACTGCAGGTCGACTTCGTGCAGGACGGCTTCGTGGACGGCCTTGGGCTGGTGCGCCAGAAGAACGAGCGCCCGACGCGTGTCCCGGCCCGCCACAGCCCCTGGGAGGTCAACCCGATGGCCGATGTCGAAGTTGGCCGACTCGTAGTCGTCGATACCCGCAAGGTGGAGCACCTGCTCGCCACTTCCCAGTTCCACGTATTCGTTGCGCAGGACTCGCACGCCGAGCTGGCCGAGGTACTCGCACCACCGACTCGCATCCGCGTGGTACTCGTGATTGCCCGTGACGAAGTAGGTGCCATGGGTGGAGGTGAGGTTCGCGAGCGGCGCGACGTGCTGCCCGAGGTCCTCGACGCTTCCGTCCACCAAGTCTCCTGTAATGGCCACGACGTCTGGCGCCAGCGCATTCACCGCCTTCACGACGTGCTCGACGAAACCCCGACCAATCATCGGCCCGATGTGGATGTCCGACAGTTGGACGATGCTCAGTCCGTCGAGTTCGGGCGGCAGCTTCTTCAGGGGAATCTCCACCCGCTTGACGCGAACCCGGCGGGCTTCTCGAAGCCCCCAGCCGCTGGCGACGACGCCGACCGTCACCGCGACCATCGCGCTCATGCGCGCCAACGCCTGCCGGCGACCAGCGTCCAGTGGCTCGGAGCCCCCAAACGACATGGAAGCGCCGACCTGCATTGCGTCCACCACCACGACCGACATCAGCAAGAGCGTGGACACGCCAATCCACACGGAGACCGGCGTGAGCCACCACACTGACACGTCGGGAGGCACCAGACGGCTCGCGAACACGCCCGCGGGAATGCTGACCGCGAGGACAACCAGGCTCCAGGTCAGCGCCGAAGCGGCTGGCTTGGGGATGCCGACATCCCGGACCAGACGTGCCCACAAGTAGTAGTGCTCGAATGCGAGCCACCCAACGCCGAGCAGCAGAAACCCGCTCAGCGACGTCCATGCCTCACCGAGCTTGCTCATGCCAGCCGTGCCAGTGCGACCGCATCAGGGCCCGCGGGATAACGGAGCTTCGCCGACGTGTCGTTCGCGGCAAGCCACACCCCTTCGGCCACGTCGGACTCGCGCGTCACCGCGGCCGGCTGCCCGAAGGAAGCGAAGATGCGCTGTGCGAACGGCGCATACGCCTCGGGGAACAGCCCTTCCATGCGGGCGCTTCCGTTGCTCGTAAAGCGGGTGCTCGGGCCATAGCCCGGCTCGACGAGCTTCACGCGCACGTTGAAGGCTTCGAGCTCGAAGGCGAGCGACGCGGTGAACCCTTCGATGGCCACCTTGCTCGCGGTGTACACGGCCACCAGCGGCATGGGCGCCAGCGTCGCGCTGGACGTCACGTTGACGACGACGCCCGACTTGCGTGCGCGAAACTGGGGCAGCACCGCCTGCGTCATCGCCATCACCCCGAAGACGTTCGTCTCGAACACCTCACGCACCGTGGCCATCGGCGTGGCCTCGAAGGCCCCCATGAGCCCGATGCCCGCATTGTTGACGAGCACATCGATGGGCCCGCTCGCCTCCAGCGCCGCCGTGATGCTCTCGGGCTTCGTCACGTCGAGCGCCACCACATGCATCCGGTCCGAACGAGGGAGGGTGTCCTCGCGGGGAGTTCGCATGGTGGCAACCACGCTCCATCCCTGCGCGTGAAAGTGGCGCGCCGTCTCAAGTCCGTAGCCGGAGGAGCAACCCGTGATGAGCACCGTCTTCATGACACCACCCCCGCGTTGAGCTTGCCGCCAACGGGCACTTCGTCCTGGTACTGCGCCTCGCCCGTGACGAGCGGGGCGAGTTCGGCGACAAGCGCCTGGGAGCGTGGGCTCGCGAAGTTCGCGGCGTGCGCCTCCTTCGTGGTCCACCCCTCCGTGACGTAGACGGTGTCTGGGTTGCTCGCGGAGCGCCCCACCCGATAGAGGACGCAGTCCTTGTTGGTGACGAGGCCGGCGCCACTCACCGCGGTGAGCAAGAGCGCCACCAGTTCATCGCCTTTTCCCGGCAGAGCAGTCATCGTCGCCCGGAACCCGTACGTTGCCTTCATTTCGACCCCTTGGTTTGCCGCGATGTGTGTGGCGTTGATGGTCCGAAGGTACGCGCGGCACGCAGGACGCTCCACCATGCATGGTCCATATTTCTTTTGTTAGAGTCCGGGCATGACCGACCCCCTCACGGAAGTCATCGCCTTGCTTCAACCCCGCGCCGTCTTCTCGAAGGGCATCAGCGGCGCAGGTCGCTGGGGGGTTCGCTACTCGGACTTTGGCCAGCCGAGCTTCAGTGCTGTCCTCGAAGGGAGCTGCCGACTTGCTGTCGACGGCCAGCCCGCCCTCACGCTCCAAGCGGGCGATTTCGTGCTCCTGCCGGCGACGCCGGGCTTCACCATGTCCGGCTTCGAGCCGGTGGTGCCCGAGCGCATCGACGCCAAGGCGTCGGCCTCGCCGAAGGGTGAGGTGCGTTACGGCACGCGTGGTGGCCGTCCCGACGTGCGCATGCTCGGCGGTTACTTCGTCTTCGACTCGCCTGACGCGGCCCTGATGGTGTCGCTGCTCCCGGCCCTGGTGCACGTGCGCGGCGTGGAGCGGCTCTCTCCGCTGGTGGGACTCGTCCGCGACGAGGCGAGCGACCAGCGCTCGGGCCGGGACCTTGTGCTCACGCGTCTCGTGGAGCTGCTGCTCATCGAGGCGCTGCGGTCGACCTCGAGCGACGACGCCCCTCCAGGGCTCCTGCGCGGCCTGGCGGATGTGAGGATTGCCCCTGCGATACGGCAGATGCACGCTCACCTCACGCGGTCCTGGACGGTGGCGCAGCTCGCGAAGAGCGCGGCGCTCTCGCGCTCGGCGTTTTTTGACCGCTTCACGCGCACCGTGGGGCGGCCCCCGATGGAGTACCTGCTGGACTGGCGGATGGCCGTCGCGAGGGGGCTGCTGCGTCGCCGGGAGTTCGCCATCAATGAGGTCGCCGAGCGCGTCGGGTACAGCTCCGCGAGCACCTTCACCACGGCGTTCAGTCGGCGCGTGGGCCAGTCTCCGGGCCGCTATGCGCGGGCGAGCTAGCAGGCTGTCGAGAAACCCCTCTGGGGGATCGACACCCCGCACCGTGGCGTGGTGTCCTCCATGTGACGGAGGGCGCGAAGCGCGGACGGCCCGAGCAGCAGACGACGCTCTTCAGCCTGCGGACGCCGGGAGACCGGGTGCCCGCGGGCCATCCGCTGCGCAGGGTGAAGGACATGGCGGACGCCGCGCTGGCGGCGCTCTTGCCGACGTTCGACGCGATGTACAGCGGCACCGGTCGGCCGAGCATCCCGCCGGAGCCGTTGCTGAAGTCCTGCCTCCTCATGGCGTTCTACTCCGTGAGAAGCGAGCGGCTCGACCACAACCTCTTGTACCGGTGGTTCCTCGACACGGGGATGGAGGACGTCTCCTTCGACCACAGCACCTTCTCGCAGAACCGGGACTGGCTGCTGGAGCACGACGTCGCCCGGAGATTCTTCATGGCGGTGATGGGCCAGGCGCAAAGCGCGGGGCTCACCAGCAGCGAGCACTTCAGCGTGGATGGCAGCCTCATTGCGGCCTGGGCGTCCCTGAAGTCGTTTCGCCCGAAGGAGGAGAAGGAGCCGCCCGACGACAAGGGCACCCCGACGGTGAACTTTCACGGGCAGAAGCGAGGCAACGCGACGCATGCCTCGACGACGGACCCGGAGGCGCGGCTGGTGGCGTTGGCGACAGTACAGCCCCAAGGGCCCATGTCCACAGCCGGCGCCAGTCAGCGCCACGGGCAGCCTTCTCCGCGTGCTGTGCCATGACTGCATCGAGCTCTGCTCCTCACCGGAGGACAACAGTAGCGAGCCTTCCCTGGGGCTTCGAGGAGTTGGGGACTCACCCTTGAGCGGTCTGGACGAAGAGGTTGTGCTCTGCCTTCGGACGTGTCGCGCCTGAAGGCATGGACGAGCGGCCCCTGGAGAGTCTCTGTTCGCGGGCAGAGACAGCGACGTGCAGGCACGGAGCGATTCTTCGGGGCGGTCTTCGGCCCTCAGAGAGAGACTCACCAAGAGCCGGAGTAGCGGCTTGACGAGGGGAGTAGGGAAGGCGGCATCACCCCGGCATGAGTCAGGCCTCTCCTTCTCAACCGCGTTCGCCTCCTCCTTCGCAGCCGACGCCGCAGAAGGGGATGCCCGTCCTTGCCATGCTCATCGCCTCCTGTTTCGTGCTGGCCTTCATGGGCTGGGTCATGAGGCTTGGATACCCTGGAGCGGTGCTGGGAGTGGGCGCCCTCGCTGGGGCCATCGCAATCTTCAGGAAGAAGAACTCCAAGCACCGCAGCGCTGCCGTCATTGGCGCAATTGCTTCTGGCATTGTCGTCTTCGGCGCCATCGGGAACGAGAAGTCGCGCAGCGAAGCTGCGAAGGCGGCATCCATCGAAGCGGCGCGGCAGAAGGCGGAAGCAAGTCGCGCTCATGAAGAGGACGTGTCCTCGCGCTCAAGAAGGTGACGGACGACCCGGACAGCTATGAGCATGTCTCGTCGTCGGCTCCCGTTGCCCGCGATGCCTACTGGATTGTGAAGAGTTCCTTCCGCGGGAAGAATGCCTTCGGCACCGACTCACTCTTCATCGACATCAGGACACTCGCGAGCTTCGACGATTCATCTGAGGCTTGCGCGAAAGAGCTGGAGGTTCGGCTTGTTTGACTTGTAGTTGAGCGGATGGGTCTTCGCTGCGAGGAAAAGAGCGCCCACCTCCTGCTGCTGTGTTGCACGTATGTTGCCCACGGGTGCGAATGCGCGCCAGTCAGAAGACGGTACCGCTGGCGCGCTGTGCTGTCCCCGATGTCGAGACCAGGTCATTCTTGTGTCGTGTCGATGCTCAAGGAGAGCAGCTCACCTGGAGAGATGCGGCTTTCAACCCGTGACCGGCACGAGTTTCCACGGAGTGAGGTCGTATCGATTGTCCTTGTGGTAGAGCTCGACGTTGTCGCCCGTGAATGCCATGTGATAATCAGTGCGCCGGTCGCCCTGCTCCGCCTTCCAGCGACTCCTGACGTAATACTCGCCGGGCCTGTTTGGGACGGGGATGAAGCGCCAGGGTGTCAGGTTCTCGTGGTCGCTCTTCCCAGTGAGGACAATGTTGTCCCCGCTGAATCCGATGTACATGTCGAGACGTCTTTCGTTTTCACTCTCTTTCCATTTGTTTTGAATGTAGAATTGATCGACCGTGTTGGGCACTGGCACGAGCAGCCAGGGGGTCAGGTCCGTCGTATTGTTCTTGCCGTAGAGTTCGAGGCTGTTCCCCTGGTAGGAGAGGTGCATGTCTACGCGCCGTTCTCCGATGTCTGCACGCCAGCGGTTGATGAAATGGAATTTCTTGTTGGCCAGTTCCTGCAGGGCCGGCTTGATGTATGCGTTGGCCTTGATGTAGTCCGTGACGGCCTTCTCCATCAGCTTCTTCTTGTCGGCAATCTTGCTGTCGCTTTTGAAGTAATTGCTGGTGAAGAGTTCGTACACCGGACGCAGCTCCATCTGCACCGGTTTGGGGTCCTTGCGGATGGTCTGGACCCAGTCGTCAAAGTTCGTGTGGGGTGTGCCGCCTACCCACTTGATGTCTTCGACTGAAACGTTGCTGTTCGACTCGAAGGCCGAACTGGAAGATGAGCTCGAGCTGCTCCCCGCCTTGACGGTGGCCTTCTTGTAGGTGCCTTCTGCGGAGGTAGAGACGTCTTTCCCGGACTCCTTCAGGTTTCGATAGGTCTTGGTGTCGATCCTGATGCGCTGGTACATCCTCCCGCCGAACGTGATTTCGTGCGCATAGTGTGTGCCGAATTTCTGTATGAATTTGGTGCAGTCGTCCTGGGTCTTGAGTGCTCCGACCGCCCCGGCAAACTCGGCGTTGATGGGCAGATGCTCGTGGACGTTTTTCAGGAAACCGATATGGCAGTCTTCAAAATAACTTTGGACGAACGTCTCCATCTTCTCGTTGGTGCTCGTCGTCTTGTTGAATTCACTGTAGGTCGAGCTTTGGCTGAACGAAACGAGCCCTGGGATGCTCAGGCCACTGCTCACTGTTTTTTCAAAGCTTGAGCTCAGCTCCGTCGAGTCAAACCAAGTTTCTGCGCGCGACGACCGCATCCCACGCGATTCGGAATCGAGTTTCGTTCCCGGAGGAATATAGACGCTCTGGTCGGAGCACTCGACTTTCACCAGATTGGCGGGAATGTCGATGGCGCGTCCAGCCATGCCTCCTCCTCCATCTCGTACTCGCGCGCTCAAGTCGAACGGATCCATCTTGATGAAGTCGTAGCAACGCCCCAGATGGTCAATGCCTGGGTAGGGCAGGGTACCCTCATAGTTGATGTTGATGCGTTCGAGTTTTGACGTGTCTTGTGCGTCTGCCATGGATGGGCTTCTCGCTTGTGGATGATGGGGTGCTGTGGGGCGATGAAGGACGAAAGCACTGGGAGTGCTTAGGTTCAATTGCACTGGTCTTCTTTTTGTCAATGACACGATATTCTGTCCTGGGGCGTCAATTGACGCCGAGCGTCGGGACTGGCTTCCCTGTGGGTCGGATTGGAAATCAATGCCTTGAGACCGTCGGAGAGAGGGAGGTTCAGGTTCTTGGGCGGTATCGGTGACGTGAACCCGCGCTATGGCAAGGCCATGGATTTCATGGGACTGGGGAGTGCCTGAGATTCTCCACCCGTCAGGTTTTCGCTTGGGCTGTCATTCCTGCCAGCAGGACATCATCCATGACGAGCGCGACGGCTCGGCCACTCTCCAGCATGCTGAATGCTTCACCAGGATCGATTGCTGAGATGATGTTCATCCTCATCTGCGAGTTTGCGTTCATGGCCTTGATGATGCGCTCAGAAGTCGTGCCTGCCGTGGTGAGCACGTGCTCGGCACGGCCCCGCAGCGGGCGCTGGCGGCGGACGCGGGCGCATCCTCCACCTGTCTGTCCTCGCCCAGATGGAGCCACCACGGCGCTCGGACAAGGGCCGAGAGGTCGGGGGAGAGGGCCGTGCCGAGGACGCGGCCAAGAGCTTCTAAGCGCCCTCTCGGAAAGTCTGTGCGCGAGGCGAAGTCGAGAATGCCGAGTAACGGAAAGCCCTCTTTCGCTCTCTCAGTCAACAGGTGGCCTTTTGGCCTTTTGAAAGAGGGAAATCTCGGCCTCTCTCTTCCCAAAACGGGTGAAAGAGCGGTCCAGAGAGCCCAATCAGTGGCGGAGGAGAGGGGGCGTCTCGCTCTGCGGGGTAGAGGGCCGAGAGCGCCCTCTTCAGCACCGCGAGCCAGAATCCCTTGGGATTCAGCGGCTTGAGCACCAAGGCCCCGTGATTTTCATCGCGAGGCCCGTGTAGAACAAAAGGGCCCTACCGGTTGATAGGGCCCTTCGTTCAGCTCCCCGATTGAGTGTCCGTGAACTTCGCGGTTGCCTTTCTGGCCTGGTGTACAGCGGTAGGATGCGTGCCCGCCTTGCAGGAGCTGGGAACGGAAGGCTTCGTTCCCTTGCCTCACCCCGTCGCAAGGGCTGTGTACCCGCTACGGGGACCACGTATGTGATGCGCGCATGACGCGGCGACCCAATTGTGGGTCGACACACCTGTCGCGGCCCCGTCCATCACGAACGCCTGTCGTCGTACCAGGCATTCATTCCATCGACGGCTCGGTCCACATCGGCGAGCGTGTTGTAGATGTGAGGGCACAGGCGGAACGTCTTGTCGTCCCCGGAGCCCGCGATGCGGTAGCGCGGGTCCTCGTAGAGCCAGTCGTACAGCGTCTTCTCCCGGTGCTCCTTCTGTGCCTCGACGCGCACCACGCCCCAACTGCGCGCTGGGTCGCTCGGCGTGACGAGCCTCCACCGGCTCCCCGTCTGCTGGAGTCGTGACATGAGGTGCTGGGCGAGCTGGGCGATGCGCTCGTAGGGTTTGCGAGGCTGCAGGGCCGCCCACATCCTTTGGGTCAGGTCGAGTGCGATGATGTTCACGTCGTCGCGCTGGCCGATGAGCTCGAATCTCAGCGCGTTCTCCGGGAGCTCCCGGTACGGCACGATGACGATGCGGTAGTCGTACCCGAAGATGCTCGGCATGAAGTTCCGGGCCTTCTCCTTGCGCATGAAGAGGATGCCTGTCTCCTTGGGGCCCAGGAACCACTTGTGGGCGCTGGAGACGAGGCTGTGGCAGTACGCGTTCGCCAGGTTGAGCGGGCGCGCGCCCCACGCCATCGTGCCATCGATGTGGACGTGGCAGTCTGGCCGGTTCGCCTTCACGTGTTCCCAGATTGCGCGCATCACCGACTCGGGCATGCGGAAGCCATTGCTGTTGGCCGTCTCCGTGTACGTGACGAAGCGCGTGCGTGCGGTGATTCGCTGAATGAAGGCCGCCGCGATGTCCGCCTCCGAGGCGTTCGTCGGGAAGGACACCTCCTCCACCTTGAAAGGCGTCGGACCGCCGGGCCACTCGGCTCGCATCTTCCAGGCCTCGCGGTTGGTGGGGTGGTTCTCCGCCCACATCACCACGGTGTCATTCCCGTCCGCACTCCAGCCCCGGAAGCCGCAGTTGATGGCGTTGTTCGCCTCCGTGGCGTTGCGCACGATGGCGAGGTCGTTCGGGTCGCTCAGGCCCAAGCCGAAGGCGAGACTCTTGCGCGTCCGCTCCAACTGGAGCACCCGCTCGCCCTGCACGGTGCGCATCTGCTGCGAGACGTTGAGGTTGTATTCGAGGCGCAGCTCGTTGAGCGACTCGATGAGCGCCGCGGGCTCCGGGCAGAGGTTGGCGGCGTTCATCGGCGTGACGCGCTCGGAGGGCGCGACCTTGGCGAAGCCGAACTCCTGCTGGAACGCCGTCCAAAACGCCTCGTCGGTCTTCTTGGATGGGGCACGGACCGCCTCGAAGAAGCGGTTCAGCTTGTCTGTCAAAGCGCGTCCCCGCTCCTTGGAAAGGAGTCCCACGTCGGACAGCGACGTGAGGAGGAGGCGGCTGTCGTCGGGCTCGGCCGCGCTGGCGGCCACGTCGGAGTTGGGGGCGTTGAACATGGGGCGCTCCGAAAGGGATGGGTCGGCCACAGTGCACCTGGTTGCGACTCCAGGACACCCCCCCGCGGGGCACCGCGCCAGTCAGAAGCCGGACATTTGCCGGCCCGCCCTCTCGGCCATCGTGGGTGAGACAGTCGCTAGACGTCGGAGCAGCGGGCCCGGGCTGGTGGACATGGCAAGGCACGTCGACCCGAGGATGCTCCGCAAGCATCCTCGGGGGCCCACGCCACGGAAGAAAGGCTACGCTCCATGACTCGAGGTGCGCCGACAGGTCGCGACGTCACGCGTCCTTTCAGCGGGCGCCATCGATGACATCAAACAAGATGTTCAATGGGGTTCGCTTGATGGCTCGACGAGCCATGTATTGTCTTCTTGTAACGTCGCAGTGAGTGCGTAGGTATTGTCTGGGTAGATGGCCGCAGCCGTCTGGGTGACTGTCTGGATGTCCAGCACCGTCCCCACTTTCTGGTCATCCCCGGCCGCGACCCAATACGAGGGCGTGGGCGTAAAGACATGCTTGAGATTGGCGCCAGCCTGGGCCGCGAACGTCCCGGCATCCCCCATTCCGATGCCCACCGAGAACGTTTGCTTGGGGACAAGCGTATCATCGTAGATAGTCAAGGTCCCGGGGGCGTTGCCGGGCTTCGCAGGCGTCAGGTTCGGTCCAGGCTGTACCACAAAATTAGTCGTGTCCCCTGCTGTTGGATCCGCATCGATTGACATCCCTGCCACGAACGAAACGCCAGGCGTCAACTCACCCGTTTCTGCCCAGACGAAGGAATAGTTGATCTCCCACTTGAAGGTAATCTCCGCGCCCGGAACAATCATGTACGGGCTGGCGAGCCATGCCAGTGAGAAGATTTCGTCTGTCTGTTCTGGGAATGTCTGGTAGACGTAGAAAATCCACGGCAGGGCGGATTTATTCACCATGGTGAGGTAGTAGGTCGTGCCGGGGGCGGTCGACCTCACTCCCTCCATCTCGAAGCCGTAGGGATTGCTCCCTCCACGCTTCGGTGCATCCACCTTGGCAATGTAGGCGCTCTGGTTTTCCGGGGGCGTCGTCGCTGGGGGTACGTCCATGGCAAACATCATGGGCTTCTCTCCGGTGTGGTGACTGCTGTTTGTTTCTGCGTGAGACGTCTGCCGTCGCCCACGGTCACGGACGCTGGGCGCTTGCAGGGAATGAAGGCGGGGGGAGCGGCTGCGCCTTCCCACTCGGCCATCTCTCACGAGCACGCGTCATGCCAGCCGGCGCTGACACGGTGACGACAGTGGGGGCGGCGGCGCTGTCGCGTGCGGGCGCCTGTCCCGGACATGTCCGGACATGTCCGGACGCGGGCGGCTTTGGCCTCGTCACGGAGCGTGATGCACCCGTGTCGCGGCGACCCATACGCGGGTAGGGCCGCCTGTACGAGGAGGGGGTCGCTGACGCCGGTCAGGGCGCGTCGCCGGCTCTGGGCCTCACGGTGCTGGTTCTGGTGCCTTCACCAGCGACAGGCGCCAAATCCCCCAGACGTATGACGCGACCAGCACCCCAAGCGTCACAGCCGACCAGGTCAGCATCTCCTCATGGCGGAGTGTGTCACCGTGGTAGGCGCCCGCCGAGCAGAGTGCCAAGACCCCGAGGGCGGGAAGCGCGCAGAACAGCAAGATGAACTGCCAGACAGCCGCGGCCCTGTGGCTTCGGACGATCGCCCCCACGAGGGCCGCGGTGAGGGCCAGCAGGTAGATGGGCGGCAGGAACACGAACATCGCCAGCGGGCACATGTCGCTCGCCCATGCGGGAGTGGCCAGCAGCGATATCGCAACGCCGTACGTCCGCGTCAGCGCACGCATCAGGACTCCTCTACCCGTGGGCCGACTCCCAAACCATCGCATGTCGGGACCATCCCATGGCCTGCCCTGAAGAGTCACTCCATGTATCGACTCGGAGGCCGGTGCCCAGGCGTCAATCCATCGCATTCCACGCGCGGACCCGCTCGATGTGGCTGGACATGGCGAAGGCCCGTTCAGTCGCCAAGGGCCCTCGTGGGCGGCGTTGGCTTTTCAGCTCCCCGCGATGAGTGCCTGGAGGGCGTGCTCGTAGGCTTGGCGCTCGAATTCGAAGGGGCCGAAGCCGACGTAACTCCACTCGCCCGCCGCGCTGTTCGGCCCTCGCTGGGGATTGGCGAAATCGCACCAAACGACTCGGTCCTCCCGCACTTCGATGCGGCACTCCAGGGGCCAGCAGCCGGAGAATCCACAGTCACCGCATGTCAGCACAGGGATTCCGTCGTTGTGATGAACGTGCTGCAACGGGTGGTGCGTGGCCTCGTCGTAGGCCAACCAGGTGTAGGCGCCCGCGATGCTCGGGCTCCCCTCGCGTATTGCCATGGGGCGTTCGAACTCGCGCACCAAGTCAATGAGCAGATGTTCGTTGATGCGGATGCGAAGGCAGCAACAGGGCCCCGCGAGGCCCGTGCTCAACAAGAAGGCGCTTCCGTTGGGCAGGGCATTTCAGGCAGCGCCTCGGGATGGAGACGGAACCAGCGTGCGATGAGCATCACTTCCTGTGCCTCGTGCGCTCGGAAGCCGAGCGTCTCCGGTTCAGGCCGCTCGAAGATTTCGCGAGCGGTCGCTTCCAGCGCGTGTTGCTGTTCGGTCGTGAAGGGCGCGGGCAGCTCCGCGCGCACGCTGCCCCGGCGCACCACGTAGACGCGGTCATCGCCTCCATACCCAGGCACCGCGTACACGAAGGTGAGGCGCTTGAGCATGCGGCTCAGCTCCACCACCCAGCCGCGCATCAACTCCAGCCGCTCGGCCCGGTCTCGCAGCTCTGCGGCGTATTCGAACTGAAGCCGGCGGGCCGCCATCGCCATGCGTTCGCGCAGCAGCGTCAGCGGTGTGTCGGAGGTGCCTTCGAGGAAGGCCCGGGCCTGGGCGACGCGTGCGCTGTACTCCGCATGGGTGCAGCCCGATGCGCAGGGCGCCAGGCAGCGTGACAATTGGCCGCGCATGCACAGCGGCTCTTGTTTCAGCGGGAAGAGCAGACCCTGGTCCGCCAGTCGCATGGGCGTGTCCGCCGCGCAGTCGCGCAGTTCGAGCAGGTCGCTCACCGCGCGCACCACGTCGGACACGGCGCTCCTGCCGTGGAAGGGGCCGTAGTAGTCGCCGCTCTCTCCGGTGGCGCGGGACACGACGCGCAGGCGCGGCACGGCTTCTCGCGTGAGGTGGATGAAGCAGTGGCCCCGGTCGCGCTTGTGCTCCACGTTGTAGAGGGGCCGCTGCGACTTGATGAGCCGGAACTCATGCAGCAGCGCGGCGAACTCGCTGGGTGTGTACTCCCATTCGAGGCGGTGTGCGTGGGCGATGATTTCCGCGGCCTTCTCGTGCTCCTCCGCGCGGAAGTACGACAGCAGCCGCGTGCGCACCCGCACCGACTTGCCCACGTAGAGCACCTCGTTGGACGGCCCGAGCATCCGGTAGACGCCAGGGCGGTTCTCGGCGTGCTCGCGGACGTGGGCGAAGAGGGCTGCGACGCGGGATTCCATGGGACGGCGGGCCCGTACCGTAACGTGTGAAGCGTGTGGCTTCCACGGCCCGGAACCCTGCGCTCCGCTCGCGAGGTGAAGCCGCTTGGGGAGGCACCTGCCGGACGTTGCCGTTCGCGGCGGCGAGCAGGCGCGAGGACCTCCCCGCGTGACGAAACTACTCCGCCTGCGCGCTGGGACAGCCAAGGCCCGGGCACGGACAGAAGGTGAACTCGCAGAGCAGCCGGGACTCTTCGCATCGCTGCGCGGCTTCAAGCGTCGGCGCGTTGCGCATGCAGCCGTTGTAGAGCCAGCCGCAGTCATTGCACGCCATCGCCTCGACCTCGCCACGCGCGTCGATGCCCTGCGGTGCCGCGGACTCCGCGGCGTCTTCGATACCGCCACATCCCATCAGCAGCCCGACCGCCAGTACCGCTCCCAGCAATCCTCGCATGTGACCTCCTGATATTGGGGATTGCCAGTATATCCGGACCGGCCGTGTCCGGCGCGGGGGGGCGCGGTGGGCGGCGGCTCTCAAGGGAAGCCGCTCGCCCTGTGCCGCGGTGAAGCGAGACTACGTGGGCTCGATGAAGTTCAGCCGGTACCCATCCGGGTCGGTGACGATGAGCTCGCGGGTGAACCAGGGCTGCACCGTGGGGCCGTCCACGGCGGCGCCCTGGGCCTGGGCCCGCAGGAGCACCTCGTCCACGCTGTGGGGCGCCTCGGCGCGCAGGCCGATAAGCACACCCGTACCGCGCCGTCCCTCCAGCTTCAGTTGGGGCGGCGGGGTGACCAGGTAGACATCCAGGACCTCGGCCCACCGGAGGTGGACAAAGGGCGGCTCAGCGCTCACACGCTCGAAGCCCAGCGCTTCGTAGAAGGCGACCGAGCGCGCGCTGTCCGTGACGAGCAGTTTGACGAAAGCCGCCGTCACTTCACGAGACCTTCGGCCTTCAGGGCCTCCTGCACGGCGGGGCGCTCGGCCACGCGGGCGTGGTAGGCGCGCAGCGCGGGGAAGGGCGTCAGGTCCACCTTCGTGTGACCGGCCCAGTTGAGCACGGTGAAGAGGTAGGCATCCGCGATGGTGAACTGGTCGCCGGCGATGAACGCCTGCTTCGCCACCACGGACTCAGCGTGTCCCAGCCGCAGGGCCAGCCGCTCGCGCGTCAACTGCCCGGCAGCCTCCGGGAGGGCGGGATTGAAGAGCGGGCTGAAGCCCTTGTGGAGCTCCGAGGAGATGAAGGAGAGCGTCTCCTGGAGGCGGTAGCGCTCCAGGGTGCCGTTGGCCGGCGCCAGCTTCTTGTCGGGGACCTGGTCCGCCAGGAACTGGAGGATGGCGGGGACCTCCGTCAGCACGCTGCCGTCGTCGAACTGGATCGCCGGGACATAACCCTTGGCGTTGATGGCGAGGAAGTCCGCGCCCGTCTCCGTCTTCTTGGCGCGGATGTCCACCTTCTCGAGCGTGAAGGGGAGGCCCCCTTCACGCAGGACGATGTGCGGGGACAGCGAACAGGCGCCGGGAGCATGGAAGAGTTTCATGGCGCGGATTCCTGCACGAGTCCGGCTCCGGGTGCCATGAATTCAAATGCACGCCAGGGTAGGTGCTCGCACGCCACGTCGCGCGAGGCCCCCCGGGTCGGCCTTGCCCAGGTGACCGGCTGGCACTGCGAGTGATAGTGGTGCGCGCGGGCCGGCAACGGTCCGGGGAGCTCGTCCGGTCATTTCACCTCAGCGCATGCCCGGCCCCGCGGGCCTGCTCGGATACCTGAACCTATGCGTTTCAAGCAGTCTCTCCTGCTGCCCCTCGCGGTCCTCTCCCTGGGTGTGCTGCCGGCGTGCTCGGATGATGGCGATGACAACCCGCCGGGTGGCGATGCGGGCACGACGGACGCCGGTACCGATGCGGGAGTCGACGCGGGTGACGACTACCCGGGGCCCAGCACCGAGCCCGGTACGTGTCCCGAGGGCGCGCTGCTCTGCGAGTTGTTCGACGACGGGGCGTCTCCGCCCGCGCACTGGATGGCGGAGACCGAGAACGCCACGATCCAGGTCGATGGTACGCGGACGCGCAACGGCGCGGGTGCGCTGCACATCGTCACCGTGGACGGACGCGACGAGCGGGTGCAGCCGGGCGCCACCATCGCGCGGTTGCGGCGGCGCATCGACGCGTTCGACACCCGGCTCTTCGTGCGCGCGCACGTCTACATGCGCTCGTTGCCGGGGATGTTCGGGCAGATGGGCACCTTCTTCGTGCTCTCCAACTTCGAATCGGACTTCGGTGGCTTCGAGCTCCAGGTGATGCAGGACAGCGGCTTCGCGCTGGACGACTGGACGATGCGCGAGGGGCAGGGGTGGAACCGTCAGCCCGAGCCCATCGGGGTGGGCATGGAGGCCGGGCGGTGGGTGTGCCTGGAGTGGGAGGTCCGCCGCGACAGCGCGTCGAGCACGCACGGCAACACGCGCGTCTACGTGGACGGCACGCTGGCGCATGACTTCACGAGCGTCGGCATGCGCGCCTTCAACAACATCGCCGTGGGCTACGGCTTCGTCCATCCGTTGGGGCCGTCGGGCTCCGAGACGTGGCTCGACAACGTCGTGGTCAGCACGCGGCGCATCGGCTGCGACTGAGTCCACGCGCGGCCTCCACCGTGCTTGTCAGGCGCCGTGGTGACACGAAGGCTCGCGCGCCGATGCGCGGGCCTCGTGAATGGACACACGGCATGTCGTTGAATGGCATGGGACCGAGGACGTTCGACCTGACGGCGGGGACGAGCGGCGCCGTCGGCGGGTGGAGGCAGGGGCGTCGCACGTGGGCTCGCGGCGCTTTGCGTCTGCGACGAATCACGGTGGCGGCTTCCTGGGCCGTGCGAAGGTCATGAATCCCAATGCATGCCGGGTTAGGTCTCTGGCGCCTTGGCGGGCCCCGGGTCTGTCTTACCCGGGTGACCCGCAGGCATTGTGAGTGATAAGGGATGCGTTGGTCGGCCCTGGTCTGGGGAACCCGTCCGGCCATTTCATCTCACCGCATGCCCGGCCCCGCGGGCCTGTCCGGATACCCGAGCCCATGCGTTTCAAGCGGTCTCTCCTGCTGCCTCTCGTGGTTCTTGCTCTGGGCGTGCTGCCGGCGTGCTCGGAGGGTGGTGATGACAACCCGCCCCGCACGGACGCGGGCATGGATGCCGGCGCGGGAGGGGACACCGACGCGGGGGCGGGCGAGGAGTCCGACGCCGGGGCCGACGCGGGTGCAGGTGAGGACGCCGGTGCCGATGCGGGGGCGGGCGAGGACGCAGGCGCCGACGCGGGTGCGGAGTCCGACGCGGGTGCGGAGTCCGACGCGGGGATGGATGCCGGCGTGGGCGAGGACTCTGACGCGGGGACGGACGCGGGCGCTGACGCCGGCGACGACTACCCCGGGCCCAGCAACGAGCCCAGCACTTGTCCCGATGACGTGCTGCTTTGCGAGCTGTTCGACGAGGGCATGACTCCGCCCCCGTATTGGACGGTTCATGAGGATCACGCCACCCTCCAGGTCGACGGTACACGGACGCGCAATGGCGCGGGCGCGCTGCACATCATCACCGAGGACGGGCACGACGGGCGGGAGCAGGTCGTTTCCACCATCGCGAATGCGCAGCGTCGAATCGACGCGTTCGGCACCCGGCTCTTCGTGCGCGCGCACGTCTACATGCGCTCGTTGCCGAGGATCTTCGGGCAGATGGGCACCGTCTTCATGCTCGCCAATCTGGATGAGGACTTTGGTGGGGTCGAACTCCAGGTGATGCAGGACAGCGGCTTCGCGCTGGACGACTGGACCGGCCGCGAGGGGCAGGGGTGGACCCCTCAGCCCGAGCCCATTCTGGTGGGCATGGCAGCCGGGCGGTGGGTGTGCCTGGAGTGGGAGGTCCACCGTGAGAGCACGTCCAGCACACACGGCGACATGCGTGTCTACGTGGACGGCATGCTGGCGCATGACTTCGTCAACATCGGCATGCGCGCCTTCAACAGCATCACCGTGGGCTACGGCTTCGTCCACCCCTTGGGGCCGTCGGGCTCCGAGACGTGGCTCGACAACGTCGTGGTCAGTACGCGACGCATCGGCTGCGACTGAGCCCACGCGCCGCCACGGCGTGTGTCAGGATGCCTTGGGAATGTTCGTGTTGAGGTGACACGAAGGCTCGCGCATCGATGCGCGGGCCCTGTGGACAGGACACACGACATGTCGCTCAAGGGCATTGGACAGCAGACGTTGGACGTCATCGAGCGGGGCCAGTACCTGGCTCCCTCGGGGCGGCGCGTCGATTTGGGAGATTCGGTCGAACGCGCGGTTCAAGGCACGGTGTTGTACCGGCCGGGCGAGTTCTCGCGCATCACGGTGGACACCTCGCCCGTGGAACCTCCGTCCGGAGTCCGCATTGAGGTGACGGCGGAGAAGACCGGCGCCGCCGCGCGTCGGCTGGTGGAGGCGGGCGCCGCGCACGTGGGCGCGCTGAACTTCGCGTCGGCGAAGAACCCCGGTGGCGGTTTCCTGGGCGGTGCGAAGGCGCAAGAGGAGGACCTGGCGCGCTGCTCGGCGCTGTACCCGTGCCTGCTCACGCAGCGCGACTACTACGACGCCAACCGCGCGGACCCGTCACCGCTCTACACGGACCATCTCATCTACGCGCCGGACGTGCCCTTCGTCCGGGACGAGTCCCTGGCGTTCCTGGAGCAACCCTTCCAGGTCTCCATCCTCACGGCGCCCGCCCCCAACGCGGGCGTGGCGCTGTCACGCGACTCGGGCGTGGGCGCGAGCATCCGCGAGGTGCTTCAGTCCCGCGCGCTGAACGTGCTCCGGGTGGCCGCGCACCAGGGCCACCGGACGTTGGTGCTCGGCGCGTGGGGCTGCGGCGTGTTCCGCAACAACCCCGTCGAGGTCGCCGAGGCCTTCGCCCTCGCGCTGGCCTCGTTCCCCGGCGCCTTCACGCACGTCGTCTTCGCCGTCTACGAGCGCGGCGGCGATGGGCCGAACCTGCGCGCGTTCCAGGCGCGCTTCGGCTGAGGCGCGCCAGTGTCCGACGGGACTGAGCGAGCAGCCAGGCGAGCGGCCGTTGGGGCCCGGCGGGGCCATGTGCATCGTTCCCTGACGGACGGGGCTGTGGCACCGGAAAGGAACGACGACACATGGCGACGGGGACGTTGCGCCGGCCCGACCTCCAACGGGCGGCACGGGCGGGGCGGGAAGCAAGCCGCAGCGGCGTGGAGTGGGCGGCCCGAGCGGGCTACACGGCGCGTGGCGCCGTCTACGCGGTGATTGGCGCGCTGGCGTTGATGCTGGCCACGGGCGAGGGCGGCCAGGCGACGGACACCCATGGCGCGGTGGCGGAAGTGGCGCGCCAGCCCTTCGGTTCGGTGCTGCTCGTGTTGCTGGGCGTGGGCCTGCTGGCGTTCGCGCTGTGGCGCTTCGCCCAGGCCGCGTGGGATTTGGAAGACAAGGGCCGCTCCGGGAAGGGGCTGGCGGCGCGCGTGGGCATGGTGGGCAGCGGGGTGATTCACGCCAGCCTCGCGCTCACGGCCTTCAACCTGCTCCGTGGCCGTGGAGGCGGTGGGGGTGGTGGCAATCAGAGCCTCACCGCGAAGCTGCTGTCACAGCCCTTTGGTCAGGCGCTGGTCGTGCTCGTGGGCCTGTCGGTGATGGCGTTCGCCGGCTACCAGTTCTACCGGGCCTGGAAGGGGAAGATGCTGGAGAAGCTCACCCTGTCCGGACTGGCGGCGCGTCAGCGGACCTGGGTGGAGCGCATCTGCAAGGCCGGGGTCGCCGCGCGCGGCGTGGTGTTCCTGCTGGTGGGCTGGTTCTTCATCCAGGCCGCGTTGAACGCGGACCCCGGTGAAGCGGGCGGCCTGGGCGAAGCGCTGGGCACGTTGGCGGCACAGCCCTTCGGACCCTGGTTGCTGGGCGCCGTGGCCCTGGGGTTGGTGGGGTACGCCGTGTACCAGTTCTGCGCGGCGCGCTACCGGCACATCCCCACGCCGTGACGGGGGCTCAGACGCAGCGCCGCTCGAGGGACGGGGCGGTGGTGCCCAGCAGCTCGGCGGCCATCGGTCCGTGCGTTCCCACCAGTGCGGGGTAGGCGTCGATGGGCGCGGCGCAGCCCACGACGAAGTCCGTGGCCTCGCGCAGCTTCGTCAACGCGAAGTCCGTGCAGTGAATGGTGAGGAGGGGGAGGATGCCGGGCTCGCTGAGCCACTTCACGCCGTCCGACAAGTCGTGGGCGCTCACGAAGGATTGCACCGCGTCGCGGAGCCTGCGGCTCTCCGCCATGGCGACGGGGAGCCCGCTGCGCCGGTCCCGTTGTGGGGCGGGGACGTAGGGGGCCGAGTCATCCTCGCGCGGCATGATGATGCTCTCAATCCACATCGGATGGACCCCTGACGGAAGCGCTGGTTCGAGCATGACGACGGGCGCGGAAGATTCCGTCGCACGCCGAACCGTGACGGCATGATGCACGAGTCCTGATTCCGTTCCGGCGCCAAGTCCTTCCCGGAAGGCGTCACGTGTACGAAAGCGGAGGATATTCGGGGGGCCCTCGGGTCAGGCCTCGCGTGGCAAATCCACCACGAAGGCCGCGCCGCCGCCAGGGGTCTCCTCGACGTGGACACGCCCTCCGTGGGCCTCGACGATTTGCCGGACGATGTGGAGCCCCAGGCCCAGGCCGCCGCGCCGCTGGGCGTTGTCGCCCTGGGTGAAGCGCTCGAAGACGCGGTCCCGGTCCGCCGCGGGGATGCCCGGTCCGCTGTCCTGCACCACCACGCGGATGGTGGCGGGCTCGCACGTCAGCGACACCTTCACGGGTTTGCCCGCGCCGTAGCGGAAGGCGTTGCTGAGCAGGTTGCTCAGCACCTGCTCCATGCGCAGCCGGTCGAAGCGGCCCGTCGCCGTGGCGTCCACCTGCGCGTCCAGCGCCACACCCGCCAGCCGCGCCTCTTCGGTGAAGCGGGAGACGACGTCCGTCACCACCAGCGCCAGGTCCCCTTCGGAGAACTGGAAGTCCAGCTTGCCCGTCTGGATGCGGCTGACATCCAGCAGGTTGTCCACCAGCGCGCCCAGCCGGCGGAGCTGGCGCTCCGTGTTGTCCAGCTTCCCCACCACCTTCTCCGAGCCCAGCAGTTGGCCGGGCGCGGTGTCCCCCATGCGCCGCAGCGTCTGGACCTGGAGCCGCAGCGAGGTGAGCGGCGTGCGCAGCTCGTGGCTGGCCATGGAGAGAAAGTCGTCGCGCGTGCGCACCGCCTCCTGCAGCGCGGCCTCCGTCTCCTTCAGCGCGGTGATGTCCAGGATGGCCCCGCGCACCACGGCCACGTTGCCGGAGGCGTCGCGAATCACCCGGGCGCGGCTGGTGAGCCAGTGCCAGCTCCCGTCCGGCCAGCACGTGCGGAAGGTGGAGGTGTAGGCGTCCACCTGCTGGGTGAACAGCAGGGTGACCTGGGCCTCCACCTCCGCGCGGTCGTCCGGATGGATGGAGGCGAGGAACATCTCGTGGGTCCACACCGCCTGCGGCTGCGCGTAGCCGTAGAGCCGGTCATGCGCCTCGGAGCGGAACACCTGTCCGGTGACGAGGTTCGTCTCCCAGACGGCCATCTGCGCGGAGTCGAGCGCCACCTGGAAGCGCTCACCCAACTGCCGGAAGCGCTCCTCGATGCGCGCCACCTCGCTCTCGGCGTGCTGGCGCTGGGTGATGTCCGCGGCGAGCACCCACGTCTCGTCGCCCACCGCGCGGACCGTCACCTCCAGCCAGGTGCGTGAGGGCAGCTCCGCGAGGAAGCGCCCGCCTTCGCGCGCGTTGAGCGCCGCCATCAGCCGCTCGTGCAGCACCGTGCCCGTCAGCTCGGGGCGGGCGAGCCAGGGCTCCTGGCCGCGCACCTGCTCGGCGGGCAGGCCCAGCAGGGCGGCGGCGCGCGCGTTCAGCTCACGCACCCGGCCCTGGGCATCCAGCGTGAAGAAGGCCTCGCCCATCATCTCCTGAAGCACACACAGCCGGGCCTCGGCGGACAGGGCGGCCTGGTCGGCGGCGTGGGCGGGCATCTCGGTGAGGGGGGCCAGCTCCGAGGGACGGCCGGGCTCGGAAGACGGAGCGAGTCTCATGGGGCCTGGAAACGTCTCCTGACCTTCCGGAGGCGTCAAGCCGTCTGGCTCGGAGCTCGTGGGAGTGCGCGGCGCGTCACGCGGTGCGTGATGCCGGTCCCTCCGCCCCCGCTTCCGGCCCCCCGGAGGCCCCGACTCACCCATGCGCGCTCAGCCTCCGTTTGCTTCCGCCGTGGGGTCCACCAGGGGTTCAGGCATGACCCAGAGCGCCGTGGGCTGAAGATAGGCCGCGTTGAACGCGAAGAGGATGCCCGTCCAGCGGTCCCAGAAGTCGGCCCAATTGTACTCAGTGGGCGGCGAGGTGAACGGATTACCGTCCCGGTCTCCCTGGCTGTAGGCGAAGTCCGCGTACGTCCACGTCATCGTCCCGAAGTCCGTGGACAAGAGCGGGGTGAGGGTCCGCAGCAGCTCGACGCGCGACACTTCATCCGGGCGTTGGACGGCGGGCGAGAAGACGGGCTGCGCCATGTCGTGCTGCTCGCGCCAGGCGATGTAGTTGTTGCCCATGGCAATCAGCGCGTCGCGCGTGGCGGGCGTGGGCGCCAGGCGGGCCTCTTCGTACAGCGCGAAGGCCGCCACCAGCAGGCTCTTCCAGTGCATGCCCGGAAAGAGGGTGTTGAACTGGAAGGGACGCGGCGAGTCGAAGGCGTGGGCGAGCGCGTAGTCGAAGGCCTGCCGGGACTGCGCGGGCACCGCGTCCACCAGCGTGAACTCCGTCAGCACGCGCTCGGGCGTCACCGCGCCCGCGCCCGCGCGCCAGTTCATGTAGAGGCGCCCCGAGCCGCCGATGTCCGAGAAGATGGCGAGGTTGCTCTCGTTGAGCGTGCGCTCCAGCGTGTCCACCACGCGCTCCGCCTTGTCGAGCGGGTGCACGCCGGGCGCGCTCGCGTAGAGCGCCGCGAGCCGGGCCGTGGTGGTGAGCAGCGTGCGCGGGTCCAACAGGGCCGCGCCATTCATGGCCGTGGTGAGCGAGGCGAGCGACGCCGCCACGTCGAAGGGCAGGCCGGACAGCACGAGCTGCAGGCCCAGCCGCTCCACGGAGAGGTGCAAGGTGCCCGAAAGGCCCACGCGCCCCAGCGCCTGCTGGAGCGACAGGGAGGGCTGGCCCCTCGCGACCCGGATGATGCCGCGGGCCAGGGACGCGCCCAGCAGGCCCTCACCACCCGTGCGGGAGGCGTGCGGCGCGAAGACGAACCAGTTGGGTCGCACGGCGCTGGTTCCACCCGGAGTGAGCGTGGGGTCCAGCAGGCCGCCGATGTCGTACGCCAGCTCGATGTAGCCCGCGGTGATGAGGTTGTTGTCCTCCAGCGGCGTGGTCTGGGCGTGGGACGGCGTGGCCAGCAGCACGCTCGCGAGGAGCAGCGCGCACGGCAGGCGCAGGGCGATGTGGGGAGGGGTGAGGTGCATGGGCGCGGAACCACCTGCAAAGGGGTTCCAGGGAAGTAGTCACGTCCATGCACCTTCCAATGCATTCCTCGGGCGGCGTGAGCAAAAGCGTCCGCCACGCGACGCTCACATCCTCACGGGCAGGGGCCGCAATCCAGTGCGCAGTTGTCGTACCGGTGGGAGGTGCCGCAGCGCTCGGTGGCCTGGCACACCCCGTCCCCACATTGATTCACATCCGCGGGGGACAGCCGCGTGGTGATGGGGAGGTAGGTGACGCCGCCCGCCGTGCAGGTGGCGAAGAAGAGCCCGCCTTCGTCCAGCGTGCAGTGGGACGTACAGTCGCCCACGTGCACCATGGGGGCACATGGCACCTCGGTCTCCGTGCCGTCGTCGAGCAGGCCCGCGCAGGCGCGAGAGGTGCTCTCCTGCGGGCCCAGGGGCGCGCGCTCCGCGGCCACGTAGAGGCCTTCCTCGTTGAAGAGGTTGCCGAAGAAGCACGACTCCTTGCGGGAGTAGGTGATGATTTCCTCCGCCGTGTAGGGGATGACGTCCCCGGCGGCGTCCCGGCCGAGCACGGAGATGAGCAGCGACTCTCCCAGTCGGTTGCCGTGGGCCGCCAGGCACGCGGAGACGATTTGCTGCTCGGCCAGCGTGGCCGCGTTGCCCGCGGCCCAGCTCGGCGCCAGTCCCAGCCCGCCGTCCCAGGTGTACTGCACGCTGGTGGTTGGGGAGGTGAAGGTGCGCGTCTGCCCGTCGGGCACCGCGCAGCGGACCACGTAGCGCATCGCCATGTCGGCCAGGGAGGGATTGGACTGGAACCAGGTGGTGAAGGCCGTCGACGACAGCCCATTGAACGACAGGCCGTTGAATGACAGCCCATTGAACGACAGGCCATTGAATGACAGGCCATTGAACGACAGCCCGTTGATGGACTCCTGCGGTTGCACCTGCGCACCCGTGGGAGGCGGTGCCTCCGGCATCAGGGGCTCACAGCCCGTCAGGCCCAGCGCCGTCACAGCGAGCAGCGGAAACGTCTTCGCGAACAGTGGCTTTTTCATCGACTCCCCAAGTGGGTCCAGGTCGCCGGGTGGCTCGCGGTGCGAGACCCGGAAACGGCCAGTCGAGACGTGCGGGCATGCGGCAGGGTGGCCTGCGCGCAAAATTGCGCCAGTGATGCGTGCGGTCAACCAGCACCCACGGGTGATGTTTGCAATCGCTGACAGTCTGGCCATGTGGGAGTGCGCGCCGTGGGGGCTGGTGGACGTGCCTTGGGGGGCGAGGGCGCCGTGGCGTTGTGGACGCGGCCGTGAGCTTCCGTCGGTTGATGGATGCTGCCTGTGTTGAGGCCCGGAGCTTGGGCCCGGCACGCATGGGCTGCGTCCGTTCCGCGTGGTGTCATCTCTTCAGCGGGAACTGGCATCGCAGGAGCGTGCGATGGGTGATGCGTCCTCAAGACGGTTGGCAGGCTCGGTGACGAGCATGCTGAGGGCTCTGCCCGGCCATGAACAGCAGGCGGCCTCGACGATGCCTCCCGAAGGTTCAGTGGCCCTGGTCTTCACCGACGTTCAAGGCTCCACGCGGCTGTGGGAGCGGTGTGGCGCGGGCATGCGCGCCGCGCTGGAGGTCCATGACCGAGTGCTTCGCTCGCTCCTGGTGGGCAGCACCGGCTACGAGGTGAAGACGCAGGGTGACTCCTTCATGATCGCCTTCCCCTCGGTGCTGGACGCGCTGGGGTGGTGCCTGGAGGCGCAGGACGCGCTGCTGTGCGCGGCGTGGCCCGCGGACATCCTGTCGCAGCCGGAGGCGGCGGAGGAGGTGGGGCCAAGGGGCCTGCTGTTCCGGGGGCTGCGGGTGCGCATGGGCGTGCACGTGGGCGAGCCCGAGTGCCGGCTCGATGAGCGCTCCGGCCGCACCGACTACCTGGGCCGCATGGTGAACGTGGCGGCGCGGGTGGCCGCCGCGGGCCATGGCGGGCAGGTGCTGGTGAGTGGGAGCGCCTGGGCGCAGGCCGCGCAGGCCGTGGAGGCCCTGGGGCGTCCCGCGGTGCGGCCTTTGGGCGCGTTCCGGCTGAAGGGCATCGACGACGCCGTGGCGTTGGTGGAGGTGCTGCCCGCGCATCTGTCGGAGCGGCGTTTCGGTGTGCCGCGCGCACCGCGAGACAGGCAGGGCAACGTGCCGGTGCTTCAAGATGGGTTGGTGGGCCGGTGCGTGGAGCTGGGCGTGCTCCGCCGCTGGTTGTCGGAGGGCGCGCGGCTGCTGACGGTGCTGGGGCCCGGCGGCATGGGCAAGACGCGGCTGGCCACCTTCCTGGGCGCGCTGGAGCTGGAGTCCGGCACCTGGGAGGGCGGCGTCTGGCTGTGCGAGCTGTCCGAGGCGCAGACGGCGGAGGCGCTCTGTCTGGCGGTGGGCCAGACGCTGGGCCTCACCCTGCGCGGAGATGGCGACCCCACCGAACCGGTGGAGCGGCTGGGGCGCGCGCTGCATGACTGCGGTGATGTGCTGGTCATCCTCGACAACCTGGAGCAGGCGGTGCAGCACGTGCCCGCCACGCTGGGACGCTGGATGCAGATGGCGCCGCGCGCGCGCTTCCTGGCCACGTCGCGCGAGGCGCTGGGCCTCGTGGGAGAGCGGCTGCTGGATTTGACGCCGCTGTCGGTGCCGGAGGAAGGCGAGTCGCGGCTGGAGGAGCTGGTCCGTTCGGAAGCGGTGCGCCTGTTCACGCTGCGGGCGCGTGAGGCGCGAGGGCACTTCGAGCTGACCGCGGGCGAGGCGCCCTTCGTGGCGGACATCGTGCGCCAGTTGGATGGCATCGCCCTGGCCATCGAGCTGGCCGCGGCGCGGATGGCGCTGCTCAGCGTGAGTCAGCTCCGCGAGCGGCTGTCGCGCCGCTTCGAGCTCCTGCGCGCGGGACGCCGGGACGGGCGCGCGCGGCAGGCGACGCTGCGAGGCGCCATCGACTGGTCCTGGAACCTGCTGGAGCCGGAGGAGCGGGCGGCGCTGGCGCGGTGCTCGGTGTTCCGTGGCGGCTTCACGCTGGAGGCGGCGGAGGCGGTGCTGGGGCTGCCGTCGGACGGGCCGGCCGTGCTGGACGTGCTCCAGTCGCTGCGCTCCAAGTCGTTGCTGCGCGTGATGGAGGCGGAGCTGCCCGGCGGCGACGCTCGGCTGGGGCAATACGAGAGCATCCGTCAGTACGCCGCCGTCCGGCTGAGCGAGGAGGGCTCGGAGGTGGCGCTCGCGGAGCGGCACGCGGACTGGTACCTCGCGCTGGCCCGCAGCCTCCGCGCGCAGGTGCGGTGTCAGGGCGGCGCGGAGGCCCTCCAGCGGCTGGCGCAGGAGCGGGAGAACCTGCTGGCCGCGTGTGACAACGCCCTGGCCGTGACGCCCGCGACGTCCCGCTCCGTGGAGCGGGCCCTGGAGGCGCTGGTGGCGCTGGAGCCGGAGGTGGTGGCCCGGGGCCCCGTGCGCCTGCTGCTGGAGCGGTTGGATGCGGCGTTGAAGCGGGCCGAGCAGGTCCTGGTGTCGCCCCAGCTCGTGGCCGAGGCCGTGGCGGTGCGAGGCCGGGTGTACCTGGAGGCGGGACACCTGGACTCGGCCCGGAAGGACCTGGAGTGGGCGCGTGGCTCCCTGCGAGGGCTGGGCGCGGTGGCGGGGGAGAAGCGCGTGTTGGTGGACCTGTCGATTGTCGCCCGGCACGAAGGGGAGCTGTCCCAGGCCTGGGAGCTGGTGCGCGAGGCCCGGCAGCTCTCCTCCGGCGGCGACCGGTGGCTGGACGCGTACACGGTGGGGAACCTGGGCCTGGTGGAACAGGCGCGGTGTGGCGCGGAGGCGGCCATCCCGCATCTGCGCGCGGCGCAGGCGCTGTTCCACGGCGTGGGCGACGTGACGTTCGAGGTGGGCTTCCTGACCAACTGCGCGGTGGCGATTGGCGAGATGGGGCGCACGCGCGAGGCGATGGGCCTGCTGGAGGAGGCGATGGCGCGCTCGGCCAGCGTGGGCGACCGCGCCGGGCATGCGTTGGCGCGGCTCAACCTGGGCTGCTACCTGCTGGAGGAGGCCCGTCCCCAGGACGCGCGCGAGCACCTCCTGGCGGCGGCGCGGATTGGCCGGCAGTTGGGGCAGCGGCTGTTGGAGGGATCCGCGCTGGGCGAGCTGGGGCGCGCGGAGCTGGCCCTGGGCGAGTGGAGCGAGGCGTGGGCCCGCTTGTCTGAGGCGGTGTCCGGCCTGGGCCGGGTGTCGCGCGGGCAGGTGCTGCGCTTCGCGGTGTACCGCGCGGTGGTGGAGGCCTACGTGGGAGACGCCTCGGCGGCGGAGGCGAGCTTCGTCGTGCTGGAGGGCGCGCCGGAGCTGCTCGCCAACCCGGTGCTGCGCGAGCTGGCCCACCTGCTCCGCGCGGCGGTGGACCTGGCGGAGGCGCGGGCCGCGCGCGAGGATGCCGTCCGGGCGCAGCACGCCTTCGATTCGGTGCGGCAGCGCATCGCGAGGGCCCGGAGCGCGCCGCCGGAGGCCGCCTCGTCGGACCTGCGAGGCGCGGCGAACTTCCTTGAGGAGGCGCTCTGGCGGCTCTCCCCGGAGCCTGTCGAGGTGGAGGCGGCGGACCCGGAGGCGGGTGGCTCCCCTGCCTGCGCCGGGGCTGCTTGACGCGCTGGAAATGGCTGTGCTTCAAGCGGCGGCTCCATGCCCGAAGCGCGCGACACCTCGGCTTCCGCCGCCTCGTGTGAGTCCCGTTCGTGAGCCCCGCCCTGCCCGAACGGCTGCGGCGCCTTCCGACGGTGGCCTCCACGTTCGTCATTGCTCACCTGGGACCGCTGGGGGCCGCTGGCGTGGGCCTGCTGGCCTTCCTGGCGGTGTACGGCCCGGCGGCGTTGGATCCGACGCGGCTGGGGTGGCTGCTGCGTGACGACTTCAGCCAGCACCTGCTGGGCTGGTTGTTCTTCCGCAACGAGCCCCTGCGCTTCCCGCTGGGGGCCATGGAAGGGTTCATCCATCCGCTCGGGACGACGCTCGGCTACATGGACGCCATCCCCTGGGTGGCGCTGCTGCTGCTGCCGTTCTCCGCCGTGTTGCCCGTCGACTTCCAGTACATCGGCCCGTGGATGTGCGCGTGTCTGATGTTGCAGGGCGCGACGGGCGCCTGGGTGGCGCGGCGTCTGGACGCTTCGGTGCCGCAGCAATGGATGGTGGGCGGGCTGCTCGTGTTGTCGCCCACGCTGCTGGCGCGCATGAGCATGGCGCACGAAGCGCTGTGCGCGCATTGGACGCTGATTCTGCTGGTGGGGCTGCACCTGATTCCCCAGCGGTCCGCGCGCGACGCGAAGCAGGCCCTGGGGCTCGCGCTGGCGATGTGCGTGTTCGCCGCGGGCGTGCACCCGGTCATCACCGCCATGGTGGTGGCGCTCTCGGTGTCGCTGTGCGTGCGCACGGCCCTGGAGCGCCAGTTGCCCTGGCGTTGGCCGGTGCTGGCCGCGGGGGTGAATGTCGGCACCGTGCTCGTGCTCTTCTACGTCTTTGGCTATCTGGGCACGGTCCGCACGTTGGGCGCGGGCGCGTTCGGCGGGTTCTCCGCGGACCTGGCGGCGTTCATCAATCCCTTGGGCTACCGCGACCTGCTCTGGTCGCGCTTCCTGAGCGCGTTGCCCCGGCAGGGGGCCCAGTACGAGGGCTTCGCCTATCTGGGGCTCGGCGTGCTCTTCGCGCTCTGGACGGCGCTCGTGCTGGTCGCGCGGGACGCGCCCCAAGTGGCCCGGCTGTGGCGCAGGTTCGTTCCGGTGGGCCTGGTGTCGCTGGGGTTGTTCTTCTTCGCGCTGTCCTCGCACATCACCCTGCGCGGCGAACTGGTCGCGAACGTGTCCGCGCTGTACGCGCCGGTGATGCGGTGGGTGGAGCCCTTCCGCTCCTCGGGCCGCTTCGTGTGGCCGCTGTACTACCTGCTCGCGCTGGGCTCCGCGCTCGTGCTCATCCGGTTGCCACGCCCGTCCGTGGCACCGTCACTGCTGGCCCTGACGGTGGTGCTGCAAGGCTTCGATGTGAACCTGGGCCGTGGCCGGCAGGGGCAGGAAGGCCCGGCCTGGACCACGGCGCCGTCCGAGGCGCTCCGCGAGGCCGCCGAGGGACGCAAGCACCTGGTGCTCTATCCGCCGCAAATCCATGACGGCTCGGGACGGGGGTGCCGCGCGGGCCCCAGGGAGTTCCCGCTCTGGGCGTATCGCGCCTACCGGCTGGGGCTCACGTTCAACAGCGGTTACGTGGCGCGGCTGGATGACTCGCGCGCGCAGTCCTATTGCCTGGGATTGGATGACGATGTCCGGGCAGGCAGGCTCGACCCGGACACTGTCTACCTCTCCATTCCCCAACGGATTCATGAGTTCCGCGCCATTCGCGGTACGCGCTGCGTGCAGGAGGACCGGCTGTACCTCTGTGTCCTGGAGAAGGACGCTGCCTCGCCAGGGCGGCAGGCCACGCCCTGAGCGGGGAGGGACGACAGCGGGCGGCGGAGGCGGTATGGGAAGGGTGTGAGCGCCTCTCCTCCCCGTGGAATCCTCTTCGACCTCGACGGCACGCTGGTGGACTCGCTGCCGGACATCATCGACAGCTTCCTGCACGCCTTCGCGCGGCAGGGGCTCCCGGCGCCCACGTACGCGCAGGTGCGCGCGTTCATCGGCCATCCGCTCGACTGGATGTACAGCCAGTTCGCCGCGTCGGAGCACGTGCCCGCGTTGTGCGCGGCCTACCGTGAGCACTACCCACTGCACTTCCACCGGAACTCGCGGCCCTACGCCGGGGTGACGGAGGTGCTGCGGACGCTGCGCGAGCGCGGCTACCTGCTCGCCGTGGCCACCACGAAGCGCCCCGACATGGCCCGCAGCTTCGTCGACGCGATGGGACTGGGGCCGCTGCTGCACCACGTGCAGGGCACGGAGGGCTTTCCGCACAAGCCCGCGCCGGACGTCCTCCACCACGCCCTGGCGGCGCTGGGCACGGGGGGGCTGTGGATGGTGGGGGATACCGCGCTGGACGTGCGCGCGGGCCAGGCCGCGGGGCTGCGGACCTACGCCGTGACGTGGGGCACGCATCCCGAGGACGTGCTCGCGAGCGCGTCGCCGGACGAGCTGCAGCCCGACTTGCAGCGGCTGCTGGCGCACCTGCCGCCGCTGGCGTGAGCGGGGGCGCGGTGGGGCCCGCCTCACGACGAGGCGCGGCCCATCGCACGACCCGGGTGGACTCAGTCCGCCGCCATGCCCGGGCACTTGCCGGTGGCCAGGTACTTGGCGTTCCGGTGGATTTCGGAGCTCAGCTTGTCCTGCCGGGCCGGGTCCACGGCGGTGTAGACGATGACGACTCCCTGCGGAGCGTCATGCACGCTGGCCACGGACGGCACGGACGGCGCGCCCGCGGAGCCCGGCTCCTCGCGCCCGCCCATCTCGTCGTAGTCGACGCCCGGCGGCTGCGCCATGCCGCTGCCACCCGTGCCGTGCTCCTGCTGGAACTGCATCATCCGGCGGCTGCGCTGCTGGAGGTCCGCCACCTGTTCGGCCTGGGGCGTGACGATGACGAGGGCCACGCCTTCCGGGATGTCTTCCGCGCGCGCTTGCGCACCCGGCACGTCCATGGGGCAGTCCCGCTTCATGTCGGCGCGCGCGTTGGGTGGAGGCAGGCCCCCCTGGTCCTGGGGCGTCTGCTGCGCGGTGGGTGGCATGCCTTCGTGAGACATCTTCGACTTCCGGGAGCAGCCCACGGAGAGACACATCACCGCCGAGGCGGCCAGCACCGCCGGGAACCTGAACTTGGACATGGAGACCCCTTCCGCTGAACGTCGTGCGCGGAAAAGGTGGGGAACGGTGCGTGGCGCTGGCAATACGCACTGACGTACCAGTCCGCCAGCCCAGGGGCCGATGCGCGTATCCGCGGCGTGACGAACGCGGACTCACGTCAGCCGCGCGACATCCTCGGGGGTGTCCACGTCGTCTCCGCCGCCGGGGAGTGTCACCTCCGCCACGCGCGAGGGTTCACGCGCAATCACGCCGCGCGCGCCCTGGTGGGGGCTCAGCGCCTCCAGTTCCGGGAAGCACGCACGGGCGAAGAGCGCGGGCACGCCTCGGGTGCCGTCGTACGCGGAGGCCACCACGGGCGCACGCGTCCGCTCGAAGGTGTCCAGCAGGGCCCGCAGGTGCGCGGCGTCCACGCGGAGCTGGTCGCACAGCATGACGAGGATGGCGTCCAGGGCGGGGGGCTCCGCATCCGTCAGGGCCCGCAGGCCCGCGCGCAGCGAACCCCCGGGCCCGGCGGCCCAGTCCGCGTGGTCCACGGTGCGCACGGAGAGGCCGGTCAGTTCCGCGGCCACCGCGTCCCGCGCGGCGCCGAGCACCACCACGACGGGGCCGCATCGCACGGCGTCTGCTGCCTCCGCGGCGCGGCGCACCAGTGTCTTGCTTTGGTATCTGACGAGCTGCTTCGGGTGCCCCAGGCGCGATGAGCCGCCCGCGGCCAGCAACACCACGCCAACTGTCACGCGTGCCTCCGTGGCTGCAGGGGCGTCTTGCCCTGATACCGGACGCACTGACGGGGATGCTCCCTGCGTGACGAACCGTGCTCGGCCAGCAACACCACGCCCACTGTCACGCGAGCCTCCGCACCGGTGGGGGCGCCGCCGTGTGGATGGGGGCCTGCCGCTCGCGGAGCTTGCCGCCCTCGCGGTTGGAGACGACGGCTTGCAGCTCCGCGATGATGGACAAGGCAATCTCGTCCGCGCCTTCCGCGCCCAGGTCCAACCCCACGGGCGCGTGCAGCTTCTCCAGTTGCGCGGCGGTGGGCATCGACGGCAGCTCCGCCAACACCCGGTCCGTGCGCGACCGGGGGCCCAGCACGCCCAGGTACCGCAGCGGACGCGGAAGCAGCCGCGCGAGCAGCTCGCGGTCCTGCGGCAGGCTGTGGGTCATCAGCACGGCCAGCGTTCGTGGCGACAACGGCAGTGCCTCCACCGCGCTCACCGCCTTCGCCGACACCACCGCGTGCGCCCGGGGGAAGCGGTTGCGCAGGCTCTCCGCGGGCCGGTCCGCCACCACCGTGACGTGCCAGCCCAGTCCCGCGGCCTGATTCACCACCGGCGCCACGTCGAAGCCGCTGCCAAAGAGCACCAACGCGTGGGGCGGTTCCACGACCTCCACCAGCACGTCCGCGCCCCCGCAGGGGCCGCTCCAGGTCTTGCCCGCGGCCAGGGCCTCCCGGGCCGCTTCACGCACGGCGTCTCGCAGCGCGCCGGCCAGATTGCCCGCCTCGGTGCCGTCATCGCGAAGCAGCAGCCGCGCGCCCACGGCGTTCGCCGGACCCCGGTACACCGTCGCCACCACGGCTCGCCGTCCCGCCAGTCGGGCCTCGGCGGCGAAGGTGAGCGCTTCCTCCACGCCCGCTTCGCAGCGCTCCAGCAGCACGTCCACCACGCCGTTGCAGCCCAGCGCGAAGGAGAAGGCGCCCTCATCCTCTTCGCTGTCGCTGGTGGAGTCATAGCGCAGCAGTCGCGGGCCGGTGGTCGTCCAGAAGAAGGCCTTGCGGACGATGTCCGCCTCCAGGCACCCGCCGCTGATGCCTCCCGCCAGCCAGCCCTCCTCGCTCATCAACATGCGAGCACCCGGGCGGCGGTACGCGGAGCCCGACACCGCGACCACGGTGGCCAGCACCGACGGGCCTCGCGAGCGCGAGCGTGCGCGGAGGATGGCGTCCAAATCCTTCATGCTCGTGTCTTCCTGGGTGGGGGTGGCCGACGCGCGACGGGAAACTGTAGTCGGCGGGGTTTCATCCCGGCCAGTGACGTTCTCTGGAGGCAGGCCCGGGTGTGGTTCCGGACACACGGGGTCGCTGGATGAATCCGCGCGTCTGGGGTGTAGTCCCCATCCGCATGCCCGTCCTGCGCTACGCCTTCACCTTGAACGCCGTGCGTGAGCTCGGCCGTCTGGCCCCGGACATCGCCCGTGCGCGGGCGGCGGCCTCCCTGGACGCGAGCCTGCTGCACATCCGCGAGGCCTGCACGGCCACGCTGGGCATGGAGTTCGACACCCTGGTGTGCTTCGACGCCCGCTCCGTGGTGCGCCTCTTCTCCCACGCGGAGCAGGCGCGCATCCTGGCCCGGCTGGTGGACGAGCGGGCTCGGACGCTGGCGCAGGCGGGGCGTTTCCAGGAGGCGCTGGAGGACACCGTCTACGCGGGGCACCTGCTGTCGTGCTCACGCCAGCGCTTCGGGCTCCCCAAGGACGCACGCGCGGCGGAGACGCTGGAGCGCGAGGTGCCCGAGCTGCCCTGAGCTCCGCTCACGCCACGCGGGCCCGGGGGCGTTTGACGCGGGTGGCGCCACACGCCGCCGCATGGCGCGCCAGGGTTTCGTCCAGCGCCGCGTCGTCCAGCTTCACGCCTTGCTCGCGCCACACGTTGTCCACCGTCAGCGTGCCCTCGCGAACGCGCGCCTCCAGTCGGCCCACCAGCCGCCCGCGGTGCAGCAGCGGACACACGTACCAGCCCCACTGCCGTTGCGCGGCGGGCTTGTACACCTCCCACACGTAGTCGAAGCCGAAGGCGACGCGCACCAGCTCGCGGTCCCACAACACGGCATCCAGCGGGCCCAGGATGCGCATCCGCGCATCGGGCTCGGGAACGTCGCGGCGCCGGAACCCCGAGGGCGCCAGATAGCGGCGGGGCGAGCCGGAGACGGCCACTTCCTCCAGCAGTCCTTCCCGCACCAACGTGTCCGGCAAATCGCTGGTGCGCACGTGTTTCAGCGACGACCAGTGGGCCCCGCTGGCGCGGCTCAGCAGGCCCGCGGCCTCCACGCGCTCGACCAGCGCCCAGGGGTCCACGGGTTGAGTCACGGCGGCGTCCGCGTGGCGGGGCAGGGCGCGATGCGGAACGTCGTACACCTTGCCGCCCGGCGCGCGTCCACACACCACCACCTGACAGCGGGCGCCCAGCACGTCCAAGGCCATGGCGGTGGCGCGCGCGGTGCTCTTCCAGCCGCTCCAGTCCAGCGGCACCACGGCGCCGTGGTCCTTCAGCGTCTTCGCGGAGGCGGGCCCTGTTTCGGTCAGCTCCGCGAGCACGGCCTGGAGCACCTGCTCCGGCACCCGCGCGAGCCGCTCCTCCAACCGCCACGTGGGGAGCTGCGCGGCGCGCTCGCGGTAATACGGAAACGCGCTGACGGGCAGCAGGCATCGCTCCTTCGCGATGTGCTCGAAGGCGTGGCCCGGCAGCAGATGTTTGTACACGTCACCCCGCGCGATGCCGTCCACGCGCGCCAGGGCCACGAGGTCCGCGTTGGTGCCAATCACATCCAGCGGGTCCAACTGGATGCAGCGAAGGTCCTTGAGCATGGCGCGCACACCCCGCGCGCCGG
The DNA here is from genome assembly GCF_000280925.3 of Myxococcus hansupus. Lineage (NCBI taxonomy): Bacteria > Pseudomonadati > Myxococcota > Myxococcia > Myxococcales > Myxococcaceae > Pseudomyxococcus > Pseudomyxococcus hansupus. Next base: position 909,317 of record NZ_CP012109.1, read on the forward strand.
AAGGGAACACGGGCCTCGCCAGCCCGAGCTGGCCGACGAGGTACCGCCGTGCTTCGTCTGGAGTGAGTGTGACGGCGGGAGGGGAGGGAGGCACGCGCGGAGGTTAACAGCCCCGGTGTCGCGCCGCCGGGGTTGCCTCGGCGCGCGGCTCACGCCCGCGCGGGTCAGCGGCCGCGTGCATCCGCGTCGTCGTCCGCCCGGGGTTCGGGCTCGGGCTCCAGCCGGGCTTGTCGTTCGCTGGCCTCCCAGGAGGCCTCGGCATCTCCCGCGTGGACGCTCCGGGCGGACGCATCATCCTGCAGGCCCGTCCACGTGGTGTGGCCTCCCGCGAAACCCTCGAGGGGTCGTGGTCCCCGGTGGGATTCCACGTCCAGGTCCTTCTCTTCCTCCTCGCGCAGCCGCTTGCGTTCCTGTTCGCGCTCTCGCTGGTGCTGCCGGTCCAAGGGGTCGTTCGCCATGGTGCCATCACCTCCTCGACGAAGGTGGTGGCACCGTGGCGGGGATGGCAGCGCGGCGCGGCGCCTCGCGCGGCAGGCTGCACGCCCGGCGGACGGTCGCCGCGTCTCGTGAGGCCGCTTGTCCGAGGCCCGGCGCCGTGTGGCCGCTCAGCCCTCGCGCATGCGCAGCACCACCTTGCCCGTCGCCCGTCGCGCGTCCAGCTCCCGCAGGGCCTGGGCGCCCTGCTCGAGCGGGAACACCGACCCGACGATGGGCGCGAGCACCCCGCGGTCCGCCATGGCCTCCAGGTCCTTGGCGATGGTGCGCGTCAGCGACGGCTCGTGCAGCAGGAAGCCGCCCCACGCGACGCCGACCACGTCGATGTTGCGCAGCAGCAGCCGGTTCACCTGGACCTCCGGGATGCGTCCGCTCGCGAAGCCCACCACCAACAAGCGGCCTTCGGGCGCCAGGCACTTGAGGCTCTTGTCGAAGACGTCGCCGCCCACCGGGTCCACCACCACGTTGGCGCCCAGGCCGCCCGTCTTCTCTCGGATTTGCGCCACCCAGTCCCCCGTCGACAGGAGCACGTCGTCCGCACCGGCCCGCCGCGCCACCTCCGCCTTGCGCTCATCACTCACCACCGCGATGACCCGGGCCTGCGCGCCACGCGCCACCTGGACCGCCGCCGTGCCCACGCCCCCCGCGGCGCCGTGGACGACGACTGTCTCCTCCGCCTTCAACCGGCCCCGCCGGTGCAGCGCGAAGTGCGCGGTGTGGTAGTTCATCACCACGCCGGCCGCCGCCTCGAAGCTCCAGGGCGCGGGGATGGGGAACACCATCTCCGGCTGAATCGCGGCCACCTCGGCGAAGCCGCCCAGCCCGAAGCTGAAGGCCATCACCCGCTGGCCGGGTTTCACCGCCGCGCCCGCGGGCGCCTGCCGGACCACGCCGGCCACCTCCACGCCAGGGATGAAGGGCAGGGCGGGCTTCAGTTGGTACTGCCCCCGGGTGAGCAGCAGGTCGGGAAAGCTCACCCCGGCCGCCACCACGTCGATGAGCACGGAGTCCCCCGCTTCGGGTTCCGGCACGTCCACCAGTTGGAGCCCTTCGGGCCCGTCCAGCCGCTGTAGCTGCAGTGCGCGCATCGTTGCCTCCCAACACGGAAGCGTAATGGCCGGCGACGTTGATTCCAGTCCCGCGCACATGCACCGGAGGGCATCCCCGTGATCCACGAGGCGCTGACTCCCACGCGCCTGAAACGAACGCGCCGAGCACGACCTGATACGTCGTGTGATGGTTGGCCCGCACGCATTGTGGGGCGCGTAAGTCCACGAAATTATGGGAATAACGTTAATTAGCTTGAAGTCTGAGAAGAGAATAATAACTGAAATAATCGCGCAACCTTGAAATTCGTGTCAGCCCTGTGTCACCATCATTCCTAATCTTTCCGCTTAGGAGGATTACATGGTGCAGAAGACAATGCGTGGTGCGCTGGGTATCGCAGCGCTGTCCGTCGTCGTTGGTTGCAACGAGTCCACCCCCGCCCCGGAGGCAGAGACGCCGGCCGAGGCCGCGAAGTCAGCGGCGCTGGAGAATGGTGCGAAGGTTGTCCAGAAGGACAAGCAGGACGCCGCGCAGTTCGTGACGAACCTGGCGATTCCCCTGCCGGAGATTCCCGCCGGCGGCGCCAAGGCGCTCAACGCGTCCGCGCTGACCCCCGTCATTGACGCCGTGGCGCCGATGTTCCGCCTGGATCCGAACAGCCTCGTCTTCAAGCGGGGCTACACGGACAAGCAGGGTGACAGCCACTACCGTTACTCGGTGCGTCACAACGGCATCCCCGTGCTGGGTGGCGAGCTTCGCCTGCATGCCCGCAAGGGCAAGGTCTTCGCGGCGAACACCAACGTTCGCAGCGACCTGAAGGCCGACGCGAAGGCGACCATCGCGGGTGACATCGCCCTGTCCGCGGTGGATGTGGACCGCGACGCGCTGCCGGGCTGGGTCACCGACAAGAACCCGGAGCTGGTGTACTGGCGCATCGATGACGAGCTGCGCCTGATGTACAAGGTTGTCCAGCACGGCACCAAGCCGGACCAGACGCCGGTGCGCGATTGGGTCCTGGTGGATGCGCGCAACGGCGACGTGATGCTGCGCATCCCGCAGATCAAGGAAGCCCTCAACCGCCGCATGCACGACGGTCAGAACGGCACCGCCCTGCCGGGCCCGGTCGTTCGCCGCGAGGGCGAGGCGCCGGTGGCGGACCCCGTGGTCAACACCAACTACGACCACCTGGGCACCGTCTACGAGTGCTACTCCGAGCTGTTCGGCCGCGACTCCATCGACAACAACGGTGGCCTGCTCATCAGCACCGTGCACCACCGCGTCAACTACGTGAACGCCTTCTGGGACGGTACCCAGATGGTGTACGGCGATGGCGACGGCGTGACGGCGACCAACCTGGCCAACTCGCTGGACGTGACGGCGCACGAGCTGACGCACGCCGTGACGGACTACGAGTCGGACCTCATCTACTCGGGTGAGTCCGGTGGTCTGAACGAGTCGATGTCCGACGTGTTCGGCGCGGTGTGCGAGTGGTACGGCGACGGCGCGGACGAGGTCCTGCCGCGGCACTGGCTGATTGGCGACGACGTGTGGACGCCGAACATCCCCAACGACGCCCTTCGCTACATGAACGACCCGGCGACGGACGGCGACTCGCTGGACCACTACCACAGCTACCAGACGGGGACCGGCGTTCACTACAGCTCCGGTATCTCCAACCTGGCGTTCTACCTGCTGTCGCAGGGTGGCACGCACCCGCGGGGTCGCAGCACCATCCAGGTGACGGGCATCGGCATCCAGAAGGCCGCGCAGATTTTCTACAAGGCCAACGCCGACCTCCTCGTCCCGTCGTCCAACTTCGAGGCCGCGAAGACGGCCACGGAGCAGGCCGCCGCGCAGTTGGGCTACAGCGCCGCGGAGATCGAGTCGGTGTCGAACGCCTGGCGCGCCGTGGGCGTGAGCGTCCCGATTCCGCCTCCGGTCACGGACCCCATCGTCAAGGACACCCCCATCGTCATCGCGGGTGGCCGCAACGAGAAGAAGTACTTCGATGTCACGGTCCCCGAGGGTGCGTACAACCTGAAGTTCACCATGTCGGGTGGCACGGGTGACGCGGACATGTACGTCCGGTTCGCCAACGCGCCGACCACCACCACCTATGATTGCCGCCCGTACCGCTCCGGCAACAACGAGGAGTGCCTCTTCGCCGCGCCGCAGCACGGCACCTGGTACGTGATGGTGAACGGCTTCAGCCCGTACACGGGCGCCTCGCTGTCCGTGACCTGGGAGGGTGGCTACACCCACCTGGAGAGCGGCATCGCGGTCGAGAACCTCTCGGGCGCGGCGGGCTCCTCGCAGGTGTTCATCCTGGATGTCCCGGAGCGTCGCCCGGGCCAGGGGAAGAACAACATCTACATCCAGACGGGCGAGGGCAAGGGCAACCCCGACCTCTACGTCAAGCGCGGTGGCGCCCCGACGCACGCGGACTACGACTGCCGCAGCGTGAAGGAGCACCAGTCGGAGAAGTGCAACCTCACCAACGCGCCGGCCGGCCGCTACTACATCGAGGTCTACGGCGCGAAGGGTGGCTACGAGAACATCGTTCTCATCGGCTCCTTCCTCGAGCCGCTGCCTCGCTAGCTTGAAGTGACGGCGCGGACTGGTCCGCGCCGCCAAGGCCCCGGGTGCTCCGCTTCACGCGGCGCCCGGGGCTTCGCATTTCTAGGGCGCGGCGTCCGGGAGGATGACGCGCAGGCAGCTCTCCAGGCCCCGCACGCCCCGGAACTTCCACTGCGCGGGGTAGCCCAGCGAGACTTCCTCGAAGCGCACGCCGTCCCGCCACAGCGTGGCGGGCATGTGCAGGTGCCCGGTGACGACGACCTCCGCCCGGTAGCGCGTGTGCCAGTCCTCGGTGCTCTTCGTTCCGCACCAGATGGAGAAGCGGGGGATGCGCGGCAGCCGCACGTGTTCGTAGCGCAGCGGGTAGTGGTTGATGAGCACCGTGGCGCAGCCCGGGGGCAGGGCCTCCAGCCGCGCCCGCGTGGACGCGACGCGCGCGGCGCACCAGGCGGAGCGGCTCGCGTAGGGCTCGGGGTGGAGGAGCACCTCATCGGTGCACATCAGGTCGTCCTCCCAGGCCCACTCCAGCGCCTTGTCCGCGGGCACGTGGTCCGGGCGGAACGTGTAGTCGTAGCCCAGGAACATGGGGACGATGACGCGCTCGGGGCCGGGGCCGGGCCAGCGGGGATACGGGTCCTCCGGCGTGAGGGCGCCGTAGCCGCGGCACAGGCTCACCATCCGCTGGTAGCGCGCCTCGCCCTTGAGCTGCGGCTGCTCGGACGGCATCGTCCACAGCTCGTGATTGCCCGGCACCCAGATGACCTGGCGGAAGCGCTGGGTGAGGGTGCTGAGCATGAACTCCATCTCCGCCAGCGTCTCGCCCACGTCCCCAGCCACGATGAGCCAGTCCTCGGGATGGGCGGGGAGCGCCTGGAGCGCCAGTCGGTTGTCGTTGTGGCGCAGGTGCAGGTCGCTGATGGCGTAGAGCTTCATGGGGCGTGAAGGGACGCACCTTAACGCGAGGCTCCCAGGGATGCTGCCCGGAGTGGGACCGACCTGGGAGGTCCTGCCCGAAGGAGCCGTTGTCTCAGGCCGGGTGGTGGACCTGGCCGGCGCCCAGCATCCGCAGCAGGGCATGGACTTCCGAGGGCGGCGCGGCGCGGTCCATCCAGGTGATGTCCTGGAGCCGGGGCGGCATCACCGCGTGCAGCGCGCAGGCGGTGCGTGGATGCTGCGCCCGCACCTGCGCGAGGAGGCCCAGCCCGTCTCCGTCCGGGAGCAGGTCACCCGTCACCACCACCGCGGGGCGCTCTTCCCTCACGAGCGCGAGCGCTTCATCCATGCATCGGACGAAGCGCTTGCCACCCGGCAGGTCCCTGACGAGCCGCCGCAGCGCCGCGAGTGAACGCGGGTCTTCATCCACGAACAAGAAGGTCAGCATGTTCTTCGCTTCAGGAGGGTGAGACCTGTGTGGTTGGCCAAACGCACGAGGTTGCCTACCTACAAGACTACTCAGGAAGTTCTTGGATGCCAACCTCTCAAGTCATATCGACATGTGCGGACCCGGTAGGTTAACGACCCATGGAAAAGACCCTCGCATCCCGCCTTGGAGGCGCGGCACGCCTCGCTCGAACCCGCCTGAACCTGACCCAGGCAGACGTGGCGGAGCGGATTGGCATCGCGAGCGAAGTCTACGGTCGGCTCGAGCGCGGCCACATGCTGCCGAGCATCCAGACGTTCCGCCGGTTGTGCACGGTGCTCTCCATCTCCGCGGACGAAGCGTTGGGGCTCAAACCGGTGCAGGACGTGAAGTGGGCCAACGAGCCGCCCAGTGACTACGGCGAGTCCGCCGAGCTGCGGCGGTTGATGCGCCGGGCCAAGCAGCTCGACCGGACGTCCATCCGAATCCTCAGCGTGCTCGCGGCGCAGTTCAAGCCGCGGAGCTGAGTCCCGGCACCCGGGCGCGGGACTCACGGCCCGGACTCCGGGGCCTCCAGCCGCGCCAGGCGTTCGCGCAGCTTGCGCGCCGAGGGAAAGCCGTTGAAGAGCACCACCTGCGGGTGGGCTTCCAACTGCGCGCGCTCCGGCGCCTCCTTCGCCAGCGCCCGGTCCACGCCCAGCAGCAGCCCGGCGTCCGGCCGCGAGCGCAGCTCCGTCAGCCGTCGCGCCAGGGGCGCCGCGTGCCAGGCGTGGAACAGCTCCAGGGCGACTTCACGCCGGGACGCGCGGTGGCGGAAGGTGAGGTCTGGCACGCACAGGCCCGAAGCGCCCACGTGCCGGGGCAGGGGCGTGAGGTCCAGCTCCCACGCCTCGTCCTCGAAGCCCTCGGCGAGCGTCGCCACCTCGGGCGGGATGTGTCCCAGCGCGGCGGGGAGCGGCGAGCGCAGCGGGTCCTTGTGGCTCAGCATCAGCGTGGCCTGCCGCCGCGACGGCTCCACGGTGGCGGTGAGCTCCCAGCGCTCCAGGATGGGAACCACGGAGAGGAAGGTCGCCAGTTGAAGGCCGTACTTCTTCTGGAGCGCGAGCATCGCCCCGGGGCCTTCCACGTCGAGCGCCCAGTTGTCGTCGTCCCGGTAGACCTCCGCGACCAGTCGGCAGAACTTGAGCCACCGGAGCACCTTGCGCACGCGCAGCAGGTCCGGGGCCTGGGCGCGCAGCCGCAGGCGCCGTGCGGACAGCAGGGGGCCCTGGGCCAGCGCCAGGTTGTAGCGGTCGACCAGCTCCTGGGCGTCGAGCGCCTCGCCATCCCAGCCCACCAGCCGCCGGTGGCCGGGCAGGTCCGAGTACAGCGCCTCGCGGGCCTCGGCCAGGGGGACGGGCAGGGACTGGGACAGCCGCGCCTCGAAGTCCTCCACCGTGGCGTCGGGAGGCAGCGCGCGCAGCACCTGGCCCGCGGACTTCAGCCGCTCCCACCGGGACTCCGTCACGCCGGGCGCGGGCTCGTCGAAGAGGAGCCGGTCCTGCACCAGCTTGACCAGGCCTCGGGCCACCTTGGGTTTGGTGAAGGCGCCGGCCTTGAGGCCCAGGGACTCCTCCACGTCGTCGCGCTGGTTTCCTTTCGAGGCGTCGACTTCGGTGAGCAGGTCCTGGGCGAAGCCGAGGAGCTCGGCGTCATCGCGCTTCACGAAGGCGGGACGCAGCACGCCCTGGCGCACGCGAAAGTTGAGCAGCTCGCGCGTCAGCATCGCGTGGGGCCTTCCCTGTCGACAACGGAGCGCGAGGCGTATCCAGACACGTCGAGCAGCGAGCGCGCCCGCATCTCAGGCGCCCTCCTGATAGGCGCCGTGTTGGCGCCGCCGTTCGCTGATGCTGCTCTCCGCCGTTTGCGCCGAGCACACCTCGTACAAGAGGGCCCGCTTCCCCGGGCGCTTGCGCAGGATGCGGCCCAAGCGCTGCACGTGCTCGCGCACGCTGGCACTTCCACTGAGCACCACGCCCACGCGGGCCTCGGGCACGTCGACACCTTCGTTCAACACCCGCGAGGTGAGCAGCACCGGCAGCTCGCCCGAAGCGAACGCGGCCAGCAAGGCCTTGCGCTCCGGCACGGGCGTGTGGTGCGTGAGCGCGGGCAGCAGCAGGCGCCGCGCCAGCGTGTAGACAGTCTCGTTGTCATCGGTGAAGACGAGCACCCGGTCCTCGCGGTGCTCCAGGAGGATGCGCCACAGCACCTCCTGCTTGGCGCTGGACGTGAGGGCAATCCGCCGCTGCTCCCGATACGCGCGATACGCGGCGCGGCCCTCGTCGCTGCGCTGGCTCTGCGCCAGAAACCGCGCCCAGCCGTCCGGCGCGGAGAGCGGGACCCCCAGCCTGCGCACGAAGTTCAGGTACAGCGCCCGGGCCGTGTCGTAGCGGCTCTTCTCGTCCGGGGTGAGCGGCACCTCGATGCGCTTCACCTCGTAGGGCGCCAGGTACTGACCCTGCAACTGGCGGATGTCCGTGTGGTGGACCCGAGGGCCGAGCAGCTCCTCGCACACGCTCTCGCCGCCGTCGGTGCGCTCCAGCGTCGCGGTGAGGCCCAGCCGGTACGGCGCCAGCGAGCCCTCCGCGATGAAGCGATAGCTGCGCGCGGGAAGGTGGTGGCACTCGTCGCAGACCAGCAGGCCAAAGCGGTTGCCGTGGAACTCCGTCTGCATCGCCGCCGAGTCGTACGTCGTCACCGTCAGCGGCTGCCGGTCATTCACCCCGCCGCCCAGCAGCCCCACGGGCACGGAGAAGTGCCGCGACAGCACGCCCTGCCACTGCGCCATCAAGTCCAACGTGGGCACCACCACCAGCGCGGGGCGCTTCACGTGGGCGATGGCCAGCACCGCCAGCAGCGTCTTGCCCGCGCCCGTGGGCAGCTCCACCAGCCCCCGGCCTCCCGCGCGCGTCCACGCGTCCAGCGCCTGCTGCTGATGTGGGAAGGGCTCGATGGGCGAGGCGAGGGGCAGCTCCAGCGGCTCGAAGCGCTTCGCCTTGTCGTCGTACGGGAGGCCCAACTCCCGCAGTCGCAGCACCACGTCGCGGTAGTGCCACGCGGGCGCGCGGTACACCCCGGTGCGCCCGTCCTTCTGGAAGAGGGCACGCAGTCGCGCGTCTTCTGGCAGCGTGGGCGCGACCAGGGTGCCGCAGTCGAAGTGGAGCTCGGTGGGCGACGGCATCGGAAGGGTGGGACCTATCCGGTCATCCTGGGTTTCGCCAGTCTCAATGGGGGCTTGGGGGCAGGCTTGCAGGTGGGCGCTGTTCACGGTACCCAGCGCGCCGCATGCGCTTCATCACGCTCGTTCCCATGCTGTGTGGCCTGGCGGTCGTCGCCCAGGCCGGTCTCAACCGTCGCTTCGCGGGCCAGTGGGGCCTGATGAGTGCCGTCCTCGTGAACATGGTGGTGGCGACGGTGGCCACCTTCGCGGTGTACATGGCCGTGCGGACCGTGCCGGGCCTGTGGCCCGAGGCCGCGGCGGGACAGGGCCGCCTGAATGGCTTCACGCCCTGGCACCTGCTGCCGGGCCTGTGCGGCGTCGTCATCGTGCTCGGCATGCCCTGGGCCATGAGCCGCCTGGGCGCGGTGCAATCCGCGCTGCTGCTGATGGCCGCACAGCTCCTCACCAGCCTCGTGTGGGACGCGATGGTGGAAGGTCGCCCAGCCACCTTCCCCCGCGTCCTGGGTTCGGGGGTCGCTTTCGCGGGGGCCGCCATCGCCGTCTGGAAGGGCTAGATTCCAAGGCACGATGCGCCGCGTCCTCGTCGTCAGTCCTCACGTCCCCTCGCGCGAGTTGCTGCGGCGCATCCTCGAAGCCCCGGACTTGTCGGTCTCCGCGACCGGCGACACCGACGATGCCTTCTCCGCCTTGACGTCCCGTCCCCCCGCCGTGGTGGTGGTGGACCTGCGCCGCCCGGATGAGGACCACCCGCTCTTCCTGGGCTTGTTACGCAAACGTCACCCGAGGCAACCCGTCATCGCGCTGGTGCCTGGCCGGCTGCGCATCTTCGACGGGCAGCATGAGCGCGTGGTGGAAGCCCACGGAGAGACGGCGGAGGCGCTTCACCAGTTGCTCGCCGCGTTGCAGCAAGCCGTGCAGGAGCTGCTCGCGCAAGAGCTGCTCCGGTTGTGGCGCCCTCCCGTCGGCCGCGCCTGAACCGTGATTCAGGTGGTCTGTATTGTCGGGGAAAACATGTTCCGGCTATACAGGCGGCACATGCCTGTCCGTGAGTGCTTTGGGGGCTCGCGCGATGGGAGATGCCATCGGTAGGGGGCCGTACATCCATGGGTCATTCAAGTTGGAAGGCATTCCTGCGCAGCGGTGTGTTCGCGGCGCTGTCGGGCGTGGCGCTCGTGTCCGCGCCCGCGCTCGCTCGCAACACCATCACCACCGCCGCGGGATGCTCGCAGGAGTTCAAGGGCAGCAAGGCGCAAATCAAGACGTGCCGCGAGTGCGTGGATGCCGACGGCCGCTTCCGGCTGAGCGCGGCGCGGAAGAGCTGGTCGTGCGATGCCGGGTCGTCGAGCGGAAGCAGCGGCGCCTCCGGCAGTGGCGGGCTGCGTCCCTCCAGGCCCGTGGGCTCGGACAAGCCTGCCCGGCCCGCGCAGAAGCCCGTGCCGAAGAAGTCACCGGCGTCGCCTCCGCCCGCGTCGCCGGGCAAGCACTTCAAGGACTACGTCACCATCAAGGCGGGCACGTTCACCATCGGCTCGCCCGAAAGCGACCCTGACCGGGATTCGAATGAGCATCGCGCCTCCATCACCTTGACGCGCGACTTCTTGATGAAGACGACGGAAGTCACGCAGGGCGAGTGGCTCTTCATCCAGCGCACGGCCACCGAGTACCACGACGAGGACTGCGGCTATGACTGTCCCGTGGGCGGCATGAGCTGGAAGGGCGCGCTCGAGTACCTCAACGCGTTGTCCAAGAAGGAGGGGCTGGAGGCCTGCTACGTCTTCGACGGTGAGCAGGTGGAATGGCCCAAGGGGCTCGACTGCGCGGGGTACCGGCTGCCCACCGAGGCGGAGTGGGAGTACGCGGCGCGCGGTGGCTCCGAGGCGCCCCGGTATGGCGAGGCGGCGGAGATCGCCTGGTTCTTCGACAACAGCGCCAACACCTTGCATCCGGCCCGGACGAAGAAGGCCAATGCCTATGGCCTGTATGACGTGTACGGCGGCGTCCAGGAATGGACGTGGGATTCCGCGGACGACGCGTCCTTCCAGGAGGGGGCGACGGACCCCTTCACGGGAACGGGCTCGCAGCCCACGGAGCGCGGCGAGCGCATCATCCGCGGCGGCTCCTATCGCGACTCCATCCGGGTCATGCGCGCGCCGTGGCGCCGGGGCTACAACGCGAGCTTCACCTCCGCGGAGCTGGGCTTCCGGCCCGTGCGCACGGTGGTGAAGTAGCGGAGCGGTTTCCCCGCGCGTGTCGCGTCGCTCCATCGGGCGCGACCGCGCCGGCGTTCCGCGGTGTCGTGGTGGCTGTGCAAACACGCCCCGGCTCCACGGGGGCAAACCTGGCCTGTCCGCGAGTGCGCTGAGGACTCACGTGACAGGCGCCGTCACTCGCAGGGGGGAGTCCATCAATGCGTCATTCAACCTGGAAGTCGTTGCTTCGGGGTGGTGTCTTCGCCGCGCTGTCGGGCGTGGTGCTCATGTCCGCGCCCGTGCTCGCTCGCAACACCATCACCACGCCCGCGGGATGTTCGCAGGAGTTCAAGGGCAGCAAGGCGCAGACCAAGGCCTGTCGTGAGTGCGTGACGTCCGGCGGCCGGTTCAAGAAGAACGTCGCCCGGAAGACCTGGACGTGTGAGTCCAAGGAGGGCGCCAGCATTCAGACCTTGAGCGACGACGAGGCGCTCGTGTCCAAGGCCGTGGCTTCCTAGCCTTCAGTTCGTCGCGAGGCTCGAGCCGGATGGCGCGGGACAGGCTTCGTCCCGCGCCATCACTCGCCTCGCGAGTGTGCGGTGCTCGACGTCTGGAGGCGCCTGCCGCGAGGACTCCGGTTTCGTCGCCGTTTCGACAGCGCACCGGTACGCCGGGACAGTCCTTCCGGTCCGCGGACGTAGTTTTTTCCGGCCGCCGTCCAGCGCCGAGCCCGGCTGTTCGCCCCGTGTTTTCATAAAGGGTTGAAACTGCTCGTGTTTTGCCTGCCGTCAGGCGCGGCACGGCGAATGCTATGGCGTTGGGCACGGTACGACGCGGACCGGGAGACGGGGCGGGTTGGTGGGTGTGGCGCTCCGGTACGCGTGGCGGGTTGCAGGGGCGGGTTGGAGCTGGGACGGCGCTTGGAGTGGGGAGGCGGGTCTCGGTGGGATGGGGGAAGCAGCACGGTGCGGCCTTCGCGGCGCCTCGTGGGGGCGGGGACGGTGAGGGACGTACCAGCAAGGCCGGGCTCGAGGACGGGGCTGGGAGCAGGACGGGGGGAGTAGAGGTGCTGAGTCGCCGCGCTTCATGGGGGTGGAGCGGGGTTGATTCGTGCCGCAGGGCCGGGCGCTACGACAGGTTCGGGAGCAGGACGGGGGAGTAGAGGTGCTGAGTCGCCGCGCTTCATGGGGGTGGAGCGGGGTTGATTCGTGCCGCAGGGCCGGGCGCTACGACAGGTTCGGGAGCAGGACGGGGGGCGTGACGGGAGCGGACCCGCTGTGCTTCGTGGGGGCGAAGCGCGGCGGGTTCGCACCGGCGTTTGGGGAGGGGCCGCGGCCTGGGGCCTGGCACGGGCGAGGCGTATTGCCGCCGCCCGGTGCTGACCAGTCAGGCGGTCATTGCGTGTCCGGACCGCGGATGAAAGTCGGAGGGCACGCAGTAGCTTCACCCGTGAGGTCGCTCGAAACGGTGAGGTGAGAGGGCGGGACGGGGTCGCATCACGGGAGGCAGTGCATGGGGGCGGTGTCCGCTCTGGCGGCGGTAGGGATGATGCTGACGGCGCAGACAGCGCCAACGTCGGGGCTCCCGCGGCGAACGCAGGACCCGGAGCGGCTGGCTCCCTTCGGGTTGATGCTGGACGCCAGCGCGCCCGAGGGCGCGGGACTCTCCCTGTCGTTCCGGCCCACGCGCATGCTGCGGCTCCATGTCGGTGGTACGCACAACGGCGTCCGTCCTGGCGCGCGCGTGGGACTCACGTTGCTGCCGTGGAAGGGCGCCCTGTCGCCAGCGCTGACGTTGGAGGCGGGGCACGCACGGCCCGCGAACGGCGAGGGCCTGGAGCGGCGCATCGTGGACCGCACCCAGATGCCCATCCATTCCTTCGAACGCGTGGGCTACTCCTACGCGAGCGCGCTGCTGGGCTTCGAATGGCGGACGCCGCGGCGGCTGACCTTCTTCGTGCGGGGCGGCGTCAGCGTGATGCGGCTCTACAGCCCGGGCATCGTCGGTGTGGACGAGCAGTTCCGCGACGCGCTGGAGCCCGCGAACTTCCACGGGTGGAGCCTGAGCGACATCGAGCCCACGGCGAAGCTCGGCATCCTGTGGTCATTTGGTTGAGGGTCCGGCCCGTACGGCGTCGAAGAAGGCCAGCACCTGCGCTTCGGCCCAGAAGTCAGGGCGGTGCAGTCGGCCTCCGACGAAGCCCACGTGTCCGCCGTGCTCGGTCAGCACGACGCTAAGGAAGGGATTGTCCGTGGCGGCGGGCGGAATGACGGGCGCCTCCAGCATCGGGTCGTCGGCCGCGCTCAGCAGCAGGGTGGGCCGGCGGATGGCGTGCAGTCGGGGGCCCGAGGAGGATTCCGCGTAGTAGTGGGCGGCGTCCCGGAACCCGTGCAGCATGGAGGTGACGGCGTCGTCGAAGGCGCGGATGGTGCGAGCCGCTTCCAGGGCCTTGGCATCGAAGGCGCCGGGAAAGTGCCGCAGCTTGTGCCGGGCCTTCTGCTTCAGCGTGCGCAGGAAGCGTTCGCGGTAGAGCAGGTGGAAGGGGCCGCCGCCATCCAGCTTCCGGCAGCAGGCGTCCAAGTCGTACGGCGCGCTGACGGACGCGGCGGCATCCACGGGCGCGTCGTCGCCCAGCGTCTCCAGCAGCCGGCACAGCACGTTGGCGCCCAGCGAGAAGCCCACGGCGAAGAGCGGGCCGGTGACACGGGCGCGCGTCTCGTTCAGCACGCGCAGCGCATCGTCGACATCACCCGAGTGGTACGAGCGGGCCAGCCGGTTGGGCTCGCCGCTGCATGAGCGGAAGTTGAGCGCGGTGGCGCCCCAGCCTCGCGCCTGCGCGCCTCGGAGGATGGCCGTGACGTAGCCTGCCTGGGACGAGCCCTCCAGGCCGTGCAACGCCACCACATGCGGCGCGCCTGTCGGGCCGTTGAACGAGTCCAGGTCCACGAAGTCGCCGTCTGGCAACTCCAGGCGCTCCCGCCGCAGCACGGGCGTGCGCGTGGGGCGCACCAGTGAGGCGTAGATGGTCTGTGCATGCTCGTTCGCCAGGCCAGGCGCGGGCACGAAGGGCTGGGTGGGCTGGAATCGCACGGCCGGGGGATAACGCCCATGCGCGGTGACGACAAGCGCCGATGGCGGGCCTCCGCGCGGCAGACGTGCGGACAGTCGCCGCGACTCACGCGGCGCGTGCTCGCCTCTGTCAGGCACCCGCCGTGGCCATGCTGGAGCCGCTGACATGTCTGTGTTCGTGCGGACGCCCGCGAGTGCGCGGGCCCCGCGCCGACTCCCCTGGGGGCGGCGCAGGACCTCGCTGTTCGGAAATGTCGGGGGTTTTGTGTCGACAAATGTCCCGACATTTCCGAACAGCGAGCGCTCGACCGCATCTCCACCGCCTCCTGCCGGCGCATGACGTCATGACCTGAAGAGGAGGATTCGCGAGTGGCGTGTCACGCCGTTCCGGACCTCCGGCCGGGAGTGGCGTCCCAACCGCCCAGGAATGCGAGGCACCCGCCCGGAGCATGGGCGTCAGCGCCTGGCAGAAACCGCGGCAGGCGATGTCCGCAATCCTGAGGACTGCCGCGGCAGGCCACATCACCACGACAGGCGGCGAGACCTGCCACGCGGGTTCGGTCCGCAGAAAGAAGGACAGGTCGCCAGGGCCCCTGAACCTCGTGAGCGGTAGCCTCGGTGGCGACACGCACGGGCGCGCCTATCCGTCGCCGCGCCCGCCTGACTTGGGCAGCGCCGCCAACCGTCGCGCCTATCCGTCGCCGCGCCCGCCTGACTTGGGCAGCGCCGCCAACCGTCGCGCCTATCCGTCGCGCGCTCGCCTGACTCGGGCAGCGCCGCCAACCGTCGCGCCTATCCGTCGCCGCGCCCGCCTGACTTGGGCAGCGCCGCCAACCGTCGCGCCATGCGCATGGAGGCACAGCCCTCTTCACGCAGCACCCGCGCCTCCTCCTGGAGTCCGAAGAGGCCCAGGTACTTCTCCACGCGCTCCTCCAGGGTGGGGGCCTCGATGAGGGTGCAGACCTCATCCGGCTGGTAGTCGCGGCAGATGGCCGGACGCTGCTCGTACACGGCGCAGAGGTTGTCCTCCAGGAGGTGCGGGCAGCGCATGCCCAACGGCTTGTCGAGCGCGGCGATGTCGGGCGCCACGCAACAGGCGCCGCAGCAGGTGCACTCCACCTTCTTGGCCGGCGTGCCACTCACCGGGGGAGGACCTTCTCGACCTGTCCCAGGTTCGTCACCGTGAGACTCGCGCTCTGTCCCTTCTTCCATCCGAGGAACTCCCGTTCGCCCTTGGGCTCCAGCACATGCTCCTGAACGCCGTCATTCTCGTAGCGCAGGCGCACGGTGTAGGCCTCCTCGCGGCGCAGCCGGTCCGCGTTGCCCACGGCCAGGTCGGGCCAGCGGGGCGCGTCGTCCGCGCCGGACGCCTCGCGCCGGTCCACGGACTTCCATTCGTAGGTGTCGTACGTGCACTGCCGCGCGTAGACGGGCTCCTGTCGGTAGCGCGTCTCGTTCTGGCAATCCTCGTACGACTCGCGGCAGTACTTCGTCACGTCCTCGCACGTCTCTTCCACGAAGCCGTTGCCCCGGTCCTTGCGGCGGCACTTCTCCTCCGTGCCGCAGGCCACCTTGCGCGTCTTCGTCCGGCACACGCGCTCGGTGCCGTCGGCGACGCGGCGCGTGCCCCGCTGGCGCGACACGCAGTCGCGGATGTGAGCCACACCGGCCAGCTCTCCCGTTCCGTTGACGGGCATGCGAGGCGCCACGGCGCGCAGCTCGTCCTGCCAGCCCGTCTTCGACACCGGCGTGAAGCGCTCTTGCACCACGGCGCGCTTCCAGGCCGTGCCGACGACTTCGCCGGCGTACTCGTGCGTCCTCCCCGCCCACACGCCGAAGACGCTGGAGCCGAAGCAGCAGAGGAACACCGCGCCCAGCGCGAGCCACAGCATCGGCCTCTTCCGGGCGGGAGGCGGCGGTGGGGGCGGCGGCTCCGAGAACGCCTGCCGGGGCGCCACCTTCGCGTCGTCGGTGCGCTCCGCGCCGCAGTGCTTGCAGCGCGCCTGGTCACCCCGGGTGGCCGCGCCGCAGAACGCGCAGAACCAGTCTTCGCCCGCGTTGGCCAGCTCCAGCGCCGACGCATCCGTGACGCCCTCGCGCCGGGACTTGCCGGTGGCGGCGTCCACCTCTCCGAAGTCGAAGTCCGACTCCTGGCCCGTCAGCTCGCGCGGGTTGTTGCACCGGGGGCAGCGCTTGTGCCGGGCGGCAATCGCCTTCGTGTCACACGAAGTGCAGTTCCACGTGCCCTCGATGATGCGCGTTCGCTTCGCCATGATGTTTCATCCTAGCTGCCCTTTCACGCCCACAGCGCGCGAGGGAAGGGGACATCCGAGGCGGCGGGGAGCCCTTCGCGAAGCGGGCGCAGCATGGGCAGGGAGCCGTCGCGGGCCTCGCGGCTCGCCTCGGGCAGCCGGGCCACCCACGGCATGGTGTCGGGCTCCTCCCACAACACCACCTTCGACAGGCCGGCCTTGTGGGCCTGGGCCCGGGCGGCCTCCAACAGCGCGGCGGCGTCTTCCTCGGAGCGCGCGTCCAGCATCAGCACCACCAGCTCGCCGTGCCGGGCCATCATGGCCCACATGGCCGTGGACGCGCCCACCACCGCGCCGCAGGCCCGGGGCCGTGGACGGCGCAGCAGCTCTGCGTAGATGCGCTCCCGCTCCAGATGCCAGTCCACCTGCTCGGCGCCGGGCCACATGAAGAAGGGGACCTCGGGCCGCCGCATGCGCGCGAGCGCGGCCGGCACGTCCTTGTCCTCGAGCAGCGAGTCCACCTTGTGCAGCACCGGCCCCCCGAGCACGGGCAGGTGCCAGTCCCAGGCGGGGACCTCCCGGTAGCCCGAGCGGCCATAGATGCGCGGGCCCACGTCGGAGTAGAGCACCGCCGCCTGGGCCCGAGGCTCGGTGCGCTCCAGTTCGGAGGCCACCAGGTCCATCAACCGCGTGGCGTGGCCGTGGCCGCGCAGGGCCGTCTCGGTGAAGACGCTGGCGATGATGAAGCTGTCGCCGGGCGTGGACTGGCACTCCGAGTCCCGCAGGAAGCTGTGCGTGCGGAACGTCTCGCAGGAGGTGAGCACCTGGCCCGCGTCGTCACACAGGAGCCAGGTGCGCATGCCGTCCTGGCTCCACGCATGGGCGCGCAGCCGGAGCTCCCGCTGGAGGAACTGCTCCACGGTGAGGGGCGAGCCCCAGGCGGCGTAGGTGAGGTGGTCCCGTTCGGCCTTCTGCGCTTCGTTGGCAACGACCAGATGCATGGCGGCGGAGGGTATCCGCGCCCGCGTCGCCGCGCAGCAGCCGCGCGGTGGCGCCCGGCCGCCCTTCCTCCCCCCTCACAACTGGACGGTATAGGGGAAGCGGACGTGGAACTGCAGGTAGGCCTGTCCGACGTGGAAGATGCCGTCGCGCAGGCGCTCGGGCAGGCCCAGGCCCCCCAGCTCCTGCGGGACGTAGAAGGCGGACTCCCAGCCAAGGCTCACCAGGAAGCTCTTGGACACCTGCAGCTCCAGGTCCAGGCCCACCTCCGCTCCCGGCCGGACGAAGTGCGTGTTGGGCAAGGTGTTCGAGTGCAGGTACGCGTACGTCAGCAGCGCCCCCACGCCCAGGGACAGGCGCGCCGGTCCGGACGACAGCGGCACACCCAGCGACAGCGGCTTCCACGTCGCGCCGTACATGCCGGTGTCGCGCAGCTTGGGGGAGATGATGAGCGTGTCGGGGATGAGCAGGGACGGAGAGATGCGGACCTCGTCCAGGCTGGCCGCATACTTGCGGTAGCGCGGGGGCACCCGGCGCTGGTTCTTCTTCAGCCAGTCCTTGTCCAACACCGCCTGGACGGAGAGCTTCAGGCCCGTGTGGATGGGCTGGTCCTCGAAGACGGGGCCAAAGAAGGCGAAGGCGGCGGGGCCCACCCCCACGTCCACCGGCACGGTGAAGCGTTGGGCGGAGGCCAGCGCGGGCAGGAGCAGCGCGCTGAGCAGCAGGAGGGGCGCGGAGCGCAGGGGCATGGTTGTCCTCGACGACGTGCCCCGACTGAAGTTCGGCGCTGATTTTCTTGCAAGATGCGTCTGGAAAGCGGTGTGAACGGACCCACCCGGGGCCGCCACCGGCCCTCCGTCCAAAATCGACCAAGAAGGCATTGAAGCGCGGCACGCCTTTGAAGCAGGAAGGGGCTGCGTCGGCATCGGGGGGAACCACAGGCTTTCCGTACCCGGATATGCGATTTCGCCGGCGTCGCTGATTTGGAGACCCGATGCTTTCCGCCGCATTCCTGATTGCCACGTCCCTGCAGGCCCAGGCGCCTGCGCCTGCCCCTTCCACGCCCGCGGCCCCCGCCGCGGCCACCGCGCCCGCCGCACCGGAGGCCACGCCCCTCAGCATGGAGGAGCGCACCGCCCTCGCCGCGGAGCGCGCCGCCCTCGCCGCGGAGCGCGCCGCGGAGGCCAGCATCCGCGCCGCCGAGGCCGCCGAGCGCGCCGCCGCCGTTACCGCGCCGCCCCCGGCTCCCGCCGCCGCGCCCGCCACCGACAAGAAGAAGGGTGAGTGGGACGTCACGGTGGGCCTGGGCCTCATCTCGCTGACGGGTAACGCGTCCACCCTGACGGTGAGCGGCCTGGCCAGCGCCCAGCGCACGACGGACAACTGGATCTACGCCATCAAGTCCTTCGGCTCCTATGGCCGCAGCCGTCCGCCCCAGGTGGAGGGCCAGGAGACCGAGTCCCAGGTGGTGGCCCTCAACGCCGGCCTGGAGCTGCGCGGTGACCGCCGCTTCACCCAGGTCATCAGCGGCTACCTGCTGGCCGGCGCCGAGGCCGACCACGTGAAGAGCGTGGAGTCCCGGACCTACGGTGAAGGCGGTATGGGCGTGCTGTGGTGGGACGAGAAGAAGGAGAAGGGTCGCGAGTCCTACCTCCGCACCGACGCTGCCTTCCGCTACGCCAACGAAACGCGCTTCCAGTACTACCCCACGCGCATGGACCTGCCCGACGTGGACCTGGGCGGCCCCCGCTTCGGCGCGGTGTTCCGCTACGGCCTGGCGCAGAACGTCCTCTTCAAGGAGGACGTGGAGGTGCTGGTGAGCGTCATCGGCGACTCGCGCATGCTGTTCAACAGCCAGACGCAGCTCTCCGTGGGCCTCACCAAGCAGCTCTCGCTGGGCGCCAGCTTCCTCATCAAGCACGACAGCTCGCCGCCGCCGGGCAAGTTGCCCACCGATACGGCGCTGGCGCTGAACTTCGAAGTGATGCTGTAGCCCGCAAAAGCAACGCGGCGCCGGGGAAAGCCCTCGGCGCCGCGCGGTGGAGTGGGGCGGTGTGGACCGCCCCGGCTTCCTGTGACTACTGACGGGGACTGCCGGACTGCTCGCCCGTCTTGCCTTCCTTGCGGAGCCCACCGCCGAAGCGGCCTTCCATGGCGTCCGCGCCGATGTCGATGGCCTGCATGTCGCTGACCGTCGAACCCGGGGGCGTGGCGCCGCGGTAGCGGGTGCCCAGGTCCACCAATGGGATGGCGAGCATCAACACCACGAAGAGGATGGAGACGGCGAACACGAGGCGGTTGGCGCCCCGGTGGTCAATCAGGTGCATGAAGTACAGCAGCACCAGCGTGCCCTTGGTGGTGGCGACGACGAGCGCCAGCACCAGACCCCACGTCGGGATGTGGATGCGCCCCGTGACGACGGTGACCGCGGTCAGCACCAGCAGGAGGACCCAGATGAGCCAGTAACGGCCCGCTCCGTGGTGCTCCTCGCGCATGTTCTGTTCTTCTTGCCGGGATTCGTTGGCAATGGCCATGGTCGAGGAACCCTTCAAACGAGGTACAGCATCGGGAAGAGGAAGATCCACACCAGGTCGACGAGGTGCCAGTACATGCTGCCCAGCTCGACCATGGTGTAGTTGTTCGGCCCGAAGTCCGCCTTCGTCAGCGCACGGACCATGGAGAAGGCCAGCACCACCATGCCGATGACGACGTGGAGGCCGTGCAGGGCCGTCGAGCAGAAGTAGACCGTGAAGTACATGGGCACGCCCGGAAGCTGGATGCCCTCGTACGAGTAGAAGCGGCCCGGCAGCGTGCCAATCTCGAACTTGTGGTGGTACTCGAAGTACTTGATGACGAGGAAGCCGACGGCCATCAGCAGGGTGAGGGCAATCTGCACCGCGACCATCTTGTTCTTCCCCTCCTTCGCGTAGTGCACCGCGAGCGCCGCGGTGAGCGAGGAGGTGATGAGCACCACCGTGTTCACGGTGCCCATCGTCAGGTCCAGGCTGCGGCTCGCCGCGGCCCACGCCTCCGGGAAGAGGAAGCGGTAGACGCCGTAGCAGATGAACAGGCCGGCGAAGAGCAGGATTTCCGTGGCCAGGAACAGCCACATGCCCAGGCGCGCGGCGTGGTTCTGCACCTCGAGCGAGGCGAAGTGGCCGGCGAGCCGGGGGACGGGCAGCGCCCCCTCGGCGGCGTGAGAGCTAGACTGCATCGGGCACCTCGGCCTTCTTGGGATCCACGTAGAAGTGGGGCTCTTCCGGGAACACCGGCTGCGGCCCCACGAAGTTGTGGGTCGGCGGCGGGGACTCGGAGACCCACTCGTAGCCCTTGCTGCGCCACGGGTTCTTCCCGGAGGCCTTGCCGTACACCAGGGCGTACGTCAGGTACATGGCGATGATGATGAACCCGAACGCCAGCAGGGACGCGCCCGCCGTCGAGGCCACGTTCAGCGCCTGGAAGCGCTCCGGGTACTCGTAGTAGCGGCGCGGCATGCCGTTGTTGCCCAGCAGGAACTGGGGGATGAACGTGGCGTTGAAGCCCAGGATGATGAGGGCCGCGGACACCAGACCCCAACCCTCGTGGTACGTGCGCCCGAACATCTTCGGGAACCAGTAGTGGAGGGCGGCCAGGAAGGCCATGATGGTCGCGCCCACCATGATGAAGTGGAAGTGCGCCACCACGAAGTAGGTGTCGTGCCAGGCGACGTCCAGCGACACCGTGCCCAGCGCGATGCCCGTCATGCCACCGAACACGGTGAAGAACAGGAAGCCGCAGAAGTAGGCGAAGGGCGTCCGGAAGTCGACCGCGCCCTTGTAGACGGTGCCCACCCAGTTGAAGACCTTGATGGCGGTGAACACACCCACCAGCATGGTCAGCACGCCGAACAGACCGCCCGTGAAGGTGGACTGGCCGGACACGAACATGTGGTGGCCCCAGGCGAAGAAGCCGACGAAGGCGATGCCGAGGCTGGAGTACGCCACCGCGCGGTAGCCGAAGATGTTCTTGCGGCTGTAGGTCGCGACGACCTCGCTCATCACGCCGAAGGCGGGGAGCACCATGATGTACACGGCCGGGTGGCTGTAGAACCAGAACAGGTGCTGGAAGAGCACCGGGTCACCGCCGCGGGCCGGGTCGAACATGCCGAACCCGAACAGGTTCTCCACCGTCACCAGGCACAGCAGCAGACCGATGACGGGCGTGGCCAGCACCTGGATGCAGCTCGTGGCGTAGATGGCCCACACGAACAGGGGCATCTTGAACCAGGTGATGCCCGGGGCGCGCATGGTGTGGCACGTCACGATGAAGTTGATGCCCGTGACGATGGAGCTGAACCCGATGATGAACGCGCCGAACAGCACCGGCGCCACCGTGGTCGTCGTGTGCGCGCTGTACGGGGTGTAGAACGTCCAGCCCGTGTCCAGGCCGCCGTTGAGCATGCCCCACAGCGCGATGAAGGCGCCGCCCAGGTAGATGTAGAGCGACAGCAGGTTCAGCCGGGGGAAGGCCACGTCCTTGGCGCCCAGCATCAGCGGCAGCAGGAAGTTGCCGAAGACGGCCGGGATGGCCGGAATCATGAACAGGAAGATCATGACCAGGCCATGGAGCGTGAACGTACGGTTGTACGTCATCGCGTCCATGATGGTCGGGCCCGGCGTCAAGAGCTCCACCCGGATGAGCAGCGCGAAGATGCCGCCCACGAGGAAGAACAGCAGGACCCAGAACAGGAACATGAGCCCGATGCGCTTGTGGTCAACGGTCAGCAGCCACGACTTGATGGTGGTGCCGTCGACCAGGTAGCTCGGGTGGTGGTCGTGATGCTCCTCGGGCGCGGGGGTGGCGCCCGGGGCTGCGATGCTACTGGATGGCGTCATAGGCGGGTCCCTCGGAGGCGCCCTCGCGGACGTTCGGAGTGCGAAGCGACTTGATGTACTCGACGATGGCGGCCGTCTCCGGGCCCTGCAGCTTGCCCTGGTAGGTCGGCATCACGTTCTGGTAGCCCGCCACCAGGTGGGCGCCCGGGTCCATCATCGACTGGGTGATATAGGCCTCGTCCACGCGGATGGTCTGCCCGTTGTCGAGCTTCTCCTCGCGGTCATACATGCCCAGGAAGGTCGGGCCAATGTGCTGCGAGCCGTCCACGGAGTGGCACTTGAGGCAACCCTGCGTCCCGGCCAGCACCTGGCCCTGCTCCACCATGCGCGCCACCGGCGGCACCAGGGAGTTGTCGGCCAGCGCGTCCTGACGGTCCTGCAGCCGGCCGCGGCGCTGCTCCTGAATCCAGTCCTCGTACTCCTCCTC
Organism: Myxococcus hansupus; assembly: GCF_000280925.3. Taxonomy (NCBI): domain Bacteria; kingdom Pseudomonadati; phylum Myxococcota; class Myxococcia; order Myxococcales; family Myxococcaceae; genus Pseudomyxococcus; species Pseudomyxococcus hansupus. The sequence goes on from NZ_CP012109.1 coordinate 931,826, forward strand.
GGGGAGCACGACGACCTCGGCCAGCATCTTCGAGTGCGACAGGCCGCAGTACTCGGTGCACAGCACCTGGTACGTGCCCGGCTTGGTCGCCTCGAACCAGATCTGCGTGTAGCGGCCCGGGAGCGCATCCATCTTGATGCGGAAGGCCGGCACGTAGAACGAGTGCAGCACGTCACGCGAGGTGATGAGCAGGCGCACCGGACGGTTGGCCGGCACGTGCAGCACGTTCACCCCGTTGGGGCCTTCCGGGTAGGCGAACTTCCACATCCACTGCTTGCCCATGACGTAGACGTCCATCGCGTCCTTGGGCGGCGTGGTGACCCACGTGAAGTCCCGGAAGCCGATACCGAACCAGGCCAGGAAGAACACGAGGGGAACGGAGACGAAGAGGAACTCCGTCTTCAGGGTGGGGACGACGTACTCCGTGGCCTGCGCGGGGAGTCGACGGCGGTAACGGAAGAAGAAGAACAGGGCCGCCAGACCAACCGCCGCAGACATCACCATCGTCGTACCGACGACGAAGTGATGCAGAAAGTCGATCCGCTCCGCGAACGTTGACGCGGCCTCCGGGAGGAACAGGATATTGTTGAGAAGCTCGCTCATGCCGCCGCGCCTTTCTTCAGCTCGCGCCTCCAGAAATAGATCAGCATCGTCGCCAGGGCGCAGAACACGGCAATGCCGCCCAGGCGGATGAACCCGAAGATGTAGAAGCCATACCGCCGACTGGCGGTGTCATACTTGAAGCAGGACAGGATGACCTGGTCGAAGCTGGTACCCACGCGGCCATTGGCCGCCTCCAGCAACGCCAGCTTCATGTCCGAGGGGGGAAAAGACGTCCCGTAGAGGTACCGGGAGATGCTGCCTTCCGGCGTGAGCACGTGCACCACGGCCGCGTGGGCGTACTGCTTCGTGCTCTCGTCGTACGTGTACTGGAAGCCCAGCGCGTCAGCGAGCTTGCGGATCTCCGCGTCGTCGCCGGTGAGGAAGTGCCACGGGGCCGTCTCCGGCTTGCCCATGGACTGCAGGTGACGCCGCCGCCGCTCCATGCTCTGCGCGGGGGTGTCCTCCGGGTCGATGCTGACGGTGATGGCCTCGTAGTCCTTACCGAGCTCCAGCCCCAGCTCCTTCATCGACTGCACCTGGGCGTTGAGCACCAGGTTACAGAGCATGGGGCAGTTGTAATAGACGAGCGTGAGCAGGGTGGGCTTCGCCTTGGGCATCACGTCGCCCAGGCGCACCTCGCGCCCGGAGGCGTCGAGGAAGCGCGTCTGCGTGGGCACCAGCTCACCCAGACGCTCCTGCACGTCCACGCCCTTCACCTGCGGCGGCAGGTCCTGCTGCGCCTCCAGGATGGCCCGGGGCGTCTTCCCGGCGCCCGGCATGGCGGATGCTGGCACCGCGACGGCCAGCACCAGCGCCATGGCGGCGAGGAAGCCCGCGTGGCAGGCACGCGGGAGGATGTAGGAAAGGGTGGACATCATTGCAGGGCGGCTCTTACGTCAGGGAAGCGGCGAAGGCTACTGCTGCGGTGCGGGAGGCGTCTGTCCGGGAGCGGTCTGCGGAGCAGGCGTGGGCGCCGGAGCAGGGGGCGGGTTGCGCTTCTGCTCGATGACCGTCTTCATCGCCGCGTCGATGCCGGGGTGCTTCTTCACGCCCGGCTGGTCTCCCCAGCCCGCGCGCAGCGCCTGGTCCTGGCCGCTGATCTTGTCCTCGGCGTGCCAGTCCTGCTCGAACAGGCGCTGGTTGACGATGCCAATCTCGTATTGGCCGATGGCCGCGGGGCGCGGAGGCGGGCCGTCCGGCTGGATCTCCGCCGTGGTCCGGACCTGGATCCACCAGGCCCAGACGATGCCCACCGCGAAGATGGCGAGCGAACCCACGCCGATACCCACCACCTTGCCCATGACAAGGTGGTCTTCCTCGGCCGCCACGCCGTGCGCGCCAACGATGACGCGCGACTCGAGCTCAACCTGGGTCTTCTTCATGGCTGCACGTACCTCAAGGACTCGGCGATGTAGGGGTCCTTCACCGTGAGCGTGTACTGGCCACGCGCCAGGAGGAGGGCCGTGCCCACCGCGATACCACCCACCCCGAAGAAGGCCGTGAGCAGCGACCAGTGGAACGTCGGGCCCGCGTCACCGGACAGCGCCGGCCAGACCAGCCAGTACAGGTCCACCGCGTGGATGACGAGCAGGTACACGGCGACCACGGCCAGCTTGCGGGGCTGCAGCTTCAGCTTCCGGGACAGCAGGACGCCGAAGGGCAGCACGAAGTGCAGGAAGAACAGGGCGATGGAGAGCGGCCGCCACGCGCCGAAGATGCGCAGGCCGTACCAGGGCGCCTCTTCCGGGATGTTCGCGATCCACACCAGCAGGAACTGGGAGAAGGCGATGTAGGCCCAGAACGCCGTGAAGGCGAGCATCAGCTTGCCGAGGTTGTGGAAGTGGTCCAGCTTCACGAGACTGCCGTAGAGGTCCTTGCCCTGAGCGTTCACCGTGACGATGGTCAGGATGCAGAAGGCCGCCAGGAAGCTTCCGGCGAAGTAATAGACGCCGAAGATGGTCGACTGCCAGAGCGGCGTGAGGCTCATCAGCCAGTCGAAAGAAGCGAAGGTGATGGTGAGGGCAAGGAAAGGCAGCACACCCGGAGAGAACTTGCGCTGCTTGATGGTGAAGTCGAGCCCGCCCTCGGTGTCCTGCTTCAGGCTCCACGTCCGCAGCCGCCAGGCCGCGAAGGACCACAGGCCGAAGTAGATGATGTGGCGGACGCCCACGCCCGGGGGGAAGGACAGGTGGTTGTTCAGGTACCCGTGCTGCTTGTGGCTCAGGTGCTCCAGCTCCAGGCTGGAGTAGCCCTGGGTCAGCGAGGAGCCTTCCCACCAGGGGTACAGGTACGCGGCCATGGCCAGCAGGGGCAGGGCCAGCACGAAGAAGACGGGAATCACCGCGGAGGCCGTCTCCATGGTCCGGCGCAGCACGATGAGCCACTTGGCCTTCGCCGTGTGGAAGATGGCCTGCATGATGAGGAAGGCGATGCTGATGCCCACCCAGTAGGTGAAGCCAATCAGGTACGCGTGCGCCGTCTCGCCCTTGGCGCTGGTGGCGAAGAAGCCACCCAGCGTGGCCAGGAGGCCCAGGATGCCCACGGCGAACGCGGGCACCATGAGCTTCGGCGTACCGGTGTAGCGCTCGAAGCTGGTGTGCGAGGTGGTGGTGACGGGGGGACTCATCGGTTCTCCTGCGGAACGGGCTGCTGGCCGTCCGTGCGGGTATTGCGGGCGGTCTGGAGCGCGCGGACGTAGGCGACCACGGCCCAGCGCTCGCGCAGGTCGAGCTCGCCAGAGAAGGACGGCATCACGCCGTAGCCCTCATTGATGGCCATGTAGAAGTGGCCGTCCGTCTTGCTCGCCAGGTCCAGCAGCGAGGGCGGCAGGCGCAGGCCCATGTTCTCCGCGACGACGCTGTTTCCGTCGCCCAGCACGCCGTGGCACTGCGAGCAGACGATGTTGTACTTCTTCTGACCCAGGGTCAGCAGGTTCTGGTCCACCGTGATGGGCACGTGGGCAATGGGCTGACCACCGCTGCGGCCGGTGAGGGCCACCTGGCGCTGCACGGCGTCCTTGAGCTCGGGGAGCTTGTCGAAGCGCTCACGAGGAACGGTGCCCTGGGGGGGCGTGCGCATGGCGCGGCCGTCCGCCCAGAAGTCGGACGCCTCGTAGTACTCGTACTTCGCCTGGTGCTCCATGCGCTGGAGGAACTCCGAGCTGACGTTGCAGCCCGTGAGCGCGGCGAGTCCGGCGGCGGGGATGAGCCACCTCATTCCTTCTCTCCCGTGACGAGGGTCACCTGGGTCGCGCCCAGGGCCTTGAGCTGATCCATGACCGGCGCCGCGTCCGAGCCCGTCGCCTGGGGAACGCTCAGCCAGAAGCCGTGCGTGGAGGCGGTGCGGAAGTCCTCGGACTCGAAGACGGGGTGGTACGGCTGGGGCAGGCGGCTGAGCCCCAGCAGACCGAAGAAGATGCCGAAGGCGGCGAACAGCACCCCCAGCTCGAACGTGATGGGCACCCAGGCGGGCAGCGACAGCAGGGGACGACCACCGATGTTGAGCGGGTAGTCGATGGTGTTCATCCAGGTCTGCATGGCCAGCGCGGTGGCCACGCCCGTCAGACCGCCGCACAGGGCGATGAAGGGCACGCGCGAGGGCGGCAGACCGAGGGCCTCCGAGCCGCCGTGAAGCGGGTACGGAGAGTAGGTGTCCATCCCCTCGAAGCCCTTCTCCCGCATCTGGCGGGTGGCATCCACGAGGGCGTCCGGCGTCGGGAACTCCGCCAGGACCCAGGAATCGAGAACGGTGGCTTCCATGACTCTAGTGCGCTCCGTGGGTGTCCGCGCCGTGGTGGGCGTGCGCGGCGTGCTTGAGCTCGAGCTGGAGTTCCTTCACTTCCATGACGGCGACGGCCGGCACGAACTTGAGGAACAGCAGGAACAGGGTGCCGAACAGGCCCAGGGTTCCGACGTAGATGGACCAGTCCACCCAGGTCGGCGTGTAGATGCCCCAGGACGAAGGCAGGAAGTCCTGGCTCAGCGAGGTGACGATGATGATGAAGCGCTCGCACCACATGCCGATGTTCACCGCGATGGAGGCCACCCACATGATGGGGATGCTCGTGCGGCACTTCTGGAACCAGAAGATGTTCGGGGTGATGACGTTGCAGGCAATCATCAGCCAGTACACGCCGGCGTAGGGGCCCGTGGCGCGGTTCACGTAGAACGTCCACAGCTCGTACTGGTTCTGGGAGTACCAGGCGACGAAGTGCTCCATCAGGTATCCGTAGGAGACGAGCAGGCCCGTCGCCAGGATGACCTTGTTCATGTTCTCCAGGTGGCGGTCCGTGATGACGTCCCGCAGACCCAGGTACTTGCGCGCCGGGATGATGAGGGTGATCACCATCGCGAAGCCGCTGAACACGGCGCCGGCCACGAAGTAGGGCGGGAAGATGGTGGCGTGCCAGCCGGGGAGCAGCGAGACGGCGAAGTCGAAGGAAACGATGGTGTGCACGGACACCACGAGCGGCGTGGAGAGGCCGGCCAGCAGCAGGTAGGCAATCTTGTAGTTGTGCCAGTGCCGACCGGAGCCGCGCCAACCCAGCGCGAACAGGCCGTAGATGGTGCGCTGCAGCTTCGTCTTGGACGCGTCACGCAGGGCCGCCAGGTCCGGGATGAGACCCACGAACCAGAAGAGCGCGGACACCGTGAGGTACGTCGAGATGGCGAACACGTCCCACACCAGCGGCGAGCGGAACTGCGGCCACGCGCCCAGGGTGCTGGGGTAGGGGAACAGCCAGAAGGCGAACCAGGGCCGGCCCGTGTGCAGCAGCGGGAACAGACCGGCGCACATGACGGCGAACAGCGTCATGGCTTCCGCGAACCGGTTGATGCTCGTGCGCCACTTCTGCTGGAAGAGCAGGAGGATGGCGGAGATGAGCGTACCGGCGTGGCCGATACCGACCCACCAGACGAAGTTGATGATGTCGAAGGCCCAGCCGACGGGCTGGTTGTTACCCCACACGCCGATACCGCGGGCCAGCGTGTAGGTGACGCCGATGACGAGCAGGCCCAGGGCGCTGAGCGACAGGCCGAAGAGCATGAACCAGCCCTTGCCCGGCTTGCGCCAGACATGGTCCAGCAGCGTCTCGGTCAGGGTGACGTCGTCATGGTGCGGCGCGACGAGGGGACGCGGCTCGAGCGGATCGAGCGCAGCGTTGGCAGCAGTTTCAGCCATGGCTTAGTGGCTCCCTTGGTTCGCCGCGGCGGGCGTGGCGGGCTCGAGGGCAGGGTTGGGATTTCGGACGCGGATGAGGTGCGCGGTGCGCGGGCGCGTGCCCAGCTCGTGGAGGAGCTTGTACGCGCGCTCGTCCTCGTGGAGCTGCGTGACGCGCTGCTGCGGGTCGTTGAGCGAGCCGAAGGTGATGGCCTGCGTGGGGCAGGTCTGCTGGCAGGCCGTCTGCAGCTCCTTCTCGTTGATGAGCCGCTTCTCGACGCGGGCGTCGATGCGCACGCGCTCGATGCGCTGCACGCAGTACGTGCACTTCTCCATCACGCCGCGGTTGCGGACGGTGACGTCCGGGTTCATCAGCATCTTCTCGGTGGCCGTCTTGTCCGCCGTGTAGTGCAGGTAGTTGAACCGGCGCACCTTGTACGGGCAGTTGTTCGAGCAGTACCGGGTGCCGACGCAGCGGTTGTACACCATGTCGTTGAGGCCCTCGTCCGAGTGCACGGTGGCGTTCACCGGGCAGACGTACTCGCAGGGGGCCTTCTCGCAGTGCACGCACATCACGGGCTGCATGACCATCCGGGGGTCGCTCTCGCTGCCCTCGAAGTAGCGGTCGATGCGCAGCCACTGCATCTCGCGGCTGACGGAGACCTGCTGCTTGCCCACGACGGGGATGTTGTTCTCCGCCTGGCAGGCCACCACGCACGCGCTGCAGCCGGTGCAGCGGGACAGGTCAATGGCCATGCCCCACTTGTAGCCCTGGGGGTTGTTGGGGCCCTTGCTGTAGTCGAAGGACGGCAGGTTGTCCTGGATGCCGAACTTCAGCTCGCCCTTGACGCGGTGGAGCGTGTGCTCCGTCGCGGTGGAGGGGTTCTTCAGCTCGGACAGCGGCATGTCCAGCGCCAGCGGGCGGTTCTCCATCCGCCAGTGCGTCTGGGTCAGGCTGAACTTGTAGCTGCCGCGCACCTTGGTGAGCGTGGCGCCGCCGTCGAACCAGGGGGCCTTCAGGCTGCGCACGGCGTTGCCGTTGAAGCCCACCGCCTTGGCGACCTGCTCGTGCAGGCCGTCACGGCCGTAGCCCAGCGACACCGTGATGGTGTCATCCGCGTGGCCGGGGGTGATCCAGACCGGCACGGTCTGCTTGCGGCCGCCGTAGTTCAGCTCGGCCAGGTCACCGGGCTCCAGGCTCAGGCGCTTGGCCGTCTCCGGGCTCAGCAGCGCGGCGTTGTCCCAGGTCATCTTGGTGATGGGGTCCGGGAGCTCCTGCAGCCAGGAGTTGTTGCCGAAGCGGCCGTCGAAGACCTTGTAGTCGTAGACGAAGTTCAGCTCGAGCTCGCCCGAGGCCGGGGGCGCGAAGGCCGTCACCAGCGAGGCGGCGGCGCCGAAGTCCGGCGCGGTCTGCACCGCGGCGGCCTGCGTGCCGGGGATGGCGCCGTCGGAGACCCAGCTCTCCCAGCGGGCCTCGAAGTCACCCTGGCCCTCCGCCTGACCCTGCCAGTAGTCGCGCAGCATCTGGTACGCGGGGCGGTAGGGCTCGTCGAGGAACATCGCCAGCAGCTCGGACTCCGGCACGCCGTTGTAGAGCGGCTGGATGAGCGGCTGGGCAATGGCCACGGTGCCGTCGAACGAGCGGCCGTCGCTCCACGTCTCCAGCGGGTGCGCGGCGGGGACGAACCAGTCCGCGTACTGGCTGGTCTCGTCCTCGAAGAGGCCCGTGTAGAGGACGGTGAGGTTGCCGCGGTTGGGGTTGGTCGCCGGGTCCAGCAGATCCTTCAGACCCGTGTCCGCCGGAACCGAGAACACCGGGTTCCAGCTCGTGATGACCAGCGTGTCCACGCGGCCGGCGGTGATGTCCTCCACCAGCGCGCGGACCTGGCTCAGGCCCTCCTGCTCGGCGATGGACGACTGCACGTACTTCACCGTGGTGCCGTTGTTGCCCAGCGCCGCGTTGATGGCGTGGGCCAGCGCGTGCACCGCGGCCGGCTGGCGCTCACCCGCGACGACCAGGGTGCGGCCCGGGCGCGCGGCGCGCAGGTCGGCGATGACGGCCTGGATCCAGGCGCTGTGGTCCGACTTCAGCGACGCCTTGTTGGCGGCGGCGCCGGCCAGCGAGGCGGCGGGGCCACCCACGCCCTGGGCCACGGCGGCGGCGACCGCGAGCACTTCCTGCGACTTCACGCGCAGGCGGTGGTCGGCCATGCCGCCGGTGATGGACATGCGGGCCTCAGCCACATACAGGCGGTTGAGGGGGCCGTTGTTCGGGTCGCGGCGGTTGCCGAACTGGCGCGAGTAGCCCAGGTTCTCCGGGCGGCTCTCCAGGAAGTCCGCGTCCAGCGACAGGACGATGTCCGCCTGGGCGAAGTCGTACACGGCGGAGACGGCCTGACCGCCGAAGAGGGCGCGGGTGGCCTCGGCCTGCGTGTCGTGCGTCTGCGCGGTGTAGTTGTGGAAGCGCGCGTTCGGCAGCTTCTTCAGGATGCGGTTGCGCAGGTCGCCCGTGAACGGCGAGTTGCCGGGCTCGGACAGGAAGCGCACGCGGCTGCCACCGTCACCGCCGGAGGCCTTGCTGGTGCGGTTCGCCAGGTCCTCGCGCAGCGCGCGGAGGGCGCGGGGGGCCTTGCCCTGACGCAGCACGCGGGCGCGGCTGGGGTCGTACAGGGACAGGAGGAACGCCTGCTCCCAGACGCCGGCGGCACCCTGGTTGACGGGGTGGTCCGGGTTGCCCTCGATCTTCACGGGGCGACCCTCGCGGGCGGTGATGAGCAGACCGGAGGTGTGACCGGCCAGCGTCATGCCGGACGCGTAGTGCAGCGGGTTGCCCGGGACGAGCTCCGGCGGCGTCTTGGTGTACGGCAGGATGCGCTCGTCCACCGGACGGGTGCTGCACGCCGTGGCGCCGGCCAGGGCCATGGAGGCGCCCAGCAACTGCATGAACTCGCGGCGCGCGAAGCCGGTGGGGGCCAGGTCCGCGCCCACGGGGAACTCGGGCCGGGTCTCTTCAAGGTACCCGGGCGTGCCGAGCTTCTCCTCCAGGCTGCGCCAGTACGTCTGGCCATAGCCGGGCTCGGAGGAGGAGGCCTGGGCGGCCGCGTGCTCGAGCGCCTCGCCGACGACGTCGGTCTTGGCGGTGGGCCGGTCCGTGACGACCGGGAGCGCGAAGGAGGAGGGGGTGTCCTGCGACGGGGCGCCGTCGCGCTTCGTGTTCATCGGTGGCATGTGGAGCAGCTCTCGCGCGAGTGGACGTCGTACGCTTCTGCCAACTGGCGACCCAGGTCAGCGGCCTTGGTCTTGTCTTCGGGCGGGGTCCAGGTCATCGAGGTGATGAACTCGGTCGGCCGCAGGTGGGGCTCCGGATTGCGGTGGCAATCCAGGCACCAGGCCATGGTGAGCGGCGCGACCTGCTCGACCGCGGCCATCTGATCGACGCGGCCGTGGCAGGTGGCGCAGCCGACGCCCTTGGCCACGTGGATGGAGTGGTTGAAGTAGACGAAGTCCGGGAGGTTGTGCACCCGGATCCACGGAATGGGCATGTCGGAGAAGAAGGCCTCGCGAACCTTGGTCAGGTACGGGCTCTTGTTCCAGACCTGCGCGTGGCAGGACATGCACACCGTGGTGGAGGGGATGCCCGCGGAGGGCGCCTCCTCGACGGACCAGTGACAGTACCGACAGTCGATCTGCTCATCACCCGCGTGGTGGCGGTGATCGAACTCGATCGGCTGTTCGACGGGTCGCTGCTGGCCAGTGACGTACGGCGAGCGCACATAGGCCATGAGGCCGCCGATGCCGATGGCCGGCACGGCAAGGAGCGCCGCGGCGGACAGCCGCGACACCGTGTTCGTCCAACGTGGGAAGAGAGGGCCGCTCATACCGGGACCATGGGCAAGGGGGCTTCTACAACAGCACCCGTGAAGGGAACGAAAGACGAGGCGTGGGCGTTACCGGGCGCGGGGAGCGGAGGGGCATTCCCGGCCCCACTGGGGCGGGTGGGCGGTGGCTCCTGGCGCACTGAAGGCGAAGCGGACACGTCCAACGAAACCTCTATTAGTAATGCCGTGGGCGGGGCCCTCCTCCTCTCCCTGCCCTAATGCGGCGCGGGACCATCGGGCATCGACACGGCAGTGTCAACCATTCAGATATGGCGGGAGGGGGATACCACTTCCTCGCGCGGGGGCGGAAAGTCGCGGTCGCGCGGTGATGAATCTCTCTTCTGGCGGGAGGTAGGGACGATTGAACGAAGCATGCGTCAGGGTGGATCAGCGCCCGTGATTCACGTCTCGTCGTCGTCCTCGTCGGCCTCGGGCGGCCGCCAGCGCTCACGGCGGCGGGCCAGAAGCCGCTCCACCAGCTCCCGGGCCCGTGCGTCCCGGTGGTAGCGGAGGTCATGCCGGGAGCCCTTGCCCTGATTGCACCGGGCGCACGCCAGGCCCAGGTTGGTCAGCGCCTCCGTTCCGCCGGCCGTCTTCGGGAGGATGTGCTCGATGGTGGCGCGGCTGATCGGCTCGCCATCCAGGCCGACCCATAAGTGCGCGTTGCAGTGCAAGCACTTGCCGAGCCACGCCTCGCGGTCCCGGTGGGTGGCTCGCTCGAAGGTATTATCTGTTTCGATGATACCCAGAATCTTTCGACGCTTGGCCTGACTCACCCTACACCTCGACGACCGCGGGGCTGGCGATGGCGAAGATGCGATCGCCCGCGCGGCGGGTGACGTTGGCCCCGCCGGTGAATGCGCTGAATGCCGGAAGCACGCCCACGCCGGGACCTACATGGAAGCAGGGAAGCCGCAGGCTGTCGCCTCTTCCGCCCAGTCGCACCATGGGATGGAGGTGACCTGCCCACACGTAGCGCCCTGCCGCGGGCTCCGGGTGGTGGGCGAAGCGGAAGGGGCCTTCGTCTGCGTGTGTCTCCCGCACGTCCAGGCGCCAGCTTTCGGGCAGCGTCTTCAGGTGCCGGTCGTGGTTGCCCCGCACGAGCACGCACGCCACGTGCGCGTGTGTCTCACGCCAGCGGGCGAGCCGCTCGACCAGGGCGGGGGTGATGCCCTCGCGCGAGTGGATGAGGTCCCCCAGCAGGAGCAGCCGGCGGGCTCCGGTGGCGGTGAGCGCGGCGGACAGGCGGGCCAGGTCGTCCTCCAGCACGCCGGTGGGCAGGGGGATGCCGTGCTGCTGGAAGCTCTCCGTCTTGCCCCAGTGGAGGTCCGCCACGGCCAGGGTTCCGGTGTCGGGCCAGTAGAGGGCCCGCTCGGGGAGCAGCTCCAGCGCGGTGTCCGCTACGCGGACCTGGCATCTTCGCGAGTCCATCGCTCCTTCATGCGCTCCACCCGCTCCAGCAGGGACTCGCTGGACAGGCTCGCGCTGATGCGCTCGACGACGAGCGGGAAGCCCAGGGGCGTGGGTCTTCGGACGTGGAGGAACTCCAGGGGCGTGGCCTGAAGCCGCTCCAGGGTCCGCTCCAGGCGGCCCTCCTCGAACTGCTGCTCCAGCACCTCGCGGCGCGCCTGGACGAGCAGGAGGTTGTCCGGGTCGTACTTCGCGAACACGTCGTGGAGCAGCGACGCGCTGGCCTGGACCTGCCGCGAGGACTTCCGTGCGCCGGGCAGTCCTGGCAGCACCAGCCCCGCGATGCGCGCGATGTCGCGGAACTGGCGCTTGGACAGCTCGCCCACGTTGACGCTCTCCAGGACGTCCGCTTCCAGGTGTTCGCGCGTGAAGAGTGAGGGCTGCAGCACCTCGTCGAAGGGGAACGGCGCGGGCGTCAGCAGCTCCAGGCCGTAGTCGTTCACCGACAGGGTGAAGGTGGCCTTGCGCAGTCGCGTGAGCCGCAGGGCCAGCAGCGCCGCCAGGCCCTCGTGCACCAGCCGCCCCTCGAAGGGGTAGAGGAAGAGGTGGTGCCCGTCTCGCGTCTGGCACGTCTCCGCCAGCAGGATGTCCGCGGCGGGGATGCGGGACAGTCGGGCCTGGGCATCCAGCACGGGCCACGCCGCGGCCAGCTCGTCCGACGTGACGTCGCCCTGCCGCGCGGCATCCAGCGTCCGGCGCACGGCGGCGGCCAGTGAGCTGGACAAGGGCAGGCGGCTGCCACCCCAGCGCGGCGTCTGCGTGACTTTCGTCTTCGCGGGCCGCACGTACGCGGTCATGTCCTGGATGCTGCTGAACTCCAGCTTCTTCCCCGCGAAGATGAACGTGTCGCCCGGCTTGAGGCGGCTGACGTAGGACTCCTCCACGCTGCCCAGCCGGCCGCCGCTCCAATAGCGGAGCTGCACCACCGCGTCGGAGGTGATGGTGCCGATGTTGAGGCGGTGCATGCGGGCCACGCGCGCGTCCGCGACGACGCAGCGGCCCTCGTGCTCCACCACGCGCCGGAACTCGGGATAGGCGCGCAGCGTCGGGCTGCCTTCGCGGACCAGGGACAGGGTCCACGCGAACTCCTCGTCCGTGAGGCTGGCGAAGGCCGCCGCGGTGCGCACCTCGTCGCGCAGGGCGTCCGGCGTGAAGCCGCCACCCAGGGCACACGTCACCAGGTGCTGCGCCAGCACATCCAACGGCTTGTCGGGCGGCGTGCGGGCCTCCACCTCGCGGCGCAGGAGCGCGTCCTTGGCGGCGGCCATCTCCACCAGCTCCAGCGCGTGCGTGGGGACGAAGAGGATGTGGCAGGTGGCGCCCGGGCGGTGGGCGCTGCGCCCCGCGCGTTGCATCGTTCGGCCAATGCCCTTGGGGCTGCCCACCTGCACCACGCGCTCCACGGGGCCGAAGTCCACGCCCAAGTCTAGCGACGAGGTGCACACCACGATGCGCAGCGAGCCTTCCTTGAGGCCGCCCTCCACGCGCTCGCGCTCCTCGCGGTCGATGGACCCGTGGTGGAGCGCGATGAGGTGTTCCCACTCCGGCCGGGCGAAGCGCAGGCCTTCGAACCAGCGTTCGGCCTGGGCGCGGGTGTTGGTGAAGATGAGCGTGGAGCGCTCCGCGTCCAGCCACGTGGCCACGCGGGCCAGCATGGAGAAGCCCAGGTGCCCCGCCCAGGGAAACGCGTCCACGGATTCGGGGAGCAGCGTCTCCACGGCCACGGGTCGCTCCAGTGACGCGCTGACCCGGGTGGGCGTCTGGCGGGTGCCCACGGCGTGACGGGCGGCCTCGTCGAGGTTGGCCAGCGTGGCGGACAGCGCCCAGGTGCGCAGGCCCGGCGCGAAGTGGCGCAGCCGGGCCAACGCCAGCTCCAACTGCGAGCCCCGCTTGGAGCCGAGCATCTCGTGCCACTCGTCCACGATGACGGAGCGCAGCGACGCGAACATCTCCGCGGCCCGCTCGTGCGTGAGCAGGACGCAGAGCGACTCCGGCGTGGTGATGAGCACCTGGGGCAGTTGCTCCCGCTGGCGCTGGCGCACCGAGGAAGACGTGTCACCCGTGCGGCTCTCCACGGAGATGTCCGCGTCCAGCACCTCGAGGGGCTCCCTCAGGGCCTTCTCCACGTCCCGGGACACCGCGCGCAGCGGCGTGACATAAAGGAGCTGAAGCCCGGGCTGCCCCCGCTCCGCCACCTCCGCGAGCGGGCCCAGGTAGGCCGCGTACGTCTTGCCCGCGCCGGTGGGCACGTGGATGAGGCCGCTTTCGCCGCGCGCATGGGCGGCCCAGGCTTCCTCCTGGAATGGATAGGGCGTCCACCCCTTCGCGTGGAACCAGCCTCGAAGCCTGTCCAGGGGGGCTTGTGGGTGCTCCGCCTGGGTTCGAGGAGGCCGCCTGCCGCGAGGGCGCCGGGGCTCACGCGGAGGTTGGGGCGCGGGCGGCTCGGTGGCGGCGCGCAGGGCCTTTCGGCTGGCGGCGATTTGCGCCCGCAGCGAGCGAGGCCTACCCGCTGGCATGGAGCAGCTCCTTCAGCGAGTCCAGCGTGTCGGCGTCCTGGGGCTTCTTGTCCGTGCGCCAGCGGGCGATGCGGGGAAAGCGCAGCGCGACGCCGCACTTGTGGCGAGGCGAGGACTGGATGCCCTCGAAGTGCAGCTCGAACACCTGTTCGGGGTCCACCGAGCGCACCGGGCCGTACTTCTCCCGCGTGTGCGCGCGAATCCACCGGTCCAGCCGGCCAATCTCCGCGTCCGTCAGGCCGGAGTAGGCCTTCGTCACCGGTTGGAGCTCCGTCCCGTTCCACACGGCGAAGGTGTAGTCCGTGTAGAGCGACGAGCGGCGGCCATGGCCCGGGTGCGCGTACAGCAGCACCGCGTCCACGGTGAACGGGTCAATCTTCCACTTCCACCAGTCGCCGCGTTTGCGGCCGGTGAGGTACGGCGAGTCCAGGCGCTTGAGCATGAAGCCCTCGACGTTGCGCTCACGGGCTCCGTCGCGCGCCGTGGCCAGGGACTCCCACGTCTGTGCGCCCACGATGGGGGACACCGGAAGTTGGGGCGAGTCCTTCAGCAAGGCCTCCAGCTTCGCGCGGCGCTCGCGCAGCGGCAGCCCGCGCACGTCCTCGCCTCCCAGCTCCAGCAGGTCGTAGGCCATGAAGGCCGCGGGCGCCTCGGCCAGCACCTTGGTCGTCAGCTTCTGCCGGCCAATGCGACGTTGCAGCTTCGCGAAGGGCAGGGGCTTGCCGTCTTCGTACGCGAGCACCTCGCCATCCAGCACGGTGCCCTCGGGCAGGACGCTGGCCGCGTCCACGATTTCGGGGAAGCGCTCGGTGATGAGCTCCTCGCCCCGGCTCCACAGGTGCACGCTCCCCTGGCGGTGGATGAGCTGGCCGCGGATGCCGTCCCACTTCCACTCGACCTGCCAGTCCGCTCGCGCGCCAAGGTCCGTCGGCGCCTGTTCCAGCGGCGACGCGAGGTAGAAGGGATAGGGCCTCGAGCTGTCTCCGTCCGACACGTCCTGGGACACGAGCCGCCGGAAGAAGTCGGCGGAGGGCGTCCACGTTCCCATCAGCCGGTGCGCCACGCTGGGCGCGGGCAGCCCCGTCACCTGGGCCAGCGCGCGGACCACCAGCGTGGAGGACACGCCCACGCGCAGCTCGCCGGTGAGCATCTTGTTCAACAGGAACAGCTCGCGCCGGGGCATGGTGTGCCACCAGGACACCACCTGCTCACGTTGGCCCGCGGCGTCCATCTGCCGCAGCGGCAGCAGGCGTTGCTCGAGCCAGACGGACAGGGGCAGCTCCTCGGTGCGCGGCGGTCGCTCCCGGGCGTCCAGCAGCAGGGCAATCACCTCCGCGAGGTCGCCCACGGAGGCGTAGACCTCCTCGAAGAGCCAGCCCGGGATGTCCGTCAGCTCCTGCGTCCAACCCGTCAGCAGCTTGGTGGGGATGAGCCGCTTCAGCTTCTGGCCCGTGAGGAAGTAGAGCGCCCACGCCGCGTCCTCGGGCGGCGCCGCCTGGAAGTACCGCGCGAGCGCCTCCACCTTGGCGTTGGTGGACGTGGTCTGGTCCAGCGTTTCGTAGAGGTCGGCCAGTCGCCGCACGCGTCAGTCCTCCGCCTCGCCTTCGAAGGGGGTCGCCAGGGGCGCGGCATCCACGCCGTGTTCGCGCAGGTAGCGCGCCAGGGGCTCCGAATGGCCGTGTGTCACCAGCACGCGCTTCGCCCGGGAGTCCTCCACCGAGCGCAGCAGGTCTGGCCAGTCCGCGTGGTCCGACAGCACGAAGCCCCGGTCGAAGCCCCGGCGGCGGCGGTTGCCACGCACGCGCATCCAGCCCGACGCGAAGCCCGTCTCGTATTCACCGAAGCGGCGCATCCAGGTGGAGCCGCCCGCGCTCGGCGGCGCCAGCACCAGCGCGCCGGCGAACGAGGTGCCCTTCTCCACTTCCGACACCGGCTGCGTGGGCAGCATGCGGATGCCCGCGTCCCGATACACCTCCAGCAGGGACTGGAGGGCGCCATGGACGAAGACGGCGCGGTCCGTCAGCTTCGCCAGCTCCGCGAGCAGCCGCTGCGCCTTGCCCAGGGCGTAGCAGAACAACACCGACGCGCGTCCCACCGCGCGGTTGGCGTCCCACCAACGCAAGATGTCCTCCGCCACCTGCTCCGCCGGGTCCCACCGGAAGATGGGCAGGCCGAAGGTGGACTCGGTGATGAAGGTGTCGCAGGGCACGGGCTCGAAGGGCGCGCACGTCGGGTCGGGCGCGCGCTTGTAGTCGCCGGAGACGACCCACGTTTCGCCGCCGTGCTCGACGCGCAGTTGCGCGCTGCCCAGGACATGGCCGGCCGGATGGAAGCTGACGGTGACGCCGTTGATGTTCAGCCGCTCGCCGTAGTCGAGCGTGTCGATGGTGGCGTCTTCTCCCAGCCGCCGCTGCAGGAGCCCCTTGCCTGCCCGCGCGCCCAGATAGCGGCGGCTGCCAGTTCGGGCATGGTCGCCGTGCGCGTGGGTGATGAGCGCCCGGTCCACGGGGCGCCAGGGGTCGACGTGGAAGTCGCCTGGAGCGCAGTAGAGGCCCTGGGGCGTCACCGTCATCAATGGAGCGGAAGAAGAGGCGCTCAAAGCCCTCTTCAGATAGCGAGGCGCACCACGACGGACCACCCGAGGTGCGACTTCGCCTCACCGTGAGACGCTCTCCGGGCCGCTCTCCTGCCACCCTCCGGCGAGGGGGACTTGCGCCTCGCGTGGACAGGAATATCGGACCCCTTGGAGGACTCCCCGGGACGGGGGATAACCGTGGGGATGGCGCCCGTCCTGCTGCTGTCGTGATGCCTCAACGCCGCCAGCGAACCCCTTTGCCGGGAGTGACGGGCCACCCCATTCCCCCTGCCGTGACACGCGGTGGGAAGTGAGTCAGAGACGATGGATGCACAGGAGCGGAAGCAGGCCTACCGGCGGCGCGCGGAGCAGGGCGAGGCGGTGCCGGTGTCGGTGGAGTTGCCGGCGGACCTCGACACGCCGCTGTCGGCCTACCTGAAGCTTGGCGGTGGTTCGCGCGGCTTCATCCTCGAGTCGTGCTACGGCGGCGAGCGCTTCGGGCGCTACAGCCACATCGGGACGGAGCCCGCGGGCCGTGTGCGGTTGGACCGTGATGGCGCCACCCTGTGGCGTGGCGCGCGCGAGGAGCGACGGGACGGCAAGCCCCTGGACGTGTTGCGCCAGCTCTGGCGGGAGCTGGCCGTCGCCCGGCTTCCCGGCGAGGCGCCCTTCCTCGGCGGGCTCGTGGGGTACATGGGCTACAACTGCTTCTCGTGGTTGGAGCCCTCCGTTCCGGACCGGCACCCGAACGATGGGTCCTTCCCGGATTCGGAGTGGTTGGTGTGCGAGGACTTCGTCACGCACGACACCCGCACCGGCACGCTCAAGGCCACCGCCATTGCCCGGCCGTCGCTGCACGGCAGCGTGGACGCCGCGCTGAAAGACGCGGAATCCCGGGCGCGGTCCATGGCGGACCGGTTGCTCAAGCCGCTGCCCCCGGAGGCGTACGCGCCCGCGCCGCGCATGAAGGGAGACGCGGCGCCCACCGCGTGTTGGGACCGGGCGGGTTACGAGGCCGCGGTGTCGCGGGCGCAGGAGTACATCCGCGCGGGAGACATCTTCCAGGTCGTGCTCGCGCGCCGCTTCGAGGCCCGGGGCGCGCCGCCGCCGCTGTCGCTCTACCGGGCGCTGCGGCGCGTGAATCCCTCTCCGTACCTCTTCCTCGTGGAGCTGGGCGAGGCCCGCGCGCTGGTGGGCGCTTCGCCCGAGCTGCTCGTGCAGGTGCGCGACGGTGACGTGGTGGTGCGGCCCATCGCTGGAACGCGCCGCCGGGGTGCCACCGAGGCCGAGGACCTGGCGTTGGAGAAGGAGCTGCTCGCGGACGAGAAGGAGCGCGCCGAGCACATCATGCTGGTGGACCTGGGACGCAACGACGTGGGCCGCGTGGCGGCGCCGGGCTCGGTGCGGGTCGAGGACATGATGCTCATCGAGCGCTACAGCCACGTGATGCACATCGTGTCGCAGGTGCGCGGCAAGCTCGACGCGAAGTACGACGCGCTGGACGCGCTGGCGAGCACCTTCCCCGCGGGCACGGTGTCCGGCGCTCCCAAGATTCGCGCGATGCAAATCATCGACGAGCTGGAGGTCCAGCGGCGCGGGCCCTATGCGGGCGCGGTGGGCTACCTGTCCTTCTGCGGCACGCTGGACGTGGCGATTGCCTTGCGCACCTTCTTCGTGGACGGAGACCGGACGATGTGGACCGCGGGCGCGGGGCTCGTCGCGGACTCGGTGCCGTCGAAGGAAGCGGACGAGACGGAAGCCAAGGCGGGCGCCATGGCCGCCGCGCTGCGGCTGGCGCGCGAGGGAGGTGGCCGGTGATTTGGGTCATCGACAACTACGACTCCTTCACCTTCAACCTCGTGCAGCTCCTGTACACACTGGGCGCCGAGGTGAAGGTGGTGCGCAACGACGCGATGGACGCGGAGGCCGTGTCTGCGTCTGGCGCGTCCCACCTGGTGATTTCGCCCGGCCCCTGCACGCCGCACGAGGCGGGCGTCAGCGTGGCCGCCATTGCCCAGTCCCGCGTGCCCGTGCTGGGCGTGTGCCTGGGGCATCAGTCCATTGGCGCCGCGTTCGGCGGTCAGGTGGTGCGCGCGCCGGAGCCCGTGCATGGCAAGGCGGCGCGCATCCAGCACGGCGGCGCGGGGCTGTTCACGGGACTGAGCGACGGGTTCTCGGCGGCGCGTTACCACTCGCTCATCGTGGAGGCGGCGTCCCTGCCCGCGGAGCTGGAGGCCACGGCGTGGAGCCAGGACGGCCTCATCATGGCGCTGCGCCACCGCGCGCGGCCCGTGGTGGGCGTGCAGTTCCATCCGGAGAGCGTGCTCACGCCGGAAGGCCCGTTGCTGGTGCGCAACTTCCTGGAGGGGCGGCTGTAGCTACGCGCGCAAGTGCGTGGTGTCGTTCCACGACACGATGGCCGGGCGGCGCCTGTCACCGTCATGGCCGAGCACGCTGATGGACGCGGTGCTCAGCAGGAAGAGGCGGCCCTCCCAGGGGGGCAGCCCCAGCCACCGCGCGGCGAGCACGCGGAGCAGGTGCCCGTGGGCGAAGATGAGCACGTCACCGTCCGTGCGGAGCGCGTCGGAGATGACGCTGTCCACCCGGGCGGCCACCTGCGCCGCTGTCTCTCCATTCGGGACGCCGTTCTTCCAGATGGTCCAGTCGGGCCGCTCCTCGCGAATCTGCGCGCCCGTGCGCCCCTCGTAGTCGCCGTAGTCCCACTCCATGAGTTCCTCGCGAGGAACCGCGCGGTCTCCGTAGCCGGCCAGGGCGCAGGTATCCGCCGCGCGGCGCAGGGGGCTGGTGTAGACGACGTCGAAGCACCAGGCCTTCAGCGGCGCTCCGAGCAGGCGGCCCATCTCCCTTCCGGACTCGAGGAGCGGAATGTCCGTTCGTCCCGTGTGCCGGCCGCTGCGGCTCCACTCCGTCTCTCCGTGCCGGACGAGGACCACCTGTTTCCCGGAATTCTTCATGGCGCGCATTCTGCCAGCCGCGACCCGAGGCGCGTGAAGAGTCCATCAGGGCGCACCTCGGGGCGGTGGGCCGTCGCTTCTTGAAACAAGAACCGCCTCGCTCAGGTGGGCGCCGGCGCTGAAGCGGTCAGTAGGCGATGTAGGTCGACGGGAGCAGCGTCTTGCCGCCCGTTCCGTCGAAGAGGCTGTCCTTCAGGTGCAGGTGGATGACGACGTGTGAGCGCTGCTCCAGGGCGCTGCGTGTGGCCGTGAACTGGATGGTTCCCGCCTGGGCATTGATGAGTCCCGCGGCACCGGCCTCCTTGAACGCCCCGACGTCATCCAGGCGCACGGTGATGTCCACGTGCTTCACGTGCCTGGGCAGGAAGAAGCGCCCCAGCAGGTGGGCGTGGTCCGTGAGGGCCAGGTCCATGGCGCGCGCGTCGGGCGAGGGGTCGAAGCGGATGGGCTCGCCATAGAAGGTGACGTCGACCTGTCCCATGCCCAGCAGGAGCTTTTCGTACGGGGCCGCGTCCTGACCCCGCATGCGGATTTCGAAGGCGTCCAACACGGGGTCGCCCAACGCCCGTCTCAAGTCGTCCTCGCTGGTGTCGCAGGAGGCGGCCCCCAGCATCACGAGCAGGCTCGCGGCCCGCATCCACCGGGCTTGGGATGGAAGCTTCATGCGTGTCTCCCTCTCTCAGAACCGAGGTTCCTCGGCGCGCTCCATGGCCCGCAGCGGGTCCACCGCGAAGATGCGCTTTCGCAGGGGGATGGCCGTCCTCCTGCCGGAGTGGTTGTGCCGCTCCAGCTCCTGCCGCAGCGCCTCCATCCGTGCGAGGTCGAGCGAGGCCGGGTCCTCCAGCGCGGACAGGTCCGGCGCGGGCGTGCCGAAGAAGCGCTCGTTGCAGACCGCCGTCAATGCTTCGCGGGCCGTCCGGACCTTCATGGACTCTTCGGGGGTGCGGCGCGCGTGATTCGAGGCGATGGCGGGGTTGGCCCAGAGGACGCCCAGGGCACCCGGAAGGGTGGAGACCTCGCCCAGCGCGCCGAGGGAGACGGGGCCGTGGAACAGGCACTCCAGGAGCGCGCTTTCACTCGAGCCGAAGAACCCCCGGTCCCGGGTCGCTGGCTGCGGGCGGGGCGCGCCCCAGAGATAGAAGGCGCACATCGCGCCGTCTCCAAACGGGGGCACCGGCTTCTGGCTGAGCGTGGTCAGGTCGCCCGTCGTCACGTCCACGGCGTGGAAGCCGCTGCTCCTGGCGTCGTCGGGCCCCTTCGCGCCGTAGAGGAAGAGCTCTCCGTCGCGGGTGAAGACGGCCGCGCTCATGACCGGGTTCGCCGGGGCCTTGCCGTCGATGCGCGCGGGCGCCGCGAAATCCGTCGCCACGCCGGTGAGCGGGTCGAGGCGGGTCAGCCGCTGGGTGGCATTGTTGAAGGCGTAGAGCAGGCCGTCGCGGGGGCTCACCGCGAAGTCCGTCATCCGGAGGTCGAAGGGCGCGGAGACCTGCTGCTCGGAGAGCGTCTGGCCCGTGCTGGGGTCGACGCGGATGAGACGCTGGCTGCCGTGCTCGAAGCCGACGTAGGTGCCATCCTTGAGAAAGGTGCCCGCGGTCCAAAGAGACGTGCGAGGCGCGGCGGTGTCCAACGGCGCGATGACGCTCGCGGCGCCATCCGGGCCCACGCGGATGAAGCGGGGCGGGCTGACGCCGTCCGCCGCGATGGCGTACAGGGCGTTGTCGAAGTGGTTGAACGCCAGCGCGTCGTAGGGAAGCGAGGCTTCACCCCGCGGCGTCAGCGCGCCGGTCGCGGGGTCGAAGATGGAGAGCCGCGTGGGCTCCGTGGGCCGTCCCTCGGGAGAGGTCGCGGCCGAGGAGAGGTAGACGGTGTCGTCGCAGAAGAGGGCGGGCTGGGGGAGGCAGAGCACGTTGGTCCCCGCATGGCTGGCGCCCGCCGCCCAGATGACGCTGAAGGTGCTGGTGAAGGTGACCTCGTTGTTGGGCGTCGCGGGATTCGAATCGTGCTCGCCCAGCGAGAGGCAGTTTCCGTAGCTCTGCACCTGGACTTCACATTGATATGTGACCTGTCCTCCCGGGGGGACCACGAGCGGTGGCTGTGGGGCGAGCGTGCAGGATTGCAGCAGGGGGTCGACCGCGGCGTACAGCTCGGAGGGGAGCGCCGGGTCGATGTTGGTTGCGGTGAGCGTGAAGCGCAGGGTCGCCGGATAGGCATCCACCGTGTACTGCTTGAGCCCATTCACGAATTGCCCGGCCCGGAAATCATTGGCCCAGGCCTGAGAAGCCCAGACGGCTCCGATGAACAGGAGCGCGAGCCACTTCCTCTTCATCATGGGGGTCTCCACGTCCGTGACTGCTGGGGGGACGGGAAACAGGCTGCAGCCGATGTGCCAGGGTGTCTCTTGTTTTACATGAATCTTGGAGTGTGATTCGGAGGCCCGGTAGGGCAGTGGGATGTCGAAGGGTGTTGTCTGGGAATGTCTGGCGAGACGCGGGGCTCCAGGCCTGAAGTCGGGGGTCTGTTTGGGATTGCTCGTTGAATGGCGCTTGAAGGCTGGCCGGCCGGGTGCTCCATCCGGAGCGCGCTGGCGTGAGCGTGTAAGAAGTGCCGAGCGGAGGGCTGGCATTCTTTCAGGGCCCGGCTGAACGCCGGTGCGCTCAGCCGGGCCCGTTGTGTCATCCGGTGAAGACTACGGCATCACCAGGATGAGCCGGTCCGCGAGGGTGTTGTTGTCCTTGCGGAGTTCCTCCAAGTACCAATCGGGGTCGGCGATGGCGCCCAGGTAGAAGGACCCCGTGGAGCTCGAGCTCGGAGGCGTGTTGGCCGTGACGGACACGTTCCGGGTGCTGCACTGCCCTGGCTCCAGGTTCATGAACGTCACCCTGCCAATGGACTGTTGGCCTTCGGGGAGGCTCCACGGTGTCAGATAGGGAGGCTTGAGCGTGCTGCTGTTCGCCAGATACAGCTCCACGCTCGCGTTGCTGGCGGCGGTCGTGCCCTGATTGCACACGCGGAGGGTGGCCATGAAGGGCGCTCCGGATTGCACGGAGGCCGGTCCCGAAACGGACGTGACCACGAGGTCCGGAGCGTTTCCTACTCCGATGAGCCCAGCGACGAAGGTGTTGTTGTCGTCGCGCAGTTCATTCATGGATGGGTAATCGTCAACGACCGCTCCCAGATACAGGGGGTGGTTGGGCTGCGCGTTCTGGGGCCTGTGCGCCGATGACGTCACCTGTTCAATGACGCACTGCCCCGGATTGAGTGTCTGCACGGGGAAGTTCCCGATGGGGGTCTGTGATGCCGGATAGGGCCAGCCGGATCCGCCCCAGCGGGGTTTGAAGATGCGGGCCTGCGTCGAGAGATAGAGGTTCACGTAGGTGCTGGCTGCCGCATCCGTGCCCTGGTTGCAGACGGTCACAACGGCGGTGAAGGGGGAACTGCCGAGGCCCGTACTGGGTGGCGCGGAGATTCCTGTGATGACGAGGTCCGGACCGTAACCGATGCCCATGATGCCGCCTACGAATGTGTTGTTGTCTTTTCGGAGTTCATTTTCTGTCTGGTATGGATTGATGATGGCGCCCAGGTGGAATGCCTTTTCGGTCTGTGCCGCGTCGGGGCGTCGTGCGGTGACAGGGACGACGAAGCTGGTGCATTCGCCGACCTCCAGTGACGGGACGAAGAACGTGCCGATGGTTTGTTGTCCGCGGCGCGCCATGGAACCCGAAGGGCCCGATGCGGGCACCACCAGACGTGCTTCCATGGACAGGTACACGTCCACGGGGGTGCTGGCCGATATGTCCGTGCCCTGGTTGCAGACCGCGACGGTCGTTGTGAACTGTTCGTGTTCGAATGCGTTCGCAGGACCGGTGACAGAGGTGATGACGAGGTCGGGCCCGTATCCAATGCTGAGACGTCCGCTCACGAAGACGTTGTTGTCTTCACGCAGCTCCTGCTCGAAGTGCTCCCCATCAACGACGGCGCCCAGATACAGGGGCTGGCCAGGGATTGACGTGGGAGGCTCCGCCGCCGTGGCGAAGATGCTTCCAGTGAAGCACCCGCCAGCGTTGATGGGAGGAAGGCTCATGAAACCCACGGAGGTCTGTGTGGACGGCAAGGGTGGGAGTGAACCGTTTCTGCGCCGCATGACCAGGGTTGGTTCCGAGGAGAGATGCACCTCCACGGAGGAACCGGTCGAGCCTGTCGTGCCCAAGTTGCACACGGTGAGGGTCGCATCGAAAGCGCTTCCTGGTGCGACGCTGGAAGGGGCTTGGAGCGCGGTGATGATGAGGTCGGGACGGCTCCCGACCCCAATCGGCTCGCTGACGAGGGTGTTGTTGTCGTAGCGAAGCTCATATGTTCCTGACCAGACATTGGCGAATGCCGCCAGGTAGAGAGGCTGGTCGGGGATGGAGAGGTACGGGCGGCGCGCGTCCACATAGGTTGTCTGTGTGAAGCATTCCTCGGGACTGAGCGAGGGGATGTGTACCATCCCGACGGGGGTTTGTGTTTCAGGCCAGGGTGGACCGGAGCCATCCCAGCGCGGCATTGTGGCCGTGGGGATGGAGGACATGTGGAGCTCCAGGTCGGAGGCGTTCGAATAGTCCGTGCCTTGATTGCAGAGGGTGACAGTGGCAGTCATGGCGCTGTCGGCGCGCGCGCTGGGGGAGGTGGTGAGCTCGGTGACGACGAGGTCAGCCCCGTCACCCACTCCGATGCGGCCCCTCACGAGCGTGTTGTTGTCTTCCTGGAGCTCGGAGACATGGCCATCCGCGTCCGCGATGGCGCCCAGGTAGTAGACCTCGCCAGTCATGGGCGGGAGGGAGACTGAGCTGGGCGCATCTGCCGTGAAGCATTGGCCCGGGAACAAGTCCGGCACACTCAGTCCTCCGGCGGGGATGTAACTCCAGGGAAGCGACGGGCCTGGGCCCTGCCCACCCGACATGCGCAGGTGCGGGTCGAGGGTGAGGAACACGCGAGCTGTGGTGGCGTCGGAAGGGGCCGTGCCCTGATTGCACACCCGAAGGGTCGGGGTGAAGGACCCGTTCTGCCTCACAGCGGGGGCGCCGGTCACGGTGGCAATGACGAGGTCGGGGCCGATCCCGACGCCCACGCGGTGACTGATGAACGTGTTGTTATCCTTTCTCCGTTCAATCACCGAGGCGAAGGGGTCAACCGTTCCTCCAAGGTAATAGGTGCTGGACGCGCCGTGCCCGAGCCCGTGGGCGGTCACGGACGTGGAGCGCGTGACGCAGTCTCCCGCTTCAAGCGGTGGCACGTCGAGCGCGCCGAGGGAGAAGCGCGCATCGGGTTCTGGAAAGAGTCCACCTGGGCCGACAGGGGCATTCAGGAATGCGTGCCGGGTGAGAGAGAGCTCGACGTGGGTCGAGTTGGCGGGATTCGTGCCTTGGTTGCAGACACGGGTCGACACGGTGAATGGCTCGGTGGCGACATTGGGGGGGCCTTGAATCGAAGTGATGACGAGATCCGCCCCGGCACCCACACCGATGCGCCCGCTCACGTAGGTGTTGTTGTCTTCGCGGAGTTCCTGCTGGCTCCACCACGGGTCGACGGTGGCCCCCAGATAAAAGGAGTCATACCCATGGGGGGCCTCGTATGGGCGGTCCGCGTAGACCTCGACGTCGGCCGTGTGGCACTGGCCTGGCGCCATCCACGGAAGGGGCAGCCAGCCAATCTCTCTCTGGGTGGCGGGGATCGGGGGCCATTCTCCAGGTGGGTCCAATGTCGGAACCATCGAAAGCTGGATCGCCACTTCGGAGGTGGTGGCGTGGTCAGTTCCCTCGTTGCACACCGTGACGGACACGGTGGCGGTGGTGTTCCAGTGGTCCATCAGCGTCGAGGGCCCACGCAGCTCGGTGATGACGAGATCTGGGCCCATTCCTACGCCCACGCGCCGAACCGTGGAGATGTTGTTGTCTTCGCGCAGTTCCAGAACGTCCTGGGATGGGTCCACGATGGCGGCCAGCGAGAGGGCTCCCATGGAAGGAGCCCCGGGCGGAGGGCCCACCGTCGTCCGCACGCCGAGGGTGACGCAGTGTCCAGCGCTCAGCGGGGGGACGTCCGCTTGTCCCACCACGAGTTGGCCGGCAGGGAGCGGCGTGCCGGAGCCCGGCATGATGATGTCAGGGTTTGAGGAGACATGGAGTTCGACGGTGCTGTGGAAGGCGGGAAGGGTCCCTTCGTTACAGATGCGCACAGCCGCGTCGAACTGGGTTTCCCGCCTCCAACTGGGAGGCGCCGTCAGCGAGGTGACCACGAGGTCCGGTGCCCCGCCGAGGCCCATGGGAGACCGCACGAAGAGGTTGTTGTCTTCTTGGAGTTCCTCGGTGAGTTGCTGGGCATCCGCGACGGCGATCAAATAGAGCGGCTGGTTGGGCGTGCTGGCCGGAGGAGGCGTCACCGTCGCCTGCACCTGCTGGATGGTGCATTGACCCTGCGTCAGCGCTGGGAGTGGGGCCGTTCCCACGAGGCGTTGGTCGGTCGGAGGCGGGGCTCCGGGACCGGGGAATGCCAGGGTCTCGTCCGTGGAGAGGTAGAGCTCCACGGTCGAACTGGTGGAGGGCTGCGTCCCCTGGTTGCACACCTTGATGGCGGCGGTGAATGCATCTCCGCTCCTCGCACTGGATGGACCCTGTACCTCGGTGACGACGAGGTCTGGCAGGGTACCGATGCCCAATGCACGCACCGCGGTGTTGTTGCTTTCGTCGAGTTCGACGAGGACCTGGTCAACGTCTGCGATGGCGCCCAGGTAGAAGGTGCCGTCCTCCCAGGGGCCTGGTGGTGTTGCGGCCCCGGTGAAGGCGCGTGTCATGCACTGCCCGGCACCGAGTGGGAACACGTCGATGGTGGCCAGAAGCAACTGATGGGGGGGAGGGGGGAGTCCCGGGTCGGGCCACGAGAGTGTGCCGCTCGTCGAGAGGTACAGATTGACGAACGAAACTCCGATAGGGCTTTCGGCGCGAGCCGTGCCTTCGTTGCAGAGAGTCACCGTGGTGGTGAAGGTCTCTCCGAATCGGATACTGGCGGGGCCTCGTAGCTCCCGAATCACGAGGTCGGGGCCAAACCCTCGATTTTGAGTCTGACTTTTGAGATGCCCTGGCTCGGTGGAGGGAGTCCCTTCCCCACAGCCAGTTCCTGCCAACAGTCCTGCTGTCAGCAGGAGCGCACTGCTCCAAGACGGCCTTTGCCGTTGCAGCATGTTGCCTCCGGACGAGTGGCCCCGCGGACGCGCCGCACGATGCGGGCGTCCGTGGAGGTCCGGAGTGTTTATAGAAAGAAATGCTATTCAGGGAAAACTGCCTAAGCGGGCAGCCGTGTCTACCCCCGAGGTCGAAGCCCTCGCTTGATGTCGGCGCAGACTGCCTTTGCCGCCGTGGCGCCTTCTGTGTGCGCGGCACGCACCAGCGCGCTGCCCACCACGACGCCGTCCGCATGGGCAGACAAGGTCCGCGCCTGCTCCGCGGTGGAGATGCCAAAGCCTGCCACCACGGGCACGGGGGAGGCCTTGCGAACCAAATCCAACCGTTGCGACAGGTCTGGCGGCAGCTCCGCGCGCATGCCCGTCACGCCCGACACGGACACGCAATAGACAAAGCCCCGGCCCTCCTTCGCGATGGCCTGGGCCCTCGCGGGGGGCGTGGTGGGCGCGCACAGCGGAATCAGGTCGATGCCCTCCGCGTCGAACGTCGCCCGCAGCTCCGCGCTCTCCTCGGGCGGCAGGTCGGGGAGGATGGTTCCCGACACGCCTCGCTCACGCGCGAGCTTCGCGTAACGCGCTCCGCCCATGGCCATGATGACGTTGACGTACGTCATGATGACCAGCGGCGTCTCCGGGCAGCGCTTGCGCACCTCCGTCACCACTTCGTCCAGCACGCGCTTGAGCGTGGAGCCGGCCTTCAGCGCCCGCTCCGCCGCGCCCTGGATGACGGGCCCGTCCGCGATGGGGTCGCTGAACGCCACGCCCAACTCGAGGATGTCCGCGCCACCCTCCACCAGCGCGGCGAACACGTCCACCGAGCGGGGCAGGTCCGGGTCTCCGGCCATGGCGTAGGCCACCAGGACGCCTTCGCCCCGCGCCTTCGCCCGCGCGAACGCCTGTGCAATCTCGCCGCTCACGCCTTCACCCCCACCGGCGGCGGCACGCCCCGCGCCGAAATCGTGGCCACGTCCTTGTCCCCGCGGCCCGAGCAGTTGATGACCAGGTGCTTGCCCGCGCCCAGCTCGCGCGCCAGCTCCCGGCCGCGCGCGAAGGCATGGGACGTCTCCAGCGCCGGGAGGATGCCCTCCATCCGGGCCACCTCGTAGAAGGCGGCCATCGCCTCGTCGTCCGTGGCGGTGCGCACCTCCATGCGCCCTGTCTTCGCCAGGTGCGCCAGCTCCGGGCCCACGCCCGGGTAGTCCAGGCCCGCGGAGATGCTGTGCGCCTCCTGAATCTGGCCGTCCTCATCCTGGAGCACCAGCGAGCGCGAGCCATGCAGCACGCCCTCCGTCCCCAGCGTCAACGAAGCGCCGTGCTGCTTCGAGTCCAGCCCGTGGCCACCCGCCTCCACGCCAATCAGCCGCACGCTCGCGTCGCCGATGAACGGGTGCAGCACGCCAATGGCATTCGACCCGCCACCCACGCACGCGATGATGGCATCCGGCAAGCCACCCCATGCCGCCTGGGCCTGCGTGCGCAGCTCACGGCCGATGACCGCCTGGAAGTCACGCACCACCGTCGGGTACGGGTGCGGCCCCGCCGCGCTGCCGATGACGTAGTGCGTGTCCGACACCTGCGACACCCAGGTGCGCATGGCCTCGTTCATCGCGTCCTTCAGCGTGCGCGAGCCCGACTCCACCGGCCGGACCACCGCGCCCAGCGCGCGCATGCGGAAGACGTTGAGCGCCTGCCGCTCCACGTCCAGCGCGCCCATGTACACCTCGCACGGCAGTCCGAAGAGGGCGCACGCGGTGGCGGTGGCGACGCCGTGCTGACCCGCGCCCGTCTCCGCGATGATGCGCTGCTTGCCCATCCGCTTCGCGAGCAGCACCTGCCCCACGGTGTTGTTGATTTTGTGCGCGCCGGTGTGCGCGAGGTCCTCGCGCTTGAGCCACACATTCGCTCCGCCCCAGGCCTCCGTGAGCCGCCGCGCGGGCGTCAGCGTGGTGGGCCGGCCCACGTATTCGCGCAGCACGCGCGCGACTTCCTCGCCAAAGGCCGGGTCCGCGGTCGCGGCGGCATAGGCCTCTTCCAGCTCCAACAGCGCCGGTACCAGCGTCTCCGGCACGTAGCGTCCGCCGAAGCGCCCGAAGCGTCCGGTGGCGGTCTCCGTACTCATGACAGTCACTCCCAGAGGTTGATGGACTTCGCGGCGCGCACGAAGGCACGCACCGCTTCCACGTCCTTGATGCCAGGGGCGGACTCCACCCCGCTGGCCACATCCACGCCGTACGGCCGCGTCGCGCGCACCGCCTCGGCCACGTTGGAGGGCTTCAGTCCTCCGGCCACCAGAACCGGCACGCCGCTGCCCGCCAGCCCCGCGACCAGCGACCAGTCGAAGCCCACGCCTCCACCGCCATACCCCGGCGACGCGCCGTCCAGCAGCAGCCCCGCCACATCCCCCACGCCCACATACGTCCGGGCCCGGGCCACGTCTTCCGGACCTGCGATGCGCAGCGCCTTGATGACCGGCACGCCGTACCCCGAGCACGCCTCCGGGGGCTCGTCCCCGTGGAGCTGCACGGCCGTGAGGCCACAGGCGCGGACCCGCTCCCGGATGTCGTCCGGCGAGGCGTTGACGAACACCCCCAGCACCGTCCCCAGGGGCGGCCGCGTGCGCGCCAAGGCCGCCGCCGTGGGGATGTCCAGGTAGCGAGGGGACTTCGGATAGAAGTTGAGCCCGAGCGCGTCCGCGCCCGCCTCCCAGGCCGCCACCGCGTCCGAGAGACGGGTGACGCCGCACACCTTCACGCGGACGCTCATGCGCTGGCGTCCTCCGTGCCGAGCAGGCGCCGCAGCGCGCGTCCCGGGTCGGGCTCGCGCAGGAGGGACTCGCCCACCAGGACCGCGTCCGCGCCCGCGTCTCGCGCCGCGAGCAGGTCCGCCAGCGACTTCAGCCCGCTCTCCGCCACCAGCACGCGTGCCCGTGAGCGGAGCAGCGGCATCACCCGCAGCGCGGTGCCCGTGTCCGTCTTCAACGTGGCGAGGTTGCGGTTGTTGATGCCCACCAGCTTCGCGCCCGCGGACAACGCACGCTCGGCGTGCGCCTCCGTGTGCGCCTCCACCAGCGCCGCGACGCCCACGGCCTTCGCGGTGGCGATCATCTCGCGCAGTTCGCCGTCCTCCAGTGCATCCGCGATGAGCAGCACCGCGTCCGCGCCCCACTGCGCGCTCTCTTCGACTTCGCGCGCGGCCACGAGGAAGTCCTTGCGGAGCACGGGCACGGCTACGGCTTCCCGCACGGCCACGAGGTCTTCCAGGGCACCTCCGAAGTCAGGCCCATCCGTGAGCACGCTGATGGCGCTCGCACCCGCGGCCTCATAGGCACGGGCCACCGCGACCACGTCCGAGTGGGGGAACGCGCCTCCCGAGGGGCTCTTTCGCTTCACTTCCGCGATGACACTCAGCGGACGCCCGGTCCGCTGCGTCACCAGTCCGAGGGCGAAGTCCCGATGCTCGGGACGCACGCGAGGCGCCATGGGGGGACGCGCCGCGAGCTCCTGGCGTTTGCGCGCCATGATGCGGTCCAACGTTCCGGGCGCCGCGCCTCCATCCGAGGTCGCACTCACGAAATGACTCCAACCCGAGAAGGTAAGGGGAGGGCCCTTGCCGGCGCCGTGTGCTCACAAGGAGCACCGCGCCAGCCCGAAGGGACGCTGACTCGCGATTCGACGGAGGGCCGCGGCGCCGTGCTCATGACGCGGCCCCGTCGATAAGCGCACCCAGCTTGCCGCGCGCCGCGCCAGAGTCGATGGCCTGCTCCGCCTTGCGCACGCCGTCGCGCAGGTCCGCGGCCAGGCCCACGACGACCAGCGCCGCCGCCGCGTTGAGCAGCACCGCGGTGCGCAGGCCGGAGCGCTCGCCGTCCAGCAGCGCGCGCAGCCGGTGGGCGTTCTCGTCCGCGTCACCGCCCGCGATGGCGTCACGTGGCACCACGTCCAACCCCGCGTCCGCTGGGGACACGGTGAAGGTGTGGACCGTGCCATCCTCGCGCAGCTCCGCCACCTCGGTGGGGCTGCACGGCGAGATTTCATCCAGCCCGTCGTGGCCGTGCACCACCCACGCGCGGCGGCTGCCGAGCCGCCCCAGCACGCGCGCCGTCTGCTCCACGCGCTTGCCGTCGAAGGTGCCCAGGAGCTGGTAGCGCGCCCCGGCCGGGTTCGTCAGCGGCCCCAGCAGGTTGAACACGCTGTGGAAACCCATGTCCCGCCGCGCCTGCGCCACGTGCCGCAAGGCCCCGTGGTGCGAGGGCGCGAAGAGGAAGCCCACGCCGTGCTCGTCGATGTCCCGCGCCACGCGCTCGTGCGGACGCTCCATGGAGACGCCCAGCGCGGCCAGCACGTCCGCGCTGCCACAGCGACTGGAGACCGCGCGGTTGCCATGCTTGGCCACCGTCACCCCCGCCCCGGCGGCCACGAAGGCCACCGCGGTGGAGATGTTGAAGGTGTGCGCGCCATCACCGCCCGTGCCGCAGGTGTCGAGCACCACCTCCGCACGGGGAGACAGCTTCGCCGCGCAGGCCCGCATGGCCTCCGCCGCGCCGAGGATTTCATCCTCCGTCTCACCCTTCATCTTCAGCGCCGTCGCCAGCGCTCCCACTTGGGCAGGCGAAGCCTCCCCGGCGAGCATCAGACCCATGACGCGGGTCATCTCCTCGCGGGTGAGGTCGCGCCGGCCCACCACCTTGCCCAGCGCTTCCTTGAGGGTCATCGCCTATCCCAGCCGGACCACTTCGCGGCCCATCGCCTGGGCGATGGCGCGGACCTCGGTCATGGACTTCTCGAACTCGGAGAAGTCCAGCGACTGGGCGCCGTCTGACTTCGCGCGCGGCGGGTCGGGGTGCACTTCGACGATGATGCCGTCCGCGCCCACCGCCGTCGCCGCGCGCATCATCGCCGGCACCGCCTTGCGCACGCCGATGCCGTGCGAGGGGTCCACGAAGACGGGCAGGTGCGAGAGCGCCTTCAGCATGGGCACCGCGTTCAGGTCCAACGTGTTGCGCGTCATCGTCTCGAAGGTGCGGATGCCGCGTTCGCAGAGGATGACCTGGGTGTTGCCGCGGGCGACGATGTACTCGGCCGCCATCAGCAGCTCCTTGATGGTGGCGCTCATGCCCCGCTTGAGCAGCACGGGCTTGCGCATGTCGCCCACCGCCTCCAGCAGGCTGAAGTTCTGCATGTTGCGCGCGCCAATCTGGAGGATGTCCGTCGCGTCCGCCACGGCCTGCAGCGTCGCGGTGTCCTTGACCTCGGTGGTGACGAGCAGGCCCGTCTCCTGGCGCGCCTCGGCCAGCAGCGCCAGTCCGTCGCCCTTGAGGCCCTGGAACTCATAGGGGCTGGTGCGCGGCTTGAACGCACCGCCGCGCAGCATGGTGGCGCCCGCCTTCTTCACCGCGTGGGCGGTGGAGAGAATCTGCTCGCGCGACTCCACCGAGCAGGGGCCGGCGATGACATGGAACGCCGCGCCGCCAATCGTGAGGTCGCCCACGCGAAGCTGCGTGTCGTCCGGCTTCACCTCGCGGCTGACGAGCTTGAACGGCTGGGAGATGGCCACGGCATCGGCGACGCCCGGCAGCACGCGGAACGGCTCTGGCTCCACGGCCCCCGGGTTCCCGGTGATGCCGATGGCCGTGCGAGTGCCCCCTGGAATCGCGTGCGGTTGCCAGCCACGACGGCGGATCTCATCGTTCACTCGCTCGATGTCCTGGGCCGTCGCGTCGGGTCGCATCACGATCAACATGGGGATACCTGCTTTCTCTCGCTCCAGAGTGTCCGTGTTACTGCATCAACTGTCTGTTGCCCGCAACCACGACTGAGTCTCCCTTGCGCCTCCCACGCTTATCAAGCGAGCGTGGGCGCTTTTCTTGAGCGGAAAGTGGAAGGAACGCGCGTGTCGAATCCGGAGGTCATCGTCGTTGGCGCGGGGCTCGCGGGACTGGCGTGCGCTCGGGCGCTCGTCGCGTCGCGGGTGAAGGTGTTGCTGCTAGAGGGAAGCGATGCACCGGGAGGCCGGGTCCGCACGGATGTCCATGAGGGCTTCCTGCTAGACAGAGGCTTCCAGGTGTACCTGTCGGCATATCCGGAAGGCCGGCGGATGCTGGACCTGGACGCGCTGTCACTCCGCCGGTTCATCCCCGGCGCCAAGGTGTGGCGGGGTGGCAAGCTGCACACGGTGGTGGACCCGCTGCGCAGGCCCGTGGATGCGCTCGCTCACCTGTTCGGTCCGGTGGGCACCTTCGGAGACAAGCTGCGCGTGCTGGAGCTGCGGCAGCTCGCACTCTCAGGCGAGGTGGAGGACGTGTGGCAACGTCCGTCACGCACCTCGCGGCGCTACCTGGAGGAGCTGGGCTTCACCGCGTCCATGCGGGAGTCGTTCCTGCGCCCCTTCTTCGCGGGGGTCTTCCTGGAGCGTGAGCTGTCCACCTCCAGCCGTTTCCTGGAGTTCGTCTTCCGCATGTTCGCCAGCGGGTACGCGGCGGTCCCGGAGTCCGGGATGGGGGCCATTCCGGAGCAGCTCTCCGCGCGGTTTCCCCCGGGCATGTTGCGGATGCGCGCGCCGGTGGCGGACGTGTGGGGCCACCGCGTGCGCATGGCGGACGGAGAGATGATTGGCGCCAGGGCGGTGGTGGTGGCCACGGACCCCGCGAGCGCGGTGGGGTTGCTTCCGGGCATGGTGCCGCCGGTGATGAACCGCGTGACGTGCCTCTACTTCGCCGCGCCGGAGCCGCCCGTGGAGGGGCCCTGGTTGCTGCTCAACGGTGAGGGCCGGGGGCGGGTGAACAACGTGGCGGTGATGAGCGAGGTGTCCCCAGCGTACGCGCCGCGCGGACAGGCGCTCGTGTCGGTCTCCGTGGTGGGCGCCACGCCGGACCTGGACACGTTGCTGGCGGAGGTCCGCGCGGAGCTGACGGCGTGGTTCGGGGCCGCGGTGTCCGCGTGGCGGCACCTGCGCACGTATGCGCTGCCGCTCGCGTTGCCCGCGCAGCCGCCGGACGCGCTGGAGCCGCCGCACCGGTCCGTGCGCTTGTCGCCGGGACTGTTCGTGTGTGGAGACCATCGTGACAATGCCTCCATCGACGGCGCGCTGGTCTCCGGCCGGCGCGCCGCGGAGGCGGTCGTGCGGGAGCTGGAGCGCGAATGAGGCGACAGGGGTTCGTGGTCATCGTGATGGGCGCCGTCAGCCTGGGCGTGGGGGTGGGGTGCAAGTCCTCGAAGACCGCTCCCGAGGCGCCCCCTCCGCCCGCCGCGGACGCGGGGAACACGCTCCGGCCCGTGTCCTCGTTCGCCTCCATCGCGGACGAGAAGGCGCGCTCGGCCGCGCTCTTCGTGGAGGCGGGGCGTGTGATTTCGCATCCGCGCTGCGTCAACTGTCACCCCGCGGATGGCGTGCCCCGGCAGGGCATGAACCAGCGTCCGCACATACCCGCCGTGACGGGAGGGCCCACCGGGCATGGCACGCCAGCCCTGCCGTGTACGTCCTGTCACCAGGAGCGAAACACTCCGCTGGTGGGCGCGACGTTGCGGAGCGTGCCCGGGAATCCAAAATGGGCGCTGGCGCCCGCGGAGATGGCCTGGGTGGGCGTGCCCTTGGGGAAGATTTGCGAGCAGCTCAAGGACCCCGCGCGCAACGGTGGCAAGTCGCTGGACGCACTGCACCACCACATGGCCGAGGACGTGCTGGTGGGGTGGGGCTGGGACCCGGGCCCGGGGCTGGAACCCGTGCCAGGGACACAGCGTGTGTTTGGCGAACTCATCCGCGCGTGGATTGACACCGGGGCCGCCTGTCCAAGCCCCTGACATGACCTGTCAGGACTGATAGACAGCCCCTCGATGAAGGACCTTCCGGATTCGGGGAAGCTGGCGTTTGGATTCGAGGAGCACCGCACGGCGCTCGTCGGTCATTGCTACCGCATGCTGGGCTCCATCGCGGAGGCGGACGACGCCGTCCAGGAGACGCTGGTGCGGGCGTGGCGCGCGATGGACCGCTTCGAGGGGCGCGCGTCGCCTCGGACCTGGCTGTACAGCATCGCCACGCGCGTGTGCCTGGACGCCTTGGCGAAGAGCGGGCGCCGCGCGCGGCCCATGGAGCTGGGGCCCGCGTACTCCATCGACGGGCCGTTGACGCCGCTGCCCGCGGACAGTTGGCTCGAGCCCATCCCGGACGCGTTGGCCGTGCCCTCGGACGCGGACCCCGCCGAACGGTTGGCGCTGCGCCAGAGCATCCGGCTCGCGTTCCTCGCGGCGCTTCAGCACCTGCCGCCGAAGCAGCGCGCGGTGCTGCTGCTGGCCGAGGTCCTGGGCTGGCCCGCCACGGAGATCGCCGAGACGCTGGAGACGTCGGTGGCCTCGGTCAACAGCGCGCTTCAGCGCGCCCGGGCGACGGTGGCGGACCTGGGCCTGGAGGACACCGACTTCCAGTCGCCTCAGTCCGACGCTCAGGCGGCGTTGCTGAATCGTTACGTGGACGCGTTCGAGCGCTACGACATGGACGCCTTCACGGCGCTGCTCCACGAGGAGGTCACCCTGTCGATGCCTCCGTTCGCGCTGTGGCTCCAGGGGCCCGAATCCATTCGCGGCTGGTTCCTCGGCCGGGGGGCGGTCTGCCGAGGCTCCCGGTTGGTGCCGGCCTCCGCGTGCGGCTCACCGGCCTTTGGCCAGTACCACGACGACGGCTCCGGGGGCCCTTTGCACCCGTGGTCACTCATCGTCCTCGAAATGGCCGGTGGACGCATCGCGGCAATGACCCACTTCCTCGACGCGAAGACGTTATTCCCCCGGTTCGGCCTCCCCCTGGAGCTGCCCCGGTAGGCGAAGGGGGGCGGATCATCTTTTTAAAAGTCGGCCGATGATTTCCGGCGGCTGTGGCAGTCAAAGCCTTCGTAACCATCCCGCCTGGAGGCGAACATGAAGGTCAGCCGTCCCCGCAAGCTCTTCCTCAACCTGCCCGTGGCCGACCTGAAGCGGTCGGTGGATTTCTTCACGAAGCTGGGCTTCGAGTTCAACAAGGACTTCACCGACGACAACGCCACCTGCATGGTGGTGGGTGAGGACGCGTTCGTGATGCTGCTCACGGATGCTCGCTTCAAGGACTTCATCAAGAAGCCGCTGCACGACGCGACGCAGAGCACCGCCGGCACCTATGCGGTGTCCGCCACCAGCCGCGAGGAGGTCGATGCGCTGGTGAAGATTGCCCTGGCCAATGGTGGCACCCCCGCTGCGGAGGCCATGGACCTGGGCTTCATGTATGGCGGCAGCTTCTACGACCCGGACGGTCACCACTGGGAGCTGGCTTGGATGGACCCGAACCAGATGCCCCCGCAGTAGTCGGTGTGATGTGCCGCGCGGAGTCTCCGTGCCTCCGCGCGGCGCACGGTCCTCAGAACCGGTAGCCCAGATGGACGGTGGGAAAGAAACCGAAGCGCGAGGTCTCGAACTCGCGCCCGTCGACTTCCACCGCGTCCTGGAACACCGAGTAGGACACGCCCACCCAGGGCGTGATGTAGAGGTGGTCCGTCACCGCGAACCGGTAGCCGATGCGTGGGCCCACCGCGACGTCCGCGCCCACGACGTGCTGGCCCGTCTCGTCCAGCGTGTAGCGGTTGCGGGTGACGTTCAGCTCCAGCCCCGCGAACAGCCCTCGGACGTCCGAGCCGAAGTAGTCGAGCTTGGCGCTCATGCCCAAGGTGGACTGCGTCCAGTCGTCGTTGCCGTGGAAGAACTTGGGCACCCGGGCGCCGAAGACGCCCAGGTTGAAGCGCACGTGGTCGAAGGCGAGCGCCACGTGGCCGGAGCCTCCTCTCAGGAACAGGGCCACGGGGTCCGTCTCCAGCTCCACCGTGGGGCCCGCGTGGGCGGTGCCCGCGGCGAGCAGGCAGGCGGCGGCGAGCGTCCGTGCCGGAGACGTGGAGGCGATGGTGCGGAAGGCCTTGGGGGCGCGGTGCATGGGAGACTCCGAGGGTCGGGACTGCTGCGGTTCGTGACGCATGCATAGGGCTGGCGATGCGTCCGGGCGCTGACGGGCTCCGCCAAATCCGTTGACTCTCCTCGCCACCGGTGGCCAGTGTTTCGGCGCAATGCGCGGCCCTGCGACGCGAAGTGGAGCGACGGTGTCGGGCCGGACGGTCCTCCCCGCCATCGGCCGGCTCCTGGCCCTGGGGATGGACATCGAGCCCCTGCTGAAGGAGGCCGGCGTCCCACGCGCCGCCCTGGAGGACGCCGACGCGCGCCTGCCGCATGAAGTCGCGCTCGACGTATGGCACCGCGCGGTGCGGTTGAGTGGTGACGCGTCGCTGGGCATTCACGCGGCGGAGTCCGTACGGCCCGGCGCCTTCGACGTGCTCGACTACACGCTGCGCAGCAGCGCCACCCTGGGCGAGGCCTGGGGCCGGCTGACGCGCTACTACCGCTTGTTGCACGACGCCGCTCAGGTGCGGCTGACGGTGTCCGGAGGACTGGCGCACCTGACACACGCCTTGCCGCCCTCGCTACCGCCGCTGCCGCGACAGGTCGCGGAGTTCATCCTGACGGCCCTGATGGTGGCCTCCAGGCAGGCCACGGGCGTGGACCTGATTCCTTCACGGGTGTCCTTCCACCACGCGGCGCCAGACGATGTCTCCGAGCACGTCCGTGTCTTCCGGTGCGAGCCGCGCTTCGAGCAGCCGCACAACGGTGTGTCGGTGGCGCAAGCGGTGTTGGAGACGCCGCTGTTGAAGGCGGACTCGGGACTGTCCACGGTGTTGGAGCGGCACACGCGGGAGCTGCTCGCGCGGCTCCCCGAAGTGCAGGGCCTGGTCGAGCGGGTGCGCGCGCATGCCGCGGAGGGGCTCGCGAGTGGCGGCGCGACGAATGAGCGCATCGCGAAGCGGCTCCACATGAGCGTCCGGACGCTGCATCGGCGGATGCGCGATGAGGGTACCTCCCTCCAGGAAGTGGTCGACACCCTGCGGAGGGAGCTGGCCTTGCGCTACCTGGAGGACCGTCGGCTCGCGATTCCGGAGGTGGCCTATCTGCTCGGGTTCTCGGAGGCGAGCGCCTTCCACCGGGCCTTCCGCCGCTGGACGGGGACGACGCCCGCCGAGCACCGGCGAGCGCCGCAGGCGGTGATGGGGGACGCGTGACGGGCCGCGCGCGCTTCCCTGCTCAGGGCGTCGCGTTCGTGGTCGCCACGGGGGGCAGCCACTTGCGCAGCACGCCAGGCGAGCTCTGCCGGTAGATGTTGTCGTGGCGCAGGTCGGGCCGGGGCTCGACCTCCCACTTCAGTCCCGCGGGGGCGTTCGCCCGGAGGGACTCTTGAAGCCTTGCCACCGCGGGGCCGATGTCCGTCTCGTCGGCGGAGGACAGGTAGATTCCCGCGCGCAGGTCGGGATGGGTCGCGAGCCATTCTCCCGCCCCATTCACCAACGACTCCGCGTTCCACCACAGGCTGGGGCTCAGCGCGAGGTACGTGTCGAACAGGTCCGGCTGGAGGAAGAACGTCTCCACGATGAAGTAGCCCGCGAGCGACTCACCGATGATGGCCCGCTCCTGCGTCACCCGGTAGCGCCGCTCCACCTCCGGCATCAGCTCTTCGTGGATGAAGGCCCGGAACGTCGCGGAGCCGCCCGTGACGGGGGCCACTTCCAGGTCCGTCGCCACCGTGGTCGGCCCCGTCATGTCCCGGCGCCGCACGGTGTTTTCGATACCCACGATGATGACAGGCCGCAGTTCACCCGCGCGGATGGCCGTGTCGACGGTGGTGGCCAGATGCGGGAAGTCTTCCTTCAGGCCGCCGTCGGGCATGTAGAGCACCGGGAAGCGGGTGTCTCCCGACGCCGCGTATCCAGGAGGCAGGTAGACGTTGATGGGGCGGGGCTCCTTCAGCTTCGCGGAGTCGAGCGTGAACGTCTGATGCGGTGGCACGGGTTCGGTGGGGAGGGGCTTGGTGCTCGCGCACGCGCATCCCAGGACGAACAGCAACAGGCCCACGCACTTCATCGACGTTCGCATCACAGTCTCTTCCCGCGTCCCGAGAAACATGCCGGACGCGCGCCGAATCCTGCCTGAGCAGACCCGCTGTCGCCAGGGCTCCGGTTGCGTTGCCGCATCGTCGCGCGGGCCTCGCCAGCTATGGGCGAGCGCCTTCCTATTCGGAGTCTCCATGTCTGGCATGAAGAACCTGTGCGCTGCACACGCTCGTCTACTTCTTCGAGAACGGCGCGTGGTTCTCCCAGAAGACGGCGGACGACATCGCCTCGGTCTGCGCGCTGGATGGCAAGGGGAAGGCGCTGAACCTCCTCGGTCCGTGGCGGCCGGTGACTCCTGGGCATCGCCGCCTTCCAGGGCCACCTGTGTCTCTCGCGCGTGGAGGGGGTGTTCCGGCTGGAGGAAGGGCGCTTGAAGAAGGTGCTCAAGGCGACGACGCGCACGCTGTCGTGCTCGGACGGGCTTATGTGGTCCGTGGGCGAGCACTCGATTGTCTCCACGGTGGACGGAACGTCCTGGGAGCGTGTCGAGGCCCCCTGAGTCACGGCGACGCGCCCAGGGGGCCGCGGCGTTCACTTCTTCAGCGCGCGGTTGGCAGGTGCCGGGAGGATGCGTCTCCAGCCATCACAACGCCGTCGAACGCTCCGCCTCGTCCACCGTCGTCGCGGCGCCGGGCCGGGCCGAGGCGGTAAGCAAGGCCCGTCCCAGGATGAGCGCGAGGATGGCCATGCCCGCGCTCGCGGCCAGGACTCCCAACTTCGCGGCGGCCAGCAGCTCCGCATCCGCGAAGGCGAGCTGCGCGATGAACAGGGCCATGGTGAAGCCGATGCCCGCGACGACGCCCAGCACCGCCAGCTCCCGGAAGCCCAGCCCCTGCGGCAACGTCCCCAGCTTCAGCCGCAGGGTCAGCCAGCACGCCGTCACCACGCCCAGGGGCTTGCCCGCCATGAGGCCGACGGCCACGGCGGTCACCACCGTCCATGACGCGCCATCGAGCGGTCCGCTCGAGATGGACACGCCCGCGTTGGCGAGCGCGAACACCGGCATGATGCCGAACGCCACCCAGGGATGGAGCGTGGCAATCAGGCTCTCCGAGGGTGACAGCGCTTCCTTCCGTGCGGCGCCCACCCGGCGCAGGGCCTCCGCGACATGGTGGGACGTGAGCGTCTCCGGCCGCGCCTGTGCGAGGTGCTCCAGTTCCTTCTGCGTGTCCGTGATGAACCCCTCGGTGCCCAGCCATGCGCGCACCGGGGTGACGAGACCGACGATGACCCCGGCAATCGTGGGGTGAATCCCCGCGCTGTAGATGCCCGCCCACGCCACGAGCGCCGGGACGATGTAGGCCACCCTCGAGCGGACTCCGAAGCGCTGCATCGCGAAGATACCGAGGAACCCGAGCGCGGCCACGAGCAGCCCGGTGACCGACACGCCGGATGAGTAGAACAGCGCGATGACGACGATGGCGCCCAGGTCATCGATGACGGCCAGCGCCAGCAAGAGGACGCGGAGCGCGGGCGGCACCCGGCTGCCGAGCAGGGTGAGGATGCCCACCGCGAACGCGATGTCGGTGGCCATGGGGACGCCCCAGCCGGAGCGTGTCCCGGCGCCACTCGCGAAGAGGAGGTAGAGCGCCGCCGGCGCGAGCATTCCTCCCAGCGCCGCCGCCACGGGGAGCGCGGCGCGCCGCCAGGTGGACAGCTCGCCGTGGTGAATCTCGCGGCGAATCTCCATGCCCACGACGAAGAAGAAGATGACCATCAGGCCGTCGTTGACGACCCATTCCAGGCTGCGCTCGAAGGTGAAGTCGCCCACGCGGATGCCCAGCGGCGTGTGCCAGAAGTGCGCGTAGCTCTCCGCCCACGGCGAGTTCGCCCAGAGCAGGGCCACGGCCGCCGCGACGAGCAGCAGGATGCCGCTGGCGGCCTCGATGCGGAGGAAGCGCTCGAGCGGCCGGCTCGCGAACCGTGAGAGCCGCAGCAGCGGCTCCCAGGCTTCAGGCGGAAGAGGGGCATTCCCCGGGGTGGAGGTGGTCGACATGCACAGTCCCCTCCGGTGGTGTCACCGGTGGGGATGGCGGCCCGACCATCCGTGGTCCTGCGGCGCGCATCGCCGCACCCTTCGATTGTGGGCGGCACCCTCCCATGAGGCCTCGTTCCGGTCGAGCCTTTCCGGCGTGATGGGCCGCGGGCGAACGTGTGGCAGGTGGGCCTGGTTCAGCGTGCCGCGCGGGCCTTGGCCAGCCGCTCGGGCGTCAGCGGCAGGTCGCGCAGGCGGATGCCCGTCGCGTCGAAGAGGGCGTTGCCCAGCGCCGCCGCGGAGGGGCCTTGTGAGGCCTCGCCCACGCCGAGGGAGGGCTCTCCCGGGCGCTCGATGAGCTCCACCTCGACCGATGGGACTTCGGAGAAGGTGAGGATGGGATACGTGCTCCAGTCGCGCGACGTGATGCGCCGCGCGTCGTAGCGGACCGCTTCCTTCAGGCTCCAGCTCAGCGACTGGATGAGTCCGCCTTCGAGCTGGTTCGCGGCCCCATCCGGATTCACCACCTCGCCCGCGTCGGCGACGAGCACCGCGCGCAGCACCCGGATGGCGTGCGTGGTGGCGTCGACCTCCACCTCCATGCAGACGGCGCAGTAGCTCGCGATGTTCTTGTAGCGCGCGAAGCCGATGCCTCGGCCTCGTTGGGGCGCGCGGGGTGTCTTGCTCCAGCCGAACCGCTCCACGGCCTTCTGGATGACGGCCTTCGCCCGTCCGTCCTGCAAGTGCCGGAGCCGGTACGCCACCGGGTCGACCTTCGCCGCGTGGGCCAGCTCGTCCATGAAGGACTCGATGGCGAACACGTTGCCGTAGGCCCCGAGGCCACGGAGCGAGGAGACGCGCACGGGCATCCGCGTGACGAGATGGGTCGTCACCTTCCGCCCGGGGAAGTCGTAGAGCGGGATGGCGTTGCGGTCCGCGGAGTAGTTCGGCGGCCCGCCGCCCCCTGGCACGGGCATGGGAAACGGCGCCTTCAACGAACGCCCCGCCAGCAGGTTGCCCGGGTCGCCGCCTGGCCGTGTGCCGTGCGGCGTGGACCAGAGCTCATAATCCCAATCGAGCACGTTCCCCTCGGCATCCACGCCCGCGCGCGCCTTCAGCACCATGGCGGAGCCGTAGGGCTCGCATGCGTGTTCATCCTCTCGGGACCACTGCACCCGGACGGGGTGCCCGGGAAAGGCGCGGGCCAGGAGCGCCGCGTCGGCGGCGGCATCGTCCGCGCCGTTGTGTCCGTAGCACCCCGAGCCGGGCAGGTGCATCCCGTGGACATGCTCCACGGGGATTCGCAGCATCCGCGCGATGGCGGCGCTGGTGTCGAAGACGCTCTGGCTGTGGGTGTGCAACGTCAGGCGCTCTTCAGCCCACTCCGCCACCGCGCATGACGGCCCGATGGCGCCGTGCATCTGGTAGGGCCGGTGGTAGCGCGCTTCGAGCGTGCGCTCGGGGGCGACGTCCGTCACCCGCACCGTCTCCTCGATGATGCTGTCCCGTGAGGGTTGCTTCAGCAGCCAGTCGTACGGGTCCGCGGGCAGGGCGGCCTGTTCCTTCCACCGCGCGCTCCGTGCGAGGGTCGCGGCGGCCTTGATGGCCTGCCACTCCTTCGTCGCGATGACCCCCAGGAAGTCACCGTCGCGGACGACCGTGTGGACGCCCGGCATGCGCTCCACCGTGGCGACGTCGGCGGACTCCAGCGTGGCGCCATAGGAGGGCGCGCGGACGACGCGGCCGTGGACCAGGCGCTCCGGCCGGTAGTCCTGCACGAAGCTCGGCTCACCGGCGATCTTGCCTGGCAGGTCCACGCGGGGCACGGCGCGGCCCGCTTGTTGTCGCTCGCCAGGAGCCTTGGGTTTCACGGTGCCCGTGGCCACCTGGTTCAGCGCCTTGCCGCCGACGAGGCTCCAGTAGGTGACGGAAGCGCCCCCCGAGGGCGCGGTGATGGTGCCATCGGTGACGCGCAGCCGCTCCGCTGGGACGCGTAGCTGCTGGCTGGCCATGCGCAGCAGGAGCGCGCGGACCTCCGCGGACGCGTAGCGCACCGCCTTGCCGCCCTCGGAGACGGAGTTGCTGCCGGCCGTGGTGCCCTCATAGGGCGAGACGGCGGTGTCGCCGGAGATGATGTGCAACCGGTCGAGGTGGATGTCGAGCTCGTCCGCGCAGAGCTGTCCGAGCGCCGTCAGGATGCCCTGGCCGAGCTCCACCTTGCCCGTCTTCAGCGTGACGACGCCGTCGGCGCCAATGCGAATCCAGGCGTCGAGCTGGCGGTTGCGCCGCAGGCTGCCCGGCAGCTCCGTGCCGCCCGCCGCCGCGCCCCATGCGCGCGGACCCGCGAGCGCGAAGGCGAGGAGGAGCGAGCCCTGGAGCACCGAGCGGCGGCTGATGTCTCCACTCATGGCGCCAGTTCCTTCGCCGCGCGCTGGATGGCGCGCACGATGCGGTTGTGCGAGCCGCACCGGCACAGGTTCGCGTCCAGCGCCGCGTGAATCTGGGCCTCGGTGGGTTGCGGCGTGTGCTTCAGCAGGGCCGCCGCGGTCATGACCATGCCGGGGATGCAGTAGGCGCACTGGCCGGCTTGTTCGGCGATGAAGGCGCGCAGGAGCGGGTGTTGCGAACCGTCCTCCGCGCGGAGTCCCTCCACCGTGGTGAGCGACCGTTCTCCCAGGGCCGAGGCGGGGACGACGCAGGAGCGAAGCGGGGAGCCGTTGCTCAGCACGGTGCAGGCGCCGCACTGGCCCACGCCGCAGCCGTAGCGGGCGCCGTGGAGCCCCAGCTCGTCACGCAGGACGTAGAGGAGCGGGGTGTCGTCCTCGGCGTCGATGGCGTGCTTGGTGCCGTTGACGTTGAGCGTGAAGGTCATGGCGCCGCTCCTCCGGTGGTCGCCGGAGCGTAGCGCATGGACGTGAAGTGTCCCGGAGGATGTGTCCCGTCGCCGCGATATCGGGCACCCGGGATGCCATGCCGTGCAGCAGTGCACATCGCAGGGGGCGGCGTTCAGCCTGGGTAATGGATGTGTATCGACGATGCGCGGTGGGAATGCGAGGCAGGGGTGGCCGTTGGCCACGCATCAGGTAGGGTGCGGCTTCCCTTGGAGGGGTGCAATGCGGTTGCGGACCTTCCTCACCCTTGGAGCAGTTCTCCTCGCGGTTCTGGGACTGGGGTCGGCGGGTGGTCTCTTCTGGATGACGACCCTGCTGCAGCGTCAGACCACCAGCCTCATCGACGCGGCGGAACGGGTGCGCGCGGCGGCGGAGCTGGAAATCACGCTGTTGCTGCTCCAGTACGCGCACGAGGTCGAAGTCATGGGTGCCCCCAACTTGCTGGGGCCCACCATGGACGTGGATGACCTGGTGGGGGAGGTGCCGGAGCGGCTCGCGCACGTGGAGCTGTACACGGAGACGGAAGCGGAGCGGGGGCTGGTGGCCGCGTCGCGCGCGAGCGTGGAGACCTACCTGAGCGCGTCCGAAGGGGAGCGGCGGACGCGGCTGGCGCAGGCCATTGATTCAACGCGCGCGGTGATGGATTCGAGCATCGCCCGGGCGCGCACCGCGCGGGATGACGCGCAGGCGGTGCGGCGGAACGTGCGGCTCATCGGGACGCTGCTTGCGATTTTCGTGCTGACGGGCGTGGTGCTGTTCCTGGCCATCGCGCAGACGCGCATCTACCGGCCGCTCGTCTCCATCCGCCGGGCGCTGAGTGCCTTCAAGTCGGGCCGGCGCGAATCCCGCGTGACTCGGGAGGGGCCTCCGGAGCTGCAGGAGATTGGCGCCGAGTTCAACGACATGGCGGAGACCGTCACCAGTCAGGACGCTCGGCAGCTCCAGTTCCTCGCGGGCGTGGCGCATGACCTGCGCACGCCGCTGAATGCGTTGAAGCTGTCCGCGCAGATGTTGCTGCGGGCGAAGACGCTGCCTCCGCCGGAGAAGGTCCGCGACTCGCTGGTGCGCATCTCCACCCAGGTCGACCGGCTGGAGCGCATGGTGGGGGACCTGCTGGACCGGAC
Organism: Myxococcus hansupus; assembly: GCF_000280925.3. Taxonomy (NCBI): domain Bacteria; kingdom Pseudomonadati; phylum Myxococcota; class Myxococcia; order Myxococcales; family Myxococcaceae; genus Pseudomyxococcus; species Pseudomyxococcus hansupus. Next base: position 976,204 of record NZ_CP012109.1, read on the forward strand.
GCGCATCGAGGCGGGGAACCTGGAGCTGCGGCTGGAGGAGTGTGATTTGCGCTCGCTGGTGGAGGAGGTCGTGGAGCTGCACCGGCCTTCGAGCGAGCTGCACCGCTTCGAGTACACGGTGCCCGACACGCCCTTGCCGTGGCGGTGTGATTCGACGCGGTTGTCGCAGGTGCTCACGAACCTGGTGAGCAATGCCATCAAGTACTCGCCCAAGGGGGGGCTGGTGTCGCTCCGGCTCGAGGCCACGGACCGGGAGGTGGTGGTCTCGGTGACGGACGAGGGCTTGGGAATCGCGCCGGCGGACATCGACAGCCTGTTCGAGCCCTTCATGCGGAGCCGGTCGGCGTCGAAGGACATCCCCGGCGTGGGGCTGGGGCTCTCCGTCTCCCGCCGCATCGCGCTGGCGCATGGCGGGGATATCGAAGTGGAGAGCCGCGCGGGCATCGGCTCCACCTTCCGTTTGCGGCTGCCTCGCTCGGGGTAGCCCTGGCCGCCTCCGACGCCTGGAATGACGCTTCAGGCGCACTTTGACCTCATCGCATGAGGTGGAGGCGGCGCGGGCTGTCAGGTCAGTGGACGGGCGCGGCCGTGTGGACCGGCGGCCCCGCGGGCCGGCCCGGGGGCGGCGGCGGGGGCAGGACGTTCGCCATGCCGATGGAGGGCCCCGGCACGCGGCCGTCACCCACGCTGGTGGCCAGCCGCAGCGAGAGGATGGACCGCCCATCCAGGGACACGTCGCGGTGCTCCACCAGCTCCCGCATGGGAACCTCCGTCGAACCCAGCAGCTCGCTCCCGTGCGGACCGTCCATGAACACCTGGAAGATGACCCGCCGCTCGTCGAACGCGTTCGCGATGGCGACGAACTCGGCGTCATATGGCGTGTAGATGCCGTTGCGCGGCTGCGTCGTCAGGTGCATCCCGTCCGGGTGCCGGACCTCCACGCGGAGCGTCGGGCGATTCTCGTGCGGAAGGCTCATGGCCAGGTCGACCACCAGGTCCGTCATCTGACGCCGCTGGGCCATCTGCGTCACCCGGTTGGCCAGCCGCACGAAGATGTCGTTGTTCGGACCCACCCACGCCCGGCCATCCGGACGCCCCGGCGTCACCAGCACCGAGCGCAGGACGACGCGGTAGGGCCGAAGCTGCACGCGCTCCAACTGCTGCGCGGCGTAGCCGTCATCCTGACCCGTGTGCTGCGCCGCGCGGTAGCCGTCCGCCGCCCCGTGCCAGTCCTGGCTCGCGAGCCGCTGCTCGGCATGGCCCATGTGGCGCGAGTACGCCTCCAGCGACGCCGCACGGCCGCCCTGCCGCAGGCTCAGCGCGGAGGCGTAGCTCTGCTGCGCGCGAATCCAGTCGTGCTGCGCTCGCGCGGCGTCACCGTCGCGCGACAGCCGCTCGACCTCCTCGGTGATGAAGTGCTCGTACTCCGTCGCGATCTGCTGCGCCCAAGCGGACGCCGACCCGTCCAGCCGCAGCACCAACTGCGCCAGCTCGTGGGCCGCGATGTAGTTGCCCTCGTGAAGGTACCGGTCCGCCTGGACACGCCCCTGCGTGATGACGATGCGCCGCACGTCCTCCGCGCGCGTGGACACCTCGGGCACGGACGAGAGCTGCAGCGCCCGGTCCATCAGCGAGACGGCCTCGCCATACTGGCCCTGCTGCGCCTGGGAGACGGCCGTGTCCAACTGCCCCAGCGCCACCTGCTGCGCCGCGTGCGCGCGGAACCCGGCGATCTCCGCGTTGCCCGGCTCCACGGAGAGCGCGAAGTCGGATTCCGCCAGCGCGCAGCCCCAGTCATTCACCTGCGCGCACGTCTGGGCACGCTGCTGGGCATCCTGGAGCGCCCGCTCACGGGCATTGTCGAACTTGAGCTTGAGCTCGGGGTTGTTCGGCTCCTTGGCCACGGCCTGACGGTAGGACGAATACGCCGACTTCCAGTCGCCCACGGCCGCGGCGCGGTCTCCCGTCTTCTCGTGCGCGGCGCACGCATTCAGGAGCACGGCCGCGATCAATCCCAGAACCACTCGCTTCATGTCTGCTGACTCCCCTCGATAGGCGAGGGGACGATAGCCGACACGGTGTCTGGAATCAGGCCCCCTCCCTGGGTCGGGATTACCCCCGCTGCCCGGAGGCTGCCTGCCCGCTCGTCCTGTCCGGAGGGCCCCCTCCCACGGTGAAGAGGGGGCCTCGGCGTCGCGGCTCAGCCCGCGGTGGGTGCGGACGTGGCCGGAGCGGGCGTCGCGGCCAGGGCCGCCACCTGCGTCAGCAGCCCCGTCATGCGCCGCGCGAAGCGGTTGGGGTCGGCGATGGTGCTGCCCTCGGTGAGCAGCGCCTGGTCGTGCAGCAGCTCAATCCACTCCGCCACCTGGGTCGCGGCCGGGTCCTTCTCGTGGACGGCCTTGAGGTGCTCGATGATGGGGTGCTTGGGGTTCACCTCCAGGATGCGCTTCACGCGCGGCATTCCCGCGCCCCGGCCACGCTGCTGGAGCAGGCGCTCCAGGTACGCCGGCGAGCCGCCCTCGGGCACCACGAGGCACACGGGCGAGTCCGTGAGGCGGTCCGACACGCGCACCTCGCGCACCGACTCCTGGAGCACGTCCTTCATCTTCTCCGTGAGCGTCTTCAGGCCTTCGGCGTGCTGCTCCTGCGCCTTCTTCTCCTCGTCCGTGGACTGGAGCTTCAGGTCCGCCTGGAGCGCGGACACCAGCGGCTTGCCCTGGAACTCCCGCAGGCCCTGCGCGGCCCACTCGTCCACCGGGTCCGTCATGTAGAGGACCTCGAAGCCGCGCTGCTTCAGCGTCTCCAGGTGGGGGCTGTCCGCCACGGCCTTCCGGGACTCGCCGTAGACGTAATAGATGGCCTCCTGGCCCTCCTTCATGCGGCCCACGTAGTCGGCGAGGGACGTCAGGCCCTCCTCGCGCGAGCTCTCGTAGCGCAGCAGGCCGCCCAGCTTGTCCTTGTGCTCCGCCTCCGTGGCGAGGCCTTCCTTCAGCACGGTGCCAAAGGCCTTCCAGAAGGTGAGGTAGTCCTCCGGCTTGTCCTTGGCCAGCTTCTCCAGCAGGTCCACCGACTTCTTCACCAGGTGCTTGCGGATGGAGCGCACCACCTGCGAGTCCTGGAGCAGCTCGCGCGACACGTTCAGCGGCAGGTCATCCGAGTCGATGACGCCGCGCACGAAGCGCAGCCACTGCGGCACCAGCTCCTCGCAGCGGTCCATGATGAACACGCGCTTGACGAACAGCCGCACCCCGCGCTGCTGCTGCGAGTCCAGGTCGAACGGAGGCTGCTTGGGCACGAAGAGCAGGCCGGTGAACTGGGTGTTGCCGTCCGCCTTGAAGTGGGTCCACGCCAGCGGCGCTTCCCAGTCGTGCGTCAGGTGCTTGTAGAACTCCTGGTACTGCTCGTCGGTGATGTCCGACTTGGCGCGCTGCCACAGGGCGCTGGCCTTGTTGACGACCTCCAGCGACGTCTCCGTCTTCGCGTCGTCGCCCGTCCCCGTGGACTTGCTCACCTGGAGCTTGATGGGGTGGCCCACGTAGTCGGAGTACTGGGTGATGAGCGAGCGCAGCCGCCACTCGCCCAGGAACTCCTTCTGGTCCTCCTTCAGGTGCAGGGTGATGGAGGTGCCGCGCGTGGCGCGCTCGGCGGGCTCGACGGTGAAGGAGCCCTTGGCCTCGGACGTCCACCGCCAGGCGGACTGTTCCTGGCCGGCGGCGCGGCTGACCACCTCCACGCGGTCCGCGACCAGGTAGGCGCTGTAGAAGCCCACGCCGAACTGGCCGATGAGCTGCACGTCCTTCTGGCCCTTCTGCGCCAGCGTCTCCAGGAACTCGCGCGAGCCGGAGTGGGCGATGGTGCCCAGGTTCTTCACCAGCTCGTCATGCGACATGCCGATGCCGGTGTCCTCGATGGTGAGCGTGCCCTTCGCCTCGTCGGGGATGAGGCGCAGCTCCAGGGCCGGCTCGTCCGCGAGCAGCTCCGGCTCCGTGATGGCGCGGAACCGGAGCTTGTCGAGCGCGTCGGACGCGTTCGACACCAGCTCGCGGAGAAAAATCTCCTTGTGGCTGTAGAGCGAATTGATGACCAGGCTGAGGAGCTGGTTGATTTCCGCCTGGAAGGCGTGGGTCTCCCGCTGGGGGACGTTCTCGACGGTCATGTGAAAAGGGCCTCCGGGCGCTCGGTGGAGCGCCAGCGTCGCTCTCCCTTAACCATGGATACCGGCTTGTCGAGTCCGCGCCGTCCGCCCGGCCGCTCAGGGGCGGGTGTGCTGGTGGTTCACCCCGAAGTTGTTGTCCCAGTACGTCTGGCCCGCCACCTCGTAACGCACGGCGTAGAGCACCACGTTGCCGGGGAGGGCGGGGATGTGGGCCTGCCAGCGCTCCACGTTCTGGACGTTGGGGCTGGCGATGTAGGCATAGCCCGACGAGTAGCCGGAGACGTAGGACGCGGACGCCTCGTGCGAGGTGGCCCAGCCGTCCGTGGAGTACACCACCGTCACGTTCTTGGCGTAGGCCAGGTTGTGCACGTCGATGCTGACGTCCAGGTCGCCGTTGTCCCGCCAGAAGCTGGCGGCCACCAGCACCGGGTTGTAGGGCTGGTAGGGCCCGTCACCGCGGCCCACGTGGTGGTGGTTGAACTGGTTGGTGTCCCAGTACGTCTGGCCGGCGACGGTGTACTTGGCCGCGAACTCCAGGTCGCGCGAGGGCTGCGGGTCCAGGCCCCAGCTCGTGTACATGCGCGTCACCTTCCAGATTTCACGTCCGGAGGCGCCGCTGCCCGCGGGCCCCACGTAATAGGCGGGCAGGTCCGCCCAGGTGCCGTCCGGCTGCTTCATGCTGACGGAGACCTCCTTGTGGTACGCGAGGTTCTTCACCAGCAGGGTGATGGAGAGGTCCTGCCACGACTGGCCATAGCGGCTGCTGACGGTGCTGACCGCCTTCTGGACCAGGATTTCCTCGCCGGCCCGGGCGGGGGTGGCGCTGAATCCCATGGCCAGCGCGGCGAGGGCGCCAAGCAGGGACTGCCAGCGGAAGGGGGACTTCGCGGGGGACGTGGAAGTGGGCGTCATCAGGGGCCTCGGGGGGGGCGTGCGGGGATGCTGCCGCCAGCGCCTGGGACATCCAGGCGCGGGCATGGTGGCACAAGGCCCTGACTTCCGGGTGTGCCCGAATCACCTGGAAATGTCGGACGGTGGGTTTTCAATCGCGCGGAACGCTGGGAGGGCGCGGCGGGGTTGGAGTAGGGAAGGGGACATGAACCGTACCCTCCTGTCCCTGCTCGGCGCGGCGATGCTGTCCGGTGCCGCCTCCGCCGCGGAAAAGGCGCCGCCCACGCGGTTTCCGGATGCCGCGGAGCTTCAGCGCCTCACGGCGCGCTTCGCCCCCGTGGAGCTCCGGGTGGACCTGACGGCGCTGCCCGACACCGAGCGCCGCGCCCTGGCCCGCATCGTCCAGGCGTCGAAGCTGATGGACGCGCTGTTCCTGCGGCAGCGCTGGGCGGGCAACGAGACGCTGCTCCTGGACCTGCTCCACGACACGACGCCGCTGGGCCGCGCGCGGCTGCAGGCGTTCCTGTTGGACAAGGGGCCGTGGAACAGCCTCGACGAGGCCCGGCCCTTCCTCCCGGGCGTGCCCGCCAAGCCGGAGGCCGCCAACTTCTACCCCGCTGGCGCCACCAAGGCGGAGGTGGAGGCGTGGGTGAAGTCGCTGCCCGAGGCGCAGCAGAAGGAGGCCACCGGTTTCTACACCACGATTCGCCGGGGCCCGGACGGCCGCTTCATCACGGTGCCCTACAGCGTGGAGTACCAGGGCGAGCTGGCCCAGGCCGCCGCGCTCCTGCGTGAGGCCGCCGCGCTCACCCAGCAGCCCACGCTGAAGGCGTTCCTCACGTCCCGCGCGGACGCGTTCCTGTCCAACGACTACTACGCCAGCGAGGTGGCGTGGATGGAGCTGGACGCCAGCGTGGAGCCCACCATCGGGCCCTACGAGGTCTACGAGGACGAGTGGTTCAACTACAAGGCCGCCTTCGAGGCCTTCGTGGGCCTGCGCGACGACGCGGAGACGCAGAAGCTGGCGAAGTTCAGCGGCCAGCTCCAGGGCCTGGAGGACCACCTCCCCATCAACCCGAAGATGCGCAACGCGAAGCTGGGCGCCCTGGCCCCCATCCGCGTCATCAACAGCCTGTTCTCCTCCGGTGACGGCAACCGCGGCGTGCAGACGGCGGCCTTCAACCTGCCCAACGACGAGCGGGTGTCGGAGAAGATGGGCTCCAAGCGCGTGATGCTGAAGAACGTGCAGGAGGCCAAGTTCGAGCGCGTGCTGCTGCCCATCGCCAAGGTGGCGCTCACCCCGCAGGACCAGAAGGATGTCTCCTTCGACGCCTTCTTCACCCACATCCTGATGCACGAGCTGATGCACGGCCTGGGGCCCAGCAACATCACCGTGGGCGGCAAGGCCACCACCGTGCGCAAGGAGCTGCAGTCGGCGTCCAGCGCCATCGAGGAGGCGAAGGCGGACATCTCCGGCCTGTGGGCGCTCCAGCGCCTGGTGGACACGGGCGTCATCGACAAGTCGCTGGAGCGGACCATGTACACCACGTTCCTGGCCTCCGCGTTCCGCTCCATCCGCTTCGGCATCGACGAGGCGCACGGCAAGGGCATCGCGCTGCAGCTCAACCACTTCCTCGACACCGGCGCGGTGAAGGTGAACGCGGACGGCACCTTCTCCGTGGTGCCCGCGAAGATGAAGCCGTCCGTCGTCTCGCTGACGAAGCAGCTCATGGAGATTCAGGGCCGGGGGGATAGGAAGGCCGCCGAGGCGCTGCTGGCGAAGCAGGGCGTGGTGCGGCCTCCCGTCCAGCGGGTGCTGGAGCGCCTCCAGGGTGTGCCGGTGGACATCGAGCCCCGCTACGTCACCGCCGAGGAGCTGGTCCGCGACGTGAAGAAGTAGCCACCGGTGCATCGCCCTGGTCCGCCGCCTGGCGTTTCCCGTGCGCGGCGGGCCGGCGATGCTCAGAAAGCAGGAGAGATGGAGACTCCAGCCCGCCAACTCCGTCCGGCACCGCCCGGCCCTTGGGGTGTCATCCTCTCGCTCATCGTCATGGGCGCCTGGGGCGGGCACCTCGTCTGGGCGCTGACGCGGGCCGAGCTGCCGTGGGTGGCGCCGCTCACCTGGCTGCACGTCGCCCTGCAGGCGTGGCTGTGCACGGGGCTCTTCATCACCGGACACGACGCCATGCACGGCACCGTGTCCGGCCGCCGCTGGGTGAACGAGGCCGTGGGCACGGTCGCCTGCTTTCTCTTCGCGGGGCTGTCGTACCGGCGGCTGGTGGTGAACCACCGCGCCCACCACGCGCGGCCCACGAGCGAGGACGACCCGGACTTCTCCCTGCGCAGCCAGTCCTTCTGGCCCTGGCTGGGCACCTTCATGGCCCGTTACACCACGCTGCCCCAGATTGGGGTGATGGCGGCCAAGTTCAACGTGCTGCTCTTCCTGGGCGTGTCCCAGCCGCGCATCCTCGTCTTCTGGGTGCTGCCCTCGGTGCTGGGCACCTTGCAGCTCTTCTACTTCGGCACCTACCTGCCGCACCGCCGGCCGGAGACGCCGGACATGGCGCCGCACCACGCGCGCACGCTGCCGCGCAACCACCTGTGGGCCCTGCTGACCTGCTTCTTCTTCGGCTACCACTGGGAGCACCACGAGTCGCCCGGCACGCCCTGGTGGCGGCTGTGGCGCTTGAAGGACGCCCGGGCCCGCGAGGCCGCGCTGACGCAGGAGCCCGCGAGCACGCTCCCGGGACAAGAAGGCGCCACCCGGTAACGCCCGGCCGCCCTGGGCCGTTATACAGGGGCCATGAGCGACACGCCGCCCGCCGAGCCCCCCAGCTCCGAAGTCACGCCGGAGAAGACGTACTTGCGCCGGCGCGAGCTGCTCAAGAACGCGGGCCTCTTCGCCGGGACGGCCGTCGCCGTGGCGGGCGGGCTCCACCTGCTGGGCCGCAAGCAGACGCGCCCCATGGACCGCTTCGTGCCGGACGCGGGCCGGGTGACGTTTCCGGTGGTGAAGGGGCCGTACGACACGGACGAGCCGCCCACGTCCTACGAGGACGTCACCACCTACAACAACTTCTACGAGTTCGGCTTCGACAAGAACGACCCGGCCCGCTTCGCACACACGCTGAAGACGCGGCCGTGGAGCGTCGTCATCGACGGCGAGGTGCACAAGCCCCAGACGGTGGACATGGAGCAGCTCTCGTCCTGGTTCCCGTTGGAGGAGCGCGTCTACCGCATGCGCTGCGTGGAGGCCTGGTCCATGGTGATTCCGTGGTTGGGCTTTCCGTTGGCCGCGCTACTCCAGCGCGTGGCACCCACCAGCCATGCGAAGTACGTCGCGTTCACCACGCTGCTGGATTCGGAGCAGATGCCGGGTCAGCGCCGGGGGCTGTTGGACTGGCCCTACACGGAGGCGCTGCGGTTGGATGAGGCCCAGCACCCGCTCACGTTGATGGCCACGGGCCTCTATGGGCGCGAGCTGCCCAACCAGAATGGCGCGCCGCTGCGGCTCGTCGTTCCGTGGAAATATGGATTCAAGGGCATCAAGTCCATTGTCCGCATCACCCTCACGCGCGAGGAGCCGATGACGACGTGGCGGCTGGCCGCGCCGCGCGAGTATGGCTTCTACGCCAACGTGAATCCCGCCGTGTCCCACCCGCGCTGGAGCCAGGCCTCCGAGCGGCGCATCGGTGACTTCGAGCGCCGCCCCACGCTGCCCTTCAACGGCTACGCGGAGCAGGTGGCGCACCTCTACACCGGCATGGACCTGCGCCGGTTCTACTGAGTCCTCGCGCCATGGCTTCGTCTCCCTACCCGTGGTTGAACCCCGCGCTCGTCGTGGGCGGCCTGTCGCCGTTGGTGATGCTCGCCGTGCAGGGCCCTCGTGGAGAGCTGGGGCCCAACGCGATTGAGGCCGCGCTCCACCAGACGGGGCTGCTCGCGCTGGTGCTGCTGCTGGCGTCGCTGGCGTGTACGCCGCTGCGGCTGGTGGCGGGGTGGACGTGGCCCGCGCGCGTGCGCCGCACCCTGGGCCTGCTCGCCTTCACGTACGCGGTGGCGCACTTCCTCGTGTACGCGGTGGTGGATCAGGGCCTGGCGTGGGGCACCTTGTGGGCGGATGTCACCGAACGCCCCTTCATCACCGTGGGCTTCGCCGCGCTGGTGCTGCTGGTGCCCTTGGCGGTGACGTCCACGAATCGCTGGGTGCGGCGGCTGGGCTTCCCGCGCTGGCAGCGGCTGCACCGGCTGGCCTACGTGGCCGCGGCGCTGGGCGTGGTGCACTTCGTGTGGCGGGTGAAGAAGGACGTCACCGAGCCGCTCCTCTACGGCGCGGTGCTGGCGGTGCTGCTCGCCCTCCGCGTGGGGGAGGCCCTACGCAAACGCCGGGTCCGTGCCGCTGCGGCGGCCCGGAACCCGGCGTGAAGTCGCGCGTCTGGGCGCGGGGGCTTACTTGCGCGGCAGGGGAAGGATGGTGTCCACCAGCGTCATCAACTGTGCGCAGCTCACCGGCTTGCGCACGAAGGCGCTGATGCCGGCCTTCTGACCCAGGGCGCGCACTTCCGCCACGTTCGGGTCGCCCGTCATCATCAGGATGGGGACCTTGGCCAGCTTGGGGTTGCCGCTGGCGCGAATCTGCGCGGCGAAGTCCGCGCCGTTCATCCCGTCCATGTGGAAGTCGGTGAGGACCAGGTCCACCGGCTCCGCTTCCGACACCTTGAGGCCTTCCTCGGCGGACTCGGCCTCGAGGAACTCGAAGTTGCGGGCCATGAGGTAGATCTTCAGCAGCGTGCGGATGGAGCGGCTGTCATCCACCAGCAGCACGCGCTGCGGGACGGTGCCCGCGGCGGGGCGTGCCCCCAGGGGGCGGGTCGTCTCCGTGGCGGAGCGGATGGGGAGGGGCTCGGGGAGGGTTCCGGCCTTCATCGGATCATCAACCTCAAGAGGGGCAAGTCCCCTGGGGAACACCGGGCATGTTGGCGGATGGAGCGTTCGAAGTCAAAGCACCGCCACTCAGGGAACCTCCAGATAGAAAGCCTGACTTTCCACTGCGGGAAGGCCCAGTCCAGACGCGAGGGCGGGCGCCAGTTCGTTGGGCACACGCCACGTTTGACCACTGGGTTGGATCAGCACCACCGCGTAGCGACCCCGGGGCAACTCCATCAGGGGCACTGGGTTCTCGGGCACCCGGGCATCCAATGCCTGGGGGCGCACCACCACCTGCAACTCCGGGATGATGGCGCCCTCCATGCGAGGGTTGCCGTTTTCGTCGGTGAGCGCGGCGAGCGGGCCGTCCGGCAGGAGCCCCGCGGCGAGCACGACGACATCCGTCAGGCCATCCGGGGCGCCGGTGTCCGCGCGTGCGTAATCCACACCCACCGGGTCCGGCACGCCGTCGCGGTCGAGGTCATTCTCGTCCAGCAGGTTCGAGCCCTCGGCCGCCAGCTTGCGCACCACCACGCGCGGCCACAGGTCGGGGATGCCGTCGTTGTTGGCGTCATCCGGAATGCCGTCGTTGTTGGCGTCCACGTAGCTGACGGCGAACCCGTTCGGGCGCTGGTCCACCGCGCCGTCGTGGATGACCAGCGGCTGCAGCCGCAGCGTCTTCGTGGACATGCCCATCTGCGAGTCGCCCTGCACCACCTGGAACGTGGGCCTGTCGCGCAGCACGCGCGCCGCGTCCGAGAAGCTCACCGTGACGCCGGTGAGCGGCTGCGGTTGTCCGGCCTCGTTCTTGGCGACCTCCAGCACCAGCGGCCTGCCCGTGGTGGGGTCCACCGCGGCGCCGCCCACGTCACCCGCGTTGGGCTCGCCGGTGACGCCGTACCAGGGGTTGAAGTCGGGGTGGCGGCAGTACGCGCCCACCTCCGTGCCGCAGTCCTCCACGTCAATGAAGCCGCGGAGCATGTAACGCCCCGCGGGCACCAGGCTGAAGTTGAAGGGCGCGACGAAGGGACCGGCCGTGTCACCCGCCAGCGCCGGGCCAAAGACGCGCTCGGCGGGGACGACGGTGAAGGTGATGGGGCGCCCGGTGCCTTGCGGCGGAGGGGGCCGGTTCGCGTCGTAGAGGAACACCACCACGTTGCCACGCGCGCGCGAGTTCACCACCAGGTGGCCGTCGATGCGCGCCGTGCGGGTGTTCTGCCGCACGTCGGCGGTGGGCACCACGGGGGGCGAATCACAGCCAAGGCCCATGAGGGACGCGAGGATGAGGCCGCCAGCGGCCCGCTTCCAGGACAGGGTAGGGCGGCTCATGGAGTCACCGTCAGGGTCGCGTAGACGCGCCGCTCGATGCGATTGCCGAAGGGGTGCTGCGAGTGCGCGCCGCCCAGGTGGCTGCCCACCAGCGCGACGGTGACGGTGTCCTTCACCGCCGTGTAGCCCACGCGCGCGTTGACGACGGTGTAGGCCCGCAGCGGGTTGGACACCAAGTCGATGCGCGTGGGGTCCGCGGCGGCGGGCTCGCGCTCAATCCAGGTGGAGGCGGAGGTGTAGGCCGCGTCCACGCCGAACTCCAGGTCCGCGCGCGAACGGTAGGTGAGGCCGCCGTACAGCCGGAACTGCGGCGCCTGGTTGCAGGGCCCGCACTCGTCCGCGGACTCGCGGTCGGAGGTGATGTCCTGGAGCGACGCGCTCACCTTGAGGCCCAGGCCGTCCACCGGGGCCAGCGTGATGCCCGCCTCGGCGCCGCGCGCGGTGTAGATGGCGTCCTCGTTCACGAAGGACGACGTGCCCAGCAGGAACGAGCCGGTGCCCGGGTCATACGACTGCCCCGGGGGCAGCCGCCGTACCGCGGACAGGCCGATGAGGTCCCTCACCGTGTTCTGGTACGCGGCCACGTCCAGGTCGATGCCCAGCTCCGGGAACTCGCCGCGCCAGCCCAGCTCGAAGGCAGTGAGGCGCTCGGGGCGGAGCTGCTGGTTGCCGGTGGTCAGCGAGCTGGCGCCGTTGACGCCGGGCACGGGCACCGTGAGCTGCGTGTAGCTCTCCAGGAACGTGGGCTCGCGGAAGGCGGCGGCCGCGCTCGCGCGGAAGGCGTGGTTCTCCAGCGGCTTGAACAGCGCGGAGACGCGCGGCGAGTGCGCCAGGCCGGGGCGGCCCTGGTTGAGCAGCGGGTGCCGGTCCACGCGGTAGCTGGCCACCAGCGAGAGCGGCTCCACGATGCGCCAGTCATCCTGCACGAAGAACGCGGTGTGCACCTGCTCGCGCAGGGGGCCCAGGTAGTCACCCCAGGCCACGCGCTTGAGGCGGCCCTCCACGCCGACGTTGAGCTGGTGGATGCCGCCCAGCTCGAAGTCGCGCGCGAAGAGCAGCTCCGCGTTGAAGAGGTTGGAGCTGAGCGCCGTCACCAGCGAGCGCTGACCCGTGGGCTCGTACTGGGGCCCCGCGTCGCTGGAGATGTGGTTCCAGAACGTCTTCAGCTTCAGCGGCCCCAGCTCCACGTCGCCCTTGGCGAAGGCGTTGAGGCCGTCGATGAAGTAGTTGCGCAGCAGGCCCGGTGGATAGATTTCCGTGGTGAAGCGATTCACGCCGCCGGACAGGCCCACCTTGCGGCCCTCCGCGAAGGTGTACTCGGCGGACAGCGAGCCGCGAGCGCCGCGAGCGCCCAGGTCCGGGTCGGGGCCGCGCAGCGTGATGTCCGGCAGGCCGCCGTCGTAGTCGCGGCTCCACTTGTCCGTCTGCGAGTAGCCCGCCGCCGCCCGGTAGCGGAGCCCGCCCGAGCCGCCGTGGCTGACGAACGAACCCGCGGCGGTGTTGCCGGTGCCGCCGGTGACGGTGAACTGCGCGCGCGGGCCCGTGCCCGGGGCGCGGGTGATGATGTTGACCACGCCCAACATGGCGTTGGCGCCGTACAGCGCGCTGCCCGGGCCGCGGATGACCTCGATGCGCTCGATCTCCTCCAGGCCAATGGGAATGGAGGACCAGATGGTGAGGCCGAGGAAGTCCTGGTACTCCGTGCGGCCGTCCACCAGCACCAGCACCTTGTTGGCGATGCGCTGGTTGAAGCCGCGCAGCGACACGTTGGCGCTGCCCACGCCCAGGGCCATCACGTCCGCGCCCGGCACGCGCCGCAGCAGCTCCGGCAGCGTGGTGGCGCCCGACAGGCGGATGTCCTCGGCGGTGATGACGGTGGTGGCGTTGGGCGCTTCCAGCGAGGACTGCGCGCGGCGGCTCGCCGTGACCACGCGCTCCTCGTAGGGCACCGCGCCCAGGTCCTCGCCGCTGGCCGCCTCGTCGCCGCTGGCGGGCGCGACACCGCCCGGCGTCAGGCCGGGAATCGCCGCCGAGCCCACCGGCATGGCCTCCGCGCGCTCCACGGCCTTCTCCAACCGCTCCAGCAGCGTGACGAGCTGCTGCTGCGTCTGCACGCTGGCCGGAGGCGGCGGCATGGGGAGGGCGGACGTGTCCGGGGCGGGGGCGGCGGCCTGGGCCTCCGCCTCCTTCAGCTTCTGCTCCAGCGCCACCGCGATGGGCCGCACCGTCGCCGCGTCCGGCGGATTGGTGGCGAGGTAGCGCTGGTACACCTCCAGCGCGGCCTCGGGCTGGCCCGCGTCCTGGTATGCGCGGGCGATGTTGAAGAGCACGTTGGGGTGCGGCTTGATGGCGTACGCGGCCTCGAGCTCGGCGATGCCTTCGGCATACTGCTTCTGGGCGATGAGGCTCATGCCACTGCGGAAGTGGCGCCGGGCCTCAAGGCGGGCGTCCGCCAGGGCCTCCCCCGCGCACAGACACACCGCGAGGAGGCCCGCTCGTTTGAGGGCTGTCAGGGTTTTCACTAGTACGGGTCGTCCTTGTAGGGCGACGAGTCAGGGCCCTTTCCGGGCCGCGGGCTCGCCTTCTTCTTGGGCACGAGCTTCTGCGTGAAGCGCTCCTCGGGGCCCGCGCTTCGGGCCACGGAGCGCGCGCGCTGGTAGCCATCCAGGGTGAAGGTCAGCGCCGCTTGCGCCACGCCGCTTTCATCCGGGGCCACCTCGAGGTTCAGGGGCGTCTCCCCCAGGTCCTTGCCCTCGTACGTCACGCGCGCGCCCAAGGGCTCGCTGACGATGAGGAAGCGCACCGGCGCGGCCTTGATGCGCTCCAGCGGCGCCAGGTCCAGCTCCTCATCCCCCAAGCCCTCCTCGGGCGGCGGCTGCGCGGCGGGCTGCTGGGCCTCCGCGGTGGCCGGCTCACGCGGCGCGAGCGTGGGGGCCAGGGGATTGATGACGGGCTCTGGGGGCGCGGCGGGTCGCAACGCCAGGGTGACGGCCGCGCCGAGCCCCACCAGCATCGACGCGCCACCGAGCACCAGGGCCAGCGTCTTGGGGCTGCGCTTCGCCGGCGCCTCCTCCACGGAGATGTCGAGCGCCACGGTGGCGGGGCCGGAGCCCGGCGTGCCGTGGGGGCCGCTGATGGGGCCGCTGCCGCCGACGTTCCCCGCGCCGAAGCGCGCGCCGCTGAAGGCCCCGCTGACGCCCACCGTGGACAGCGTGCGGCGCGTGGCGTCCATGACCTCGTCCATGGACTGGTAGCGGTCCGCGGGCGCCTTGGCGAGGCACTTCATCACCAGGGCCTCCACCTCCGCGGGGATGCCGTGGCCGGGGTAGAGCGAGCCGAAGGCGGGCGGCGGCTCGTTGATGTGTTTGACGATGACGTCGATGCTCTGCGAGGCCAGGAAGGGCGGCCGGCCAATCAGCATCTGATAGAGCACCACGCCCATGCTGTACACGTCGCTGCGTGGATCGGCGAAGTTGCGCGCCTGCTCCGGCGCCATGTACTGCGGCGAGCCGAGGATGATGCCCGCCTGCGTGAGCGACGTGTCCTGCGGCACCTGCGCGGCGTCCCCGGTGAAGGACTTCACCAGGCCGAAGTCGAGCACCTTCACCACGTCGTGGTCCGTCTCCTGGTTGAGGACCATGACGTTGGCGGGCTTGAGGTCGCGGTGGATGAGGCCGACCTTGTGCGCCTCGCGCAGCGAGCGGGCGATCTGCTGGGTGATGTTCAGCGCGCGCGGCCAGGGCAGGGGCCCGAGCTGCGTGAGGAGCTGTCCCAGCGTGAGCCCCTCCAGGTACTCCATGGCGATGTAATAGATGCCGTCTTCCGTCTTGCCGTAGTCGATGACGGTGACGGTGTTCGGGTGGCGCAGCTTCGCGGTGACGCTGGCCTCCAGGAAGAAGCGCTTCTGGAAGCCGGGGTCCTTGCCTTCGCCGTACTGCGGATTGAGCACCTTCAGCGCCACCAGCCGGTCGAGCGGTGACTGCATGGCCTTGTAGACGCGGCCCATGCCTCCGGCTCCGAGCGTCTCCAGGATGCGGAAGCGCTCGTTGAGGACCCGGCCCAGCATGGGGTCCGCGACGTCGGGTGGGGCGCCATTCGTCGGGGCGTTGCTCTCCATCATGACTGCCCCCACCGACCGGTAAGGCACTGGACACGCCGGTCGAACATGAAGGCAGATGCTAACACTGCAATCGTCCACCTCCCAAGCGACCTGCCGGGTTGGCGCAGTGCGCCACCGGCCGAGAATCCGGCTCGGGCGCCGCAACGTTTCACAGCCGACACACGTGCGTGAATCCGTGACTCTGAGTGTGGCGCGCGCCCATGCACCGCGCACTGTCGCGTGCGACAGGCACGTTGCACGGAGGCGGGCGCGGTAGGTTGCGGCACCGCATGAATGCCCGACTTTCCGAGTTGCTGTCCGGAGCGCCGCCCTATCCCCGCCGCGTCGTGTGTCTCACCGAGGAGACGACGGAGGTGCTCTACCGCATCGGCGCGGAGGACCTGGTGGTGGGCGTGTCCGGCTTCACCGTGCGGCCGCCCCAGGCGCGCAAGAAGCCGCGGGTCAGCTCGTTCCTGGACGCGAACTTCGAGCGCATCCTGGAGCTGAAGCCGGACCTGGTGCTGGGCTTCTCCGACTTGCAGGCGGACATCGGCCGCGAGCTGGCGAAGCGGGGCGTGCCCGTCTACCTGTTCAATCAGCGCTCCATCGCGGAGATTCTCCAGTCGGTGCGGCTGACGGGCGCGCTGGTGGGCCGGCCCGAGGCCGCCGAGGCGCTGGCCACCGAGCTCACCGCCAACCTGGCGCGGCACGCGGACGCGGCGGAGTCGCTGCCACGCCGGCCGCGCATCTTCTTCGAGGAGTGGCATGAGCCGCTCATCTCCGGCATTCGCTGGTGTTCGGAGCTGGTGGAGCTGGTGGGCGGCGTGGACGTGTGCCGCGAGTCGCGCGCGTCGCAGGGCGCGCAGGGCCGCATCTTCCCGCCGGAGGAGGTGGCGCGCCGGGCACCGGAGGGCGTCATCGCGAGCTGGTGCGGACGCAAGGCGAAGCGGGAGAAAATCGTGGAGCGCCCGGGCTGGGCCCAGGTGCCCGCGGTGCTGGAGGATCAGCTCTACGAGGTGAAGAGCTCGCTCATCCTCCAGCCGGGGCCGGCCGCCCTGTCGGACGGCGTGGAGCGGCTGGCGCGCATCGTCGCCGCGGTGGCGCGAGGGGAGAAGCTGCCTCCCCTGCGCCAGGGCGAGCTGCGCTCGGCCGGGGCCTAGAAGTCCTTCACCCGGTCGGCGAGGCTCGCGTCCTCGACGAAGGCGTTGGAGTTGCCCTGGATGTTGGCGATGCGGCGGTTGCGCTCGAGCTCGGCGTCGTCCACCGCGTCGAGCTTGTTCCACGCCTTGAGCACCGCCTCCTCGGCGTTGGGGATGGACTTGTTGTAGGTGGCCGAGAAATAGAACATCGCCCGCGCCACGTTGCCCTTGTGGGAGTCGGGCGGCTCGAACACCATGTTGCCGCGCGCGTCGGTGCCCAGCTTGGCGCCATTCTGGCTCCACCGCACGTTCACCACTTCACCGAAGGGGAAGCTGCTGCGGCGCGAGTTGGCCTTGCTGTCGGTGGGGTAGAGGTGGTGCAGGTCGCTCTTGGCGGCGCCCGTGGCGCCCTTCGACTGCGGCCAGGTGTGCTCGGTGTTCATCACCGAGTTGTTGGGAATCTTGCCGCCTTTGACTTCGATGCCCGTGTAGACGCAGACGATGTTGCCGTTCGCGTTCACGTCCAGGCTGGAGAACATCAGCCGGCGGGCCTCGTTGTAGCTGACCACCTTCTTGCCGGACGAGTAGTCCTGGAGCGCGTCCAGCAGCGCCTCGTCGCGCAGGCCCTCGAAGAGGCCGCCTTCGGGCTCCTCCGGCTCCTCGGGGCCCGTGACGGGCGTCTCGGGGACGATGTCCAGGCCCCACTCGTTGAGCGTGCCGGTGTCGCCGCGCGCCGCGTCCTGCACCGACAGCGTCCAGGTGCCCTGCGCGGGCTCGCCCTTGAAGGCGGACAGGTCGAAGCTGCCCTTCAGGTCATCCGCGGATCCGCCCTTGCGGTCGGACACCACCGCGCTCTTGCCGGACGGCGACGTCAGCGTCACCTTCAGGTCGCCCCGGTAGGTGTGCTGGATGTCGAGGTTCAGCTTGAGCGACTCCACCGTGGCGTCCTCGGGGACGTCGATGGTGCTCTGGATGGTGGTGTTGTCCTTGATGTCCGCGTTGGGGCGGGTGCTGTGGACCAGCGGGGTGGCGCGCGCGCCCGCGGCGGCCTTCAGGCCCGCTGCCGGCGTCGGAAGCTGGGGAACGAAGACGGCGCCGAGCTTCGTCAGCATCGAGGGCGTCGAGCCCTCCAGTCCCGGCCGCGACGGCTGGAACGAGCTGGTGGCCACGGAGTTCGTCCGGGGGGCGGACGGTGTCTCACGGGCGGTTTCGGTGGTCGGGCGAGCGAGAAGGGGCGAGCGGCGGGGGCCGACGACGCTGGTCATGCCGTGATTATCCTCGGCCGGGGCTTCGCGGTTGCTTCCCCAGTGGATAATTTTGACGCAACCGCGAATGCAGAAAATCCGGTGAAGTAACAGTGAGCGGCATTGTCCAGAGGACAGTGGCGCGCTCGTGACAGGATGCCCACGTGCCGCTCCCGCTGCCTTCCCTGCTGTTGGTCTCCGCGCTCGCGGTGGCGCCTGCCCCGTCGGAGGCCACGTCCGACACCTCGGAGTCACAAAGCGTCGCGGCGGGCATCGAGAACTACGAGGACGCGCTCATCGAGGCGGCGCTGAAGCGGCACGGCCGGGAGCTGGAGCCCGCGCCCGCGGGCAAGGTGCTGTCCGAGGTGTTGGTGGACACCGAGGACGTGGTGGCGGAGATCGACCCGTTCCCGGACTTCCTCAACATCTTCCACGCCCGGACGCGGGAAAACGTCGTGCGCCGCGAGGTGCTGCTCACGGTGGGCAAGCCCTATTCGGAACAGCTCGCGCAGGAGACGGCGCGCAACCTGCGCGGCCTGCGTCTGTTCTCCATGGTGCGGCTGGTGCCGGTGAAGGGGCGCACGCCGGACACGGTGGGGCTGATGGCCGTCACCAAGGACATCTGGTCGCTGCGGCTCAACAGCGACTTCGCGGCGGTGGGTTCGCTGCTCCAGTACTTGAAGCTGCAGGGCACGGAGCAGAACTTCCTGGGGCGCGGCAAGCGCATCGCCGTGGACTTCGTCCTCCGGCAGGACACGCTCAGCCTGGGGCAGAGCTACACCGACCCGCGCGTGCTGGGGAGCTGGTGGTCGCTCAGTGAATCCATCGCCGTCATCCAGGGCCGGGAGAGTGGCCAGACGGAAGGCTCACGCGGCAGCCTCTCCGTGAGCCGGCCGTTGTATTCGCTGTCCACGCCGTGGAGCGCCAGCGCCTCCGTGGCCTGGAACGTGGAGACCAACCGCGTCTACCGGGGCGCGTCCATCTGGCAGCTCCCGTTCCCCGGCGGGCCGGCCGTGCCGTACGTCTACCGGACGGAGGAGGTGGTGGGCGGGCTCGCGTACACCCGCTCCTTGGGCACGCGCTACAAGTGGAACATCGGCGGCACGGTGGGCGCCTATCACTACGCCTACGGCGCGCCGCTGGCGTCCGGGCTCTCCCCGGAGCAGTCGGAGTGGTTCAACCGCAACTACCTGCCACGCGCCGAGGACGCGGGCTACGTGGGCCTCAGCCTGCGCGCCTTCGACGCGCGCTACGAGGTGCTGCGCGACGTGGACTCGTACGTGCTGGCCGAGGACTTCCAGATGGGGCACTGGATTTCCGCCACGCTGCGCTACGCGCCCCCGGTGTTCGGCGAGCGCAGCCACTTCGCCGAAGGTGGCCTCGCGCTGCGCTACCGCTTGCGGCTGGGCGACACGCTCACCACCGCGTCCGTGTCGGGCGCCATCCGCCGGCAGTTGGGTGAGCATGGCGCGTGGAACAACCGGCGCTGGGCGGCGGAGCTCATCGAGGTGTCCCCCAAGGTGCTGGGTGGACGCTTCGTGGCGCGCGGGCTGTTGGATGTGAACATCGACGACTTGTTCGACCGCATCCACCTGCTGGGCGGCGCCAACGGCCTGCGCGGCGCGGGCGCGGACGCGTACTCGGGCCGGCGGCTGCTCCTCTTCAACCTGGAGTACCGGAGCCGGCCCATCGTCGTGAAGACGGTGCACCTGGGCGGGGTGCTCTTCTGGGACTCGGGCAGCGCCTTCAATGACAGGCCCGCCATGGTGCACACGGTGGGCATGGGCCTGCGGCTGCTCTTCCCGCAGTTCAACGTGCTGCCGTTCCGCGTGGACTTCGGCTACGTGCTCAACGACGCCCGGCCGCCGGTGGGCAGCCGCTTCTCCTTCGCGGGCGGGCAGATGACGGACATCCGCCCCAACTTCATGGAGACGCCGCTGTAGCGCTCACGGCGGTTCGGTGCGCAGCAGTTCCCGGAAAAGCACGTCCGCGGCGTCTTGGAACAGCACCCCGGACGCGAGCAGCCCGCCGCAGTGGTGGGGCTCGCGCGCCAGCGTCAGCGCCACCGTCTTGCCCAGCACCGCGTCCCAGAAGGGGCCGGAGTCCGCGGGAAGCAGGAACTCGCGAATCACCTGTTGGGGCCAGGGCAGCACCGTCGTCGGGTCGGCGTCGCTCAGGGAGGTGAAGCAGTCCAGGTCCACGTCCAGCAGCACGCGCTCGGCGGCGTCCAGCACGTCGCGCACGGCGTCGCCGGGGCGGGGTGGCTCCAGGCCTCGGCGGCCCGGTCCACGGTGGGCACCGCCACCAGCCGGTGCGGGCGTCCCCGGGTGTCCACGTAGGTGTCGGCGGTGAAGGCGCCCCGGGGGCGGGTCCGGGCAATCAGGAGGGCGTCACCCACCAGCCCCGCCTCCATGGCCGCGAGGATGTGGTCGTAGTTGCGGACGTCCAGGGACCAGCGGGCGTGCTCGTCCAGCGCGCGCAGCCCGGCGGCCCGGTCCGGCACGGCGGCGGGCCGCTGGGGCACGACGGTGTCCAGGTGCCGGTCCAGCGTCACCAGCAGTGCGGGAGCGCCCGCGTCTCCTAGGGCGCAGGCCCAGGCGGGCAGGGCGAGCCGGTGCGGGTCGAACACGTACGCGTCCGAGGGGCCGCGGCCTCCGCCCAGGCCCAGCCGGATGATGCCGGCCAGCCGCAGGTGCCGCAGGGCGTCGTCTTCCGTGTCCATGACGTCGGGAATCCTCCAGCGCGCCGGGCGTTTGCTCCGGCCGCGTGGCCGCCGAGTGTAGGCTGCCTCACGCACCTTTCCACGAAAGGAGCCCCGCCCTTCCCGCGGGGATTCGACGACGCATGCGCCACGTCCTCACCGCCGCGCTCCTGCTTGCGAGCGCTACTCCCTCCGCCCAGGAGCAGAAGCCCCTGACCATGTCCAAGACGCAGGTGTCGCAAGACCCCTTCCTGCGCCAGTTCTCGGAGACGCGCCGCTTCATGAGCGGCCGGCCCGGCGGCGTGCGCATCTCCCCCGACGAGAAGAGCATCCTCTTCCTGCGCACCCAGCCCACGTCCAACGTGCAGACGCTCTACGCGTTCGACGTGGAGAGCGGGCAGACGCGGGAGCTGCTCACGCCCGAGGCCATCCTCAAGGGCGCCGAGGAGACGCTCACCACCGAGGAGAAGGCCCGCCGTGAGCGCATGCGTGTCAGCGCCCGGGGCATCACCAGCTACCAGGTGTCCGACGACGGCAACCGGCTGCTCGTGCCCCTGTCCGGCCGCCTCTACGTGGTGGACCGCGTCAGCGGCAAGGTGACGGAGCTGAAGACGGGCCCGGGGACGTTGGACCCGCGCTTCTCGCCGGACGGCAAGCAGGTGGCCTACGTGCGGGACAACGACGTGTACCGCATCGACGTGGCCGCCAACCGCGAGCAGCGCGTCACCAAGGGCGGCACCGCGGCGAAGACGCACGGCGTGGCCGAGTTCGTCGCCCAGGAGGAGATGGGCCGCTTCACCGGCTACTGGTGGAGCCCGGACGCGAAGTCCGTCGCCTACACGGAGTCGGACACGTCGGACGTGGAGAAGCTCACCATCGTCGACGTCATGCACCCCGAGCGCGGCGGCGAGGAGTTCGCGTACCCGCGCCCTGGCAAGGCCAACGCCAAGGTGCGCCTGGGCATCAGCCCCGCCGCGGGCGGTCGCACCGTCTGGGCGCAGTGGGACGCGGCGAAGTACCCGTACCTGGCCACCGTGGCGTGGCCCAAGGGCGGCCCGCTCACCGTGCTGGTGCAGAACCGGGAGCAGACGGAGCAGAAGCTGCTCGCGGTGGACCCGCGCACGGGCAAGTCGAAGGAGCTGCTCACGGAGACGGACAAGGCCTGGCTCAACCTGGAGCAGGCCTTCCCGCTGTGGCTGGAGGATGGCAGCGGCTTCCTCTGGTACACCGAGCGCAACGGCGGCCCGGAGGTGGAGTTGCGCAACGCGGATGGCTCGCTGGCGCGCACCGTGGTGAAGCCGGACGCGGGCTTCCGCTCGCTGGCGCGCTACGTCCAGAAGGAGGACACGCTCTACTTCAACGGCGGCCCCAACCCCACGCAGAGCCACCTGTGGCGCGTGAAGGCGGGCGGCGCGCCGGAGAAGGTGACGACGGGGCTCGACATCGAGTCGGGCACGGTGTCCAAGAGCGGCGGCCTGGTGGTGATGAACGGCCAGGGCCTGAAGGCCATGCCCAAGGTGCAGGTGGTGCGCGGCGACGGCACCCGCGTGGGCGAGCTGCCCTCGGTGGCGCAGGAGCCGCCCTACGTTCCCAACGTGGAGCAGCGGCAGGTGGGCCCCGAGCGCTTCTGGACGTCCCTGGTGCGCCCGCGCGACTTCAAGCCCGGCAAGAAGCTGCCCGTCATCGTCGAGGTGTACGGCGGCCCCACCACCACCGTGGTCCACAAGAGCATGGCCGCGCACCTGATGTCGCAGTGGGTGGCGGACCAGGGCTTCCTCGTCGTGAAGATTGACGGCCGGGGCACCCCGCTGCGCGGCGCGAAGTGGGAGCGCGAGGTGAAGGGCGACTTCGCCGGCGTCACGATTGATGACCAGGCCGCCGCCATCCAGGCGCTGGCGAAGGAAGTCCCGGAGATTGATTTGGCCCGCGTGGGCATCTCCGGCTGGAGCTTCGGCGGGTACATGTCCGCCCTGGCCGTGCTCAAGCGCCCGGATGTCTTCAAGGCCGGCGTGGCCGGCGCCCCGGTGGTGGACTGGCTGGACTACGACACCCACTACACCGAGCGCTACCTGGGCGTGCCGCAGCAGAACCCGGAGGCCTACGAGAAGAGCTCGCTGCTCACGTACGCCAAGCAGGACAAGCCCATGGGCAAGCTGCTGCTCATCCACGGCACCGCGGATGACAACGTGTACTTCTTCCACACGCTGAAGCTGAGCGACGCGCTCTTCCGCGCTGGCAAGCAGCACGACTTGCTGCCGCTCAGCGGCTTGACGCACATGGTGCCGGACCCGCTCGTCACGCAGCGCCAGTGGGAGCGCGTGATGGACCACTTCAAGCGCAACCTGTAGGCCGCGCGGCCGTCAGGCTTTGGATAAACAGAGGCCCGGTCCCCAGGTGGTGGGGCCGGGCCTCTTGTCATCGGCCAGTCCGGAAGGAATGGCTGACGGACGCGTTAGCCGGCGGCGCGGACGTTCTGCGCCTGCAGGCCCTTGGGGCCGCGGGTGACTTCGAACTCCACCTTCTGGCCCTCGGCCAGGGTGCGGAAGCCGTCCATGTTGATGGCGGTGTGGTGACAGAACACATCCTCACCACCGCCGTCCTGGGTGATGAAGCCAAAGCCCTTCGCGTCGTTGAACCACTTCACGGAACCGGTTGCCATTGCGCTTCCTTCAGTCTCGCGGGGCGGCGCGAGGAGAGCCGCCCGTTCTTCCCGCCCCCGACAACCGGGAGACACTCCCAGTCATAGTGAAACGGCCGGCTGGAAGTCCAGCCGGCCGCCCGGAATGCAAGTCTTGCCCGGATGCCGGGCCTGAAGTCAGACGTCGAGGAGCAGCCGCTCCGGGTCCTCGATGCACTCCTTCACGCGCACCAGGAACTGCACGGCCTCGCGGCCGTCCACCAGGCGGTGGTCGTAGGTGAGCGCGACGAACATGATGGGCCGGATGACGACCTGGCCGTCGCGGGCCACGGGGCGCTCGACGATGTTGTGCATGCCCAGGATGCCCGTCTGCGGCGGGTTCAGGATGGGCGTGGACAGCATGGAGCCGAAGATGCCGCCGTTGGTGATGGTGAAGGTGCCACCCTGCAGGTCGGACAGGGCCAGCTTGTCGTTGCGCGCCTTGGTGCCCAGCTCTCCGACGGTCTTCTCCAGCTCCGCCAGGCCCTGCTTGTCCGCGTTGCGCACCACCGGCACCACCAGACCGCGGCTGCCGCTGACGGCCACGCCGATGTCGTAGTAGTGCTTGAAGATGACGTCCTCTCCGTCAATCTCCGCGTTGATTTGCGGGAAGGCCTTGAGGGCCTCGACGGAGGCGCGGATGAAGAAGCTCATGAAGCCGAGCTTCACGCCGTGCTTCTGCTGGAACTTGTCGTTGTACTTCTTGCGCAGGGCCATCACCTCGCCCATGTCCACCTCGTTGAAGGTGGTGAGCATGGCGGCGGTGGACTGGGCCTGGATGAGGCGCTCGGCCACGCGCTTGCGCAGCGGCGTCATCCGCACGCGCTCCTCGCGGGCGGCGTTCGGGCGGGGGCCGGCGGGCTGCGCCGGGGCGGCGGGGGCCTGGGCGGGCGTGGACGGGCCCTTGAGCTGACCCAGCACGTCGTCCTTGTGCACGCGGCCACCGGAGCCGCTGCCCTTCACCTGGGAGATGTCCACCCGGTTCTCCTCGGCCACCTTGCGCGCGGTGGGCGTGGAGCGGGCGTCGGACCCGGACGCCGCGGGCGCCTCGGCGGCGGGAGCGGGCGCGGCCGGAGCCGGCGCCGCGGCGGGCTTGGAGGCGGAAGCCCCCGCGCCGGCCTCGATGAGCCCGAGCACGTCGCCCACGCGGACCTTGTCGCCCTCCTTGAAGGCGATGCTGGCCAGCGAGCCCGCGGACGGGGCCGGCACGTCGATGGTGACCTTGTCGGTCTCCAGGACGACGAGCGGCTCATCGGCGGTGACGGCGTCACCCGACTTCTTGTTCCACTTGCCGATGATGGCTTCGGTGATGGATTCGCCCAGGGGCGGCACTTTGATTTCAACGGCCATTCTTGGTCCCTCGGAGGATGGCTTCCTCGATGATGAGCTGCTGCTCGTACTCGTGGGTCTTGGGGAAGCCCGTGGCGGGGCTGGCGGCTTCGGCCCGACCGATGTAGCCGATCTTCACCTGCTGCTGCGACTGCGTGGACGCCAGGTCATGGAGACGGGGGAACATGAAGTGCCACGCGCCCGCGTTGCGCGGCTCCTCCTGCACCCAGAGCAGCTCACCGAGCTTCGGCATCTTCGCGATGAGCCCCGTCAGCGCGTCGGCGGGGAACGGGTAGAGCTGCTCCAGCCGGACGATGGCGATGCTGTCGTCCTTGCGCTCGTCCCGCGCCTTCACCAGGTCGTAGTACACCTTGCCGCTGCACAAGAGCAGCCGCGTCACGTTCGCCGGGTCCACCCGGTCCAGGATGACTTCCTGGAAGGTGCCCGTGGCCAGCTCGTCCACCTTGCTGGTGGCCTCCGGCCGGCGCAGCAGGCTCTTGGGCGACATGATGACCAGCGGCTTGCGCACCGGGCGCAGCACCTGGCGGCGCAGCAGGTGGAAGATCTGCGCCGGCGTCGTCGGGTAGCAGACCTGGATGTTGTCCTCGGCGCACAGGTCCAGGAAGCGCTCCAGGCGCGCGCTGGAGTGCTCCGGGCCCTGGCCTTCATAGCCGTGGGGCAGCAGCAGGGTGAGGCCGCTCAGGCGGCGCCACTTGCTCTCACCGGCGGCGATGAACTGGTCGATGATGATCTGCGCGCCGTTGCCGAAGTCGCCGAACTGCGCTTCCCAGGCGGTGAGGCCGTCCGGCACGTCCAGGCTGTAGCCGTACTCGAAGCCGAGCACGCCCATCTCCGACAGCGGGCTGTTGTAGATGTGGAAGCCGTTCTTGCCCTTGCCGCTGACGAACTGGCGCAGGGGGACGAACTTCTCGCCCGTCTTCACGTCGTGCACCACCGCGTGGCGGTGGCTGAACGTGCCGCGCTCGCTGTCCTGGCCGGTGATGCGGATGTTGTAGCCCTCGGAGAGCAGCGTGGCGTAGGCCAGCGACTCGCCCTCGCTCCACTGCAGCTCGCCGCTGTCCAGCATGCCCAGGCGCTTCTTGATGACGGTGCGCTCCACGTCGCGGTGGACGTTGAAGCCCTCCGGCAGCGTGGACAGCGTGCGCAGCGCATCGCAGAGCACCTGCTTGTCCACCGCGGTGGACACGTCCGGCGCGCTCTTCAACGAGCCGCCCTGGTAGGGCTTCCACAGGCCCTCCAGCGCGCTGGGCTCCTTGAACTGGCTCTCCTGGCGCGCGCGGGTGAGCGCCGCGTCGAAGTCCTGCTGGCACTTCTGCTTGATGGCCTCGGACTCCTCGGCCGGAATCTTGCCCTGCTCCGCCAGCTTCGCCGCGTAGCGCGTGCGCACCGTCGGGTGCTTGCGGATGATTTCGTACATCGCCGGCTGGGTGAACGCGGGCTCGTCACCCTCGTTGTGGCCGTAGCGGCGGTAGCAGACCAGGTCGATGACGACGTCCGTCTTGAACGTCTGGCGGTACTCGGCCACCAGCTTCGCCACGTGGACGCAGGCCTCCGGGTCATCTCCATTCACATGGAAGATGGGGATGTCCAGCATCTGCGCGATGGCGGTGGAGTAGAGGGACGAGCGCGAGTCGTGCGGGTCGGTGGTGAAGCCGACCTGGTTGTTGATGACGACGTGGACCGTGCCGCCCGTGGTGTAGCCCTTGAGGCCGGACAGGTTGAGCGTCTCCGGCACCACGCCCTGACCGATGAAGGCCGCGTCGCCGTGGATGAGCAGCGGCATCACGCCGGTGCGCTCCGTGTCGCCGCCGCGGTCCTGCTTGGCGCGCACGCGGCCCTCCACCACCGGGTCCACCGCTTCCAGGTGGCTGGGGTTGAAGGCCAGCGACAGGTGCAGCTTCTTGCCCTGGCGCGTGACGTGGTCCGACGAGAAGCCCATGTGGTACTTCACGTCGCCGCGGCCCAGGTAGGCCTGCGGGTTCCGGGGACCGTCGAACTCGCTGAAGATCTGGTCCGGCTGCTTGCCCAGGATGTTCGTCAGCACGTTGAGGCGGCCGCGGTGGGCCATGCCGATGACGATCTCCTTCAGGCCCATGCCGGTGGCCACTTCACCCAGCGCGTCCAGCATGGGGATGAGCGACTCGCCGCCGTCCAGGCTGAAGCGCTTGGCGCCCACGTACTTGGTGTGGAGGAAGTGCTCGAATCCCTCCGCGTAGGACAGCTTGGTGAGGATGTGCCGGCACTCGTCGGGGGAGAAGTCCGTGCGGTTCTCCACCGACTCCATCCGGTGCATCAGCCAGCGGCGGCGCTGGCTGTCGAGCATGTGCATGTACTCGATGCCGATGGTGTCCGTGTACGTGCGGCGCAGGCGCGTCAGCAGGTCGCCCAGGCGCACGCGCTGGTCGCCGAACACGCCGTTGGTCTCCACGAGCTGCTGGGACTCGGCGTCGGTGAAGTGGCTGTCGTCCACCAGCGCGACGTCCGCCACGTGCTCCAGCGCGGGGCGCGCGCGGCCGAGCGGATCCAGCTTCGCGCGCAGGTGGCCGCGCAGGCGGAAGGCGAAGATGACGTGGTCCACGCGGGCCTGCAGCGCCGCGATGTCCTGCGTGGGCGCGGCGGCGGGCGTCGCGACCGGCGCGGGCGCGGCGGGGGCCTGCTGCGCCTTGGCCGCCTTTCCGTTGGCCTTGTTCGCGGCGGGAGCCGGTGCCGGCTCCAGCAGCTTGGTGCTGAAGATGGGTCGGCCGGCGCCGTTGCTGCGGTCGAAGACCTCGCGCCAGCTTGTATCCACGCTGGCGGGGTCCTCCAGATATCGGGCGTAGAGGCCCTCGATGAAGTCGATGTTGGCGCCGGAAAGGAACGTGTCCTGGAAATTCGCCATGGCGGTGTCGTCTTTTACTGGAAGGGCGCCCCGTTGGGGGGTTTTCGCAGCACCTTTTTGTCGCGGTTGCCCGGCGGGCGATAAGCCACACCACCTGCAGGGGAGCAGGTGGATTCATGCGCGGCGTGAGCGCAACTTCAACCGTTCCTTCCGGAAGGAATGCTAGAGAGCGCGTTTCGTCCTTTTCCCCTTCCCGCAAGAGGCCGTCTCCATGCTGCTCCAAGGCAAGAAGCTGCTCATCACCGGGGTGCTCACCCCCCAGTCCCTGGCCTACGGCATCGCCGAGCACGCGCTGGCGCAAGGCGCGGAAATCCTCCTCACCGGCTTTGGCCGGGCGAAGTCGCTCACCGAGCGGAGCGCCAAGCGCCTCAAGCCGGGGCTCGAGGTGCTGGAGCTGGACGTCACCAACCCGGAGCACTTCACCGCGCTCACCGCGTCGCTGCGTCAGCGCTGGGACCGGCTGGACGGCGTGCTGCACTCCATCGCCTACGCGCCGGAAGATGCTTTGGGAGGCAACTTTCTCAACACGCCGTGGGAAAGTGTACAGACGGCGTTCCGCATCTCCACGTTTTCCCTGAAGGAGCTGGCGGTGGCGTGCCTCCCGCTGATGACGCAGGGGGGCTCCATCGTCACGCTGGACTTCGACAACCGCGTCGCCTGGCCCATCTACGACTGGATGGGGGTGTGCAAGGCGGCGCTGGAGTCCACGGTGCGCTACCTGGCGCGCGACCTGGGGCCCCAGGGCATCCGCGTCAACGCGCTGGCCGCCGGGCCGCTGGCCACCATCGCCGCCAAGGGAATCCCGGGCTTCAAGGCGCTGGAGCAGGGCTGGGGGACCCAGGCGCCGCTGGGCTGGAGCGCCAAGAACAGCCATGACCTGGTGGCCCGCACGGCCTGCGCCATGTTGTCGGACTGGCTGCCCTCCACCACGGGCGAAATGATCCACGTGGATGGTGGCTACCACGCCATTGGCGCGCCGCCGGTGGCGCCCGAGGCCGACGAGGCCCCCGCGCAGCCCGCTTCGAAGCCCGCCGCCGAGTAGGCGCGCCCCGTGTCCCCCGGGGGCATTCGGACCCAGGGGATAACGCATCAGGTCATCCGACACCTGGCTGCCCGGCTGGACGCCGGGCCGGCCCTCCCCCAGTTCTCACGTGAGAGCCCTCACGGTAGAGTCGTGAACGTTTCGCAGGACGTTCCGCACGTCGCGGGCCTGCGCAGGAGCCGCCGCACAGTGAGCACCCACAGCACCAACGTCTTGCTGGTGGACGACAGCCCGACGGTTCGCAACATCGTCAAAATCTACTTGATGAACCTGAAGGTCTCGACCGTCGAGGCCGACGATGCGGCGCGGGGGCTTCAGATTCTCCGGCTGGTGCCGGTGAGCCTGGTCATCGCGGACATCAACATGCCGGGGATGGACGGCATCACCTTCGTGAAGGAGGTCCGCGCCAGCGCGATGCCGCAGGTGCGGTCGGTCCCCATTCTCCTGCTGACGGCGGAGAAGAACGTGGACCTGCGGCAGCGCGGCACCGAGGCCGGCGCGAACGCCTTCATCCAGAAGCCTGTGTCCCACCACGAGCTGACGGAGACCGTCCGTCAGTTCCTCACCAAGGCCTGACCGCCGTGAGCCTGCCGTCCCTGCTGCTCGTCGACGACAGCGACGCGATTCTCGCGCTGGAGCGGGCCATCCTCTCCGGCCACTACACCATCCACACCGCCAGCAACGGCCGCGAGGCCCTGGAGAAGGTGGGGCGCCTGCAACCGGCGGCGGTGCTGTTGGACCTGTCCATGCCGGAGATGGATGGGGACGAGGTCCTCCAGCGGATGAAGGCGGACCCCGCCACCGCGGGCATCCCCGTCATCATCATCTCCTCGGAGAAGTCGCGCGCCGAGGCCTGCCTGGGGCTGGGGGCGGAGACGTTCCTGGCCAAGCCCTTCCGCGCGGACGAGCTGCTCCAGGCGGTGGGCGAGGCCATGGCCAGCGCGCGGCAGCGCGCGCGCACCGGCTCGCTGCTGGCCCTGCGCCTGACGGTGGGGGACCTGGAGTTCGCCATCCCCCTGGACGCGGTGCGGGAGGTGCTGCTGCAGCCGGCGACCCGGCCGCTGCCCACCGGGCCCTCCTACCTGCGCGAGTACGTGGAGGTCCGGGGCTCGTCGCTGTGCGTGCTGGACGTGGCGTGCCGGCTGGGCGTGGAGCACAAGCTGTCCCGCGTGGAGCGCATGCTCGTCGTCATCGAGTCGGAGGGCGTGGCGCTGGCGTTGGCGGTGGACACGGTGAAGGACCCGGAGGAGTACGCGTCGGAGGACATCGACCGGCGCGAGCGTCTGGGCGGGGCCGACCATGGTCCGCTGCGCGAGGGGCTCATCGGCATGCTGCGGCAGGCGGGGCGCTCGCTGCCCATCCTGGACCCGCGGGTCTTCATCTCGCGGGGGCTGCTGCGAGAGCTGCCGTCGATGCTGGAGGCCGCGGAGGCCAGGCGGAGCGCATGAGCGGCGAGCTCGACCCGCGCCTCCTCACCCGCGCGCGGGAGGTGGTGGCCGGCATCACCGGCTTTCGTGAGGACGCCATCGCCGCGGAGGCGGTGGACCGCGTCATGCGCTCGGAGCTGGCGCGCGGACGCACCCCGGCGGACCTGCTGGGAGAGCTGCTGTACCCCAGCTCCTCGCTGGCCACCGTGCTGGTGAAGGCCATCCTGGTGGGGGAGACGTACTTCTTCCGTCACCCCGAGCACTTCCGTTTCCTCTCCCATGAGGCCGTGCCCGCGGTGCTCCAGCGCGGCAGCCTGGCCCTGCGCGGCTGGAGCGCGGGGTGCGCCTCCGGCGAGGAGACGTACTCGTTGGCCGCGTGTCTTCAAGCGTCCGTGCCCCACGGCTTTCCGGTGGAGGTGCTGGGCACCGACATCCACGAGGCCAGCCTGGAGGCCGCGCGCCGCGCCACCTACGGCACCTGGTCCCGCCGCGAGTCGGCGCCGCGCCTGTTCCCGCTCTACACGGAGACGGGCGAGCGCGAGGTCACCATCCTCCCCGTCGTCCGCCGCATCACCACCTTCGCCCAGGCGAACCTGCTGGCGCCGCTGCCCGAGCGCTTCGGCCGCTTCGACTTCATCCTCTGCCGAAACGTGCTCACGTACTTCACTCCCGCCGCGCGTGACGCGGTCATCTCCCTTCTGTCGCGCACGCTCAACCCCGGCGGCTGGCTCTTCCTGGGCGCCGTCGAGGTGGACCGCGTCCCCGCGGGCATGGTCCGCGAGGGCCCCCCGGAGCTGCAGGCGTTCCGGCTGCTCACGCCGGAGGAGCTGAACGCGCGCGCCGCTGCCGCGTCTCGCGCCGCCGCCGCGTCCCGTCCCTCGGTGACGCCGGTGCGCCGGCCGCCGCCGCCGGTGGCCGCGCCCGCGCGCGAGGTGGCCGTGGCGCCGCCTCCGCCGCCCACCCGGCTGCACCTGAATGCGCTGGAGCGCATCGAGGAAGGCGACGAGGTGGGGGCCTCCTCCGTGCTGGAGGCGCTGGTGCGACAGGCGCCGGACTACCTTCCGGGGCTGTTGGAGCTGGCCCTGCTGCGGGAGCGCTCCGGGGCGCGTGAGGGGGCCGTGCCGCTGATGCGGGCGCTCCGAACGCGCGCCGAGCGGCTGCCGCCCGACCAACTCGTGGACGGGCCCGAGGCCCTGCCCGCGCGTTTCTACCAGGCGTCCGCTGACGCCTACCTCAACCAGGGGGCGCTCGAATGAAGGTCACCCCGCGGACGTTGGAAGAGAGCCAGGAGGCGGAGGCGCGCGAGCTGTTGGAGCGGCGCGCGGCCCGCCTGCGAGAGCAGGGCGAGAACACCGTCGAGGAGGCGGTCCATTGGATCGCCGAGTTCCCGCTCGGTGAGGAGCGTTACGCGCTCTCCCTGGAGTCGCTGCGGGCGGCGCTGCCCCTGAAGATGGTGTCGCCGGTGCCGCTGTCCGCGCCGCACGTCGTCGGGGTGCTGCGCTTCCAGGGCCAGGTCCTGGCCGCGCTCAGCCTGGCGTCGCTCCTGGGCGGCCATGGCTGGCGGCAGGACCCGGCGGTGCTGCTGGTGGTGGACCGCGGGGACGGCGAGCTGTGCGCGCTGGACTGCGAGGCCATTCCCCGGCCCACCACGCTGCCCATGAGCGCGGTGGAGGCGGCGCGCGTGCGCGCCGAGGGCGCGGTGATGGAAGTCTTCACGCAGGACCGGCAGCTCATCCACCTCATCGACCTGAAGCGCCTGTTCTCCGTGACGCGCGGCGCGGGAGCCCGTCATGCCCGTTGATCCGATGCTGCAGGGGCTCGTCGCGGGCTTCGCCATCGAAGCCCAGGAGGTGGTCCAGAAGGTCACCATGGACCTGCTGGAGCTGGAGCGCGAGGGCCTGGAGACGGACGCCCTCACCAAGCTCTACATCCGGCTGGGCCGCCACCTGCACACGCTGAAGGGCAGCGCCGCGTCGCTCGGCATGCAGGACCTGAGCGACATCGCCCACAAGCTGGAGGACGCGCTCGCCCCGCTGAAGGCGAATCCGCAGAAGATGCCCCGGCCCGTGGTGGACGTGCTGCTCCACGGCCTGGACCTCTTCCTGCTGCGCGCGCAGGCGCACGCGGACGGCCGTGGCGACGCGCTGCCCGACCCGGCCGCCGCCCTGGCGCAGCTCGTGGCGGAAGCCCCGCCGCCCGAGGCGGCCGCCGCGATGGGCTCCGGCGCCCGTGGCGGCTCCGGCGTCTGTCTCGCCCGAGCCCGTCGCCGTCCCGGACGCGCTGCCCGAGTCCGCGGACGCGGGCTGGCGCGTGTCCGCGTGGCAGGTGACGGCGCTGATGCGCGAGGTGGAGCGCCTGCGCGAGGTGCGCCTGCGGGTGGAGGAGCGGGGCCGCGAGCTGGAGCGGGCCGCCCAGTTGCTCGCGAAGCAGGGGCTGCTCGCGGAGACGGCCGAGGCGCGCACGGCGCTGTCGGGCACCGCGCGCTCGCTGCGCACCGACGGCGAGGAGACGAGCGACATCGTGGACGCGCTGGAGGAAGGCCTCAAGGCCATCACCACGCGCCCGGTGCGCACCATCCTGGACCCGCTGCAGCGCATGGTGCGGGACTTGTCGCGCCAGTTGGGCAAAGAGGCGCGGCTGTCGGTGGTGGGCGCCGAGGTGTCGTTGGACCGGCGTCTGCTGGAGAAGCTGCAGGGCGCGCTGGTGCACCTGCTGCGCAACGCGGTGGACCACGGCCTGGAGCTGCCGGCGGACCGCGAGCGCGCGGGCAAGCACCACGAGGGCGCGCTCACGCTGCGCGTGGAGCAGCAGGGCAACCTGCTCTACCTGGAGGCGTCGGATGACGGCGCCGGCATCGACGTGGAGACGGTGCGCCGGCTGGCCGAGCAGCGCGGCGTCGTCACCGCCGAGGAGACGGCGCGGTTCAACGACAACCAGCTCCGCGACCTCATCTTCCGGCCGGGCTTCAGCACCCGCACGGACGTGACGGACACCTCCGGCCGCGGCGTGGGCCTGGACGCGGTGCGCGCGTCGGTGGAGGGGCTGCAGGGCCGCATCGAGGTGGCCAGCACGCCGGGGCAGGGCACGCGCTTCATGCTGACGCTGCCCACGGACCTGGGCAGCTCGCCGGTGCTGGTGGTGCGCGTGCTGGAGCAGCTCGTGGGCCTGCCGATGCTGGCCGTGGAGGCCACGCAGCTCGCGCGCGCGGAGTCGCTGCGCCTGGGCAAGCGCCGGGCCCACCTGGAGTACCAGGGGCAGCTCGTGTCGGTGGTGGACCTGGGCGCGCGGCTCGGCCTGCGGGCCCTGGCGCCTCCGGCGGAGGGGCAGCCGCTGCTCATCGTGCAGAGCGGTGGCAAGCGCGTGGCGCTGGTGGTGGACGCGGTGGTGGGGGACCGTGATTTGGTCATCCGCCCGCTGCCGTCCGAGGTGCGCGACGTGCCCGCCTGGCAGGGCGCGGCCACGCTCAGCCGGGGCGAGCTCTTGCTCATCTGCCGTCCGGACTGGCTGGTGACGGAGACGGTGCAGGTGCAGGTGACGGCGCAGCGCCGGGCGCTGGTGGTGGACGACTCGCTCACCGCGCGGGCGCTGCACCGGGCCATGCTGGAGGCGGGCGGTTTCACGGTGCACCTGGCGGCCAGCGGGGCGCGGGCCCTGGACCGGCTGGCCACGGACACCTACGACGTCGTCATCTGCGACCTGGACATGGAGGAGATGGACGGCATCCAGCTCATCGCGAAGCTGCGGGAGCGGTCGGAGACGGCGTCGCTGCCTGTCATCCTCGTCTCCGCGCACGACAGCGCGGTGGCGCGCGAGCGGGGCCTGAAGGCGGGGGCGGACGGGTATCTGAGCAAGCGTGAGTGCGCCGCGGGCCGTCTCCTGGCCGAGGTGCTCGACGTCATGAGCCGCCGGGGGAGTCGCGCGTGAGCGTCAAGCGGCCCCCCATCCGGGTCCTCGTGGTGGACGACTCGCCCACCATGGCGAACATGCTGACGGCCCTCCTCACGGAGGAGCCGCGCATCGAGGTCGTGGGCCGGGCGGGGGACGGCAACCGCGCGGTGCAGTTGGCGCGCCTGCTGCGTCCCGACGTCATCACCATGGACCTGCTGCTGCCGGGCCTGGATGGACCGGGGGCCATCGCCGCCATCATGTCGCAGTCCCCCGCGCGCATCCTGGTGGTGAGCGCGGTGGCCGAGCAGCGCGGCGTGGACCTGGGCTTCCAGGCCATGAGCGCCGGCGCGCTGGAGCTCATCGGCAAGCCCAACGTGACGAACGCGGAGGAGCTGCGTCGCTGGGGCCGGGATTTGGCGCACTCGGTGTGCCTGATGGCGGAGGTGCCCGTCATCTCCCGCCGCGCGCGCGCCGCCGTGGCGCCGCCGCTGCCCTCGGGCGCCCGGGTGGACATCTTCGGCGTGGTGGCCTCGACGGGTGGCCCGCCCGCGCTGGCGGAGGTGCTGTCCAAGCTGCCCCGCTCGTTGCCCGTGCCGCTGCTCATCGCCCAGCACATCACCGTGGGCTTCACGCAGGGCATGGTGCGCTGGCTGTCCCAGGTGACGCCGCTGCCGGTGGCCATCGCCAAGGACGGGGAGCGGCTGGAGCCCGGTCACGTGTACTTCCCGCTGGACGGGCATGACCTGCTGGTGGACGCGGCGGGGCTGGCGCGGCTGCAGCTCAGCCGGGGCGGTCCGTGCCCCAGCGGAGACCTGATGCTGTTGTCGCTGGCCTCCGCCTTCGGGCGGCGCAGCGGCGGCGTGGTGCTCACCGGCATGGGGGAGGACGGCGCGCGGGGCCTCCTGGCCGTCCGCAAGGCGGGCGGCGTCACCTTCTCCCAGGACGAGGCGTCCTCCGTCGTCTTCGGCATGCCTCGCGCCGCCATCGAATTGAAGGCCACCGACCAGGGAGTGCCCCTGGCCTCGGTGGCGGAGCTCATCCTCCAGAGTTGTACGTTCGCGCCCTTCCGGGGCGGACGCACCGAGGGCGGAGGTCCCCCCCGGTGAGCCCTTGTCCGTGCTTCAACGGCCCGCCTCCGCGCGGGGGCCGTCCTGACGTCGCTTCCCCGGCGGTGATTTCGTGAGCCTCCCGCAGCAATCCTTCGCCACCCAGTTGTCGCAGCAGTTCCGCCAGTCGCTGGGGCTGGCACCCAAGTTCGTCCTCGTCACGGCGCTCATCAGCGCGACGGCGGCCGCCCTGCTCACCGGGGTCGCCACGCGGCGTCTGGAGAGCGACCTGGTGGACAGCTACCTGGGGGCCGGCCGGCACGTGGCCCGGGGGCTCGCGGTGGCCGCCGAGCAGGGCGTGGTGGCGGGCGCCAGCGCGCTGCAGCCCATGCTGGACTCCAGCACCGGCCACTCGGACCTGGCCTATGCCTTCATCCAGGACTCGGCCGGCAACGTGGTGGCCCACACCTTCACGGACGGCTTCCCGGAGGCGCTGAAGGAGGCCGTCACCACGTCGGGCGCGGGCTCCGTGCTGGACGTGGAGGCGGGCGGCCAGCACCTGCGCGCCCTGGACGTGGTGGCGCCGGTGGCCGGCGGCCGCCTGGGCGCGGTGCACGTGGGCGTGTCGAGGGACCACATCGACACCCTGGTGTCCGGCCTGCGCGTGCGCATGGTGGGCTTCGCGGTGTTGCTGGTGGCGGTGGGCGTGGCGGTGTCCGCGCTGTTCGGCCGCAGCATCGTGGGCCCGCTCAAGAGTTTGACGGAGGTGGCCGGCCACATCGTGGAGTCCGGTGACTTGACGCGGCCCATCCAGGTGAAGAGCGGGGACGAGGTGGGCCGGCTGGCCAGCTCCTTCTCGCAGATGGTGAGCCGGCTGCGGGAGGTGACCGTCAATCTCCAGCAGGCGGCGGTGGCGCTCACCCAGTCCACCGAGCACCTCAACACGTCCTCCACCGAGCAGGCGCAGACCATCTCCCGGCAGGCCGCGGCGCTGCAGGAGACGCAAGTCACGGCGCAGGAAATCAAGCAGACCTCCATGCTGGCCGCGCAGAAGGCGGAGAGCGTCCTGTCGGTGGCCGAGCGCGCCGACACGCTGGCCAAGTCGGGTGAGGAGTCCATCGAGCTCACCATGGCGGGGCTCAACGACATCCGCGTCCAGGTGGGGGAGATTGCGCAGAAAATCGTCGAGCTGGGCGAGCGCACGCAGCAGATTGGCGGCATCACCCAGACGGTGAAGGACCTGGCGGACCAGTCCAACATGCTGGCGCTCAACGCCGCCATCGAGTCCGTCCGCTCCGGCGAGCACGGCAAGGGCTTTGGCGTGGTGGCGCGCGAAATCCGCGCCCTGGCGGACCAGTCCATCGAAGCCACCACGCGCGTGCGCGAGCTGCTGGACGACATCGCCAGCCAGGTGTCGGCCGCGGTGCGAATCACGGAGCGCGGCGCCGAGCGCATGGAGTCGGGCCTGGCCCAGGTGCGCACCAGCGGGCAGAACCTGCGGGAGCTGTCCTCCATCGTCCAGGACAACGCCGCCGCCGTCCGCCAGATTGCCGCCGCGGTGAGCCAGCAGAACGTGGGCATCAATCAAATCACCCTGGCCGTGAATGACTTGTCCAAGATGATGGACGAGACGGTGGCCCGCATCGGCTCCACCGGCGAGGCCGCCACCACGCTGCAAATCATCTCCGAGCAGCTCTCCAGCGCGGTGAAGAGCTACCGCGTCGAGTAACCCCGCGGCTCGCTGGAAAGACGAAGGCCCCGGCTCCCACTTGAGGGGACCGGGGCCTTGTCATGTCCGCGGCCAGCGCGGGCAGGGGGCCTACGCCACCTCGGCGGTGGCGGGCTCCGTACTCAACTTGAGGCTCTCACCTTCCACGTCGTAGTGGGCGGTGCCGCCATTCTTCAGGTCGCCAAAGAGGAGCGCCTGGGCCAGCGGCTTCTTCAGCGAGTTGTCCACCAGCCGGGCCATGGGCCGCGCGCCGAAGGCCGGGTCGTAGCCGTGCTCGGCCAGCCACGCGCGGGCGGCGGGCGTCAGCGCCAGCTTCACCTTCTTCTCTTCCAGCATCTTCTGGAGCAGGCGCACTTCCTTGTCCACCACCTTGAGGATGACCTCGGGCGGCAGGCCGGAGAAGAGAATCCACCCGTCCAGGCGGTTGCGGAACTCCGGCGTGAAGGTGCGCTCAATCGCCTTCTTCGCGCGGGTGGCGTCCGCGGGCTTCGTGAGGTCACCGAAGCCCATGGCCTTGGTGCTCATCTCCTGGGCGCCGGCGTTGGTGGTGAGGATGAGGACGATGTTGCGGAAGTCGGCCTTGCGGCCGTTGTTGTCCGTCAGCGTCGCGTGGTCCATCACCTGGAGCAGGATGTTGAAGAGGTCCGGGTGGGCCTTCTCGATTTCATCCAGCACCACGACGGCATAGGGGTGCTTGCGCACGGCGTCCGTGAGCAGACCGCCCTGGTCGAAGCCGACGTAGCCCGGAGGCGCGCCGATGAGCCGGCTCACGGTGTGCTTCTCCGAGTACTCGCTCATGTCGTAGCGCAGGAACTCCACGCCCAACGACTGCGCGAGCTGCTTGGCCAGCTCCGTCTTGCCCACGCCCGTGGGGCCGGAGAAGAGGAACGAGCCAATGGGCTTCTCCGGCGCGCGCAGGCCGGAGCGCGCCAGCATGATGGCGCTGACCAGGTCCTTGATGGCCGGGTCCTGCCCGAAGATGACGCCCTGGAGGTCCTTCTCCAGGTTCTGGAGCTGCACGCCCTCGCTGGCGGACACGCTCTTGGCGGGGATGCGCGCCATCTTCGCGACGACGGCCTCCACGTCCGCGCCGGTGACGGTGTTGGAGCGCTGGCCCTCCGGCTTGAGCCGCTCCGCCGAGCCCGTCTCGTCGATGACGTCGATGGCCTTGTCCGGCAGGAAGCGGTCGTTGATGTGCTTGGCGGACAGCTCCGCCGCCGCGCGGATGGCCTCGGGCTGGTACTTCACCCCGTGGTGCTCCTCGTAGCGGCTCTTCAGGCCCTCCAGGATGAGGACGGTGTCCTCGATGGAGGGCTCGCCCACTTCAATCTTCTGGAAGCGCCGCGACAGGGCCCGGTCCCGCTCGAAGGCGGACTTGTACTCCTGATACGTCGTGGAGCCGATGCACCGCAGCCGGCCGCTGGCCAGCGCGGGCTTGAGCAGGTTGGACGCATCCATGGAGCCGCCGCTGGTGGCGCCAGCGCCGACGATGGTGTGGATTTCGTCGATGAAGAGGATGGCGTTCGGCTGCTCCTTCAGGGCCTTGAGCACGCCCTTGAGCCGCTCCTCGAACTGGCCGCGGAACTTGGTGCCCGCCAGCAGCGCGCCCATGTCCAGCGAGTAGACGACGGCGTCCTTCAGCACCTCGGGGACGCGGCCCTCGTGGATGTGCAGCGCCAGCCCTTCGGCGATGGCCGTCTTGCCCACGCCCGCCTCGCCCACGTAGAGCGGGTTGTTCTTCCGGCGGCGGCAGAGCACCTGGATGGTGCGCTCCAGCTCCTTCTCGCGGCCGATGAGCGGGTCGATTCGACCTTCCTGGGCCTCGATGTTGAGCTGCACGGTGTAGGCCTCGAGCGGGCTCTTCTTCGGCGCTTCGCCCTCCTCGTCATCGCCCGCGGGGGCGGCGTGGCCACCCGTGCCGTCCTCACCCTCACCCTCCTCGCCGTCCTTGGTGACGCCGTGGGAGATGTAGTTGAGCAAATCCAACCGGGTGACGCCCTCCTGTTGGAGCAGGTAGAGCGCGTGGCTCTCGTCCTCGCGGAACAGGGCCACCAGCACGTCCCCGCCGTCGATGAGCTTCTGCTCGGCGGACAGCGCGTGCATGGCGGCGCGGTGGAGCACGCGCTCCACGCCGATGGTCTGCTGGGGCTCGGCGTCCACGCCGTCGGGCAGCCGTTCAACTGTCTCTTCCAGGAAGGACTCCAGGCGCTCCTGGAGTTGCTTCACGTTGGCTCCGCACCCCTTGAGGACCTCGCGCGTGCGAGCGTCCTTGGTGAGGGCCAGGAGCAGGTGTTCCAGCGTCAGGTATTCGTGGCGCATCTTCCGCGCCTCATCCAGGGCGGTGCGGAAGCTGGCCTGCAGCTCTTTGGCAATCAGCGGTCCTGCCACGTTTCAACCTTCCTCGGGTTCCATGGAGAGCCGCAGCGGCATGTCGTTCTCCTTCGCCGCGGCCTCCACCGTCTCAATCTTCGTTTCGGCGACGTCGTATGTATAAACGCCGGCCACCCCGACACCGTTGTAATGAACGTGCAGCATGATCTGCACGGCATCCGTCTCCGACTTGTGGAAGACCTCCCTCAGCACGGCCACGACGAACTCCCGGGTCGTGTAGTTGTCGTTGTGCAGGAGCACCTTGTAGAGCGGCGGTTTCTTGAGCTTCTGCTTGGGGACGGTCTCCGTGATGACGGAGGTATCGTGCTCATGCTTCTGCGCCATAAGTCGTTCGGACTCCCTTGCTGAACAGCCGAGGGACGTTCAGTCCCCCTCCTTGAAACCTGTTTCGGCCCGCCACTGGGGCAGGCTCCCTTCGACGGCTGCCCGCTCGTGGGCCAGGAAGCCGCGCACCGCCTTGTCCATGCCCGGGTGCAGGAGCAGGTGGGCACTGTACGTGAGGTGCGGCTCGAAACCCCGGGTGAGCTTGTGCTCGCCCCCCGCGCCCGGCTCGAAGCGCGCCAGCCCCTGGGCGATGCCCTCCGCCACGGGGTGGTACAGGCAGACGTTGAAGTGCAGGAAGGGGTGCTCCTCGAAGCCCCCCCAATAACGGCCATACAGGACATTGGCACCGGTGAAGTTGAACGCACCGGCCACCAGGCGGCCTTCCCGGCGCGCCTCCACCCACTCGCAGCGGTGCCGGAAGCGGGCGAGCAGGCGGGCGAAGAAGTCCGGGGTGAGGAAGCGCTGGCCCCACGGATACTTGTCCACCGTGGTGGCGTACAGGCGGTAGACGGTGTCCGCGTCCACGTCCGCCAGGGCGTCGCCGCGCAGCGTGCGCACCTCGAAGCCGCGCTCGCCCAACGCGCGCATCTCCCGGCGGAGCTGGTGCCGGCGCCGCGCGTGGAAGCGGGCCAGGAAGTCGTCCAGCGTGCGGTAGCCGCGGTTGCGCCAGTGGTACTGGACGCCGAGCCGCACCGCGAAGCCCTGGGCCTCCAGG
This sequence comes from Myxococcus hansupus, assembly GCF_000280925.3. Lineage (NCBI taxonomy): Bacteria > Pseudomonadati > Myxococcota > Myxococcia > Myxococcales > Myxococcaceae > Pseudomyxococcus > Pseudomyxococcus hansupus. Next base: position 1,016,156 of record NZ_CP012109.1, read on the forward strand.
ACGGGCAGCTCGTCCTCGGTGGGGAAGAGGACGTGGATGCCGGACAGGCGCTCGGCGCGGGCGTACTCGTGGGCGGCGGCGTACAGCTCCGCCTCGCGCGCGGGGCGGTCCTCGCCCGGGGCCACCAGCACGCGGCGGCCGGTGGCGGGCGTGAAGGGCACGGCGAGGACGAGCTTCGGGTAGTAGCGCAGGCCCGCGCGCTCGGCGGCGGTGGCCCAGGGGCTGTCGAAGACGAACTCGCCGTCGCTGTCGTCCTTGAGGTACGCGGGCGCGGCGGCCACCAGGCGCGCGCCGCGCCAGAGCGTCAGGTGGCGGGGATGCCAGCCCCGCTCCGGCACCGCACAGCCGCTCTCCTCCAGCGCGTGGAGGAACGTCCACTCCAGGAAGGGCACCGCCTGGGCGTCCACCAGCGCATCCCACGCGGCGCGGGGGATTTCGGTGAGGGAGCGCAGGATGCGCAGCGTCGTGGGGAGCGGGGTGGACATCGTCGGTGCCTGGGCCAGGGCGAGCCTATAACGATGCGTGCCCGCTCCTGCCACGGCGGACCGGGACTACTTCCCGCGAGTCAGCTCCGCGGCGAGGAAGCGTCCGGCTTCCGCCAGTCCCTCGGCCCCGCGTCGGCGGCCCTCGTCCGATTCCATCACCCGCCGCGCGGCGTCACCCGCGGTGCCCACCTCCAGGTCCACCAGGATGAAGAAGGCGCTGAGCGCCGGACCCACCTGGGCCATCCGCCCCGGCCGCATGGGCCGCTCCCCCAGGGTGGTGGCCACCTTCTCCACCAGCCCGTCGTCGGTGAGCCGCTTCGCGGTGCCGCGCATGGCCGTCCAGGTGGACTCCAACAGCGAGGGCAGCATCCGGCCGGCGAGCGCGCTGGACAGCCGCTGCGCCGCTTCTTCCTCGTCGATGTGATGGGCCTGCGCGTAGGTGGGGGCGAGCTTCGCGACCACCACGGCGCGGGTGGCGAGGTGGGCCAGTCTGGGTGGATAGGACACGCGGTGCTCCCGGGAGGGCGCCAGCGGGTTACCAGCGCACGGCCAGACGGTAGCCGCCCGCGCTCCGCTCCTCCACGGTGATTCGGGGCTGGGCGTTGGCCATCACCAACAGGCCCTCCAGCCCCCCGGCCATCAGGTCCGGCCGGTTGTAGCGGTCCGACAGCGAAATCCGGCGGCCCCGCTCGCCCTCGGCGGCGATGGAGACGTCCACGTCCGTGCGGCCCATCATCGCCAGGTAGCGCGGCAGCCGCTCCAGGGCGCTCGCCGGGCCAATCATGGGCAGGGCCACCGCGGCCACGCGGCCCACCAGCGTCTGGGCGAAGCCGTCCACCGCCCGGCGGCCAAGCTGCCTGTAGGCGTCCTCGTCGCAGAGCTCCGGGAACCGCTCGTGGCGGGCCAGCGCCACGGCGCGCTGCCAGAGCGTGATGGGGTAGTCCAGCTCCGGCCGGCGGCTGTCATAGCCCAGCGCTTCCAACTGCTGCGCCAGCCGCCCCTCGGCCTGGAGGCCCCGGACGAAGAGTCCCTCCATCACGCTCGCGGGCACTCGGGGCACGACGGGCGGTGCGGGCATGGGCGGTCGAAAGGTGGGCTGCGGGTTGCCCCGAGGGGTGTACATGCTCCCAGTCTACGCAAAGTGCACAGGGAGTCCTGGTTTTGCCCTCATTTCGCAACGATTCCTGGCGGCCGCATCCAGCAGGTCAGGTGATTGCCAGCCTGCGAGCCGTGTTGCTATGGGGCCGCGAGCGCCTTAGAGGAGTCCTCCCAAGGAGATTTGCATGTCGGTGAACATCCAGCTCGAGTGGACCCCGAACCCCAGCACGCTGAAGTACGTGGTGGACCGGCGGTTGTTGGCGGGCGGGGCCGTGAACTTCACGAACCTCGAAGAGGCCAAGGCGAAGTCTCCGCTGGCGCGCAAGCTGATGGACGTGCGCGGCGTCACGGCGGTCATGATTGGCACCAACTTCGTGACGGTGACCAAGGGCGACGAGGGCGAGTGGGACGAACTCAATGACGAGGTGATGTCCACGCTCGACACCCACCTGACGTCCGACGAGCCGGTGGTGGACGAGGCCGCGCTGGCCGCGGCCCGCGAGGCGGCGGGGCAGGGCGCGGGTGGCTCGATTGAGGGCCGCATCCAGGACATCCTGGACAGCGAAATCCGCCCGGCGGTGGCCATGGACGGTGGCGACATCACCCTGGACCGCTTCGAGGACGGCATCGTCTACCTGCACATGAAGGGCTCGTGCGCGGGGTGTCCGTCGTCCACGGCGACGCTGAAGATGGGCATCGAGGGGCGCCTGCGGGAAATGATTCCCGAGGTCCTCGAGGTGGTGTCCGTCTGAGGCGCAACGTCAAGGCCTCGCAGGTCCGGCGGGAGCTGCTGCCGGACCAGTCCCCCGCGCTGCTGCGCGAGCTGCACCTGCTCACGCGCGAGGGGCATCTCAACGCGGATGCGCTGCGCAAGCTCAAGCAGGTGAACCACCTGATGGGCTTGCTGCGCCCGGCCGTGGAGGACGTCCAGGCACGCCACCCGAACGCGGTGATGGTGGACGCGGGCAGCGGCAACGCCTACCTGGGCTTCGTGCTCTACGAGCTGTTCCTCAAGGGCGCGGACACCGGGGCGCTGTTGTCCATCGAGGGCCGTCCGGACCTGACGGAGCGGGCCCAGGGGCGCGCCCAGCGGTTGGGCTTCACGCGGATGCAGTTCCAGACGGCGCACATCGACACGGCGAAGTATCCGGAGCGCATCCACCTGCTGATGGCGCTGCACGCGTGCGACACCGCCACGGATGACGCGCTCGTCGCCGCCATCCGCCACGGCGCGGACCACGTGGCGGTGGTGCCGTGTTGCCAGGCGGAGGTCGCCGCGCAGCTCAAGGAGAAGCGTCCTGTCGTGACGGGCAGCGGCACCCTGTCGCTCCTGTACGCGCACGCGTGGCACCGGCGCGAGTTCGGCTCGCACCTGTCGAACGTCATCCGCGCGCTGACGCTGGAGGCCTTCGGCTACCAGGTGACGGTGACCGAGCTGACGGGCTGGGAGCACTCGCTGAAGAACGAGCTGATTCTGGGGCGCAGGGTGCACCGGGAGAACCGGCGCGCCCGCGTGCAACTGGAGCGGCTGCTCGCGGAGACCGGGGTGAATCCCAAGCTGACGCGGGAGCTGGGCGTGAAGCCCGCGGCGTCGGTAGGGGCGCTGGCTGCTTCGACGGAGCCGGAGGTGCCGGTGGTGGCCTCCTCCGAGCCTGGGGTGGACGTGTCCGAGCATCCCCCGGTGGAGGGGGCCGAGCGGGTGGCGCCGTCGTCCTCTTCCGAGACGTGAGACGCACCGTGTCGTGGTCGGTCCTTCGCGCCTGAATTGGCAGCCACTCGGGCACTTGGCATCGTGATGCGCGCCTCGCGTTGTCTGGCGAGGCGTGCGTATCCGCTGTGCCAACCCTGGAAGAGGCTCCCATGCGCAACAAGAAGGGCGTGTCCGTCGCGTTGCTGTTGTTGGCTGTTTCCGGTGTCACCCTGGCCTCGCAGCGCGCGGCGCCGGATGAGGTCCATGTGGACGAACCCGTGTGTGTCGCCACGGGGGTGATGGCTCGCGAGGCTCCCGGGCCCCTGGCCGCGTGTCCTTCGTTCTGTGGACCGGACCGCGTGGCATGTCTCGCCGCCTGCAATGGTGACGTGGCCTGCCGCGGCAGTTGCCAGGATGCGTACATCTCCTGCTGCGGCTTCTGACGGGCACTGGCGTTCACGCCGCCGTGGGGTACTCGCTCCGGGCGGGTGCCTCGATTCATGGGCGGTCGGGACGCACTTGCGGCCAGGCTGTTGGAGCGGCGTGACGCCCCGCCACCTGCGCGTCCTCTTCTTCAGGTCATGGCGTCACGCCCCCGGTAAGAGGGTGGCGGAGGCGGGTCGAGGGCTCGCTGTTCGGAAATGTCGGGACATTTGCGGCAGGCGCTGGCGCTCGAAACCCCCGACATTTCCGAACAGCGAGGTCCAACGCCGCCCCCGGCGGCGTCGGCGCGGGGCCTGCTCACACGCAGGCGTCCGTCCGCACGAACTCAGAAGGGCGCGGGCCGTTCCAAGGCGATGGGCTGGCCCGTGACGGGATGTCTGAACGCGAGTGCCTCCGCGTGCAGATGCAGCCTCGTGCCCGGATGGCCGTAGAGGCGGTCTCCGACGATGGGCGCACCGAGCCCCAGCGGATGCGCCGCGTGCACACGCAGTTGATGCGTCCTCCCGGTGAGCGGGAAGAGGGCCACCTTCGTCCGGCCGTCGCGCCGTTCGAGCACGCGCCACTCCGTCACCGCGGGCTTTCCATGGACCGGGTCGTGAATCTGGCGGGGCCGGTCGTCGAGGTCCACGCGCATGGGGAAGTCGATGGTGCCGCGCTCACCGGCGACCTCTCCGTCGACCCAGGCCACATAGCGCTTGTGGACCTGCCGCTGCGCGAACAATCGCTGAAGCGCCGCATACGTGCGCAGGTCCTTGGCGGCGACGAGCAGTCCCGAGGTGTCCAGGTCCAGCCGGTGCGCGAGCAGGACTTCGGGCGCATCGGGATACCGCGTTCGCAACCGGGCCTGCACGGAGTCCTCCACGGAGGTGTCCTTCGCGGGCACGGAGAGCAGGCCTTCGGGCTTGTCCACCACCACGAACCACTCGTCCTCGAAGAGGATGTCCAGTTCCCGCGAGGCCATCGCGCGAGGGGTGAAGGGCCGGGGGGCGGAGACGGGGAGGCCCTCCAACATGAATGGCAGCAGGGGGCCGCACTTGTCCTTGCACGCGGGGTAGTACGCGCCGCTGGCTCGGCCTCCGGCGGGAGGTGGCGCGCCCCACCAGAACTCAGCGAGCGCCAGCGGACGGAGTCCTTGGTCGAGTGCATGCGCCAGCAGCTTGGGCCCCGCGCAGTCGGCCGCGCCCGAGGGCGGTTCGCCGCCAGGGTACAGACGCCTGAGGGGCTGGCGCTCGCCCCGGGCATTGGGCACCACGTAGGTGTCGTGCAGGCGCTTCATCAGGGCTCGGCAGACGAAGAGCCGCAGTCGCTCCATGGCGCGCAGCCGGCGCTCCAGCCGTGTCCGCTGAGGCGTGAGCAAGCGCAGCGCTTCATCGTGAGCCGCTTCCAGTCTGCGCAGCTCGGCCTTGTCGCCGCGGCTCTCCTGGTCGAGCGCGTGCAGTGCCGTGCGCCGCGACTCCGCGTCCAACGCCGCTGACGCGGTGAGCTCCGCGCGCCGCGCATGGCGTTGCTTGCGGCGGGCCTCATGGTCTGCGCGCATCCGAGCACGGGCCGCTGCGTGGTTCGCGGTCAGCGCATCGTGCGCGACCCGCGTGGACACAAGCTCCTCCGAGGACCGGAACGCTTCCTCGCGCGCCCACAGTCCTTTCACCTGGGCTTCGCCCGCCGGTTCCAGTTGCTCGCGAGCGTCCCGTTGGAAGAGGGGCGGCACGAATCCAGAGACGTCCCAACGTCCGGCGAGCATCCCGGAGAAGGCGCGCAGGAAACCCACGCGTCCGTCGGGCGCCTGGGCGACAAGGACGCCGAACATCTTCCCGCCCTCGGCCGAGTCGAGGCACGACGCTGGCAATCCAGGCGCGATGTCCCCCGCCCGCAGCGCGGCCTGGAGCAGCTCCGCGGCCCGCCTCGCGAGCGCATGGGGCGCACCCTCGTCGAAGGGATGGGGGAAGCTCCCGGGCAGGTGCTCGGTGAGGGGCTGCGGCTCGAAGGGCGTGAACCACGTTTCCACGGCGCTGCGTTACCACGGCAGGGGTGGAGGGGCCCACCGGGAGTCTGTCGCGCGTGGAACTCGGAGGCGCCACGCCGTCGGGTCGAGGGGCCGTCCTCACGGAACGTCAGCGCGAGCCGAAATCCGCCACGGGGCACGCAGGCGTCCGCTTGCACCGGCAGGCTCCGTGCGCTGAGCCGGCGCGAGGCAGTGCCCCGCACCACCGTGTTGGGACGCTCAGCGGCTCACCGCCGGAGGTCAGCGCGAGCCGAGGTCCGCGAGCAGCAGCCGGCACCGAAGCCCGCCATTGCGCACCGGCAGGCTCCGCGCGCCCGTCAGGCCCAACGCCTTCACCAGCCCCGCGTCATCGGGGAGGATGACCGCCCCACGCCACCCGGCGAAGCCCGTGCGCAGCGTATGCCCCAGTGCCCGGTACAGCTCCGGGAGGTCCTCGGCTTCGCCCACGCGCTTGCCGTAGGGCGGATTCGCCACCACCAACCCGGGCCCGCCCACGGGCGCCTTCAGCGTCCGCAGGTCCTGTCGCTCCAGCGCGAGCGTCACCCCCGCGCGTCGGGCGTTGCGCCGCGCCGTGCCCAGCGAACCCGCGTTGAGGTCGTAGCCATGAATCGCCGCGCTCGGAGACGCCAGCGCCTCCGCCTCCACGCGCGCCTTGCGGCGAGCCCAGTCCTCGGCGGAGAAGGAAGGGAAGCTCTCGAACGCGAAGGCACGCAGCACCCCCGGCGCCCGGCGCATGGACATCCAGGCGCCCTCCACCAGGAAGGTGCCCGAGCCACACATCGGGTCCACGAGCGGCTCCTGGCCGGTGTACCCCGCGAGCCGGAGGATGCCCGCCGCCAGCGTCTCGCGGAGCGGCGCGCGGCTGACCTCCTGCCGATAACCCCGGCGATGCAGCGCCTCGCCCGTGGTGTCGGCGCTCACGGTGAACACGTCACGGTCCACGCGCACCAGCAACGTCAGGCCGGGACCGCCACCGTCATCATCGAGCGGCCCCGCTTCCTCCACTGACGGCAGGTCCCAGGCATAGGCCGCCGCGTCGAACACGACGTCCGGGCCCGGCACCGGCGAGCGATGCATGCTCACCGACAACCTGGGAGCCGAGGCCTTGCTCCAGACCCGAGACAGGTCGAGCGCCTTCAGCCGGTCCGCCAGGGTGTCGGAGTCCCCGGCCCGGAAGCTCCCGAGCCGCAGCAGGACACGGCTGGCGCAGCGCAGGCGCAGGTTGGCGTCCTGATGGAGCCCTGGGGGACCTTCCAGCTCCACACCGCCCTCCACGAGGCGAGGCCGCCAGCCCAGCGCGGAGGCCTCCGCTTCCAGGGCGGGCTCCAGGCCGGGGAGGGTGGAGACAAAGAGCTGTTCGTCAGTGGGCGCGCGCGTCACGGGAAGCGCCATTGTCCGCGTCCCAGCGCGCGCCGCAATGCCTCATTCAGGGCGCGGGTGCGGAAGGCCGCTGCCAGTCCGGCGCGGAGGCCGCGGGCGGCGGGTCGTCGGCGTAGACGCCCCGGTACCTGTCCGGCAGCAGCGCGGCGACCTTGCTCATCATCGCGTCCACCAGCGCCTGCCGGGGGTCCTCGGCGCTCGCCACCTGGGCGTCCAGGTCCTCCACGCGGAAGGGGGGGCCGAAGCGGACGAAGACGTCCGCCTGGAACAGCCGTTCTCCGCCCATGTCGGAGTCGTTGATGGGCATCAGTTGCTCGGTGCCCTGGAGCGCCACCGGCACCACGGGGACGCCCGCGCGCCGGGCAATCAAGGACAGGCCCTTCTTCGCCTGGGTGAGCGTGCCGGTGCGGCTGCGAGCGCCCTCCGGGAAGATGAGCACGGACTTGCCGGCCTTGAGCGTCTCCAGGGCCCGCCGCATGGCCTCGATGTCGGGCGAGTTGGGGCGGATGGCGATGGTCTCCATCGTCTCCGACGCCAGGCGCGTCATCACCGTGCTCTGCAGCTTCACCCCGGCCAGGAAGACGACCTTGCGCGGCCGGAAGGCCCGGTCCAGCGTGAAGCCGTCCGCGTTGGACAGGTGGTTGCAGATGAAGAGGCAGGGCTGGTCCGGGATGTTCTCCCGTCCGAGGACCTGCTCCCGGGCCAGGGCATTCCAGACGCCGTCCATCAACACGCGGACCGCCTGCTGGCGGGGGCCGTCGGGCAGCTTCGACAACAGGAAGAAGAGAGTGCGCAGCACGGGTCGATTGCCTCTGGCTTGGGGGACGGTCGCCCCCCAGGCCCTCAACGTTCCACCTTCAGATGTAGTTCCGAAGGAGGTCGTCCGTCAGCACCTACACCGTCCGCCGCCCTGGCTGCCAGACAGGCCGTCGTACAGCCAACGCTCATTTCGGACCGGGGGGCGGGGTAGTCATGCATTGCCGTCTGCGCGCGGCCACGGCTTGGGCTATGGGAGACGCATGAGTTCGGTCGAAGCCCGCGCGTCCCGCGCGAAAAAGCCAGTGGAGTACGAGGTCACCGTCGACCACGTGCGCATGGACACGCATGACACGGCGACGCTCTTCCTCGATTTCGGCGGCGTGCCGCTGGACTACAAGGCCGGGCAGTTCCTCAACATCGACCCGCACCAGTTCCCAGCCCTGGCGCGCCTGTCGTCCTATCTCCAGGAGCAGAAGGGGCGAAAGGAGCCGCAGCGCTCCTACTCGCTCGCCTCCGCGCCGCACGAGCCGCTGGTGGCCATCACCGTGAAGGACGAGGAGTTCATCCCCGGCCTCACCCGCTATCCGCCCCTGCTGTCGCCCTACCTCGTGCACGGCCGGCTCACCGGCGCGCGCATGAAGGTGATGGCCTTCATGGGGCCCTTCGTGCTCCCCGACGACGTGGAGGAGCGCACCGGCCACATCGTCCACCTGGTGGCGGGCTCGGGCGCGGTGCCCAACTTCGCCATCCTCAAGGACGCGCTCCACCGGGGCCTGAAGCCGCGTCACACCTTCGTCTTCTCCAACAAGACGTGGGGCGACGTCCTCTACGGCGAGGAGCTGGCCGCGCTGGAGCGCCAGCACCCGGACCGCGTCCGCGTGGTGCACACGCTGACGCGGGAGACGGATGACGCACGCTACGGGCACAACGTGCGCAAGGGCCGCGTGGGCCAGGCGCTGTTGGAGGAGCTGATTCAGGACCGTGACACGTGCCTGGTGTACGCGTGCGGCCCCGCAATCACGCCGTGGGACCGGCGCAAGGCGCTGGAGACGCGCACGCCCTCCACGCCGCGCTTCATCGAGACGGTGCTGGGCCATCTCCACGCGCTCGGCATCGAGGACAAGCGCATCAAGCGAGAGACATACGGTTAGGCACCAGCGGCAGCCACAGCTCGAAGCGGGCGCCGCCACGCGGCCGGCTGCTGGCGCGCACGCTGCCTTCGTGGGCCAGCACCACGCGCCGGACGATGGCGAGCCCCAGGCCCCGGCCATTGGCGCGCGTCAGGAAGAAGGGCTGGAAGACGCGCTGCGGGTCCACGTCGGGGATGCCGGGGCCTTCGTCCTCCACCACCAGGCGCACGCCGCCGTTCGCAGGCTCCACCGTCATGCGCACCTTGCCGCCCGCGGGCGACGCCTGCACCGCGTTGCGCACCAGGTGCGTCACCGCGAGCTGCAACAGCGTCTCATCCCCTTCGAGTGACGGCGTCTCCGCGGCCTCGTCCACGCTGAAGCGCAGCGTGGGCGCGTCCGGCGGGCCGTGCATCTGCCCCAGCGCGCGCCGCACCAGCTCGCCCAACTGGAGCGGACGGGGGCGCGGCTCCAGCGGGCGCACCACGTCCAGCAGGTCCCGGACGATGTCCTCCAGCCGGATGGCCTCCTCCTCCAACATGCCCACCGCGGCCTGCCCCGTGGGGCCCAGGTGGGCCTCGCGGCGGAGCACCGCCACCGCGTTGAGGATGGCGCCCAGCGGGTTGCGGACCTCGTGGGCCACCACGCCCGCGGCCTCGCCCAGCACCTCCAGCCGCTCGCGCGCGACCAGCTCGTCCTGGAGCCGGGAGACCTCCTCCAGCCGCACCGCGGATGTCTCGTGGTGGCGCACGTTCTCCAGCGCGCCGCCCACCAACTGCGCGAACAGCTCCAGGGTGCTGGCGCCCGCCGGGGTGAGCGCGGGGCCCTGCACCGAGAGCACGCCGTAGGGATGACCCTCCACGAGGATGGGCGCGTCCAGGCCCCGGCTGTCGGGAGGGTGGAGGCGGCGGAAGGTGCCCACCGCGTCGGGCGTCGTCTGGATGTAACGGGCCACGCCGAGCATGTCGTGGTGGAAGGCCGCCTTGCGCCGCTCGAGCACCTCCAGGAAGTGCGGCATGGCGGCGCCTGGAATCCGCACGTCCCGCAGGGGCATGCCGTACATCTGCTCGGCCTCGGCCTCGCTGAAGGGATGCTGGCGCATGGGCCCGTGTCCGAACGTGTCGCCGTCCAGGTGCATGACGGACACCGCGAAGCCCTGGCGGAACACGGCGTCCACCGCCGTCTCCAGCACCGACCGCTCGTCACGGCAGCGCAACATCGTCGACGCGGCGGCCACCAGCGCCTCGGTGAGGCGCCGCACGGAGTCCTCCGCGTCCGCGTCCATCAGCACCACCACCCGCTCCTCCGGGTGGGCGCCGGGGGCGTAGCGCATCGACAGGGTTCGCTGTGTTCCATCCGCCCGGTGGATGCGCATCCACAAGGGGCCATCGGGCAGCGGCTCGCCTCGCGCGACGGCCTCGTACATCGCCGACACCCGGTCGCGCTCCTCGGGCACGAAGCGGCGGATGTTCTCGGAGACGGTGGCGGCCAGCAGCTCCGCGCAGGGGACACCCAGCAAGGAGGCGAGCGCCGCGTTGACCCGCAACACCTGCTCGCCGCGGAGGACAGCGGTGGGGATGGGCAGTGTTTCGAGCAGCCGGTAGTCGGTGGACACGGCGGTCATCCTCTGGGGCCGCTTCGCCATCCGCAAGCGAACTTCCGCGGTGTCAGGTGCGGCGGACGCAATGGGTTTTCCCGCACCCCGTATGGAGGGGCGAGGGGCAACACTCGGAGGGCACGACAATGAACTTCATGAACCTGATGGACCGCGATGACCTGGAGTTGAAGGCTGTCATGGCCGTGATGGCGGCCTTCGTGCTGACGGGGGCCGTCTTCCTGGGGCAGATGCTCTGAGCGGCGCTGGGGACTACTTCTTCTTCTCCTTCGCGCGAGCCAGATACTTCTGCACGAACTCCTTCTCCTCCGGGCGAAGGTGGCTCAGACGCAACCCGTAGCCGCGCGGGTTCTTTCCGTCTTCCAGTGAGTTTTCCCAGATGACGGCGCTGCGGAGCGTGATGACCCGCAGGGGGTCGTCGAAGCGCAGGGTCAGCTCCACCTGCGTCCCCAGCCGCAGCGGCTTGTCCGTGGCGATGAAGAGTCCGCCAGAGGACAGGTTGATGATGCGGTGGTCGGTGAAGATGCCCGCGTTCTGCAGCGTCACCTTCACGTCCGCGTGGATGCGGTCGTCCGAGCGGCGCTCGAGTCCGACGAACTCGGCGCTGGAGTAGGTGGGCGCGGCCGCCGCCCGGCGGACAGAGGGTGCCGGGGGCGGCGGTGCGGGCGTGGGCGCGATGGGGGCCCGGGCCATCACTGGCGCGGCCTGCACGGGGCGCGGCGCGGGGGCGGCGGTCATCACCGGCGCAGGCGCGGCGGCCATCACCGGCGCGCGCGCCGCGGCGGCGGGCGAGGCCTGCACCACCGGCGGCGGCCGGGGCGGCGCGGGCGGCTGTGCATGCGGCACGGCGTGCATGACCGGCGGAGGCGGCCGTGGGGGCTGCGTCGCCTGGGCCCACGAGGCCTCCGCTTCCCGCATGCGTCGCGACAGGAAGTCGAAAATCTCCGCCGACACCTTCTTCAACTCCGGATGGGTCTCCGGCGCGATGTGGTCCGGCGTGAAGCGCTTGGCCATGCGGAAGTAGGCCAGGCGCAGCTCGTCCAGGTTGGAGGTGGGCTTGAGGCCGAACACCTCGTGGACGGGCAGGTTCTGCATGGCGCGCATCTGCGCGCGCAGCCGCTCCGCCTGCTGCAGCTCCACGGAGGGCGAGGGCCGCGCGCTGGCGAGCAAGTCGCTCAGCTCGGGCAGCTCCGGGAGCGTCACCCAATGGGTTCCGTCCCGCGAGGCGCGCACCGCGGCCTTCAAGCGTCCGGAGGCAATCAACTCCCGGAGGGCTTGGAGCGCCAGGGGCCCCAGCACACGCCCGAGATTGTCCGCTACCCAGTAACCGACAACAGGAGACGACACGCAGACACCTCGGGGTCAGTGAGCCAACGCCTGGCGCACGGCCGAGGCGATCTCAAGCGGATGGAAGGGCTTGCCCACGAAGCCCACGGCGCCTGCCGCCATGGCCTGCTCCACGACGGGCTCCGCATCCATGCTGCTGATGACCAACACCCGCGTGGTGGGCGACACCGTCTTGATGGCGCCCAACACCTCCAGGCCGCTCTTCTTCGGCATGAACAAGTCGAGGAACATCACCGCCGGCTTCTCGCGCGCGGCGACCGCCAGTCCTTCCTCGCCGTCCGCGGCCTCGAGCAGACGCAGCTCGATGCCCGTGTCGGCGATGACGTCCTTGAGGATACGGCGCACGAAACTGTCGTCATCGACGAGCAGCAGGGTCGGGGTGTCGGACATGGTTGGAGATGATACTTGGACCGCGCAACATCCGCGCGGGGACATGGGGCGCCTGCCCGCCTTTTTGGGTTAAGGGGTGAGCATGTCCACCGACCACGCTCTCTCACACTTCGAGTCGCGGAAGCAGACGTACCTCGAGGACCTCAAGTCGCTCGTCCGAATTCCCAGTGTCTCATTTCCTGGCTTCGATGCGACGCAGGTACGACGCAGCGCGGAAGCCACCGCACGCCTGTTGAAAGACCGTGGTTTTGAAAACGTTCAGCTACTCGAAATCGAGGGCACGCATCCCTACGTCTACGGCGAGGTGCTCAAGGCGCCGGGCAAGCCCACGCTGCTGCTGTACGCGCATCATGACGTGCAGCCCGCGGGAGACGCGGCCGCGTGGAAGAGCCCTCCCTTCGAGCCGGTGGAGCGGGACGGGCGGCTGTACGGGCGCGGCTCGGCGGACGACAAGGCGGGCATCGTCGTCCACACCTCCGCGGTGGAGGCGTGGCTGAAGGGGGCGGGGCAGCTCCCGCTCAACGTGAAGGTCATCATCGAGGGCGAGGAGGAGATTGGCAGCAACTTCCTGGGCGACTTCCTCCAGAAGCACGCGGCGCTGCTGAAGGCGGACGCCATCGTCCTCACGGACACGTCCAACTTCGACACCGGGCTGCCTTCCATCACCACCGCGCTGCGCGGCCTGGTGACGGTGGACGTGGAGGTGCGCGCGTTGCGGCAGGCGGTGCACTCGGGCATGTGGGGCGGGCCGGTGCCGGACCCGGCCATGGCGCTGTGCCGCATGCTGGCCACGCTGACGCACGCGGACGGCTCCATCGCGATTGAAGGCATCCGCGAGCGCGTGAAGCCGCTGACGGACGGGGAGCGCCAGAGCATCCAGTCGTTGCCGGGAGACGAGGCGCACTTCCGCGCGCAGGCGGGCCTGCTGCCGGGCGTGCAGGTGCTGGGCAATGGCACGCACCCGTGGGAGATGAACTGGCGTCAGCCGAGCATCGCCATCAACGCCATCCAGGCCAGCAGCAAGAAGGACGCGCGCAACATCATCTGTGATTCGGCGTGGGCGCGGGTGGGCATCCGCATCGTCCCGGACCTGGACGCGCGTGACGTGGAGCAGCGGCTGAAGGCGCACCTGCGCAAGGCGTGCCCCTGGGGCCTGGAGCTGCACTTCGAAACGGAGGGCGCGTCCGGCTGGTGGTACACGGACCCGTCGCACCCCGCGTTCCAGGCGGCCTTCCGCGCGCTGGAGAAGGGCTACGGGACGAAAGCGGTGGCCATGGGCTGCGGCGCGTCCATTCCCTTCGTGGAGCCCTTCGCCAAGGAGCTGGGCGGCGTGCCCGCGCTGCTCATCGGCGTGGAGGACCCGTACACGTATGCCCATTCGGAGAACGAGAGCCTCCACCTGGGTGACTGGGAGAAGTCCATTCGCAGCGCCATCCACCTGTACGCGGAGCTGGCCGAGGCCCTGAGCCCGAAGGCGCCGTGAGCCGCGGCCAGGGCACCACACTTTGCCCTGGCCTTGGAGGTCCCTTCGCTGATGTCCTCCGGGGCGCGCGCGGACAGCAACGGGAGGGGCCACGTGGAATCAAGCTTGGACTGGAAGCTGGTCGCCAGCTACGCGGTGACCATCGCCTTCGATGTGTTGATGCCGGTGGCGGTGGTGCTCTGGGTCCGCCGGCGGTTGGGGGCGTCGTGGAAGGTGGTGGGCTGGGGCGCGGCGGCCTTCGCGGTGTCGCAACTGCTCACCCGGGTGCCGCTGGTGCAGGTGGCGCAGTACTTCCTGCGTGACGCGCTCAAGGCGTCCCCGACGTTCATGTGGACGTGGGTGGTGGTGCTGTCCCTCACGGCGGGCCTCTTCGAGGAGACGGCGCGCCTGTGGGTCTTCCACAAGCCCTTGAAGGACTTCCGGCGCTGGCGCGACGCGGTGGGCTTCGGCGCGGGCCACGGCGGGCTGGAGTCCGCGCTGCTGGTGGGCGGGCTGGCGGCGCTGGGGCTCGTCAACGTCATCGTGCTGTCGGGGATGGACCCGTCCACCCTGCCACTGAAGCCGGAGCAGGTGGCGCAAGTCACCGAGGCCAAGGCCACCATCGCTCAAACGGCGTGGTGGATGCCGCTGCTGGGCGCCTACGAGCGGCTGGGCGCCATGGCGGTGCACATCGCGCTGTCGGTGGTGGTGCTCCAGCGGTTCATCCGCGGCCAGGTGCGCTGGTACTGGCTCGCGGTGGGCACCCACTGCGTCTTCAACGCGATGACGGTGGTGGTGGGCAAGCAGGTGGAAGGCGCGTTGGGGCAGCGGGCCGGCGCGCTGGCGGGGGAGGGCATGGTGACGCTGGGCGCGCTGCTGAGCCTGGGCATCATCCTGTACTTCCGCCGTGACGAGGCCCGGCGCGACGCGGCGGCGAGCCCCTGATGGGGGGGCGCGGTGGCCCCGGATGCGGTCGGCAGCCTCCGCCCGCGCGGAGGGGTGCCCGGCACGTTGGAATACCTGACGTGGACTCAGTGGCCGCGGAAGCGGTCCGTGGCCTCCACCAGCGCGGAGGTGTTGCCCGGCTCGTTGGCGGAGTGGCCCGCGTCGGGGACCAGGACGAACTGCGCCTCGGGCCAGGCCTTGTGCAGGGCCCAGGCGCTCTCGGGCGGGCACACCACGTCATAACGCCCCTGGACGATGACGGTGGGGATGTGCCGGATGCGGGGCACGTCGTCGAGCAGTTGCGTGTCGTTGCGCAGGAAGCCCCGGTTGACGAAGTAGTGGCATTCGATGCGGGCGAAGGCGAGCGCGAAGGCATCCCCGCTGTTGCGCGCCACCAGCTCCGCGCTGGGGTACAGGCAGCTCGTGCGGCCCTCCCACACGCTCCACGCGCGCGCGGCCTCCTGCTGCGCCCTCACGTCCGCGCCCATCAGCCGGCGGTGGTACGCGCCCAGCAGGTCGCCCCGTTCCTCGGGGGGAATCGGCTCCAGGTAGTACTCCCAGGCGTCCGGGAAGAGTGCGCTGGCGCCGCGCTGGTAGAACCAATCAATCTCCTGTTTGCGCAGGAGGAAGATGCCCCGCAGCACCAGCTCCGTGACGCGCTCGGGGTGCGCTTGTGAATACGCCAGCGCGAGCGTGCTGCCCCAGGAGCCGCCGAAGAGCTGCCACCGCGCGATGCCCAGGTGTTCGCGCAGCCGCTCCATGTCGGCCACCAAATCCCAGGTGGTGTTCTGCTCCAGGCCCGCATGGGGCGTGCTTCGCCCGCAGCCGCGCTGGTCGAAGAGGATGATGCGGTACGCCGTGGGGTCGAAGAAGCGGCGCTGGCGCGGGTCCGTCCCGCCGCCGGGACCGCCGTGGATGAAGAGCACCGGTTTGCCCCCCGGATTGCCACTCTCCTCGAAGTACAGCTCATGGCCCCCGGTGACGGGCAGTCGCCCCGCACGGTAGGGCTCCAGGGGTGGGTAGAGGGAACGCAGGGGCCGGTGGGGAACGGACACGGGGCAGGCCTTCCGTAACGAAGAGGGCTGTGGACCCTAGCAGGCCCGCCTGCCAGCGCCCGTTGCCCGCAGGTGGCAGTGGGGCTTGGAATGTGAGACGGCCTCCCTGCCCGCCGCACAGTCTGTCAGGCAGGACACGGACGATGTGACGGCGAGTTCACCGCGCCGCAACGCGGAGTTCTCCGGCACGGTGGACACTCAGGCTGTCTCCCACACCCCCAGGAGCACGCCATGAACATCGCTTCGCTCATCCGCCCCCAGTCCGCTCGTCCCCAGGCGCCCGCGCCGCGCCGGCTGCGTCTGATGCGTGTGCAGGCCACGGTCCTCGTCCAGGGCTCCGTGGGCGCGATGAAGGACAGCGTGAAGGCCTTCCGCCACATGTGTGACGTCCTGACGGGAAGCTACTCCCACCTGCGGAACTGACCCGCTGGTGGGGAGGCCGGCCCCGAGGCGTCAGGGGCCGGGTGCATCACTCAGGAGGGCGCGCCCGGGCTTGGGCCGGTTCCCGGGCCTGATGGCGCGTCCTCCTTCGGCGGCGGGGGCACGCCCTTGCCCGCGGCGGCCACCACCCGCACCTCGGTGCGCTCGTCGAGCGCGAGTCCGTCGCCCTTGGGCTCGGTCTCCGTCACCGAGATGACGTCGCCCCGGTTCAGCTTGAGGAAGCGCTCATTGCGCTCGTTGCGGTGGCGCTCCTGCATCGCCAGGCCCACGCGCCCCTCGGGGCCGCAGCCGATGTAGCGGTGCCGTCCCTTGCCCTCCAGGGGCTCGGAGACGATGCGGAACAGGCGCCCCGGCGTGAGGGCGGGCCAGTCCTCGCCCTGCGGTGCCAGCACCAGGTAGCTCATCTTGAGCGACTCCTTGTGCAGGCTCGCCGCGCGCGCCAGCTCCTCCACCACGCGCGGCATGGGCCAGGCGCGTTCGGCGTGGCACCAGTCCGTCTCCTTCACCAGGGCGGGGCAGGGGCCGCGGTACATGCACGGCGCGCGGACGGCGTAGCCCTTGGCCACCATGGCGTCGCGCACGTGGAGCAGGCCGCGGCTCGTCTCGCGCAGCGCCGGCTCCATCACGAGCAGGCTGCCGCCGCGCTTCACCTTCGCCAGAATCGTCTCCAGCAGCGCCGCGCGAGGCGCCGTGGCCTGCTCGCCGGTGCCGTACAGCTCGTTGACGACGTGGCCCATCGTAATCAGGTCGAACTGGCCCTCCGGCAGCGCGGCGCCCTTCTTCGTCGGGTCCCAGTCGCGGGTGGCCAGGGCCTCGCCGGCCTCGGCGGCCAGGCTGCGGGCCAGGGTGAGGGCGGGCTTGCTGCGGTCCGCGGCGGTGACCTCACCCCCGCCCGCGTCCAGCGCAGCGAAGGCCACCGGGCCCGGACCGCTGCCCAGATCCAGCACCTGCCGGGGGCGGCTCGGCAGCTCACCGAGCACCTGCCGGGCCTGCGCGTAGGACACCGGCCAGTAGAAGAGGAGGTAGGCGCCCAGGAGCTTCGGGTCGTCCATGTACCGCGCCCCGGCGAGCTGCCGTTCACGCGTGAGGCCCAGGGAGAGCTGGCGGACACCGGCGGCCACCTCCTTCACCTCCTGGGGCGTCAGGCGCGTCTCCGGGCCCGCGGCGCCGCCCCGGCCGCGTGACGCGCGCCAGACGGCGATGAGCCTCGGCATCCATCGCTCCAGGTCCTTGCTGTATGCGTTGCTCATCCGGCCTTGCCTTCACCTGTGGGGCCGCGACGCGTCGCGGCCATGTCCAACCCATTGTCGTCGCGCCAAGGCGTCAACGGCGATGTCGCCATGTAGGGGAGACCGCGTTAAACCCTTGTCGCACATGATTTCCGTTCGCGGCCTTCGCAAGCACTACAAAGTCCACAAGCGCCCGCCAGGGTTGAAGGCGGCCCTTCGCTCGCTCGTCCACCGTAGCTACACCACGGTGAAGGCCGTGGACGGGATTTCCTTCGACATCCGCCCCGGCGAACGGGTGGGCTTCCTGGGACCCAACGGGGCCGGGAAGACGACGACGCTCAAGGTCCTCTCCGGCCTGCTGCACCCCTCCGAGGGCGAGGTGTCGGTGGACGGCCACGTCCCCCAGAAGCGGGAGGAGGCCTTCCTCAAGAAAATCATGCTCGTCATGGGGCAGAAACAGCAGCTCCTGTGGGACCTGCCTCCGGCGGAGACGTTCGAGCTCAACCGCGCCATCTACGACGTGCCCCAGGCCCAGTACAAGAAGACGATGTCGGACCTGATTGAGCTCCTGGAAATCGGGGACCTCATCGGCAAGCCGACCCGCCAGCTTTCGCTGGGCGAGCGCATGAAGTGCGAGCTGGCCGCGGCGCTCATCCACCAGCCGCGGGTGCTCTTCCTGGACGAGCCCACCATCGGCCTGGACGTGGCCATGCAGGCCACCATGCGGACCTTCATCAAGGAGTACAACGAGAAGTACGGCGCCACGCTCATCCTCACCAGCCACTACATGGACGACGTGGCGGCGCTGTGCCCCCGCGTCATCGTCATCGACAAGGGGCTCTTGTCCTACGACGGCGGGCTGGACGCGCTGGTGCAGCGGGTGCGGCCGGAGAAGCGCGTGGTGCTGCGGCTGTCCGAGCAGGTGGACGCCGCGCGCCTGGACCCGCTGGGGCGCGTGGTGACGCACGAGCCCGGCCGCGCGGTGCTCCAGGTGCAGCAGGAGGCGGTCAACGCCACCATCACCCGCGCGCTGTCCACGCTGCCGGTGATGGACCTCACGGTGGAGAACGCGCCGCTGGAAGAGGTGATGAGCGAGCTGTTCGCGGAGTCCAAGGCGCGCCGCGCGGAAGCGTCGGAGCCGGTGTCCGCATGAGCGCCCGGACGACCCTGCGCGCCTTGCCCACGCTCTTGCGCGTGGGGTTCGCGGAGGCGGTGGCCTACCGCGCGGAGATGCTCATCTGGGTGCTGTCCACCACCATGCCGCTGGTCAACATGGTGTTGTGGATGGCGGTGGCGCGCGAGGCGCCAGTGGGCCGCTTCAGCGAGGCGGACTTCGTCGGCTACTTCCTGGCCACCTTCGCCATCCGGCAGCTCGCCACCTCGTGGGCGGCGTGGCTCATCAACTGGGAGGTGAAGCAGGGCACGCTGGCCATGCGCCTGCTCCGCCCCATCTCGCCGCTGTGGGCCTACGGCCTGGACAGCGTCGCCAACTTCCCGCTGCGGCTGGTGGTCGCGGTGCCGGTGATTCTGCTGAGCGTGGCGCTGGTGGGCGCGAAGGCGGTGCCCCAGCACGCGTGGCAGTGGGGCTTCTTCGTGCTGTCCCTGGTGGGCGGGTGGGCCATCGCCTTCCTGGCCAACGTGGCCATTGGCGCGCTGTGCTTCTTCCTGGAGAGCAGCGAGCGCGTCCTGGAGGTGTGGCTGGTGCTCTTCTTCGTGTGCTCCGGCTACATGTACCCGGTGGAGCTGTTGCCGCCCACGCTGCGCACGCTCATCGACTGGCTGCCCTTCCGTTACCAGATTGGCCTGCCGGTGGAGATGCTGACGGGCGCGCATGGCTGGGATGCGGCGGTGCGGCTGCTGATGGCGCAGTGGGCCTGGGTGGCGGGGCTGGCGGTGGTGGCGGGCGTGGCGTGGAAGCAGGGCGTGAAACGCTTCGCGGCGTTCGGGGGCTGAGCGGATGTTGAAGCGCTATTTGAAGCTGCTGGGCATTCAACTCAAGGCGTCGGGGCTGCTGTCGCTCCAGTACCGGGCGGACTTCTTCACCGAAGGGGTGACGTCGCTCTTCTGGACCTTCACGGCCCTGGCCCCGCTGTTCGTCGTCTACGGCGAGCGCCCCAACCTGGAGGGCTGGAGCTTCCATGAGGCGCTGCTGGTGGTGGGCTGGTTCACGCTGCTCCAGGGCATCCTGGAGGGCGCCATCAACCCGAGCCTGACGGGCGTGGTGGAGCACATCCGCAAGGGCACGCTGGACTTCGTGCTGCTCAAGCCCGCGGACGCGCAGTTCCTGGTGTCCACGCAGCGCTTCCAGCCCTGGCGCGCCTTCAACGTGCTGACGGGCGTGGGCCTGTTCATCTACGCCTTCTCGTCGATGGGGCGGTGGCCGTCGGTGCCGGGGCTGCTGGCGTCCGTGCTGCTGCTGGGGACGAGCACGCTGCTGCTCTACTCACTGTGGATTCTGACGGTGAGCGCGGCGTTCTTCGTCGTGCGGGTGGACAATCTGACGTACCTGTTCTCGTCCATTTTCGACTTCGCGCGGTGGCCGTCCAACGTGTTCCAGGGCGTGGGGCGCGGCGTGCTCATGCTGGTGTTCACGTATGTCATTCCGCTGTCGCTGATGACGACGTTCCCCGCCGAGGCCATGCTGGGCCGGCTGCCGCCCCAGGCCCTGGTGGGCGCGGTGGTGGGCGCGGGCCTCTTCGCCTGGGGCTCGCGTCAGGTGTGGCTGCGCTCCATCAGCCGCTACACGTCCGCGAGTAGCTGACGCGGCCCCACGCCGCACCCGGAACGGTGCTCCCCAGGGCCGGGACTCACGGCCGGCTGGGGAGCGGCGCCCTGGGGCCCTACTTCTTCACGGTGCGCGCCAAGTCCTGGACGATTCGCGTCACGTTCGCGATGCCGCCGCCCACCACGTACCAGCTCGGCGCGTCCACCACGGCCACGCGGCCTTCCTTGACGGCCCGCGTTTGGCTGAGCAGCGGGTGCTGGGCCAGCGTCTCCAGGGCCTTGTTCTCACCCCCGCCCGTCGCCGCGCCCCGGTCCAGCACCACCCACCAGTCCGGGTCGGCGGCCACCGCCTTCTGAAGCAGCGCGGCGGCGGCCTCCTGCCGCGCCTTCGCCTCGGGCGTGCCGGGCTTGGGGCGCGGGCCGTCCTCGCCGCCCTCCGAAGGTGGCACCACCGCCTTGAAGCCCGCGAGCTCGTGGAGATATCCGAAGCGGTCTCCGGGTGCGTGGACCATGACGTTGCCATTCATGGCGAACAGCATCACCGCCGTCTTGCCCTGTGTAAGTGATTTCAGATTCTTCGTTTCTTTCTCGAAATTCTTAATCAGCTTCTCGGCGGCCTGCTGCTTGCCGAAGGCCGTGCCCAGCGCCCGTGTCTGGGTTTTCACGTCTTCCACGAAGTGGTCGGCGCGGACGCTCAGGTTCACCGTCGGCGCGATGGCGCTCAAGGCGTCCACCTGGTTGCGCGAACGGCCACCCACGACAATCAAGTCCGGCTTCACCTCCGCCAGGACCTTGGCATCGGGCTCGAACAGGCTGCCCGCCTGCGTCACGCCATTGCTGTTGTAGGCCGCCAGCGTGGCGGGGAAGGTGGACTTCGGCACGGCCACGGCGCGGAGACCGAGCGCGTTCAGCGTGTCCAGCGCGCCCAGGTCATAGACGGCGAGGCGGGTCGGGGTGGCGGGGACGCTCAGGGTTCCGCCCGCGTGCGGCAGCTCGAAAGCGGTGGCGGGAAGGGCTGTCGCCAGACTGGATGCGAACAGCGCGGCGACCAGTGGGCGGTGGATGCGGTGCATTACGAAGTTCTCCAAAACGTGACCACGAATACCGGGGACCGTGACGCGGATATGCCACGTCGACGCATCGCGAAACAGGTCTCGCGGCACCCTCTGGGTTTCAGCCCGCACAGGTGGGTGCCCACCGCCCCATGTATTTTATGTGTTCACTTTTGAGTGGTGAGATGGTCCGCGTGGGCATGGCTGGGATAAAGGCGCCGGGCGCGCCCTGGTCGCGCATCCCCCCGTAACAAAAAGGACCCCCACGCATGTTTGAACTTCGCGGGCTCGGCCGAAAGGCCGCGCTCTGGATGACGCTCGTGTTCGTAGGATGCTCACACGAGGATTTTGCAGACGCGCTGAATGAAGCACCGGCCCATGCGCACGGGCTCGCCTCCACCGGTTGGGTGAGCACGCCCAACATGTCCACGCAGCGACTGGACCATACGGCCACGGTGCTCCCCAACGGCCGGGTGCTGGTCGCCGGTGGCCAGTCGTCCACGAGCGCCGAGCAGTACGACGTGGCCACCTCGCGGTGGCTGGGCGCGGGGCAGATGTCCGTCATGCGCCGCCGTCACACCGCGACGTTGCTGCCCAACGGAAAGGTGTTGGTGGTGGGCGGTGATTTCGCCGCCGCGACCACGGGTACCGCCGAGCTGTATGACGTCGCCACGGGGACCTGGTCCGCGACGGGGAGCCTGGACTCGTTGCGCTCGGGGCACACGGCCACGTTGCTCCTCAATGGCCAGGTGCTGGTGTTGGGCGGCGAGGATGGGACGGGCTCCGCGCTGCGCACGGCGCGTCTGTACAACGCGGAGACGGGCAGTTGGACGCCTGCTCACAGCATGGTCACCCAGCGCATGGGACACGCGGCGGCGCTGCTGCCCAACGGCAAGGTCCTGGTGACGGGAGGTCGCTCCAGCGCCTGGGGCTCCGTGCTGCGGACGGCGGAGGTGTATGACCCCGCCACCGGCCTGTGGACGCCCGCCGCGCCCATGGCCGCGCCGCGCGCGGGACACTCCGCGACGACGCTGCTGACCGGCAAGGTGCTGGTGGCGGGCGGCCTGGTGGATGACATCTCCGCGACGCGAAGCTCGGAGCTGTATGACGCGGCGTCGGGCGTCTGGGTCTCTGCTGGAAACCTGATGCCCGCCGACCGCGCGCATCACTCCGCGACGCTGCTTCATTCGGGCGAGGTGCTCATCACCGGTGGGACGGATGGCGGTGAGCCCTACCTCCGGAGCGCGGCGCTGTACGACCCCGTCAACGCGCTGTGGTCCAACACCTTCACGATGGGCACCAGCCGGCTGGGCCATATCGCCGCGCTGTTGGGCTCGGGCGAGGTGTTGGTCGCGGGGGGCAGTCCGGACGGTGTCCTGCGCACCGCCACGTCGGAGCGCTACGTGCCGCCTTCGCTGCCGTGGCGCGCGACGGCGTCCATGGCGTCCTCGCGTTATCAGCATTCGTTGACGGTGCTGCCCGCCGGAGAGGTGCTGGCCGCGGGAGGCTCCGCCAATGGCAGCACGGCCCTCGCGGCCTCGGAGCTCTACTCGGAGGCCACGGGCACCTGGCGGCCGACGGGCGCGATGCAGAACGAGCGGTATCTCCACACGGCGACGGTGCTGCCCAACGGCAAGGTGCTGGCGGCGGGAGGACAGAGTCACTCGTCCGGCTACCTCACCACGGCGGAGCTGTACGACGCGGCCACGGGGAGCTGGAGCACGACGGGGCCGATGGCGGGCCCGCGTGCGCGCCACACGGCGACGCTGATGCCCAACGGCCAGGTGCTGGTGGCGGGGGGCCGGATGAGCTCCAGCTTCTCCGGCATGCTCGCCACGGCGGAGCTGTATGACGCGGCCACGGGGACGTGGACGACGGCGAACCCCATGAGCCGCCGCCGCCAGTACCACACGGCCACATCGCTTCCGTCGGGCAAGGTGCTGGTCGTGGGCGGCAACACGCCGGAGGGGGACACGGCCACGGCGGAGGTCTACAGCCTGTCCACGGGACAGTGGACGTCCACGGGCTCGCTGTCCGGGACGCGCTACGGGCACTCCGCGGTGGCGCTGCCGTCGGGCAAGGTGCTGGTGTCCGGAGGCTGGGGGGCGCGGGGCGCGCTCGCGACCGCTGAAATCTATGACCCGGCGACGGGGACCTGGACCTCCGTGGCCTCCATGCAGCACGCGCGTTACGGGCCGCTGTCCACGTTGCTGCCCTCCGGCCGGGTGTTGGTGCTGGGCGGTGACGGCGGTGGCAACGTGGGGCTGCTGGCCTCCGCCGAGGTGTTCGATGTCGCGAGCGGCCAGTGGTTCAGCGCTGGCACGTTGCCCGCGGCGCTCACGAGCGCGGGGGTGGTGACGTTGAACGGCTCGGGCCGGGTGCTCGTGTCGGGAGGTTTGGGCACCAGCGGCACGTTGTCTGCCTCTGGGTTGTATTCGCCCGCGCCTTGAGCGTGCGTCCCGCCCCGGGGGCTTCTGTCACCGGGGCGGGGTTTCGGATGCGCTGTGTGAAACAGCGTGAAGGTCCGGTTGTCGTCTACGTGATGGCGGTCCGCTTTCTGATGACGGCCCACGAGCGCCCGCTGCTCGAATTCGCCACCTGGGTTGCTTGGGGGGACGCATCACATGAAGTGGATTCAATCAGGGGTCGTGGCGGGGCTGTTCGCGGGCGTGCTGGGATTGCTCCCGGCGGGGGCCTGGGCGGGGGCGGCGAAGACGCAACACCCCGTGGTGTTCGCGCATGGCATGGGCGGGTTCGATGACCTGCTCGGCTATGACTATTGGGGAAATGACTTCGGCATGTTCGTGGGCAAGGCCTGCGCGACGCGCTTCGAGGTGAACTGCAACAGCGACCTCGACCCGGGGCAGCGCGCCTTCGTCGCGCAGGTGGCGGCCTTCCAGTCCTCGGAGGTGCGCGGGCTGGACCTGGCGGACGACATCGAGGGGTTCATGGCGACGGCGGGTGTGTCGAAGGTGAGCATCATTGGCCATTCGCAGGGCGGCATCGACGCGCGGAAGGCGGCGCGGGTGCTGCGCGAGCGGCGAGGTGTCACCTCCGTGGTGGTGCTGGCGAGTATCGCGTCGCCGCACCGGGGCTCGCCGGTGGCCAAATACATCCTGGACCAGAAGCCCGGCGTCACCAGCGTCATCGCGGCGCTGGCGCGCTACTACGGAAACTCCGTCTATGAACCGGGGAATGACGCCTACGCGGCGGCGAAGCAGCTCGTCTACAACGACTACTCCGCCACGGATGGCGTCGTCACGGGGATGAAGGTCTTCAACGAGAAGTACCCCGTGAGCAGTAACTACGCGGAGCGGTATGTGTCCCTCATCACCGCGCAGCACGGGGTGAACGTGAATCCCGCGCTGTATCTGTTGAAGGAGTTTCTCTTCGACATCGACGGCAATGGCTACTGCGTGGGAGACGGCGACAACGACGGCGCGGCGGGCTGCGGCGACGGCGTCCGCAACGAGGCGGATGACGACGGCGTGGTGGGCATCAACTCGCAGCAGATGGGCCGCCGGTTGCGCTACCACGACGCCCTCTTCGGCTTTGATTCAGTGCTGGAGGACACGTCCATTCCGGCGCTCACCGACCTCAACGCGCCTTCACGCCTCCAGAGCACGTCCATGTCCAGCGTGGTGCCGCAGGACCACCTGGACGTGGTGGGCGTGGGCCCGGACCTCTTCGACGAGCCCGAGTTCTACGCCGCGCTCATCCATTACATCTCCGTGCACGACTGACGCGGTGGTGTTCAGGCGCCTGGCTGCGGGGCTTCGACCTCTTCGGACTCCACGCCGTAGTACGCCAGGCACTCCACCTCGCGGCCCCGCACCACGCGCCGCCCGTCGAGCGGTCCGCCGTGCGCGGTGACGACGGTGCACTGACCCTCGTCGTCTTCCTGGTCGTAGTAGAGGACCACCCAGTCATGGGTGGCGCCCTGCTGGTGGGCCAGTGCCGTGTTGGAGAAGAGGGCGCGGAAGTTCCAGTCCTCCAGCTTGCGGCGGAGCACGGGCAGCCACGCCTCGCCAGAGGGGTTGAAGCGGCGAGGGGCAATCCGTCGCAGCTCGCCCGCGGCCGCGCGCCGGCGGTACTCCTCGTCCACTTGGAGCACCACGCCCACGTCGGGCCGAGGGCCTTCATCCCGGCCCTCGTCGCGTCGCGCCGCGCCTCGTCGCTCCCTGCCGAGGCGCGCGCCGAGCAGCTCGCGCACCTGCTCGCCTCGGCGCGGGCCAAAGCCCTCCACGCGCTCCAGCCGCCCGTCGTGCGCCGCCTGCTCCAGCTCCTCCAGGGAGCGGATGCCCAGCTCGTCATGGATGCGCCGGGCCAGCTCGGCGCCAATGCCTGGCACGCTGGCCAGGAGCTGCTCGGGGGAGTGCTCCGACTCCAGCCGCTGGAGCAGGGACAGTTGCCCGGTGCGAATCAGCTCCGCCATCGCCGCCGCGATGCTCTTGCCCACGCCGGGGAGCTTCTTCAGCCCGGCTTCGCCTTCCTCGGCGAGCAGCTCGGCCACGGATTGGGGCCACTGCGCGACGGTGTCCGCGGCCTTCCGGTAGGCGCCGACCCGGAAGGGCATCGCGTCCTGCTCTTCCAGCAGGTCCGCGACACGCTCCAGCGCGTCGGCGATGTCGATGTTGTCCTTCCAGGCAACGCCCATGGCTGCCTTGAAGGTGGGACGGGCGCGGAGGGGCGGCCACCCCGCGCGGCCATGCGCTCGGTGGGCAGCCGACGGGGCGTTCGCCTGCCCTCCAGGCAGCGGCGCTCAGCGGGGCGCGTCCTCGGAGGCGCGAGGTCCTTCGATGACGACCCTCAAGCCGCGCGGCGAGTTGGGCGCGAAGGCGAGCGAGAAGCCGACGCGGTGGCACAGCTCACGGACGATGGAGAGGCCCAGTCCGCTGCCCCGGGTCGCCCGCCGCCGCGTGGCCTGTGTGCGGAACCCGCGTTCGCCCATGCGTCCGAGCTCCTCCGCCGTGAGTCCTGGGCCGTCATCGAGCACGGTGAGCCGGAAGCGCCCGGGTTCTGCGTCCTCGAGCACGGCGACGACGTGGCCACCTTCCTCGCCGTGGGTGACCGCGTTGTGGAGCAGGTTGCCCAGGGCCTGCTCCAGCATCGTGGGATTGCAGCGCACCCAGAGCGCCTCGTCGGGTCGAGAGCACTCCACGGTCAGCCCCAGCAGTCGCGCGAGCCGTTGGAGCCTGCGCACCACGCGCTCCATCGTCTGCCCCAACTCCACGCGTGGGTCTCCCGCCGTCGGGTCGACGCCCTCTCCGAGCTGGCAAGCGAGGTGGAGGTTGTCCACCAGCGACGTGAGGTAGACGGTGTCCTCGAGGCCCTGGCGGAGGAGCGCGGCGGCCGGCTCGGTGGGCGTCGTCGAGGCCAGCTCCAGCGACAACTGGAGCGAAGCGATGGGCGTCTTCAAGTCATGTGCGACGTCCGCGAGGTGTCGCTCCAGCGCGGACTTCTGGGCCTCGATGTGGGTCGCGTCCTCCTGGACACGGGCATGGGTGGTGTCGAGCACCCGTGACAGCTCGCCCAGCTCATCGTCCTGGCCATCCGCCGCGGAGCGGTACCGTGTCGCCCCGAGCATCCCCGCCGCCCGATGAAGCCGGCGGAGGCGTTGGAGGAGGGGATGGACGACGACGAAGGTGGACAGCGTCGCCGCGAGCATCGTGAAGAGGACGGCGGACACGAGGACCCAGACGCCCACCGTGGCGCGCTCGTGCATGGGCGGCCAGCGGAACTCCAGGAGACTGCAGGGGCCGGCCTCCGCGAGCTTCAGCAGCGAGGCCCCCGCCCATGCGGAGTCCGGATGGAAGAGCGGGAGGTAGAAACGGGAGGGCTCACGTTCGCCTCGCGCGAGCCGTGCCATCAGCTCGGGGTCGGGCCCTGTATCAGGCGTGCCCGGCCCCACCTGGGCAAGGTCGAAGGCCCGCACCTCCACCCCGTCCGGACTCCGGAAGTGCCATCCCGGCGTCGTCCGGCACTCCGAGGGCTGGGGCGCGAGCACCAGGGCTGCGGACATCCGGATGCCATGCGTCAGCGCGGCATCCACGCCCAGGACAATCGCGAGGACGGAGGCCCCCAGCGTCCCCAACAGGCCCAGGAGCGCGGAGGCCACGAGGATGCGTTGGGCCAGACGGTTGCGCAGCCTCACCGGGGCTCCTCGTCGGGGACGAACCGGTAGCCAATCCCCCAGGACGTCTGGATGCGCGTGCCCGCCGGCCCCAGCTTCTTTCGGATGCGTGCGATGTGCGAGTCCACGGTCCGGTCATCGCGCTCCTCGCTGGGCGGCAGCGCGTGCTGGGCAATCTGCGCGCGTGTCAGGGCCCGCCCCGGGCGCTCCGCGAGATAGGCGAGCACGTCGAACTCGTGGCGCGTGAAGGGCAGGGCGCCGGCGCCTTCGCGGCTCGCCTCGCGGGCATCGAGGTCCAGGCTCACATCATCCCAGCGCAGCACGCGCCGCGGGCGCTCTTCCTGGAGGAGGAGCCGGGCGCGGATGCGAGCGACCAGCTCCTCCATCCAGAAGGGCTTGGGGAGGTAGTCCACCGCCCCCAGTCCAAAGGAGCGCAGCCGGGCCTCCAGTTCCTGTCTCGCGGTGAGGACGATGACGGGGACGCGGAGCCGGAAGCGCCAGGCCTCCAGTAACTCGAAGCCGTCCTGCCCGGGCAGGTTGAGGTCCAGCACGACGAGGTCAGGGCGCTCGCGCTCGGCCATTTCGAGCGCGAGCACTCCGTCCGTGGCGAGCGAGACCTGGAAGCCCGCGAGCTTCAATCCACGCACGATGCCGGCGGCGATGGGGGCATCGTCCTCCACGACCAGGATGCGCGAAGGTGGGTTCATGGACACGGGCCCCAGGTGGGTCTCGTCGCGTCAGCGCTGTCGCTCAGTACACCCAGGTGTAGCCGCAACTGACGGTGGCGCTCACGCCGTCTTTGGAGAAGTTACTGAGCTCCGCGCCAAGGCACACGACGAGGCCCGCGAGGTCGAGCCTGCCAGTCGTGGCGAAGGCCGTCCATTCCTTCTCGGTGACGGGCATCTTGAAGATGACCTGGGTGCCACCGCAGAACTTGCCGGCGCCCGCCCCAAGGCTGACCGCGAGCACGGGGCCGGCGAGCTTGGAGGGCATGTCGGCCCACGCGCCAAACTGGAAGTTCATCGAGACACCCTGGGTGATGCCCGCGACGCCTCCGATGCCGAAGAAGCCCCGGAGCTGCGTCTGCGCCGGGTGGTCGAAGGCGACGCCGACGCTGCCCTCGACGCCTGCGCCGAAGGTCCCGCTGCCGCCGCTGCCAATGGAGAGGGTTCCGAGCCCCCTGCTCCGGGCATTGTTGCCGGTGCGCTGGACCGACTCGTCCTGAGACAGCGAGCTGACTGTCTTCCGCGTGTCCTCGTCCTTCTTCTTTTGGGAGGACTGGCCCACGAGGAAGTCCACCTCCTGGTGGCGGGTGGGGTTCGTCAGCAGCGCGTAGCCCGTCTCCGCCATGTCCTCGATGAGGGGCAGGTACTTGCGGTAGACGTCCTCGGCCAGCGCCTCGGCGACGTCGCTCAGCGCGTCCGTGAGGAAGCGGGTGGACAGCTCCACCACCTCGTTCCACGCGGCCTCCCCAGCAGCCAGGGACTCCGCATAGGCCTGCTCCGCCAGCTTCGCGGTGTCGCGGGTGATCGCGTCGACCTCCCGGGCGAGCTGCTCGGCCTCGCGGCTCACCTGGTTGCTCACGGTGCCCGCCGTACCGGTGACGGCGCCGGCCGCCTGGTTGGCGGTGTTCGCCACCGTGTTGCCCGCCTGCTTCGCCGTCTTCTTGACCTTCTTCACTGCCTTCTTGAACGACTTGCTGAGGCTCGACATGTGTGGGGACCCCCTCGGCTGCGTTGAGGGACCCACCTTGCGGGAGAAGTATGGAGGCTCTGTGGAGCGCGCCGTCAGCCGCCTTCCGGGACGATGGCGTCCGCTTCGATTTCCACCAGGATTTCGGGGGCAATGAGGCGGCTGACCTCCACCATGGAGGTGGCGGGGCGGATGTGGGCGAACACCTCGCCGTGCGCGCGGCCCACCGCCTCCCACTGTTGGATGTCCACGACGTACATGCGCGTGCGCACCACGTCCTCCAGGCGGGCGCCCAGGGCCTCGAGCGCGGCCTGGATGTTCTGGAGGGCTCGCCGCGCCTGGATGTACGCGTCTCCGACTCCAACGATGTTTCCGTGGGCGTCGGTGGCCGTCGTCCCGGACACGGAGACGAAAGGGCCCACACGGACGGCGCGCGAGTACCCCACACGGGGCTCCCAAGGGGTTCCAGTGGAATGCTGGGTGCGCTTCATCGGGGCTCCCGGGGTAGGTGGGGGTCGGCAGCCTTGCACGGGGCCCGGTCCGGGCGGCAAGCGCCGCTTGCAAGCTGCAAGGAAACACCGCCCGTGATAGTTGGCCCCGGGTCATGACGAACGAGCTCCACAGGGAGGTCGCCCGGCGGCGCACCTTCGCGATCATCTCCCACCCCGACGCGGGCAAGACGACCCTCACCGAGAAGCTGCTGCTCTACGGCGGCGCCATCCACCTGGCCGGAAGCGTGAAGGCCAAGAAAGCGCGGCGGCACGCCACGTCCGACTGGATGGAGCTGGAGAAGGAGCGCGGTATCTCCGTCACCTCGTCCGTCCTCCAGTTCAGCTACCGCGACCACGCGGTGAACCTGCTGGACACCCCGGGTCACCAGGACTTCTCCGAGGACACCTACCGCACCCTGGCCGCGGCGGACGCGGCGGTGATGCTCATCGACGCCGCCAAAGGCGTGGAGCCGCAGACCAAGAAGCTCTTCAAGGTCTGCCGCCTGCGGGGCATCCCCATCTTCACCTTCGTCAACAAGCTGGACCGCTACGGCCGCGAGCCGTTGGAGTTGATGAACGAGCTGGAGCAGGTGCTCGGCATCCGCTCCTACCCGATGAACTGGCCCATTGGCATGGGGCCCGAGTTCCGCGGCGTCTACGACCGGCAGGCCCGCGTCGTTCACGTCTTCGCCGCCGAGGGCTCGCACGGCGAGTCGGAAGTGGCAGAGCGCTCCGTCTCCATCGACTCGGATGAAATCAAGACGGTCCTCACCGACACGGAGCTGGCGAAGCTGCACGAGGACATCGAACTGCTCGACATCGGCGGTGACGAGTTCACCCGCGAGAAGAGCGACGCGGGGCAGCTCACGCCCATGTTCTTCGGCAGCGCGATGACGAACTTCGGCGTGCGCCCCTTCCTGGACGCCTTCCTGGACCTGGCCCCCGCGCCCACGTCGCGCCAGACGACGCAGGGCGAGCGCGAGCCCACGAACCCGAAGTTCGCCGGCTTCGTCTTCAAGATTCAGGCGAACATGGACCCCGCGCACCGCGACCGCATCGCGTTCATGCGCGTGGTCAGCGGCCGTTACGTGAAGGGCATGAGCGCCTTCCACTCGCGCCTGGGCAAGGAAGTCCGTCTGGCCAAGCCGAGCCAGTTCATGGCCGCCGAGCGCACCTCCATCGAGGACGCGTGGCCGGGGGACGTCATCGGCCTGTTCGACCCGGGGCAGTACCGCATCGGCGACACGCTGGCGGAGGGCACGGGCGTGGAGTTCGAGGGCGTGCCCCGCTTCAGCCCGGAGTTCTTCGCCGTGGTCCGCAGCCGCGACCCGCTCCGCCGCAAGCAGATGGAGAAGGGCCTGGAGCAGCTCTCCGAGGAGGGCACGGTCCAGATCTTCCAGCAGCTCCAGATGGGCATGAAGGACCCCATCGTCGGCGTGGTCGGCGCGCTCCAGTTCGAAGTGCTCCAGTACCGGTTGGAGCACGAGTACGGGGCGAAGATCGCCCTGGACCGGCTCCCCTTCAGCCACGCGCGCTGGGTGGTGGGGCCCAACTTCGACCCCAAGTCGTTTGACTGGGAAGGAAATCGCCAGACGGTGCAGGACCGGGACGGCCTGCCGCTGGTGCTCTTCCGGGACGACTGGGCGCTCCAGCACGCCGAGGACAAACACCCGGACCTGAAGTTCCTCTCGGAGGCCCCGCAGCTCCGGCAGGTCGCCGAGATGGTCCTGGGCTCCTGAGTCCGGAAGGGCAGGGAAGACGGTTCCCCCACGATTGGACTTTCGTGGGGGGCTCCGTTAATCGAAGGGGGCTTCGTTCGCGGCATCCGGCAGCCCGGCCCACTGCATGTCAGAGCAGAACCTCTCACCTCACGAGGCTGTGCGCGCCTGGCGCGAGGGATGGCCCGTTCCGGCATCCCCCCAGGCATCGTTGGACCTGACGGCGCGGGCCTTTCATGCCCTGTGGGGCCGTGGCCATTCGACGCTGGGTGGGGTCACCCTGGTGGCCGTCTCGGAGCGCGTGCTCCAGGAGACGGCCAAGGTGCATCCTCACCTGTCGGCGGTCGTCGTCGGCCCGGAGGGGATGCGTTTCGGGGCGCTGGACCCGGTCGCGGTGGGAGTCGACCCGGGGCGGCTGGAGGAATCGCTGGTGTTCCTGGTCGAGCAATGGCTGTGCATTCTGGGGGCGCTCACCGGAGAGGTGTTGTCCTCCGCGTTGGGTGAGTCACTGCTGGGTGAACGGGACCCCGCCGCGGCGTCGCGGACGGAGGCCGAGCCGGAGCGGTCGCGATGAAGGACCCCCTGAGTTCGGACGAGACCGCGCCCCTCTCTCGCGGCAGGCACCGCCAGGGCGGGCGCCAGCGAGAGCCCGCGCGCCGCTACCTGGCGCATGTCCACGAGGTCAGCCACTTCCTCAGTGTCACCGACAGCGTCGCGCGGAGCTTCTCCGTGTTGATGGAGCGCGTGTCCGGCTGGCTCCCCGTGCGCGCCGCGCTCCTGCTGGAGGGCGTGGATGCCCATGGGGCCTTCGTTCTGGATCGGCCGGTGGTCACGGCCTGGCAGCCCTCGGCGTCCGTCATGGCGCACGCCGCCGCCGCGTATGCCTGGCTCGCGGGGCAGGAGCGGGTGTCGCTTCAGGGCCAGGAGGTTCCTCCGGGGCCCCACGTCGCGGCGCTCGCGCGGGTGCCAGGGGCCGTCACCCTTCCCCTGGTGTCGAAGGAGGGTGTCTTCGGCGCGCTCCACGTGGAGGCGGTGGGGCTGGAGGATGAGGGATTGGCCCTCCTGGACGCGGTGGCGAACCTGCTCGCGGTGGCCCTGGCGAAGGAGCACGTCCTGCGCCGGGAGGTCCGGCTGCGCGAGCGGGCGGAGGCGCTCTTCCTCCAAGCACAGGATGCCGTGCGGTGGCGCGATGAGCTGCTCACCGTCGTCTCCCACGACATCAAGACGCCGCTCCTCGCGGTGCGGATGAACGCGGAGATGATTCTGAATACCGGCACCGCTCCGGAGAAGGAGCACCGGCGGCGCCGCTACCTGGAAAACATCGTCCTGGCCGAGCAGCAGATGAGCAGCCTCATCGGCAACCTGTTGGACCGGGCGCGGCTGCGCGGAATGCCGATTCCGCTCGCGCTCCAACCTCAGCCGGTGGAGGCGTTGCTCCGCCAGTCCCTGGAGGTGCTCCGGCCGCTGGCGCTGGAGAAGGGGCAGACGCTGACGGTGGAGGTGCCGCCCGAGACGCCGTCGGTGCTGGCGGACCGCGAGCGCCTGGGCCAGGTGCTCGCGAACCTGGTGAGCAACGCCATCAAGTTCACCCCCCCGGGCGGCGTCATCACGGTGACGGCGCGGCTGGAGGCGGCGGGGCGGGTGCGCATCAGCGTGCGGGACTCCGGACCGGGGATTCCCGCCGGGGACACGCCGCACCTCTTCGAGCGCTTCTGGCGGGCCAGCCATTCACCGGGGCGCGGCACGGGGCTGGGGCTCAGCATCGCATGGAGCCTGGTGGCCGCGCACGGCGGGACGCTCCTCGTGGAGAGCGAGGAGGGGCAGGGGAGCACCTTCCACTTCACCCTGCCCGTGGCCGCATTCTGAGACGCGGTCCTACTTGTGCACGCCGACGGTGCCGCCGCGGAAGGCGGAGTCGCGCAGCACGAGCCCCTCCTTGCACAGGCGCGCCGTCTTGGCGCCCACGAAGAAGCCCTTGGGGTCGCTCCGGCGGTGCGACTTCTTGATGTACTCCTCGATTTCGAGGAACAGGCGCCGGAACTTGTCGGGGGCCGCGTTCTTCCGGCCCGTCTGGGCGGTGATGTCCAGCTCGGCCCACATCTTCCCGCTGAGCAGCTCCCCCTCCTCGTTGAGGCGGCTGCGCTCCATGAAGATGACGGGCGAGCGCACCTCGTCGATGCGCCAGAAGCCCTTGTCCTTGCCGCGCTTCACCTTGTCGACGATGGCCGCGCCCAGCTCCGAGGCCACCATGTAGAGGTCCTCGGGGGGCAGCCGCTCCATGTTCTCCATGTTCGCGCGGAAGGTCTCCCAGTCCGGGGGGACGCGCGAGGGGTACACCTCCAGGACGAAGCGCTCCAGGAAGCGGAAGAAGGCGAGTTCGTCGTCGGGGGACATGAAGAACTGAATGACGTTGGCCATCGCGCAGCCCTCATACTCCCGAGTGCGTCTTCCGCGATAGTGCGCCGCGAAGCGGGCTATGACTCCGGGCATGGATACCTGGCTGCTTTCCCGGATGCAGGAGCTTCGCGACCTTCAGGGCCTCATTGGCCTGGCCACGTGGGACATGGAGACGTACCTGCCCTCCAAGGCGGGTCCGGCGCGCTCCCACCAGCTCTCCACCCTGCAGGGGCTGCACCACGAGCGCCTGGTGGACCCCCGGCTGGGGGACGCCCTGGCCCAGGCGGCCACCCAGAAAGGCTTGTCCGACGACGCGCGGGCCATGGTGGCGGTGCTGACGCGGGAGCGGGAGCGGGAGGTGCGGGTCCCCGCGCCCCTGGTGAAGGCGCTCGCCGGGGCGGTCAGCGACGCCATCCCCGCCTGGCGGGAAGCCCGGCAGGCGAGGCGCTTCGCCGTGTTCCAGCCCGCGCTCCAGCGCCTGATGTCGCTGCGCCGCGAGCAGGCGGACGCCTACGGCCATGACGGAGAGCGGTACGACGCGCTGCTGGAGGGGCATGAGCCCGGCATGCGCGTGGCGCGGCTCACCCCGGTGCTGTCCGCGCTGCGCGAGCACCTCATCCCCATGGTGGGCAAGCTCAGCGCGGTGAGCCGGCCGGTGGCGCCCTTCCTGATGGGGCGGCACTACGACAAGGACGCCCAGTGGGCCTTCACCCTGCGCTTGTTGAAGGACTTCGGGTTCGATCTGGAGGCGGGCCGGCAGGACTTGAGCATCCACCCCTTCACCGGGGGGACGCATCCCTTGGACGTGCGGCTGACCACGCACGTGGACACGGCCACGCCGTTCCCCGCCATCTTCAGCACCATCCACGAGGTGGGCCACGGCCTGTATGAACAGGGCTTCTCCCCCGAGCACCACCGCACCCCGCTGGCCGCCGCGCCCTCCATGGGCCTGCACGAGTCCCAGTCCCGGCTGTGGGAGAACATGGTGGGCCGCAGCCTGCCGTTCTGGCGGCACTACTTCCCCATGCTGCGCGCGGCCTTCCCGGAGGCGCTGTCCGGCACGGACGTGGAGGGCTTCCACGCCGCGGTGAACGCCGTGGGCCCGTCGCTCATCCGCATCGAGTCGGACGAGGTGACGTACAACCTGCACATCGCGCTGCGCTACGAGCTGGAGCTGCTGTTGGTGCGCGATGAGTTGCCGGTGGAGGACCTGCCCGCCGCGTGGAACGCGCGCATGGAGAAGTACCTGGGCGTCACCCCGCCAGATGACACGCAGGGCGTGCTCCAGGACATCCACTGGGCCTGGGGCGAGCTGGGCTACTTCCCCACGTACTCCCTGGGCAACCTCTACGCGGCGTCGCTCTACCGCGCGGCGAAGCGGGACCTGCCGGACTTGGAGGCGCAGTTCGGCCGTGGCGAGCTGCTTCCCCTGCGGGACTGGCTGCGCACGCACGTGCACCAGCACGGCTTCCGTCTCTCCGCGGAGGAGCGCGTGAAGCAAGTGACGGGACAGGGCCTCACGGACACCGACTTCCTGGCGTACCTGCGCGAGAAGTACGGCGCGCTCTATGGCGTCTCGCTTTGAGCGAGATGCCGAACGCTGGCTTTCGTCCGGCCCCAGGCGCGCTTAGGTGAGGGCGGCGGCGCGCGATGTTTCATCGCGTGCCCCCGTCGTACGCTGCGTGGTAGCTGGTGTCGCAGTTATCAGTGGGGGCGGCCACGTCTGGCCTCCCGGCGCTGGACGTGGAGACCTCTGAATGGCGTCGCAGGCCATCCCAAAGAAAGTGCTGTGGGTGTTGCTGTTCTGGCTCGCAGTCCCCCTCGTCGTGGTGGCGTACCTCTTCGTGGGCCCACGCCTGTGGCCGCCCGCGGAGCCAGGGAACATCCCGAGTCCGACGCTGGCGCGGCTGCTCAACGAGAGCATCGAGAAGGCAATCTCCCAGATGAATCCCAACTGGTCTCCGGGGCTCATCCCGGAAGCCGCGGCCAATACCCGGACGTTCCTGGGCGAGGTCTCCGAGGTGGTCGCCCGTTGCAGCATGGGCCCTCGTGAGCCTGGTCAGAAGTGGAACAAGCTGGAGTACCACCTGACCCGCGTCGATGGCGTTCGTTACAAGCCCATCTACACGGGCATCCGGTGCGGTCGCTCGTCGCTCATCTACCGCGCCGTCTTCAAGGACGGGCAGGTCGCCGAGGCCTATACGGACGGGAGCGAGCGGCAGCGCCCGGTGGAGGACGTTCGCGGCATCGTGCGCGAGTTCGGCAAGAGCGTGACCTGGTCGGACAGGGACTACCACCCGCAGCGCTATTACCCGCCTCCGCCGACGTCCCCATCGCGGGCGGACATCGAGAAGCAGTGGGAGTAGCCGCTCACCCCACGGGCTTCAGGAGCCAGTGCGTGTCCACGCTCCAGCCAAGGAACCTCCGGCTGGGCAGTTGAAGGCTGGCTCAATGGGCGTCTCACGACAGGGAGGTGCGCGGGACGGCGCGACCGCCAAATTGGGCGTGCCACGACGGGCATTCCGCGAAGCCCTGACCTCGTAGCAGCGCCTTGTCGGGCCCGTGGTGCGCCTCTACTGTGCACGCATCATGAGGACCGTGGATGAATGGAAGGCGACGCTGCGCGCGGCGTTGAAGGAGGCAATGCGGGCTCGGAATCCTCCCGCCGCGGCGGTGCTTCGGGAGACGCTCGCCGCCATCGACAATGCCGAGGCGCCCGCGCTGAGCACGGCGCCAAGCGCCACCGATGGCACGTTCGCTGGAAGTGTCGGAGGACTCGGGAGCGGGGAAGTGCCCCGGTTGGTCTTGTCGCCGGAGTCGGTGCAGGCGCTCGTCCAGCGCGAAATCCAGGAGCGGCAGGAGGCGGTGGACCTCTATGTCAAACTGGGGAAGCACGACGAGGCCCGCGGCCTGAAGGCGCAGTTGGACGTCCTCCTGGCGCTGTGAGCGGGCCATCGCCCCGGTTCGGCTTTGATGCGTGAGGTCTCCCCCTCGCGCTCCCATCCCGGCGGGCGGCGCCCTTCCTGGTAGGAATTGCCACACGCTCCGATTGCGCCCTGTGTGGCTTGAGCGTCGGCCTGTCTTGAAGGGGCGCGGAAGGGGACTCTTCGCCCTCCGCGCCCAGGTGTGGATTTAGGGCTCCGGGCCGATGTCCCCGGTGTCGATGCACATCCAGGGGCACTCCGCGAGGCAGGCTTCAAAAGCCATTGCGTGCGTATTCATGCCGCCGGCACAGGCCGCGGGCCACGCGTAGGGATACTGGTAGCCGCGATAGCCACACTCGAAATAGGCATACACACAGGACTGCTCCAACTCCTGGGTTGCCTCGGCCGGGGCCCGTTCTTCTTGCGGCTGGCCGCCACAGCCCACCCACGACACGAGCCCTGCCACCAAACCCACTGCGATGCGTCCCATCTTCATCCGTGCCTCCTTGGCAGAGGCCCCAGGATGTCTGAAGTGACGGCTTCCGGTCTATTCTGGATTGGCAGTGATGGCCGGTAGGATGGTGACGCAGTTTTCGCGATGAGGACCTGCACCATGAACGCACCACGATGGAGGCCGTGCGCCCTCCTGGTTGTTTCCCTGGGACTGGCGTGTGCCGAGTCTTCCAACCAGGACCTTTCCGAGGAGGAGCTCCCGGAGGTGTCCGACTCGGGCGTCCTCCCTCCGGAAGGAGGGCCCACGGACCCGGATGCAAGGGAGGAGGACGCGGGGGCGCCCGACACGGATGCGCCCCTCACGCGCGCCCGGGTCTTCTTCTCTGGCCACAGCCTGCTCGACAACCCCATGCCGGACCACTTCGCCAGCATCGCGACAGGCCGGGGCAAGGACTTCAATTGGAACCAGCAGAACGTGATTGGTTCGCCCATGCGGGTCCGGACCTGGGGCAACGGCGCATGGGCCGGGTACCGCCAGGGCAAGAACCGCGTGGGCACCAACATGAACGTGGTTCAGGAACTCCTGTCGCCACAGACGTTGGGCCCTGGCGAGAAGTACGACACGCTCCTCATCACCGAGCGGCACGATTTGCTGGGCACCATCGAGTGGGAGAACACCGTCGGCTACCTGCGGCACTTCCACGACCGGCTCGTCGCGGGGAATCCGCAATCCGTGACGTATTTCTATCACACGTGGTTGGACATCAATAAGAACAGCCCCGCCCAGTGGATTGCCTACGAGAAGAACGCTCGCGTGGCCTGGGAGTGTGTGTCTTCCAAGGTCAACCTCACGTTGCAGGCCGATGGCCGAACGGACCGCGTGGTCGCGCTCCCCGGGAGCACGGCGCTGGTTGACCTGGTGGAGCGCGTCATCGCGAACGAGGTGCCGGGCATCACCGGCACGACGTCGCAGAAGCTGAACGTGCTCTTCAGCGACAACGTCCACCTGACGCCGCTGGGCTCCTACTTCATGGCCGCGGTCCACCACGCATCCGTGTTCCGGGAGTCCCCGGAGGGCGCGCCAGGGCCCTCGGGCGCGAACGCGGCGACCGTCCAGTCGCTCCAGCGCATCGCGTGGAACTTCGTCAGCGCGTACTACGCGCAGCCCGGCGCCGGTGAGCGGACGATGGCGGACTGCCGCACGCGCATTCCTCGGGATGTCTGCCCTGGCTTCTGGGAGCTGTTGGGGCGGCCCGGCAACACCTCGGGTTGCCAGCGCTACTTCGGCAACGCGACGCCGGGCTCCGGGGGAAATCCCTTCGTCTGGCCCGACCCGAACTGGCAGCCGCTGCCCCCTCCGTAGTCAGGGGACGGCGTCAGTACGAGAACAGCAGCGGCCTGCACGCTCGCGCCAGTTGGAGCGCATCCCGCGCGAGCGTGTAGGAGTCCCGGTCCTCGGCGTCCAGCCACGCGGCCCGGGCCACGAGGTTGGCCATCTCGAAGCACAGGCTGGCCGTGCGCCGGGCCAGCCGGCTCTCCTTCTGGAGCGCGCGGGCGTTCAGCTCACACAGTTCGGCACACTGGCGGAGCAGGCGTACCACCTCGCCGGACACGGGCTCCCCGCGTTCCACACGGCGGGCCATGCCGGTTTCGCAAGACACCTGACACTGGAGGCTGGCGGCGATGCACCGGGACACATCCGCGTGCGCACCACCGATTCGTGCAGCCAGCATCGAGGCCTCCTCCATCCAGAGTAATAGCAAAGTTATGCATGAGGCGTCTGACGGCAACTCGAAGTGGGGGGCCCTCCGGTACGTGCTAATCGATGGGGCATGCCCAAGCTCACCCTCGTTCCCCCTGAAATCGAGGCGTACGTGGACGCGCACACCACGGCACCCGCGCCTCTCTTCGATGAATTGCGTGATGTCACGTATTCACGGATGTCCTCGCCGCAGATGCAGGTGGGGGCCGTGGAAGGCACCTTCCTGCGGATGCTGGTCGCGTTGACTGGCGCGCGGCGCGTGTTGGAAATCGGCACCTTCACGGGGTACTCGGCGCTGATGATGGCCGAGGCGCTCCCGGAGGGCGGCCTCCTCATCACCTGCGACGTCGACCCCGAGGCCACGGATGTGGCCCGCGGCTTCTTCGCGCGCAGCCCCCACGGGCGCAAAATCGACCTGCGCATGGGGCCCGCCCTGGACACGCTGAAGACGCTCCAGGCCCCGTTCGACCTGGCGTTCATCGACGCGGACAAGCCGAACTATGCCGCGTATTGGGACGCGGTGCTGCCGCTGCTGCGGCCCGGCGGGCTCATCGTCGCGGACAACGTGCTGTGGTCGGGCCGGGTGCTCAAGCCGGAGGCGCCCAGTGACCACGCCATCGTGGACTTCAACGCGAAGGTGACCGCGGACCCTCGCGTGGAGCACGTGTTGTTGACGGTGCGCGACGGGATGATGCTCGCGCGCAAGCGCTGACTCAGTAGCGGCTCAGGAAGCGCTCCAGCCCGGGGCGCAGCGCCTCGCGCTGGGCGATGCACAGGTCCACGCGCTCCAGCGACTGCGCCAGGGCGCGCTCGCCGCCCTCGACGGCGGAGGCGTGGGGCGCGAAGAACGTGGCGAGCCGTTCCCGGCTTTCGGTGTCGCAGAAGAAGCCGCCCGTGCTGAGCAGCCACGGCGCGATGTCCCGGGGCAGCCGGTCCCGAAGCGCTTCGAAGTTCGAGGTCAGGAAGTCCAGGGCCCCCGCGCGGGTGGGCAACTCCTCGAACTGTCGGAAGAGGAGGGGCAGCGCCTCCCGCGTATCCACGTCCGGCGCCAACAGCAGCTCCAGACTGGCCCGCGCGAGCGGGGCGTCGTGGAAGCCGCCCAGGGCGGAGAAGAGCAGCTCCCGTTCGCGGACCTCGGTCGTCGCGCGCAGGGCCTCGAGCAGGTGCTGGTGCAACGCCGCGTCGCCTCCAGCCGTCGCCGCGCTGAGCACCGCATTCGCCGAGTCCATGGGCAGGGAGCGCCGGTCCTTCAGCCAGCGCAGCGCGAGCTCCCGCGCCTCCGCGCGCAACTGCGCGTCCTCTCCGGCCTTCGTCACCATCCACACCAGCCAGGGGCGCAACATGCGGAGGTCCTCGCCCTCGCCCGTGCGAGGCATCAAGCCCAGCCGGCGTGCCTGTCCTCCGAAGAGGCTCTGGACGAAGCGCGCGCGGTTGGGCAGCGAGGCCTGGGGAACGAAGTCATCCCGCACGCTCGCGACCAGCTCCGCGGCGCCCATGACGAGGTCCGCGTCCTCCGGACGCAGCAGCCGCGAGGCCAGCGTGAGGGCCTGCGACACATCGAGGTCGCCGCTGGCCACCAGGGCCTGCGCGTCATCCATCAGCACGCGCCGCTCGGCCACCGTGAGCCCCTTGCCGGACTGGCGCATCAGCCGCTCCAGGGCGTCGCCGCGGAGCATCGCGTGGTAGTAGCCGCGCCCCTCCGCGTTGGGGTGGACCCAGTCCGGACAGGCCTTGGCGTCGTCCAGGTGCAAGGTGCCCGTGGGCTCCGAAAGCACCGTGCAGGCCCGGCCCTCGCGTCCCTTCGCGGCGTAGCGGACGCAGATGGGCACCTGCCAGGACGCTGTCTCTTCGCCCGCGCCAGGAGAGCCCAGCGGCAGGTAGCGCCGCTGCTCCAACTCCAGCCGGGGGGCACCCTCCGCCGGGCACTCCAGCGTCATCGCGACGCGAGGCACGCCGGGCTGGTCCAGGAAGGAGGAGAAGGAGGGCGCCACGTCCTTGCCCGAGGCGGCGGCGAGCGCGGTGAAGAAGTCGTGGGTGGTGGCGGTGCCCTTCGCGTGCGCGGCCAGGAAGCGCCGCACGCCGTCCTGGAACGTGTCGGAGCCCACCCAGGATTCGAACATGGCCAGCACCGCGGCGCCCTTGTTGTAGGTGATGCCGTCGAAGGCGGCGTGGATGTCCCCGGGGGCGTGGATGGGCTGACGGATGCTGCGCGCGCTGATGAGCCGGTCCTCGACCAGGGCGGCGCCTCGGGCCTCGATGCGGCGCATGTCGCCGCGCCAATCGGGCTTCCACTGCGTGATGACCTTGTACGAGAGCCAGTCCGCGAAGGACTCGTTGAGCCACAGGTCGTCCCACCACGCGGGCGTGACGAGGTTGCCGAACCACTGGTGGGCCAGCTCATGCGCCTGCGTCTGGGCGAAGTAGCGCTGGCGCCACAGGGAGTCTCCCTCCGCGGGCCCCAGCATGAGCGACGCGCCGAAGGTGATGAGGCCCGGGTGCTCCATGGCGCCGCCCTGCCTGCCCGGGAGCGCGATCACATCCAGCTTGGCGTAGGGGTAGGGTGTGCCGAACCACGTCTCCAGCCGCTCCAGCAAGCGCGGCGTGGACTCGGCGGCCCAGGTGGCCTCGGCGGTGCGGCCATGGGGCACCAGCATCCGCACCGGCACATCGTGCTGTCCCGCGACGCCCGCGT
Organism: Myxococcus hansupus; assembly: GCF_000280925.3. NCBI lineage: Bacteria > Pseudomonadati > Myxococcota > Myxococcia > Myxococcales > Myxococcaceae > Pseudomyxococcus > Pseudomyxococcus hansupus. The sequence goes on from NZ_CP012109.1 coordinate 1,057,663, forward strand.
CCACGGCCTGGAAGGGGCCCACCGCGAAGGCGACCAAATACGACGGCAGCGGGGGCGTCGTCTGGAAGCGCACCGTCTTCCAGCCGTCCGGCCCGTGCGTCTCCGCCTCCACGGGGGCGTTGGCGTAGGTGCCGTCCTCCTCGCGGGCGCGCAGGGTGAGCCGCCAGGGAATCTTGAAGCCGGGCTCGTCGAAGCAGGGGAAGGCGCGGCGCGCGGCCAGCGGCTGGAACTGCGTCATCATGTACCAGCGGCCCGCTTCCTCCTCGCGGTAGATGCCCGAGCTCTCGCGGGCCTGTGCGCGGCCCGTGTACGCCACGCGCAGGGTGACGGTGCCGGGGCCCACCGGTTCTCGCGGGAGGAAGACGAGCATGTCGCCCACGGGCAGCGCGGACGTGCGCACGCGGTTGCCGCCGACGAGGAAGGCGGAGTCCTTCACGGAGAGCGCGTCGCCGTGGAGCCACACCTCGCGGGTCGCCTCGGCCAGGGTGATTTCGATGTCCGTCGTTCCGCTGAAGGCTTCCCGGCGCGGGTCCAGCTCCAGCGTCACCGTCTGCCGCACCGGGCGCACGCTCGGGTTCAGCCGGAGGCCCGGCGGGGTGAGGACGGGTGCGGCTTCCTCCACGGGCTCGGGGGCGGCGGCGGCCGTGGGGCGGCGGCCGTGGGGGCATCCACGGGCTGCGGACGCGTGGCCACACAGGCCGCGGCGCCGAGCGCGAGCAGGGGAAGGAGCAGATGTCCGAGCCGCAACAGGGAGGCCTCCAGCCGCGGCACGACGTGGCGCGCGGGTCTGCCATTCTCCACCACCTGCGCCATGGGCGCGAGCGGCTTGCCCCACCGCGCCTCGATGTGTCTGTCTTGAGCGACACCACACTGGCACGGCGCCAGCCACACCGAGGTGCCCGTCTCCCAAGGCGAACAGGCACATGGAGGGGACGACTCGATGTGCCGCCCACGGCGCCCGGGCACGGCCTGAGCCTCGCCTCGATGCGCCGGCGCCCGGGCACGGCCTGGGCCTCACCTCGATGCGCCGGCGCACGGCCCGGGCCTCGCCTCGATGCGCTTGCGCTCGGGCACCGCCTGGGCCGCGCCTCGATGCGCCGGCGCCCGGGCAGGACCCGGGCGACCGTGACTCAGGCGCTGAGGACGGGAAACTGCGCCAGCAGGTCCACCAGCGCGGTGCCGTACAGGCGCACCCGCTTCTCCCCGAGATAGGGCACCTGCGCCAGCGCCTCCACGTCCTGCGGAGGCTTCGCGGCCAGCGCCTCCATCAGCGGATTGGTGAGCACCACGCTGGGCGTCACCTTGCGCTCGGTGGCCTTCTCCACGCGGAACGTCTTGAGGGCCTCCTCGCGCTTGCGCTTGTTGGTGTCGCGCGGGCCCTTGGCCTCGCGCTCCGGCGCCAGCTCGCCCCGGCGGGACTTCTCCAACTGCTCCCGGACCAACGCGAGCAGCTCGTCCCCGTGGGTGCGCACGAAGGAGCCCCGCACGCCGGCCATGCGCGCCAGCTCCTTCTGCGTGGTGGGCAGCTTCGCCGCGATGTCCCCCAGCGCCATGTTGGAGAGCATCCGCCCCATGGGGACGTTCTCCTTCTCCGCCCACTCCAGCCGCTTGCGGTGCAGCACCTGGGCAATGGCGTGGGCCAGCGTGAGCTGCGTGGGGTTCAGCCCGCTGCGAGGCAGCTTGGGCTTGTAGTCCGCGCCCACGTCGGGACGGGCCGCCGCCTCGTCACACATGCGCACGCAGTCCAAGAGGACCTCCTCCAGGATGTCGGCCTCGCGGCAGGCGTCGCGCACCTGGCGGCCCAGCTCGCACAGGTAGCGTACATCATTGGCGATGTACTCCCGCATGCCCGGGGGCAGGGGGCGGATGGAGAAATCAGACTGCTGGTGCTCCTTCGGCAGCTCCACGCCCAGGCGTTCCCGGGCGAGGTCGGCCAGGCCCACCTTGGGCCAGCCGAGCAGGGTGGCGGCCCGGTGGGTGTCGAAGAGGCCCTGGACCCGGACTCCCACCTCGGCCAGGAACTGCAAATCCCCCTGGGCGGCGTGGAAGAACTTCGTGCGCGCCGGGTCGGCCATCAGCGGGGCGAGCATGTCCGGCACCACGCCCGGCTGGAGCGTGTCCAGCAGGAAGACTTCGGCGTCGGTGGCGAGCTGGAGGAAGCACAGCCGGGCGCGGAAGGCATGCATGGAGTCCGCCTCCAGGTCCACGGCGATTTCACGCGCCTGCTCCAACTGGCGGGTGGCGCGCTCTTCGCCCTCGGCATCCACTACGTCAACGGCACCTTCTGGGTAGGTCGGCATCGCGGCGGGCAGGGTAGCGGACCGGGCCTTGGGATTGAGGTGTTTTTTCCCGGGCCGCCGCTAGGATGGCCGCGCCGATGAACGACGTCCAGCGCTTGGAAAAGACCCTGCTTGGCCACATGGGCCGGGCCATCGCGGATCACCGCCTCATCGAGGACGGGGACCGCATCATGGTGGGCGTGTCCGGAGGCAAGGACTCCTACACGATGCTGCACCTCCTGCGGGAGCTGCAGCGACGCGCGCCTGTGAAGTTCGAGTTGCTGGCGGTGAACCTGGACCAGGGCCACCCCGGCTTCCCCGCGGACAAGCTGGAGGCGTACTTCCAGCGTGAGGGCTACGCGTACAAGCTGTTGAAAGAGGACACCTACAGCATCGTCCTGGAGAAGACGCCCCCGGGAAAGACGCAGTGCTCGGTGTGCTCGCGCATGCGGCGCGGCATCCTCTACACGGCGGCGGTGGAGCTGGGCTGCACGAAGATCGCCCTGGGACACCACCGGGACGACCTCATCCACACGCTCCTGTTGAACCTCTTCTTCGCCGGCTCCATCAAGGCGATGCCGCCGCTCTTGCGCAGCGACGACGGGCGCAACGTGGTCATCCGCCCGCTGTGCTACGCGGCGGAGAAGGACATCGCGAAGTTCGCGGAGCTGATGCAGTTCCCCATCATCCCCTGTGACTTGTGTGGCACGCAGGAGAACCTCCAGCGCAAGCGGATGCAGCGCCTGATGGAGGAGCTGGGCAAGGAGATTCCCAACGTCCGCCAGAGCGTGCTCAACGCCATGGCGAACGTGCGGCCGACGCACCTGCTGGACAAGACGCTCAACCCCAACCCGCTGGAAGCCAGCGAGGATGGGGCCACGACGACCGAACCGAAGGACACTCAAGGGAGCGCCAGCCCATGGCTCGAGAGCAGGCAATGAAGGCGCGCAACGACCGCAACGGCGCGCTGGTGGAGGCGATGTTGCTGGCCGCGATGGCGGACGGGCGCGTGTCGCAGCGGGAGATGCAGACGTTGCTCAGCCGCGTGCTGGAGCGCCCGGAGTTCGAAGGCACGCGCCCGGACGAGCTCAACGCGCTGGTGGAGTCCAGCGCCGCGCGGCTGTCGGAGGCCAAGAACCTGGAGGACGTGCTCGCGTCGCTGCGGCGCCGCCTGCCGGACCACAAGAACCGGATGCTGGCCTTCGGGCTGGCGGCGGCGGTGGCGCTGGCGGACCAGCGGGCCACGCGCGACGAGCTGGGCCTGCTCAAGACGTTCCAGGCCGCGCTGGGCATCTCCGAGGACGAGGTGGCGCAGATCATCGACGTCATCGAGAACGGCGGCAGCCTGGCGGAGGCGCTGGGCGAGCCGCTGGAGCGGCTGTTCGCGGAGGTCATGGTGCTGGTGAGCGCCGCGGACGGGAAGCTCCAGGAGGCGGAGGCCCGGGCGCTGGTGGAGAGCTTCGCGGCGGACCCCCTCTTCGAGAACGTCAGCCCGGAGCGGGCCCAGAGCTTCGTGAGTGAGTCCGTGGCGGCGCTCGCCGCCGAGGGCCTGCCGCAGCGACTCCAGGTCCTGGCTCACGGCCTGACGACGCACGCCCAGCGAACGAAGGCGTTCCGGCTGGCCACCAAGATTGCCCATGCGGGCGGCTCGCCGAGCCATCCAGAGCAGCGAATCCTGGATATGCTTCAAGCCACCTTCGGTCTCGCCGACGATGAAGTGGCGCGCCTGGGCAGGGAGGGGTAGTTAGGGGGGCGATGACCCTGCAAGCCCCCTCGACGCCCCGGCATTCCTTCCGGTTCGGGCTGCCCCCTTCACTGGGCAGCGAGACGGCGCGAGAGCGCGCGGACAGGCTCGCCTCATTCCTCCAGCGCGCGCTGGGCAAGCTGGTGGAGGTGAGCGTCGCGTCCAGCTACGAGACGCTCGCCAAGGACCTGTTGTCGGGCCGCGCCGATGCCGCCTGGGCCCCGCCGTTCGTCTGCGCGCGGATGGAGGCCATGGGCGTGCGGGTGGTGGTGCGCGGTGTCCGCCGCGGCATGTCGTCCTACCGGGCCGCCCTGGTGTGCCGGGCGGGCGCGGGCCTCACGGTGGAGCGGCTCAAGGGCACCTCCGCTGTCTGGGTGGACCGGGATTCGGTGGCGGGCTACCTGCTGCCCACCGCCTACCTCAAGACGCAGGGGCTGGAGCCCTCGCGGGCCTTCTTCGCGCAGCACTTCGCGGGCTCGTATCAGGGCGCGCTGGAGTCGGTGCTGGACGGCAAGGCGGATGTCACGAGCGTGTTCTGCCCTCCGGCGTCCACGGGGCTGTCCTTCGCCACGGGCGTGGAGGACGTGCTGGGCGCGGGCGCGGGGCGGCGCTTCGAGCTCATCGCCTACACCGACGAGGCGCCCAACGACGGCGTCCCGGTGGCCATGGGCCTTCCGCCGCAGTTGGTGAGCTCGCTGGAGTCGACGCTGCTGAGCCTCCAGTCGTCTCCGGATGGGCAGGCGCTCTTGAAGGACATCTTCAACGCGGAGCGCTTCGAAACGGCCCCTCGCATGGGCTACCGGGCGCTCTACCGGGTGGCGCTGGCGAGCCTGTAGCCGTCACGGGCCCTTCCTCCGGGTGGCGGCGCGGCGCTTCGCCAGCCGGTCCAGCTCCAGGTACACGACGGGCGTCGTGAACAGGGTCAGGAGTTGGGAGAGCACCAGCCCCCCGACGATGGCGATGCCCAGCGGGCGGCGGAACTCCGAGCCCGCGCCCTGGCCCAACGCCAGCGGGAGGCCGCCCAGGATGGCCGCCAGCGTGGTCATCAGGATGGGGCGCAAGCGCACCCGGCAGGCGCCGCGGATGGCCTCGCGCGCGGAGAGCCCCTGGCCGCGCTCGGCCTCCAGCGCGAAGTCCACCAGCAGGATGCCGTTCTTCTTCACGATGCCGATGAGCAGGATGATGCCGATGAGCGCGATGAGCGTCAGCTCCATCCGAAACAGGAGCAGGGCCAGCAGCGCGCCGACCCCCGCCGAGGGCAGCGTGGAGAGGATGGTGAGCGGGTGGACGTAGCTCTCGTAGAGGATGCCCAGCACGATGTAGACGGCGACCAGCGCGGCGAGCACCAGGTACGGCTCATTGCGCAGTGACTCCGTGAAGAGCTGCGCCGTTCCCTGGAAGCTGGCGGTGATGCTCGCCGGAAGGCCCAGTTCCGCCTGCGCCCGGTGGATGGCGTTCACCGCCTGGCCCAACGCCACGCCCGGCGCCAGGTTGAAGGACAGGGTCACCGCGGGGAACTGGCCCTGGTGATTCACGGACAACAGCATCGGCTCGGGCTGGAAGCGCACCAGCGTGGAGAGCGGCACCACGGCGCCCGAAGGTGCTTTCACGAACAGGTCCTGGAGCGCCTCGGGATACGCGGCCTGCGCCGGGTCCACCTCCAGCACGACGCGGTACTGCGTGGTGGGCGTGAAGAGGGTGGCGACCTGCCGCTGGCCGAAGGCGTCGTACAGCGCCTGGTCGATGGCCGCGGGGGTGATGCCCAGGCGTGACGCGGTGTCCCGGTCGATGGTCCCCATGAGCTGGAGCCCGTTCACCTGCTGGTCGCTGGCCACGTCGCGCAGCTCGGGGAGTTTCCGGAGCGTGTCCAGCATGCGGGGCGCCCACGTCTGGAGGGTGCCCAGGTCCTGGTCCTGGAGGGAGTACTGGTACTGCGTGCGGGACAGCCGCCCGCCGATGCGCACGTCCTGGACGGACTGGAGGAAGACCTGGATGCCGGGCACCCGCGAGAGCTGGGCGCGCAGCTCGGCGATGACCTGGTCGGCGCTCTGCGTCCGCTCGCCTCGGGGCTTGAGCTCGATGAAGGCGTTGCCGGAGTTGAGGGTGGAGGTGCCGCCGATGAACGACGTGGCGTTGTGGACGGCCGGGTGCCGCCGGATGACCGCGTTGGCGGCCTCCTGCCGCGCCTTCATCGCCGGGAAGGAGATGTCCTGGGGGCCGTCCGAGATGCCGGTGAGGTTGCCCGTGTCCTGCTGGGGAAAGAGTCCCTTGGGGATGGCGACGTAGAGGTAGAGGTTGAGGACGATGGTGGCCGCCAGCACCAGCAGCGTGAGCGTGGGGTGGTCCAGGACCGCGCCGAGCGCCCGGTCATAGGTCCGTTGCACGCGCTCGAAGAGCGTGGCGCGCCGGCGGTGCTCCGGGCGGAGCAGCCGCGAGGCCATCATCGGCGTCAGCGTGAGGGACACCACGGCGGAGACCGCGATGGCCACGCTGAGGGTGACGGCGAACTCCCGGAAGATGCGCCCGACGATGCCGCCCATCAGCAGCAGGGGGATGAAGACGGCCAGCAGGGACGCGGTGATGGAGAGGATGGTGAAGCCAATCTGCCGCGAGCCCCGGAGCGCGGCCTGCAGCGGCGTGTCGCCCTCCTCGATGTAGCGGGCGACGTTCTCCGTGACGACGATGGCGTCATCAATCACGAAGCCGGTGGAGATGGTGAGCGCCATCAGCGACAGGTTGTCGAGGCTGTAGCCGCACAGGAACATGACGCCGAAGGTCCCAATCAACGCCAGCGGCACGGCGACGCTGGGGATGAGCGTGGCGCGCACGCTGTGCAGGAAGGCGAACACCACCAACACCACCAACACCACGCTGAGCACCAGGGTGCGCTTCACGTCGGCAACCGAGGCGCGGATGGAGCTGCTCCGGTCCAGCGCCACCCGGACGTCGATGGCGGGGGAGATGGCCTGGGTGATGGAGGGGAGCAGCGCCTTCACGCGCTCGATGACCTCGATGATGTTGGCGCCAGGCTGGCGGCGGATGATGAGGGAGATGGTGCGCTCGCCGTTGGTCCACGCGGCCACGCGCACGTTCTCCACGCTGTCGAAGGCGCGGCCCACGTCCCTCAAGCGCAGCGGGGCGCCCGCGTTCGTGGCGAGGACGATGTCCTCGTAGGCGCGGGCCTCCAGGAGTTGGTCGTTCGCGCCGAACACCAGGGACTGCTCGGGGCCGTTGAGCAGGCCCTTGGGCCGGTCGACGCTGGCCTGCTCCAGCGCGGTGCGCACGTCCTCCAGGCCCAGCCCCACGCCCGCCAGGGCCTGGGGGTTCACCTGGACGCGGATGGCGGGCTGCTGGCCACCGCCCACGAAGACCTGCCCCACGCCCTGGACCTGGGCCACCTTCTGCGCGAGCACGTTGTTGGCCGCGTCGTAGACCTGGGCCAGGGGGAGCGTCTTCGACGTCAGCGACAGGATGAGGATGGGGGCGTCCGCGGGGTTCACCTTCCGGTAGGTGGGGCGGCTGGGCAGGTTGGTGGGCAGGTCGCCTCCGGCCGCGTTGATGGCCGCTTGCACGTCCCTTCCCGCGGAGTCCACGTCGCGGCTCAGGTCGAACTGGAGCGTGATGGACGTGTTGCCCGTCGTGCTGGTGGAGGTGATTTCGTTGATGCCCGCGATGCGTCCGAAGCGCCGCTCCAGGGGCGTGGCGACCGCGGACGCCATGATTTCGGGGCTGGCGCCAGGGAGCGCGGCCGTGACGTTGATGGTGGGGAAGTCGACGTCGGGCAGGGGCGCCACGGGGAGCTGGGTGTAGGCCGTCGCGCCGCCCAGGAGGATGGCCACGGCGAGCAGCGACGTGGCGATGGGGCGGCGGATGAAGGGCCCGGAGAGGTTCATGCCGGCTCCGGCGGCGGGCGCGGACGCCGGCGGACCCGGCGCGCCAGGCGGCCCATGAACAGGTAGACGACTGGCGTGGTGAACAACGTCAGGACCTGGGAGACGAGCAGCCCGCCCACGATGCTGATGCCCAGGGGCTTGCGCAGCTCGGAGCCGGTGCCCTGGCCCAGCGCGAGCGGGATGCCGCCGAGCAGCGCCGCCAGGGTCGTCATCATGATGGGCCGAAAGCGCAGCAGGGCCGCCTGCCGGATGGCGGCGTGGGGCGTCAGCCGCTGATGGCGCTCCGCCTCCAGCGCGAAGTCGATCATCATGATGGCGTTCTTCTTCACGATGCCGATGAGCAGCACGACGCCGATGAGCGCGATGATGCTGAACTCGACGCGGACGAGCATCAGCGCCAGCAGGGCGCCCACGCCCGCCGAGGGCAGCGTGGAGAGGATGGTGACGGGGTGGATGTAGCTCTCGTAGAGCACGCCCAGGACGATGTAGACGGTGATGAGCGCGGCGAGGATGAGCAGCGGCTCGCTGGCCAGCGCCTGCTGGAACGACTGCGCGGTGCCCTGGAAGTCCGCGCGGATGCTGGGCGGCAGGCCCTGCTGTTGCTCGACCTCACGGATGGCCTTCACCGCCTGACCCAGCGAGACGCCCGGCGCGGTGTCGAATGACAGCGTCACCGCGGGGAACTGGTCCTGGTGGTTGACGGTCAGCGCGGCGGGCTGGATGTCGGACCGGACGACGGCGGACAGGGGCACCGCGCCTCCGGCTTGCGGCCGCACGTAGAGCAGCTCCAGGGTGCTCGGCTCGCGCTGGAGCTCGGGCTTCACCTCCAGGATGACGCGGTACTGGTTGAGCTGGGTGAAGAGGGTGGAGACCTGCCGCTGGCCGAAGGCGTCATAGAGCACGTCGTCCACGGCCTGGGGCTGCACGCCGACGCTCGCGGCGGCGTCCCGGTCGATGGTGAGCCGGAGCTGGAGGCCCCCGGGTTGCTGGTCGCTGACGACGTCCGTGAGCTCGGGGCGGGCCCTCATGGCCGCCAGCATGCGAGGGGCCCAGGCGGCGAGCTCGGCCGGACTGGCATCCTCCAGCGTGTACTGGAAGGGCGCCTGCGTCTGACGGGTCTCCACGGTCAGGTCCTGCACGGGCTGGAGCGACGCCTGGATGCCGGTGACGGCGTCCAGCTTCGGCTTGAGCCGGGCGATGATGCCGGTGGCGTTCACCTTGCGCTGGCCATGCGGCTTGAGGGTGATGGAGAGTCGGCCGTTGTGGGTGGTGGGGTTCGTCCCGTCCGCGCCGATGAAGGACGCCACCGAGGCCACGTCGGCGTCCTGGAGCACCACCTCGGTCAGCGCCTGCTGCAACTGCATCATCCGGGAGAAGGAGACGTCGGGCGCCGCCTCGGTGATGCCCTGAATCAACCCCGTGTCCTGGGTGGGGAAGAAGCCCTTGGGGATGAAGTAGGCGAGCAGCGCGGTGAGCACGACGGTGGCCACCGTCACCCCGAGCGTCAGCGCCTGGTGGCGCAAGACGGTGTCGAGCCCCCGGCGATAGAGGTCGAGCAGTCCGTCGAAGAAGCGCTCCGAGGCGCGGTAGAAGCGCCCCGGGGCCTTGGACTTCCTGGCTTCGAGCAGGTGCGCGCACATCATCGCGGTGAGGGTGAGGGAGAGCACCGCGGAGACGGTGATGGCGATGGCCAGCGTCACCGCGAACTCGCGGAACAGCCGCCCGATGAGGCCCCCCATGAAGAGCAGGGGGATGAGCACCGCGATGAGCGAGACGGTCAGCGAGATGATGGTGAAACCAATCTGCCGAGAGCCCTCGAGCGCCGCGTCGAACGGGGACGCGCCCTCCTCGATGTGACGGGAGATGTTTTCAATCATCACGATGGCGTCATCGACCACGAACCCGGTGGCGATGGTGAGCGCCATCAGGGACAGGTTGTTGAGGCTGTAGCCGGCCAGGTACATGACGCCGAAGGTGCCCACCAACGAGAGCGGCACGGCGATGCCGGGGATGAGCGTGGCGCGCACCGAGCGCAGGAAGACGATGTTCACCGCGACGACCAGGAAGATGGTGAGGCCCAGCGTGAACTGGACGTCCGCCACCGACGCGCGCACCGTCTCCGTGCGGTCACTGAGGATGTGGACGCTCAGTCCCGGCGCGAGCGTGGGCGCCAGCCGCGGGAGCAGCGCCTTCACCCGGTCCGCCACCTGGATGACGTTGGCGCCCGGCTGTCGTTGGACGTTGAGGATGATGGCGCGCTGGGTGCCCGCCCAGCCCGCGAGCTGCGCGTTCTCCACGCCGTCAATGACGTCGCCCACCTCACTCAACCGGAGGGGCGCGCCGTCGCGGTAGGCCAGCACCAGCGGCCGGTACGCGGCGGCGTCGAGGAGCTGGTCATCGGTCTGTAGGGCGTAGTCGAGCCGGGGCCCGTCGAGGTTTCCCTTGGGTTGGTTGACGTTGGCGGCGACCAGGGCGGCGCGCACGTCCTCCAGCGTCAAGCCCACGCCCGCGAGCGCCGCCGGGTCCACCTGGACGCGGACGGCCGGCTTCTGCGCGCCGCTGATGGCGACGAGCCCCACGCCGGGGACCTGGGACAGCCGCTGCGCGAGGATGGAGTCCGCCTGGTCGCTGACCTGATCCAACGGGAGCGAGTCGGACGTCACGGCCAGCACCAGCACGGGCGTGTCGGCGGGGTTCGTCTTGCTGTACGTCGGCGGGGCGGGCAGCAGCGGAGGCAGCAGGCTGGACGTGGCGTTGATGGCGGCCTGCACGTCCTGTTCGGCCGAGTCGATGCTCCGGTCCAGCTCGAACTGGAGCGTGATTTGGGACGTGCCCAGGCTGGACACCGACGTCATCTGTGACAGCGACGGAATCTGTCCGAACTGGCGCTCCAGCGGGGTGGTGACGGTGGACGCCATCGTCTCCGCGCTCGCGCCGGGCAGCAGGGTGGAGACGACGATGGTGGGGTAGTCCACCTGGGGCAGCGCCGAGACGGGGAGCTGCGCATAGCCCACGAGCCCCGCCAGCAGCAGGCCCACCGTCAGCAACGTGGTGGCGACCGGGCGCCGGATGAAGGGCTCGGAGACGCTCATGGCCCGTGCCCCTTCCGGGGGGCGACCTTGCTGCCGGGGTGGAGCTGGTTCTGCCCTTCCGTGATGACCTGCTCACCGGCGTTGAGCCCCTTGTCGATGAGCGCCAGGGGGCCCTGGAGCAGGCCCACCGTCACCGGCCGGGGCTGCACCGTGTGGTCCTGGCCCATGACGTAGACGAAGGTGCCGTCGGGACCGCGTTGCAACGCCTGCGCGGGCACCGTCAGCGCGCCCTGGCGCGTCTCCAGGAGGAGGCGGGCCTTGACGAAGGCGTTGGGCCAGAGGCCGTGGTCGGGGTTGGCCAGGACGGCCTTGAGCCGGAGCGTGGACGTGGCGGGGTTGATGATGTTGTCGATGACGGTGAGCGTTCCGCGCCCCAGCTCGGTGCCGCCGTCGCGGCTGAGGACGATGACCTCCAGCGGATGCTGGCGCTGCTGCCGGGCGATGTCGGCGAGCCGCTCCTGGGGGACGGAGATGAAGACGGCGATGGGGTCGAGCTGCGTCACCACGACGATGCCCGTGGTGTCGGACGTCGAGACGAGGTTGCCCGGGTCGACCATCCGGATGCCGGTCACCCCGTCGAGCGGTGAGACGATGCGCGCATACTCCAGGTTGAGCCGGGCCGCGGCGATGGCCGCCTCGTCCGCGCGGACCAGCGCCGCGCCCTGGTCCGCCAGGCCCTGCTGGTCGTCCGCCTGCTGCTGGGGGATGAGCCTGCGCTCGGCGAGGTACTGGTAGCGCTTCAGGTCCTTGGTGTTGGTGGCGAGCTGGGCCTTGTCCCGGGCCAGCGCGGCCTCGGCCTGCCGCAACTGGATGAGGAAGGGCCGGGGGTCTATCTGCGCGAGCGCCTCCCCTCGGCGCACCGGCTGGCCCTCGCGGAAGAAGACCTCCTGCATGCGTCCGTTGACCTGGGTGCGCACCGTCACCGTCTTGAAGGCCACCACGGTGCCCAGTCCGTCCAGATAGATGGGCACGTCGCGCTGCTGGGCCGGGGCCACGTCCACGGGGATGGTGCGTTCTCCCGGCGGCGGGTGCCGCGCGCCAGCGGCCTCGTGCGGCTTCGAGCACGTCGCGGTGGCGGCGAGGAGGAGCAGCGCGCAGAGGCCCGAGCGGATGCGCATGGTCGCCTCACCCGTGTCCGAGCGCGAAGAGGAGCTGGGCGCGGGCGATGAAGAGCTGCCCCTGGGCCTGGACCCATTGGGCCTCGGCGTTGCTGAGCGCCACCTGCGCATCCCCCAGCTCGATGCCGCTGCCCACGCCCATCGAATAGCGGCCCTGGGCCAGGCGCAGCCGCTCCCGGGCATTGAGGACCGCGTCCTGCTGCGCGCGCAGGGTCGCCTTGGCGGCCAGAATCGCCAGCCGCGCCTGTTCGAGCTCGAAGCGGACCTGGAGGTGCTCCTGGTCGAACTGGGCCTCGAGCTGCGAGGCCGTCGCCGAGGCACCCTGGACCTGGGCGCGCGTCAGCCCCCCTTGGAAGACCTGCCAGCTCAGTGACACGCCCGCGGCCACGTTCCAGCCCAGGTCCTTCACCGTGATGCCTCCGGTGGTGGCGCTCACGCTGCCGGCGAGCGTCGGCGCGTAGGCCCCTTGAATGGCGCGCACCGTGAGGTGCTGGGCGTCCACCTGCCGTCGCAGCGCGGCGAGCTCGGGGCGGCGGGCCAACGCCTCCGCCTCGAGTGTTTCGACGGGCGCGTCCTCACCTTCGACGGCGTCGAAGACCGGCGGCGTCACGTCGTAGTCGAGCCCGCGTTTCCAGCCGACGGCCAGACTGAGCTGCGCCTTGGCCGTGAGGTACGCGTTCTCGGCGGCGATGAGCTGGGCCTTCGCGGTGGCGACGTTGGCCCTCGCCTGGGCCAGGTCGATTTCCGGCGCGGTCCCCGCCTGGACGAAGCCCTCCGTCTGCAGGAGGTGGCGTTGGAAGTTCCGCAGCGTCTCCTGAGCCACGCCCACCAGCGACTTGTCCGTCCACGCGGCGAAGTAGGCGCTGCGGACGGACAGCGCCACCTGGCTCGCGACGGTGCGTTCGCTCTCTTTCTGGGCATCGGTCCGGACCTTCGCCGCACGCCAGCGGTCCGCCGTCTGGTCGAAGTCCCAGATGAGTTGGTTCACCGTGGCGCCTCCGTTGAAGAAGTTGAAGGTCTTCCAGCTCGCCGTGGCGGAGGGCGAGGGGCGCGTCACGCTGGGCGGCAGCATGCCAGGGCGCTGGAAGAAGTTGGCCGTCGTGCGCTCGTAGCTGGCGCTCAGCGAGGCCTGGGGAAGCAAGGGGGCTCGCGCCTCCGCGGCGGCGGCCCGCGCCACCTCGGTGGCGGACCGTGCCTGGCGGAGCTGGGGTTGCCGCTCTCTCGCGGTGCGCAGCGCCTCTTCCAGCGTGACGGACGGGGAGGTCTGCTGACCGCTCGCGAGCGGTGCCAGGAGAAGGGCCGACAACAGCACTGGCCCCAATCCCACCCGTAGCGCCATGCGCTGGGTGGCAGGCCAGCGCGCGCGTGCTGCCCTGTGCGTTGGCATGGCATCCCCCTGCATGGCCGGAAGGGCGTTGCTAGGAAGAAACGCGGCAGCCCGCAATGTCCCGGCGTCGAGGGGCTTCGTCGCGTGCCGTTCGTTCCGGCGCCTGCCAGGCCCACGCGCCGGCACGGGTGTCTCGTCCGAGACTTTCCATCACGCGAAGGGATTCAAAGGATTCATTCGGGAGCCACGCGTGCTCCCGGGTGAGGCGTCATGAGAGGCCGGTTCTTCGTCGTGGTGGTGATGTCGCTGTTCGCTGCGCGGGCGGGGGCCCAGTCGTTGGCTCCGCCGGAGTACTCGCAGCCGCCGCCCGTGGAGTACTCGGTGCAGGAGCCGGTGACTTCACCCACGCTGAGCGACTTCCAGCAGGCGCTCGACCCCTATGGCGAGTGGGTGCAGACGCCTGACTATGGCCTCGTCTGGGTGCCCAGCGACACGCCGCAGGGGTGGCGGCCGTATACGGACGGGCGCTGGGCCTATACCGACCAGGGATGGACGTTTGTCTCCAACGCCAGTTGGGGATGGGCGCCGTTCCACTACGGCCGCTGGGCGGTGGTCCAGCCCTATGGCTGGACATGGATTCCAGGCTACGACTGGGCGCCCGCCTGGGTGACGTGGCGGTATGGCGGGGACTACATCGCCTGGGCGCCGCTGGGGCCCCTGTCGGTGGGCATCGACTACTACTCGGAGCCCACGATGTGGAACGCGGTGCTGGCGCCGGACTTCCTCGACCCGCTGGCGCCCTCGGTGTTCATCCCCTCCGTTCAACTGAACCTCGTGCTGAACCGGACGTACTTCGCGGGCGTGCCTCGGCGAGGCGTCTACTTCTCGCCGCCTCCTCAGCGTGTGGCGCAACTGACGGGGCGGCCCGTCACGCGAGTGCCCGTCGCGAGCGTCGTCCCCCGGAACCCCTGGTCGGGTGGACACCTGGGACAACCCGCGAGACCGCCGCCCGCCGCGACGCCTCGGCCCTACGGTGGGAGTGGCACGCCCCGTCCGGGACATCCCAACGAGGTCGTCCCCGCTCCCGCGCATCCCGCCGCGCGACCGCCTGGGTCCACGCCCGCGCGTCCCGCGGCACCGGCTCCCATGGCGCCGCGTGAAGCGCGTCCCGCGACACCAGCCCCCGTGGTGCCACGTGAATCACAGCCCGCGCGTCCCGCGGCACCGGCTCCCGTGGTGCCACGTGAAGCACCTCCAGAGCGCACGGTGATACCCCCGCCCATGGCGCCGCGCGAAGCACCGCCAGAGCGCTCCGTGGCACCGCCTCCCAGGGAGCCGCTCGAGCCCGCGCCAATGCCCGAGACGTCACGCCCGGAGCGCTCCGTGGCACCGCCTCCCAGGGAGCCGCTCGAGCCCGCGCCAATGCCCGAGACGTCACGCCCGGCCCGCCCGAGCGAGCCTCCGCCCGCGCCGCATCCTGAGCCCATGCACCCCGAGCACATGCCGGCACCCTCACCGCATCCGCACCGGTGAGTCCGTGACGGCGGGTGAGTGCGTTACCGGAACGGCGCGAGTCGCGGGCGGTGCCACGCGCCCGAATTGTTCCCGTCCACGATGGGGCCCGGGGCAGGATGCGCCCATGTCCGAGACCAAGCGTTACGAGGGTGGTTGCCACTGTGGTCAGGTTCGTTACGACGTGAGCCTGGACCTGTCGCAGCCCCTGGTGTCCTGTAACTGTTCCATCTGCATCAAGACGGGGATGTTGCTGGGCTTCGTGCCGGAGGCGTTGTTCAACCTCCGCTCGGGCGCGGAGCGCATCACCGACTACCAGTTCGGCAAGAAGTCGATCCACCACCTGTTCTGCGCCACGTGCGGCGTGCGCTCGTTCGGCAAGGGGACGACGCCGGACGGCAAGGAGATGCGCGCCATCAACGTCCGCTGCCTGGATGGCATCGAGCTGGACGGGCTGCCGGTGATGAAGGTGGACGGCAAGAGCTTCTAGTCTCGCCGTGGGCCTACTTGCCTCCGTCCCCCTGGCCTCCTGGGCCGCGGGGCGGAGGCCGCTTCACGGGCGCGGCTTCCTGCGACGTCGCCGTGCGCGCGGGCTTCGCGGGCGCGGGCTTCACGCCCGGCGCGGCGGCCGGTGGACGGGCCGCGGCGGGCGGACGCGCCTGCGCGGAGGGAACGGGCGACGCCGCGGGGGAAGAGCCCCCCGGGGTGCGTGCGGGCTTCGCGGCATGGGCGCGGGCCGCCTGCCTCAGGTCGAAGTTGATGACCGTGGGCTCGGTGGCGAAGCGGTCTTCCTCCAGCTCCTCCGCGTACATGTCCCGCATGAAGGCCGCCAGGTGGGCCGGGGTCGCGGGCAGCTTCTCCGAGAGGAGGAACTCCTCCAGCGCGAGCTGCAGCTCGCCCGCCGTGGAGAAGCGCTCGTCACGCTTGCGCGCCAGCGCCTTGAAGACGATGGCGTCCAGCGCCTTGGGAATCTCCGGCACCACCTCCGACGGCGGGACAATCTTGGTCCCCACCACCGCCTTGAGCGTGGCCAGCTCCGTCTCGCGCTTGAACAGGCGCTGCTGCGTCAGCAGCTCGTAGAACACCGTGCCCAGGCCGAACACGTCCGAGCGCGAATCCAGCGGCTCGCCCCGGGCCTGCTCCGGGGACATGTACGCGTGCTTGCCCTTGATGGTGCCGACAATCGTCTGGGAGAGCTTCCCGGACGCCTTGGCCACGCCGAAGTCGATGAGCTTCACGCCGCCGTTGAAGCCCACCAGCACGTTCTGCGGAGACACGTCCCGGTGGATCAGCGCCAGCTTCCGGCCAGACGGGCTGCGCGCGTTGTGGGCCGCGTCCAGGCCCGCGGCGGCGTCCGCGATGATGCGGCACTTGAGCCCCAGGGGAATGGTGATGCCCCGCTGTTGGGCCCGGGCGCCCAGCGGGCCCACGGCCTCGCCATGCACGTACTCCATGGCGATGAAGTACTGCCCGTCCACGTCCCCCAGGTCGTAGATCTGCGCGATGTTGGGGTGGTTGAGGTGCGCGGCGATGCGCCCCTCGTCCAGGAACATGTCGATGAACTCGTCGTCCTCGGACAGGTGGGGCAACAGCCGCTTCACCACCAGCAGCTTCTGGAAGCCCACCGGCCCCTTCTGCCGGGCGAGATAGACGGCGCCCATGCCACCAATGGCGAGTTTCCGAAGCAGCTCGTAGCGGCCGAATGTTTCCACGACACCCGGCACGATACCCGCGCGAGGCGGGGGCACGGAAGTCCGGGGCGCATCATTTCCCCTGACACCTGGACTTCCATGCCTTCCCCGGGGTGGCCCGGACCTCCCGCCCGTGGGTTACGGGGCCGCGCAGACGCTGCGGTAACGGACCTCCACCGCCTGACCCGGCGAGGGGATGGCCCCCGGCTGGAAGACGATGGCGTTCTGCGCCGCGTCGTAGACCCACTGCGTCGCGGGCACCGGCTGGCCCTGGACGCGCACGCCCATCTCCCCCAGGCCCGTGGGGGCCGCGGTGAGGGGGAAGTCCGCCTGGGGCTCACCGGCGCGCTGGATGACCTGCTCCAGCAGCGGCTGGTAGTTCTGGCCGCAGATGTTGGCGACCTGGCCGCCCGTGCCCTGGGCCACGGCGGTGAAGCGCGCGGAGCCGCTGCCAGCGGTGGCGCAGGCGGAGTCGGTGGGCACCAGGCCGTAGAGCTGGCTGCGGTGCGACATGCCCGTGCCCTTCAGCGTCTGGAGGAACTGGATGTAGCTCTCCGGACCAAAGCCGGAGTTGTCGTCCTCGTCGGCCAGCACCACCACCGCCATGCGCGCCGCCGCGCGGACGAAGCCCGCGTTGCCGTCGTTGGGCTGCGGGGTGCGCAGGTCATCCATCTGCTCGGACAGCGGCGCGGACAGCGCCTGGCGCATTGTCTCCAGGCCCTGCACCAGGTTGTGGCACATGCCCACGCCCAGGTTGGCCTGGAGGTCCGCGACGGCGGTGGGGCTGGTGCTGGACACCACGCGGGGCCGGCTGCCGTCCACTGGGAAGAGGCGCCCGGCCTCGCCGCCGTTGGCGCCGCCGCCGCACTGCGGACCCCGGGCGACCAGGCCCGTGCTGGTGACACCCACGCGCACGTCCACGCCATTCGTCTGGGCCGTCTGCAGCCACTGCGGAATCGCCGCCTGCAGGCGCTGCTGGTACTGCTGCATGGTGGTGGTGTTGGACACCACGAAGAGGACGTCCAACTGGCTGTCGGTGCCCTGCGTGTAGCGGTCCACCTGGATGCCCTCGTGGTTCGTCTCCGCGATGAGGGGGACGAGGAAGGGCACCGGCTCATTGGGCGTGCGCAGGTACAGCGGGCTGAAGTGCTGGCCGTGGACGTTGCGCGCGTAGCCGACCTCCAGCTCGAAGCCCTCGCCCGGCGCCAGGGTGACGGGCGCCGTCATGGGCGTCACCAGGGAGAACTGGTTGCTGGTGCCGTTGCCAATGTCCGCGCCCGTCACGGTGATGGGGCTGCTGCACCGGTTGGCCACGTACGTCTTCCGGGGCGTCGCGGCGCAGTCGTAGCGGATGGGGCCGAAGTCCACGAAGGACGGCGTCGCCACCAGGCAGCTCGCGCGGGACACGCCTCGGAGGGGCAGCCGCACCGTGGGCGCGGCCGGGTTGCTCACCGTGAGCTCCAGCTCGCCGGTGAAGTCACCCGCCGCCTGGGGCCGGAAGGCCACCATGGCGCTGAAGCCCGTGTCGTACTCCACGACGCCGCCGGTGAGCCGGCCGCCAGGCATGAAGAAGACGCCGCCCCCGTCGTTGCTGATGTGGATGTTCTTCACCGCGCACTCGGCGCTGCCCGGGTTGCGGAACTGGAAGCCCAGCACGGCGCCCCGGCCGGGCGCGACGTTGCCGAAGTCCATCATCGGCTGCGGCACCAGCTCGTAGACGCAGGGCGCGGTGGCGCGCGAGCGGCCGGTGAGGATGATTTCGCGCTCCGGGTTGAACAAGTCATCCGAGCGCACGCGCAGCGACGCCGTCCAGTTCCCCGCCGCGGTCGGCTCGAAGTACACCTTCAACTCCACCGCGTCCGGGTTCGGGGCAATGGGCACACCCGGCGTCACCTCCAGCACGGGCCACGTTCCGCCCGTCCAGGGAATGGCCTGGGTGCCGCGCGTGGGGATGTCCACGCTGAACTGGGGACTGTCACCGCCCGCGGCGACGCCCACGAACTGCAGGTTGCCGTTGGTGCCCGCGTTGGTGATGCGGATGACGCGCTCCACCTTGCCGCCCACCGGCACCTCGCCGAAGTCGAGCGATACCGGCGTCACGGCCATCGTGGGCCGGCCGCCGCGCGCGTCCAGAATCACCTGCGAGTTGCGCGCCTTGTCGGACGTGTAGTGCACCGTGAGGTCGCCCACGTTGGGGCCGGAGAAGCGCGCCGCGAACTCCATCGGCATCTCCACGACCTGGCCGGGCTGCACGGTGGTGCCCTCCGGGCGGGAGAGGGGCGCGAAGGCGTGGTCGCTCGTGACGAGCCGCTCCACGGTGACGGGCCGCCAGGTGATGTTGCGCGCGCGGGTGAACGACTGCGTGCGCTCGTGCACCGGAATCAGGTCGAACGGCACGGGGGCCGGGTCGAACACGAAGGCGGAGGCCACCGAGTTGCCCTTCAGCTCCACGGTGGAGGGCGTGCAGCCCTCACACGAGAGAATCTCCAGGCGCGCGCCCATGGCCCCCAGCGCGCGCGGCAGGTACTTGGTGCTCACCCGGACCGAGGCCATGGGCGGGATGGTGACGGTGTCCGCGGTGAAGGGCTCCGCGTGCGTGCCGCCCACCGACAGCGTCAGCGGCAGGTCCACCGGGTTGGTGACGGTGACTTCCAGGGTCCGCTCGCTCTCCACCTCCAGCGTCTCGTAGTCCAGCAGCGGCGGGTCGATGCCGACTTGCGTGGGCGTGCCCATGCCCATCACCTGCACCTGGGCCTCCGCGCCCTGGTTGGCGTCGGTGGCCACGTGCACCGTCTCCGTGGACAGGCCCTCGGTGAGCGGGTGGAAGCGCACGAGCACCACGTGGGACTCGCCCGGCATCACCCGGTTGCCGCCTTCCCCCAGCTCCACTTCGTAGGAGGGGTTGTTGGCCAGGCCCAACGCCTCGATGGCGGAGAAGGGCACGTAGCCGACATTGCGGATGCGCACCTGCCGCTCCCGCCACTCGCCCACCGGCACGTCGCCGAAGTCGAGGAGGTCCGTGTCCACCACCGCGGTGGCTTGCACGGCACGGGTCTCCGCCCCCTCGTGACATGCCGTCCCGAGGGCAATGAGCAACGCCAGTGTGAGTCCACGCCCTGTCAGCCCCATCCGCATCTCCCGCTCCCCGCCCTTCCCCCACACCCACCGGCCTGGTCCCGATGCGTGATCCACCGGGCGCTCCCTAATCAATTCGCGTACCAACGCAGGGGGCGAGAGGGGGTGCCCCTGATTTCAAGGGGTTGGCGAAAAAGAAGTGTCCACCGGGGGGCAGTGGGGAAGGGCGATACCCTGGAGGGTGAAAGACTTTCCTGTCCTTCGGTCGGAGATGACAGGTAGGTGGTTGTCAGTGGATGGCGCGAATCAGCGCCTCTGCGACCACTGCGGGCTTCTCCATGTGAACGTGATGTCCCCCGGGGATGTGCAGCGGCGGATGGGCGAGGGTCCGGAGTCCCTGCTCGCGGCTGCGCATCAGCGCGTCGTCATGGCGCAGGCCGTGGGTGGCCAGGATGAGGTGCACGGGGCAGGTGATGTGGGCCTGGAGCGCCATCCATTGGGCTTCGTCGTAGCCCATGCCAAAGCGGCGGCGGTGGCGCGGATCGAAGGTGAAGGCCAGCCCGCCGTCGACGGGTTCGGTGCCGTGGCGGGCGAGGTACAGCGCGGCGCCCTGCGTCAGCGTGGGGCTGTTCTCGAGCAGCCGCGCCGCGGCGGCCTCCACGGAGGGGTAGCGCTTGCGGTTGGGCGGGCGGCGGGCGTCGTTCAGCGCGCTGCGCAGGCGGCCCAGGGCGCCCTCGGGGGGGCCACCGGCGGGCCCCAGGCTTTCGATGAGCGTCACGCTCTTCACCCGCTCGGGGCGGGCGGCGGCGTACGCCTGCGCGACGATGCCGCCCAGCGAGTGCCCCACCACGTGCACCGCGTCCAGGCCGAGCCCGTCGAGCGTGGCCTCCACGTCCAACGCGTAGTCGCTGAAGTGATAGGTCGCGCCCGGGCCCACGTGGGCGCTGCGCCCCATGCCCCGGAAGTCCAACAGCACCAGCCGCCAGGTCTCCGGCAGGTGCGCGACGACGGCATCGAAGCTGTGGGAGTGGTCCAACCAGCCGTGCAGGAACAGGACGGCCGGCGCGGATGCCGCGGCGCGCTGGCGCACGTGCAGGGCCAGGCCTTCGGCATCGACGGTGAGGGATTCAAGCGCTGTGGGCACGGGCGCCTCCTGCCCGTGCCTTACCCGGTTCGCGCGTCCGGGAGAATCGTCATCCGCACCCGGGTGGGGCGCGAGGTCAGCGAGGATTCGAGGGTTGCCGCGGCGGGCCACCCGTGTCGGGCCGGGAGAGAATCATCGCGAGCTGCCGCGCCTGGTTCTCCGTGGCGCAGCGGTACTCCTGCTGCTTGCCGTTGTCCTTCTCGATACGGAGAACCCAGACATCGTTTCCTTCGTAACATTGGCCTGCTGGGACATGTGGCGGTTCCTCCTCACGCGCCGGAACAGCATGTTTCATGCCGCACAGGGAAGGCGCCTCAAAGGCTCGATTTTCCGGCGTTGCGCTGCTCGCGCCCCCGCATGGGGTGACAAAAATTGTGCACAGTTGCGACAAATTTGGCCGGAAAGCCTCGCACTTATTGCGTAGTGCCCCAGGGCGGGTCTGCCATCACCCTGTTACAACCCGAGGTGTCAGGCTTCCTGGGCGTCGGGCCACTCCCACGCGGAGCGGTAGCCGCCGTGCTCCTGCGTGCCTTCGACGAAGCGAGCGTAGAAGGCGTGTCCGCTGAGCGTGGCGGAGTCGCCCACGACGAAGAGGTGACGGCGGGCGCGGGTGAGGGCCACGTTCATGCGGCGCAAATCGTTGAGGAAGCCGAGCTGCCCCTCGCCGTTGGAGCGCGTGAGGGAGACGATGATGGCGTCCTTCTCCCGGCCCTGGAATGCGTCGACGGTGTCGACCTCCACGTCGGGGCTGAGCGCCTCGATGCGCTCGCGCAGCCGGTGGGCCTGGGCGCTGTAGGGCGTAATCACCGCCAGCTCCCGGGGCGACAGGCCCGCGGCGAGCAGCGCGCGCACGCGGGCCTCCACCAGCCCGGCCTCGCCAGGGTTGAAGAGGCTTCGCGTGGTGGGCTCGACTTCCTCCTCGAAGCCCTTGCCCGCGGTGTCGAGGAAGAGCACGGGGGGCGCGTCCACGTCCGCGCCAGGCGTGAGGACCTCCGCCAGCGCCCGGTCCGCCACGGAGGGGTGGGCGCGCAGCTCGCCGGCGTACATCTCCCGCGAGGGGAACGCCATGATGCGCGCGTTCATCCGGTACTGCTCGCGCAGCATGCGTTTGACGCCCTCTCCGTGGTCCTTGAGCAGGCGCTCGAAGAGGCTCACGCCCAGGCCCGCCTTCGCGGCCTCCTGTGACAGCACGGTGGGCGGGAGCTGCTGCGGGTCTCCGGCGAGGATGACGCGAGGGGCGCGCAGGAAGCCGAGCAGCGCCAGGGGTTCGGTGGCCTGGGTGGCCTCGTCGAGCAGCGCCAGGTCGAACTTCTCGCCGGAGAGCACGCCGGAGTCGAGGCTGGAGAGCGTGACGCAGATGACGTCCGCGTTGGCCAGCACGGCCTTCACGGCCTTGCGCTCCAGGGCGCGGGCCTCGTCGAGCATGCCCTTGGCCTCGCTGGTGGAGGCGCGGGCGTTGGCGAAGCGCTCGCGGCTGCGGCCCTGGTTGCGCTGGCGTCGCGCGTAGCCCAGCAGGGAGTAGGCCTCGTCGAAGAGCTCTCTCGAGACGACGCGGTCGGGGTGGGACTCCACGACGATGTCCAGGGTGTGCTCCTGGAGGCGCGCGGCCACGCGTGCGGGGTGGCCCACGCGGACGGCGCGCAGGCCCTTGTCCAGGCACAGGTCCAGCAGGTGGTCCACGGCGGCGTTGCTGGCGGCGGTGCACAGCAGGCGTTGGCCGTCCGCCACGGCCTGTGCGGCGATTTCAGCCAGCACCGTGGACTTGCCGGTGCCCGGGGGGCCGTGGACCAGGAAGAAGTCCTCTGAGGCCAGGGCGCGGGCGGTGGCGTCCTGCTGCTCGGGGTTGAGGGGGCGGGTGGGCTCGAACTCACGGGGCTTGTCGAAGCGGGGCGGCTCGTTGCCCAGGAGGACTTCGCGCTTGTGCCGCTCGGCGCCCTTGTCCAGGGCCTTGATGCGCTGGAGCCCGGCGCGCAGGCGGTCATAGGTGACGTCGTTGGGGACGACGTCCAGGCGCAGGAGGCCCTCGTGGACGTAGGGCGGCGGGGAGCGGTCGAAGGCGAGCTGGATGCGCGTGGCGGTGGCGCGGGAGATGAGCGCGCGGGCCGGCTCCTTCACCTCGGCGCGGCGGGGCAGTACCGCCACCAGGTCGCCGTTGTGCAGGCGGGTGGGGAGGGGGCGCCGGTCCACGCGGCCCAGCGTGACGAGGAAGCGGCCGCCCAGGCCGACCTCTTCTTCGATGGACTCGAGGTCCAGGACGGACAGGCCTTGTTCCTCGCGCTCGTGCAGGGTGAGGCTCTGGGCGAGCGCGGCCAGGCGGGCCTTCTCGGCCTCGCGTTCCTGGGCGAGGAGGGAGCCGAGCTGGTCGAAGAACGAGACGTCACGTGCCATGGGCACGTCATGCCACCGCGTCGGAGCCAGGGCCAGTGTGTCCGTGTCCCGTTGTCGTGGGGCGGAAACGGGGCCAGGGATAGAGTTCCGGGATGGAAAAGCTGAAGGACCATGTCGAGTCCATGCGCAAACGTCCCGGGATGTACTGCGGAGATGTTGGCGAGTATGGGCTGCACCACCTCGTCTACTTCCTGTTGGAGGTCGTCTACGAAGAAGGCCGACGCGGCGACTGCCGCGACGCGGTGGTGGAATTGGGCGGGGATGGTTCCGTCGCGCTTTTCTCCACCGGTAGCATCGTCCCCGCGGAGCGCCTGGTCGATGTGGCGCTGGGCGCGGACTTCTTGAACGAGCCGCCGATTGATGCCTGGAGATGGGGCAGCATGCTGCCCGTGTCCCTGGGCTTGTCTTCACGCTACCAGGTGGACGTCTGGGCGCAGGGGCGTCAGTGGCGCTTGCTGGGAGCGCATGGGCGCCCCGTGGGCGCGGTGTCGGAGGTGACGCCACTGGAGCCCATGCCGGTCTCCGCGGCCCAGGGCATCCGCGTCCACTTCGTTCCAGACGCCACCATCTTCGAGGTGCTCGCCTTCGACAGCGCCCGTCTTTCCCGGCGCTGTAACGAGCTGGCTGCGCTCGCGCCTGGGCTGCGCGTGACTTACGTGGACCTTCAGCAGGGCTCGCGCACGCCGTGGCACCTGCCGGGGGGCGTGGCGCAGTGGGCCCACGTCCTCACGGAGGCGCGTGGGCGCCTCCACCCGGAGCCGATTGCCTTCGACTTCGCGTGGGAGGGGCTGCGCATCCAGTGTGCATTGCAGTGGAGCGAGGACGCGGACCTCACGTTGCTGTCGTTCGCCAACACCGTGCGCACCGTGCGGCATGGCGCACACGTGGATGGCCTCATCCTGGCGCTGAGAGGGGCGCTGGCGAAGCTCGCGGGGACGCTCCGGCGAGAGTTCCCCTGGTCGGGCGTGTCTCAGGGGTTGACGGCCATCATCGCGGTGAGCGGCCCCCCGGGGGAAATGAAGTTCGCGGGCCCCACGAAGGAACTGCTGGCCATCGTTGGGTTGGAGGAGTCCGTTCGCAGGCAGCTCAAGCTCCGTCTCGTCGAACAGCTTCGGGGCCACCCCGTGACGCCGAAGCTCCTGGCGCGCCGTCAGGCGGCCTCGCGGTCGCGGCCCTGAAAAGCACCGGGCCGGCGTCCCCGCGAAGGGTGCACCGGCCCGGCACTTCAATCCGTTCAGCGCACGGCTACGGGACGATGCGGCCGCCGCTCACCACCAGGGCGTAGTTGGCGTCCGTCACGCGCGTCGTCAGCACGGTGTCCTGGACGATCTGGTCACCAATCACCTCCACCGTCCACGTGCCGGCGGCGGGGTTGGCGAGGAACACGTTCTCCACCGTGTCCACCGTGTTCGACACGCCACCCGGCGTGGAGACGTTGCTCGCCGTCAGGCCGTTGTTGCCCCAGTAGACGACGCCGGTGGGCGAGGTCACTCGCAGGGACAGGTCGTTGATGCGGGCCTGGGCCGCGCCCACCGTGCCCGCGGGGTCCGTGTACACCATGGTGACGTTCAGCTCCGTCTCACCCCGGGCCACGTTGACGGTGTACGTGTTCGTGGAGAGCGGCAGCAGGACGTCCGTCTCGTTGATGACGCTCGTCACGGCGGCGCGCTCATAGAGCCGCTTGACGTCCGCGGTGCCCCAGCCCTGCCGCGCGCGCGTCAGGTCGCCGTTGGTGCCGCCCGCCGTCCAGTTGTAGCGGTGCGCCATGTTGATCATCAGTGCCTTCGCGGTGGCCATCTTGGGACGGCTGGCGAAGACGTCCGCGCCACCGCCGAAGCCCGCCCAGACGCCCTCGTGCCACATCTGGAACAGCAGGCCGAAGTGCCCCGCCGTCATCGGCGTGGCCGCGCTGGTGCCGCTGAAGTTGGTGTAGGCCGTGTTGGACGAGTTCGACGTGGAGCGGATGGCGTCGTAGTAATACGACAGGTCCGGCTTGAGGCGGCCATCCGCCGCGGGGCCCACGCTGGCGCCGCCGTTCCACCGGTCATCCCCGCGGTTGGCGTTGTTGTAGTGGTACATGCCGCCCACCGACACGATGTTCTTCGCCCAGGCCTGGGGCCGTGAGTTCTGGCTGCCCGCGTTGCTCTGCGACTGGGTGCTGAGGATGGGGTGCTTGAAGAGGTAGTCGTCCACCTCGGCGGAGATGGTGGTGTACGTGGTCCCCAGCGTGCTGCCCACGCTGGAGGTCTGGAACACGGCGCGGTACGGCCCCGCCGGGTCGGTGAGCTCGCGGTTGATGTCGTAGCGCGACTTGGTGCCGCCGAACTGGGTGGACTCGTTGTAGCGGTAGAAGATGCCCTGGCCGGAGGGAATCAGGCCGCGCGAGTCCGCGTCCACGCCGCGGGCGAAGTTGATGCTGTAGCACGCGCTGCCGTGGAAGCTGCCCGTGGCGCTCGTGCTGTGGATGATGGGCGGCGTCGCCCACTCCTGGTGCGTGGTGCGCAGCTCGGTGTCGAAAATCTCGCCGCGGACGCCCTGGCCGGAGAAGCCCTCCACGGTCTCCAGGAACGTGGCGCCGCCCACCTCGCGGACGTTGTTGTTGTCGGTTTCACCCGGCCCACCCCACCGGTCGACGAACTGCACGGCATTGGAGCGCAGCACCCGCTCCAACTGGGCTTGCGTGAGCGTGGCCTCCACGCGCAGTCCACCCTGCTCGATGAGCTCCACCGTGCCCCCGAGCGCGCGGACCAGCGCCGCGACCTCGCCCTGGCGCGCCGGGCCGCGCTCGCCCACCATGATGGAGTAGCGCTGCGACTCCAGCCGGAGCGAGCGCCCCTGGAGCGCCTCGCGCAGCACGCTCTCCGTGCGGTACTCCGGATGGTAGGCGCCCACCCAGCGGACGTAGGGAAGCCCCGCGACGCGCTTGTGCGTGTCGGGCTTCATCTCCACGAGGAAGGTGTGGTCGGTGAGGAAGCGCAGCACCTTGCCGCCCGCGGCCTCGATGGCTTCACGGAACTCCGGCAGCGGCGTGGCGCGGAACTGCACCAGGTGCAGGGTGTTGTCCGCATCCGCGGCGAGCAGGCCCGCGACCAGCGGCTGCGCCCCATTGAGCGGGTCGAAGCGCGCGTGCTCCAGCCGGACCAGGTACTCGGTCGGCTGCACGCGCCCCAGCAGCGCCGAGCCACCCTGGCTGTAGGCGAAATACTCCTGGCGCCTGCCGTCGGCCGTCTCCTCCTGCCACGTGTGGAGCTGGACCGCCGCGCGCGGCACGTCGAGCGTCCGCAGGGCATGGATGGGCTGCTGCGTCCGATGGAAGATGTGTCCGGAGCCGGTGGCGAGCGCGAAGGCACCGCTCGCGGCGCGGTCGATGCCCGTGGCGAGGCGCGCCTTCTTCACCTCCACGTCGGTGAGAACCTTTGCGGGGCCGAGCGCCTCGGTTCCCCGGACGACGCCGGGCCGCGCGTCCGGTGTGTTCACTGCGAGCGCCGTGACCGGCGTGGACAAGCCCCAACCGAGGGCGAGGAGGGACAGCGGGGACAACGAGGACGGCATACGCATGACGGTGTCTCCTGGAAAGGGCACTCCGTGCTGCACGACGCTTGAATCCTCGAAAAGCGAGATTGGTTTGCTAGTCTGTTTAAGCTCGATGTGTCAATGCGGGTGCCAAGTCTGGAGATTTGTTGAGATGTCAGGCGTTGATGGCGCCTGTTCAACATCTCACGCGCGATGGGTGTTTTGGTTTGTGCTGTCATTTTCGAGTGACAGTGTTGCGCGCACGTCAGGCGCGTGCGCGCGGCGGCGTCTGGGGCGGCACCGTCATGGAACTGGTTCTCTTCGTGGGATTGCAGGGCTGTGGTGGAC
Organism: Myxococcus hansupus; assembly: GCF_000280925.3. Lineage (NCBI taxonomy): Bacteria > Pseudomonadati > Myxococcota > Myxococcia > Myxococcales > Myxococcaceae > Pseudomyxococcus > Pseudomyxococcus hansupus. The sequence goes on from NZ_CP012109.1 coordinate 1,084,787, forward strand.
AACACCAATCCCTCACGAGAGGTGCGCGCGCCACCCATTGCGTTGGGTCGCGAGTATCAGTCCCACATCGTGGGGTATTACTTCGCGTCGAAGCTGGAGGACTGCCTGGCTCGCAATGCCTCACGGGTAGGGCGCGCCCGGGTGCCGGAGGTGGCCCTGCGCGCCACCGTGAAGCAGCTTCAGCGGCCACGTATCGGCGAAGGATTCGACGCGCTGTTTCATGTGACGCTCTCGGTAGACGGCGGCTTTCGCGTCGAACCCTGGAGGGAGGAAGACGATGGACCCCGAGGAGCTGGCGGTACGTGCCCGGCAGGGTGAGGCGTTCCACAACCAGCGCATGCTGCCGGGCGCCTGGGGCGTGCTGCGCGTGGATGGGCGAGGCTTCTCGCGCTTCACCGAGGCGCGCTACGAGAAGCCCTTCGACCCGGCGTTCCACCAGTTCATGGTGCGCACCGCCACCGCGCTGCTGGAGGAACTCCAGGGCGTCTACGCCTACACGCAGAGCGACGAAATCTCCGTGCTCTTCCGGCCGGACTGGTCCCTGTTCGACCGCTCCGTGGAGAAGGTCGTCTCGCTGGGGGCGGGGCTCGCCAGCGCCACCTTCACGCACGCGGCGGGCGTTCCCGCCGTCTTCGACGGCCGGGTGTGGCTGGGTGCCTCGGAGCGCGCGGTGCTGGACTACTTCCTCTGGCGTCAGGCGGATGGCAGCCGGTGCGCGCTGCATGGCTGGTGCTACTGGACGCTGCGCAAGGAGGGGCGGAGCGCGGCCCAGGCCACCCGCGAGCTGGATGGCAAGCCCGTGAGCGACAAGAACGAGCTGCTCTTCCAGCGTGGCATCAACTTCAACGAGGTGCCCCTCTGGCAGCGGCGTGGCAGCGCGATGTGGTGGGAGCCGTACGTGAAGGAAGGCGTGGACCCTCGCGACGGCCGGCCCACGCGGGCGCAGCGGTGGCGGCTCGAGGTCGACTCCGAACTGCCGATGAAGGAGGCGTACGAAAACCTGCTGCGGGGGCTGCTCACCGCGTCGGGGCCCGCCTCCACCTGACGCGGCGGAGGTTCAGCCCGCCGTGTCCGCCGCCCCCGCGAGCGGCAGCACCTTCCACAGCCGGGGCTTGTCGTACTGGGGCGGAATCATGCCCAGTGGCCAGCCCTCGGCGGTGACCTCCGCGTACTGGTAGCTGCGCCCGCCATGGCGCAGCGCCGTGCCCTTGCCCGGCAGCCCCACGCCCACCGCCGCGTGCGCCAGCGGGTCCGAGTACAGCACCACCGCGTCGATGCCCACCTGTCGCAGCAGCATCACCGCCAGCACCGCCTTGGAGTCACAGTCACCGCGGTTCTCCGCGGGGACCAGGGCCGGGGGGACGATGCCGAACGCCTCGTCCTCTGGCAGCTCGTAGCGGATGCGCTGCACGAAGCCGATGATGAGCTGCGTGGCCTGCGCGGCGTCCAGGCGGCGCTCCTGGATGGAGGCGACGAACCGGTCGCCCAGCGCGCGCACGGGCTCGGCGTTGGTGCGCATCAGCTCTTCGTAGATGCACCGCATGTCCGCGCTGCACCCGGTGGGCGGCGTGAAGGTGAAGCGGTCCTTGCCCAGGGAGCGGTAACGCAGCCGGCGGCCGAAGTCCGCGTGCTCCTCCGTCAGCTCACGCGCCAGTCGGGTCCCCAGCCCATACGAGACGCGGTGTTCGGGGGGACGGATGCTCTCCGCGCGCCACGCGTAGTCCAGGGCCCGCTGCGGCGGCGTGCCTTGGGGCAGGAGCACCAGGCCCAGGTCCACCGCGCGGGCGCTGCTCGCGTGGCCTGGCTCCGCGGGGGCGATGTCCATGCCCGCCAGATGCCCCAGGGTGCCCAGGCCGCAGCAGCAGAAGCAGCTCGCCAGCCCCACGAAGGCGAGCAGCAGCTTGAAGAACGTCTTCACGCGGGCGCGCGCAGCATCCCTTCGGGGAGCTGAGGGAAGGGGATGAGCCCGTTGAGCGCCGCCTGCAAGCCCGGCGCGGTCAGCAGCGCCAGCACCAGCAGGATGGCGGAGAGGATGAGCGCGGCGGCGATGTTGCCCTTGCGCACCTCTTCCAGTTCATCGATGCCGGGGGTCATCCGGTCGAACAGCAGGACGCCCGTGCCGAGCACCGTGACGCCCACGCCCAGCGACAACCCCACGTGGAGGACTGCCACCGCGAGCAGCTTCCCCACCACGGCGAGGTGGATGGGCGGGTTCTGTACGGTGAGGTCCACCGCGTCCGACGTGGCCTGCACCGCGTGCTGCACCAGCAGGCCCAGGGCCACGAGGCTGGCGGCGTGGACGAGGCACGCGGCGACGTTGCCCTGCCGCAGCTCCTCCACCGGGTTGGCGCCGAGGATGCGGCTCAGGCCCCGCAGGGCGAACCAGATGCCCAGCGCGGCGACGAGGCCGCCGAACACCACCTTGATGAGGCCGACGAAGAGGAGGGCGAGGTCCATGGCGAGCGAGGCGTGCCGGGCGCTCCGGATGAGCGCCCGGCCCCCCACTCTAGCCCGGTGTCACTGCCGGCCGAAGGCCTGAGTCCAGTAGTGCCGGTACGTGCTGCTCGGGGCGTTGAAGTACCCGACGCCCATGTCGAGGAGGCTCGGGTTCATGATGTTGTTGCAGTGGCCGCCGCTGGCCATCCAGCCGTTCACCACGGCCGCCGCGGTGCCGTAGCCGGCCGCCACGTTCTCCGCGGCGTTGCGGTACGTGTAGCCCGCCCAGTTCATCCGCTGCCAGGGCGAGGAGCCGTCCGAGCCGGTGTGGCTCATGAAGTTGTTGGTGCCCATGTCCTTGGAGTGCTTGCGCGCCGCACAGCGAAGCTGCGCGTTCATGGTGAGCGCGGGCGCGGGGGCCTTCACCACGCCATTACAGACAGCGCCGGCGGCCCGGCGTTGGTTGACGAGCACCAGGACCTCGGCCTCGAGCGCCGTCCAGGCCGAGTTCCAGGTCGTGACGTCATCGCAGTACGCGAAGGCGGTGACGGTGGCGGACCCTTCTTGCGTCTCCGCCGAGGGGATGATGACGCCCTCACCCGAGGGCTCCGACGGAGGCGCCTCGGGCTCACCGCAGCCCGCGGACATCGCGGCACCTAGGAACACGACAGCGAAGAAACGTGCGTTCATGACAGCTCCCTTTCCACGGGGGTGGAGCCGCATCCTGCCGCTTCAGGCGTCTGCGTCGAAAGGCGCCAATGGCATACAGATGAATGGCTGTTTACTCGCCTGCTTGGAGGCGCTCGATTGCCTTCAAAAGCTCCGGATCTCTATCCAAGGCGAGGTCTTCCGTCGTGGGCACAATCTCTTCATCCGGCACAATTCCCACGCCATGGAAGGTGGAGCGGTCAGGATAGAGAACTTCCATTCCGGTGAACATGAACCGGAAATTGCCTGGCAGCACCAGGTTGGTGAAGTTGCCGTTGGTGCCAGCGCTGCGCCGGCCCACGACCTGGACGCGGTTGGCTCCCACGAGGATGGTCGCGAAGTTCTCCGCCGCGGAGACGGAGCGAGGCCCCATGAGCAGCACGATGGGACCTCGGAACGAGGGCTCGGCGCCTCCCGTGAAGACGTAGTGCTCTTCCTTCGCGTCGTGCTGGTCAGGTCCCGTCCAGCGGCGGATGCGGAAGATGGGGCTGGAGAAGTCGCCCTGGATGAGGTGCGGGAGTGCATCGTAGTGGCTGAAGCCGGGATAGCCGCGCATGTCCACGACGAGCCCGCGCGCGCTCGAGGCGCTCTGAAGCTGTTGGATGAAGGCGTTCAGGTTCGTGCCTGAGTCCTGGTTCATGCTGACGTAGTAGAGGGAGGGCGCGCCCAGGTCGTCCAGCCAGCCGCCCCGGCGCCGAGAGGGGGCGAAGCCGAGCGCCTCGGTGAGGTCACTCCCATTCCAGGGGGTGGCTGCCACGGTGCGTTCGTGGCCGTCCATTCCCCGCAGCACCAGAGAGAGGGGCCCTGTCAGCTCGCGTAGCCGGCGCGTGGCCAGGTCATGCCGGTAGCCGTGCGTGGCGGCGGACGTGCGGGCGAGCTCCTCCGCATACCACTCCGCCACGCCGCGGTCGCCCACGCGCACCAGGGTGTCGCCTGGGCGGAACTCCGGGAACAGCGCGCGGCGGACCACCACGTCTCCACCGGCGACCTCCTCCATCAGCACGGGCAGGGTGCCGATGAAGGGCGAGGGTGTGGCGTAGACGAAGACGTGTCCGTCCTGGAGGACGGCGCCGAAGCGGCGCAAGAGCTGAATCGTGCGCAGCGCGTTCACCGGGGCTTCGTCCACCGAGGCCAGCGTCTCCTCCAGCCTCGCGTCGATGCCATCGCCCACCACCGGGAAGTAGGGGAAGAAGCGCCGCAGGGCGCCATGGACGATGACGAGCGATGCGCGCGCGATGCCCGCGGTGGGCGGCCGCTGGGTGCCGGGGCCCGAGACAAACGGGCGCGGCGTCAGCTTTTCACGGAGCACCTCGGCGCTTCGATTCATCGCGGGCGGGGTGCCCAGCGCGGGCAGCTCTCTCAGTCCATCCGCGAGGAGGGCTGGCGGTTCGCGGTCGGCGGGAATCCGGTCGGGGAGGGGGCCGGCGTCGTCCTCGAGCTGAGAAATCCGAATCGAGAGGCCCCGTTGTGCCAGGGGAACCCAGCGCGACTCCGCGACCGCCGTCGCCACGGCTTCGCCCCACAGCCAGGCGCGGCGTGTCGCGCGCAGGTCAACCACGAAGCGCGCCGCCGCCGGGGGCAAGGTGGCGTTCGTCAGCAGCACCACCGGCAAGTCCACCGCGCCCGATGCCGGGTAGGCCAAGGCGTTCAGGCGCTGCGTGGTGTTGGCGTAGACGTTGACGCTGAAGAACTCGTCCATCGGTCCGTCGTGGACGCGCACGCGCGCGGAGACTCGGGACGCGGGCGTGTTGCTGGCGGCCGCGATGGCGCGAGTCAGTGCCTCCTCCAACTCCGGCACGTCGGGCAGCCCCCGCAGGTCGATGGCCACCGCCTGCGTCCCTTCGGGCAGCATGGGCTCCCCTGTCCCAGGGCGGATGACCGCGACGGTGTCGTATTGTTCGACCTGGACTGGGGAAAGCGGCGCGGCGTCACGAGGGACGTGGACGCAGACGGATTCGAACTCATCCGCGTAGGCCTGAGCGACGCCGTTCCAGTCGACGGTGCTCCCTTCCAGGGCGGTGGCGAGCACCGAGTCAATGGCCCGGTAGCCCCTGCCTGGGCTGAAGAAGCGGAGCAGCGCGTGGGCCTCGGACAAGGCCACGGCGGCCGGGGCCGTGCCCATGGCGCCGGGCGTGACGTGCGGGCACCAGTCAATGGCTCGTGGGGCGGGCTCGGGCGGCGGAGGCGGTGGGGCATCGCCACAGGCCGTGTGGAAGGCACAGGTCGCCGCGAGCAACCACCGTGAGCCCGGGGATGCGACGCGTCCCTGCGTCTTCGTCACTCTGGCGTGGCGTGTCATCGAGTCCGTTCTCGTTGCTGGGGTGGGGAGGCAAGGGGGCCGCCCGCTCGGAAACGGAGAGCCGCTCTCTGTATATCGACGAGGTTGCGCCCCGGGCGGGCCGTCGCGGCCGTGGCCGGAACCTCGGAGCGCCGGTCCGACACGTCATGAGCCTTGAGCGCGGCGCGGCTACTTCGGCGAGCGAGGTGCCGAACGCTGACTCAACTCGCGTACGAACTCGTCCTCGACAAGGGTGGCGCCAGCAGCCCAGAGCAGCCATTCGAGCGCCTGGTGCGAGAACTGTAACTCAGTGACGGCCACTCGAATGATGAGGTCGTCCGCGGAGACGAACTCGGCGTCCCACCACCACCACTCGCGTTGCGCCGGCTCGAACCAGTACGTGAAGCCGTCGACGGTCCACCGCTCCACCTCGACGCCAGCGGCCTCCGCGGGGAGCGCACCTGCCGCTGGCAGGCACGCCGCGACGAACCAAGAGGGCAGCAGTCGTTGCCAGTCGTCCTGGGATGGCCACGGTTCACTCGGTGGCCTGATGACGCACGCGAGCGCCTCGGTCGTACGCTGGAGCACGCGGGCCGCGCTCGACGGTGCGTGGACGTAGATGCGAACCCGCCTGAGGTCGTCTGGGAAGGGGGCGGCAATGGGGGCTCGCGCCTGCAGATGGTCGCGCTCGACCTCCCAACTCAATTCGCCTGGGGGCATGACTCCAGGATGTTCGCGGAGGAGCGAACTTGCAAACAACCGCGACCCACCGTGCATCGCTCCACGGCGGTGTCTGGGGTTGAGTTCAGCCGGGACCTGTCGGTCGTCCCGGCCGCCGGTGATGCGGCGCAAGGGGCTGGTCCGCTCGCGACCCTGCTCACTCCGCCCCGCGTGCCATGGCGCGCGGGACGGAGTGACGCGTCAGACGAGCCGCTTGCCCTTCACGAAGTCCAGGCCCACCGGGTTGCCCCGGAAGTGGATGGGGTCCAGCATGACGCGGCGGATGCGCCAGCCCTCGGCGGTCTTGAGCACGTCGTGCGTGTAGCGGATGACGACGGTCCATTCCTGCTGCACGCCGCCCGCGTAGAAGAAGTGGGCCACGTCCGCGTAGGCCATGACCTGCGCCTCGGTGTCGCTCTTGAAGTGGGTGCGCACGGTGTTCGCGGTGGCGTGCTGGACGCGGTGGAAGGGCGCCAGGGCATCACCTCCCACCTTGGCCATCGCGTCGCGGGCCATGGTGACGGGCTCACCGTCGAAGAGCCGGCTGTAGTCCGCGATGACTTCGGGCGTGAAGACATTCACCCAGCGGCTCCAGTCGCCGGTGTCCCGGCCGAAGTCGATGGCCTGACCGTACTCCGCCACCAGTTCCTGGATGGCAATCCAGTCCAGGATGTACTGCGTGTCTTTCTCTCTCATGTCCGCTGAACCCCCGTTGAAAGGATTTGAAGGCTTGCATGGAGGCTCCGACGCGTCCAGCCCTGGCGCCTGGAGGACTTGAGGTGTTTGCCTTTCAAGGTGCTTCGGGCGGCTTCAATCCGCGCAGTCTCCAGACTTGAAAGGTGTGCAGGCGCTTCCCTCGAAAGTCGCCAAACAGCTCCACGGGGCCTTCCAGCGCGGTGAATCGAGACAGCAGTTCATCGGGTGGATGGGGGCCGCCTTCTCCCACCCAGAGCACGTCCTGGCCGGGCGCCAGGGGCGGGGCGGGCCAGAGGTCGTACTGGCTGAAGCGCGCGGGGGCGCCCGTGTTCGTGACGCCCCCTGTGTAGTAGGCCACCTGGGAGGCCAGTTGGTAGTTGCCGGCGTACACGGCGGCGACGTTGGGCGCGTCCAGGTCTGGGAAGAGCTGCTCGGGCGATGCCAGCGCACGCAGCACGCTCCAGCCATGCGTGCGGGCCAGGGCCGTGTCCCGGCGGAAGTCGAGCGCGGGGAAGAGCAGGTGCGAGCCCACGCCCAGCACCACGGCCAGTCCTGAAGCGGCCGCCGCGCGTTGCAAGCCGGGGCGCATGCCCGCCGCGCCGACGCAGGCCGCCACATAGGCCGCGCAGGGCCAGTTGGCCTCGCCCCGCGTGCGAAGCGACGCGACGCCGAAGAACAGCAGCGGCACCAGCACCGCCATCCGGAGCAGCAGGTGCTCGCGGGGGCCTCGGAGGCCGTACCACCCCGCGAGGGGAAACAGGATGGGCCCGCCCAGGGCGAGCTGACCCGCGAGGAACTCGCCGAACGTGGCCCAGCCGCTGCGCCAGCCTCGCCCCAGGCCATGGGTGAGTTGGAAGGTGAAGCCCACCCAGTCCTTGTCCGCGTTCCAGAGCACCACGGGCGCGAAGCAGGCTCCGGCCACGGTCGCGGTGCTCCAGGCGCCCCAGGGAAGGCGCCGCGCGCGCACCGTGGTGATGAGGAACGCCACGCCCAGCAGCACCGCGGGGTACTTCGCGAGCAGCGCGCAGCCGCCGGCCAGTCCCGCCCAGAGCCACTGCTCGCGCCACAGGGCCCAGAGCGCGAGCGTCCAGAAGAGCAGCAACAGTGAATCCGGCGTGGGCCACACGCCCGCCACCGCGCCCGCGGGAACGGTGCTCCACAGCGCCGCCGCGCGCCAGGCCGCGTGCGTGTCACCATGGACGTCGCGCGCCAGGCCCCAGACCGCGGCCACCGTGCCCAGGCCACAGAACAGGGCCGTGCCTTCGATGCCCAGCAGGGCGATGCTCCAGGCCACCAGCGGCGGGTGGTCGAAGTAGCCCCAATCGAGCTGGCGGGCCCATTGCCAGTAATAGGCGCTGTCGAAGTAGACGTCCGTGCCGAGCATCAGCGCGAGGCGCGCCCCCAGGGCGAGCGCGAGCAACACCTGACAGGACTTCAGGCACAGGCCCGGTGAGGTGGGCCGAGGGAATGCGGGAGGCAACGGAGACACGGCGCGCAGCTACACAGTCCCCCCCTGTGTTCGCCATCGTCCCTCGAGTGCTTTCGGCTTGCCCGGCCCCGCGCGGGTTCGTATCTCGACAGCAGGTCCTTTCCCCGGAGTCCGCATGGCCACGTTTCCCCCGTCTCCTGACACCTCCAACCGCCTGGCCCGGGAACCGTCACCGTACTTGCGCCAACACGCGCACAACCCCGTGGACTGGTTCCCCTGGGGGGAAGAGGCGCTCGCGCGGGCGAAGGCGGAGAACAAGCCCATCTTGTTGTCCGTGGGGTACTCCGCCTGCCACTGGTGTCACGTCATGGCGCACGAGTCGTTCGAGTCGCCCGACACGGCCCGGTTGATGAACGAGGGTTTCATCAACATCAAGGTGGACCGCGAGGAGCGGCCGGACCTGGACCAGATTTATCAGGGCGTCGTGCAGCTCATGGGGCAGGGCGGCGGCTGGCCCCTCACGGTGTTCCTCACGCCGGACCTGAAGCCCTTCTACGGGGGGACCTACTTCCCTCCGCAGGACAAGTATGGGCGTCCGGGTTTCCCCCGGCTGCTCATGGCGCTGCGGGACGCGTGGGAGAACAAGCAGGACGAGGTGCAGCGTCAGTCGGCGCAGTTCGAGGAGGGGCTCGGGGAGCTGGCCTCGTATGGCCTGGAGGCCGCGCCCGCCGTGCTGACGGTGGCGGACGTGGTGGCCATGGGGCAGGGCATGGCGAAGCAGGTGGATGCCGTCAACGGAGGCTTTGGCGGCGCGCCCAAGTTCCCCAACCCGATGAACTTCGCGTTGATGTTGCGAGCCTGGCGGCGCGGTGGGGGCGCGGCGTTGAAGGACGCGGTGTTCCTCACGCTGGAGCGCATGGCCCGGGGCGGCATCTATGATCAGCTCGGGGGCGGCTTCCACCGGTACTCGGTGGACGAGCGCTGGCTGGTGCCCCACTTCGAGAAGATGCTCTATGACAACGCGCAGCTCCTGCACCTCTACGCGCAGGCGCAGCAGGTGGAGCCCCGGCCGCTGTGGCGCAAGGTGGTGGAGGAGACGGTGGAGTACGTGCGCCGCGAGATGACCGACGCGGGCGGCGGCTTCTACGCCGCGCAGGACGCCGACAGCGAGGGCGAGGAGGGGAAGTTCTTCGTCTGGAAGCCGGAGGAGGTCCGCGCGGCGCTGCCGGAGGCCCAGGCGGAGCTGGTGCTGCGTCACTTCGGCATCAAGCCCGGCGGCAACTTCGAGCATGGCGCCACGGTGCTGGAGGTCGTCGTCCCCGTGGACGCGTTGGCGAAGGAGCGCGGGGGGGCGGAGGACGTCGTGGCGAGCGAGCTGGCCGCGGCCCGGAAGACGCTCTTCGCGGCGCGTGAGCAGCGGGTGAAGCCGGGCCGGGACGACAAGCAGCTCTCCGGTTGGAACGGGTTGATGATTCGCGGGCTCGCGCTCGCCTCGCGCGTCTTCGACCGGCCGGAGTGGGCGCGCTGGGCCGCGGACGCCGCGGATTTCGTGCTGGAGAAGGCGTGGGACGGGACGCGGCTGGCGCGCTCGTACCAGGAGGGGCAGGCGCGCATCGACGGCTTCCTGGAGGACTACGGCAACCTGGCCTCGGGGCTCACCGCGCTCTATCAAGCGACGTTCGACGTGAAGTACCTGGAGGCGGCGGACGCGCTGGTGCGCCGGGCCGTGGACCTCTTCTGGGATGCGGAGAAGGCGGCGTACCTCACCGCGCCAAGGGGACAGAAGGACCTCGTCGTCGCGACATATGGCCTCTTCGACAATGCCTTCCCGTCCGGTGCGTCCACGCTGACGGAGGCGCAGGTGGAGCTGGCGGCGCTCACGGGCGACAAGCGGCACCTGGAGCTGCCGGAGCGCTACGTGTCACGCATGCACGACGGGCTGGTGCGCAACCCCATGGGCTACGGCTACCTGGGGCTCGCGGCGGATGCGCTGCTGGAGGGCGCGGCGGCCGTCACGCTCGCGGGCTCGCGGGAGGACGTGGCGCCGCTGCGGTCCGCGCTGGACCACGCCTTCATCCCCACCGTCTCCGTGGGCTGGAAGGCGATGGGGCAGCCGGTGCCGGCGCTGCTGAAGGAACTCTTCGAGGGCCGCGAGCCCGTGAAGGGGAAGGGCGCGGCCTACCTGTGCCGGGGCTTCGTCTGCGAGCTGCCCGTCACCGAGCCGGACGTCCTGTCCCAGCGGCTGGCGGCGCTCACCGGCCCCTGAGCAGGGCCGGCGCGCCGCCGCGTCACTTGACGGCGGTGACCTTCAGGGCGCCGATGAGCGGCGTGATTTCGGCGTTGCCTTCCTTGCCGAAGGCGAAGTGCGTGGCGTCCGCCACCGGCTGGTTGAAGGTGGGGTCCAACTGGGTCCACTCGCCCACGAAGGCCTCCACCCACTCGTGCCAGTAGAGCGCGGGCACGCCGTCCTGGTTCATCATGTAGATGACGCCGTCCACGCGCCGGGCGGGCACGCCGGCCGCGCGCAGCAGCGCCACCGACAGCAGCGAGTGCTCCGTGCAGTCGCCCTTCTTCTGGGTCAGCACATCCGTGGCCCGGTCCGCGCTGGCGCCGTAGTCCTTCTCCAGATTGGCGTACACCCAGGCGTTCACCTTCTGGGTGATGCGGTACGCGTCCTTCTCGTTGCCCACGAGCTGCTTCGCCAGCTCCCGGATGGCGGGCGCCTCGCTCTCCACCATGAGCGTGGCCTTGAGATTCTCGCCGCCCTCCGGGTCCTTCAGCGGCAGCGGCTTGCGCGTCTTGGGAGCGGCGGCGGACAGCGTGACTTCCACGCTGCCGTCCGGCTGCGCCTTGTAGTGCTGCCGGTACGTCTGCTCCTGGAACTTCGCGGGCAGGCCCTGCACCACCAGCGTGACGCTGCCGGGCACCGTGCGCGCGGAGTCGGGCAGCGGCTTGGGGAGCACCACGCGCGTGAGGCCGAACACCTCCACCAGGTCCAGCCGCTTCGCGACGGCCTCCGTCTCCTTGCGGGCCTGCATCGTCGTGCCGTAGTCCACCAGCACCATCTCTCCGCGCTGGGTGACGTACGAGACGACGGGGACCTTCTCCTTCTCCGACACCGTGGTGGACTTGCCCAGCTTCACCTTCACGCCGTTGATGACCCGCTGCTCCTCGGGCTCCACGGTGGTGGTGAGGCCGTACGACTCCAAATCCATGCCGTCGAGCGAGAAGCCCGACACCTTCGCCTTGCGGTGCAGCGCGACGCGCGGCGGGTCGGCGTCCTCCACGTGCTCCTTCGCGGGTGGCAGCTTGGGCAGCGTCTCGTCCGCGAGCCCCGGGCGCTTGCGCACCACCGTGACGCCGTCCGGCTGTGCCGTGCCTTCCAGCGTCTGCGTGCCGCCGTCGCCCGTCTGCTTCACCACGAAGGACAGCAGCCGCCCACCGGGCTTCGCTTCGTAGATGCGCTCCTCGTGGTGCATGCGCTCCGAGACGCGCGAGCCCACCATGGCCTTGAAGACGAGCTGGTTGGTCGTCTTCACGCGGGCGGGCGTGCCCGGGAGCACCTCCAGGTCGGTGAAGAGCCAGCCGACCTTCTTGTCCATGAGGTAGAGGCCGAAGTACTCGCCGCCCTGGGGCCGGGCGGCCTTCACCACGTCCGAGACGGGGGCCTGCGCTGGCGCGGCCTTGGCGGCCGGAGCGGGCGCCTTCGCGAGCGCGGACGGTGCGCCCACCAGCAGGGCGCACAGGGACACGAGGGCCAGGGAGGTCGGTCGGTGCGTGCGAGTCATCGTGCCCCTTCTAACGAGGGAAGGGGCCGTTGTCTTCACCCGCCCGACGCGGGGGCCTGGGGACTACAGGCGCTTGGTGAGGATGATGAGGTCGTCCCCCACCTTGTAGAAGTCCCGGATGCGGGCCTCCTCGCCGTACTTCATGGAGGCGTAGAAGCCACGCGTGGGGCCGTAGGCCTCCGTGGCGCTCGTCTCCACGCGGATGAGGCGCCCGTTGCGGCGGCGCAAGTCACCCTCCATGGCGGACACCAACGCGGCGCCTACGCCCTGACCGCGAACTTCCGGTGCGGACGCAATCCAGTACAGGTCGAAGGTGTCCTCCGTCATCGGCGTGGGGCCGTAACAGATGTAGCCCACCAGCTCGGAGCCCCGGTCCGCCACGATGATGGCGTAGTCCGTGTTGCCCTTTTCCAGCGTGGTGTTCGCCAACTCGATGGCGACCTCAACCTCCTGCGGCGAGAAGGTTTCGATCTTTCGAATCAGCGCGGCGATTGACTCCCGGTCCTTTTCTTCGATGGGACGGATGTCCATGTGCTCTCTCGAGAGCGACCTCCACGAGCCGGGATGCCAGGGCCGGGTAGTCCATGCCCGCGGCCAGGGCGGCCTTGGCGAACCCCGCGTCGGGGTGGAGGTCACAGTTGGGGTTGATGTCGATGACGTAGGGCACGCCCTCCGGAGACACCCGGAGGTCGACCCGTCCATAGTCCTGACAGTCCAGTGCAGCAAAGGCTTCCAATGCAACCTGCACGCAACGGGACTCCAGCGCCGCATCTGCCTGGCACAAGCCGCTGGACGTGTCCCGGTACTCCGGCGACGCCGCCTCCCACTTCGCGTTGTAGGAGACAATGTTCGGTCTGTCTTCGAAAGTACGCCCGAAGACGATTTCAGTCAGCGGAAGTGGCTGGCGCGGCTGGTTGCCGAGCAGCGGCACGTAAATTTCACGCCCAGGGATGAACTGCTCGACCAGGGCCGGCTGATGGAACTCGCGGAGCACCGCGTCACAGGCCCGCACCAGCGCGGCGCGGTCGTGCACGACGGACTCCGACGTGACGCCCATGCTGGCGTCCTCGCGCGCGGGCTTGACGATGAGGGGCCAGGGCAGGTCCACCGCCAGCGCGTCCTCCAGGCGCTCCACCACGCGGAAGGGCGGGGTGGACACGCCGCGCGCGGAGAGGACCTCCTTCGCCTTCGGCTTGTGCAGCGCCAGGCCCAGGGACAGCGCGGAGGAGCCCGTGTAGGCCAGGCCCAGCGCGTCCAACAGGCAGGGGACCGCCATCTCTCCGCGGCTGTCCGCGGCCAGGGACTCGCAGAGGTTGATGACCAGGTCCGGCTGGCGCCGGCGCAAGGTCTCCACGAAGTCGAGCCGGTCACCTTCGATGGCGAGCGGCTCGGCCAGCGTGGCGCCTTGGGTGAGGGCGTCCGCCAGCGAGGAGACGACGCGGACCACATCCTCCCGGGCCTCCCGCCCAGGGTCGTCCTCGAGGAGGTCGTGGTCGCGGTTGTGCAGCAGGATGATGTGCATTCGGTGGTGGCGGAGGGTTACCACGTCCCCTGCCTTCATCACAGTCCGCACGTGAGGCGGGCCACCCCCTGGCTGCCCCTCGGGGAGGTTCGCGGTACGTTTGCAGACCTACCGAAGGGGTAACCAGGAGTATGGAAAGGGAATCATGCGCATCCGTGACCCCATCCACGGCACCATCCCGGTCAGCGACCCCGAGAAGGCCGTCATCGACAGCCGACACTACCAGCGCCTGCGCTACGTCCGGCAGCTCGGCTTCGGCGACCTGGCCTTCCCCGGGGCCACGCACACGCGGCACATCCATTCGTTGGGGGCCATGCATGTGGCCTCGCGCGTCTTCGGCGCGGTGGCCGCGCGCTCGTCCCTGCCGGAGGACGTGCGCGAGCGCTTCTGCACGGCGGTCCGGCTGGCGGTGCTGTGTCATGACCTGGGGCACATGCCGCTGTCCCATGCCTCGGAGCGCATCGCCCCGAAGCGCTCGCTCCTGCGCCTGCCTTCCTGGTTGGACAGCACGGCGGAAGGTGAGCAGGCGACCCACGAGGACTACACGGCGAAGATCCTCCTCGACAGCTCGCTGACGCCCATCATCGAGAAGCACTTCCACGGCATGGGGATCACCCCCATGGCGGCGGTGGCGCTGGTGACGGGCGCGAAGCCGCCCAGGGACCCGGGCTTCACGCACCAGGGCGTGGACTGGTCGCCGCTGCTGCGCGCCATCGTGTCCGGCGAGCTGGACGCGGACCGCATGGACTACCTGCTGCGGGACTCCTTCTATACGGGCGTGAACTATGGCCGGTACGACATGGATTGGATTGTCAGCAACCTCAATCCGGCCGTGAAGGACGGGCGGGCCTACCTCGCGCTCAGCCGCGCGGCGGCCTTCGCCTTCGAGGACTTCCTCCTCAGCCGCTACCACATGTTCGTGTCCGTCTACCTTCACCACACCTCGGTGAACTTCGACTACATGCTGCGGCGCTATTACGAGGAATCGCCCGGCGAGTTCGAGATTCCCTCGGACCCGGAGGAGTTCCTCCTCTGTGACGATTCGGCGCTCTGGTACACGCTGCGCCGCTCGAAGAACCCGTGGGCCCAGCGCATCAGCCGGCGGCAGGGCTACAAGCTGCTGGCGCAGTTCACCGAGCGCGACGCCGGTTACGACCTGGACGTGCTGCGCAGCGCGCTCGTGTCCCACAAGTTCGACCACTACGTCGTTGAATCTCAAAACGTGTTGAGCAAGTACACCTCCGGTCCGTCCTCCAGCGGGCCGAGCCTGTTCATCATCGACGCGTCCACCGGGCGGCTGACGGAGGTGGCGCGTTACACGCCGCTGTATCAACGCTACAGCGGCGCGGTGAAGCTCGTCCGGCTGTACGTCCGGCCGGACCAGGCGGACAGGGCACATGCGTTGATGGGCAAGCTTCTCGGCCAGGCGGTGGAATCATGAGCGAGCGTCTTCCGGGCCTCGGCCTCGGGCTGGACCTGACCCACACTCCCGTGGAGGCCCGGCCCTCCTCTGTGGCGCTGCTGTACCGGCGAACGGACTCGGGGGTGGAGGTGTACTGGGTGAAGCGCGGCAAGGCGCTTCGGTTCGCGGGGGGCTTCTATGCCTTTCCCGGCGGGAAGCTGGACGCCGCGGACTCGGACGTCGAGGTGCGGGGCGCGAGCGGGGAGGAGGCCGCCCTGCGTTCGGCGGCGGCGCGCGAGCTGTTCGAGGAGACGGGGGTGTTGGTGGCAGACGGCGCGCACGCGCTGGACGCGCCGAAGCGGGCTTCGCTGCGCAAGGCGCTGCTCGCTGGGACGCTGGGGTGGGGCGCGCTGCTGAAGGCGGAAGGGCTGGCGCTGGATGCCGAGGCGTTCCGCGCCGCGGGCCGTTGGGTGACGCCGCCGTCTTTGCCCGTGCGCTTCGATACGCGCTTCTATCTGGTGGAGATGCCGGCGTACGCCCAGGCGGAGTGGTGGCCCGGGGAGCTGGCCGAGGGCGCCTGGATTCGTCCCGGTGATGCCCTGGCGCGCTGGGGTGACGGCACGGCGCTGCTGCATCCGCCCGCGGTGCATGCCTTCCAGGTGCTGGCGTCCTTCACGGATGAGGCCGACGCGCTGGCCCGTCTGGTGTCGCCGCCGTTCTGCCCGGGTTACGTGTCCCAGCGCATCGAGTTCCAGCAGGGCGTCCGCGTGGTGGCGTTGGAGACGCCCACGCTGCCTCCCGCGGCGCACACCAACGCGTACGTGCTGGGCAACGGTGAGCTGCTCATCGTGGACCCGGGCGCGTCGGACGTGAAGCAGTACGCGAAGCTGCTGTCGCTGGTGTCGGGGTTGAAGGCGGAAGGGCTGCGGCCCGTGGCGGTGGTGCTCACGCATCACCATGGTGACCACGTGGGCGGGGCCCGCGCGGTGAAGGAACGGCTGGGCATTCCGCTGTGGTGCCATGCGCGCACGGCGGACCGGCTGGACTATCCCGCGGAGCGCTTGTTGGAGGACGGTGACGTGCTGGAGCTCGCGGGCGAGGTGCCGCAGCGCTGGCGTGTGTTGCACACGCCGGGACATGCGCAGGGGCACCTGTGTCTCGTGGACGAGCGCAGCCACGCGGCGGTGGTGGGCGACATGGTGGCTGGCGTGGGTACCATCGTCATCGACCCGCCGGAGGGGCACATGGGGGATTACCTCACGCAGCTCGCGCGGCTGCGCGACCTGCCCGTGAGCACCCTGTACCCGGCGCACGGCTCGCCGATTCCGGATGGCCCCGCGAAGCTTCAGGAGTACCTGGACCACCGGGCGGCGCGTGAGGCGCTCATCCTTCAGGCCGTGCCGCCTGATGGGGCCACGCTGGCCCAGGTGGTGTCCCTGGCGTACGCGGATACGCCACCGCTGTTGCATCCCATCGCGGAGCGCAGCGCGCTGGCCACGCTGGAGAAGTTGATGGCGGAGGGGCGCGTGCGCGAGGAGTCGTTTCAGTACTTCCGCGTCTGAGCGGGACGCGTTGGCGGATGCGCTCCAGTTCGTGAGGTTGAGCGGAGCCGTCGTTGGGGACCGCTCCGCCATGTTGCGCCCTCGCTTTGACGCTGCCCGTCGCCCCTGCGCTCGGTAGGCTGACGCGCATCAGAATGTGCCCGCGAGCCCGAGCGCGCCTCTCGCGGGCTCCGCCGAGGTGGGAACCGGGGGCAGTTCCGCGCTTGGGGGCTGAAGCGCATCAGAATGTACCCACGAGCTCAGGCGCGCCTCTCGCGGGCTCCGCTGCCGAGGTGGGAGTCAGGGGCAGTCCCGCGATTGGGGGCTGATCCGGCTGAAGCGCATCAGAATGTACCCACGAGTCCGAGCGCGCCTCCTCCGGGCGCCACCGCGGCGGTGGGGACCAGGGTCAGCCCCGTGGGCGGGGACTGACGGCGCTTCCGCCGCGCCCCGTGCGACAGCTCGAACGCGAGGATGGAGGTCGCCACCGGCGCTGCGTAGGCGGCGGCCAGTGCGGGCCACGGCAAATCGCCATCCGTCAGTGCGATGACGGTGAGGGGCACGCCCGTTCCCACGAGTCCGCCCAGCAGCGTGGGCAGAAAGCCCCCATGGGCATCCATCAGCGAGCCTGCGAGGTACGTGCCCGAGGCCGCGCCGAGCCCCATGCCCAGGGATGCCCCGAGGAGGGTGGCCTTCCGGGACTTCGCGCATTCGTTGTAGGGACACGACACGCGGTCGGTGACGAGCACGCCGCCGAGGAACGCTAACGCCAGGCCCGAGGCTCCTATCAGCGCGCCGCCCACTGTTTCGCCCACGAGGCGGGCGCCCAGCGGAAACGTGTCATCGCCTGTCGCGTGCGCCTGGGTGAAGGGTGGGTGGACCTTCGACGACGGCCGTTTCCTCGCAACAGGGGAAGGCTCCTGTGCTTGTGCATGGGGCACATCCGTCGCGGGTTGGGCCGCTACCAGGGATGGGAGCAGGACGGCGAGCGCGATGACGCGGAAGGGGCGGGCAGGCATGGGCACTCGACTATGTCTGCGGGGTGAAAACATGGTGGGGGCAAGGAGACCATCGCTCGCGGCGCGGCACTGTACTGGGCTTGGCCCCACCGGAACGCGTGGGCGCATGGTTGGGACACGGAGTCCATCGCTCGCGGCGCGATACTGGGCTTGGCCTCTCCGGAACGCGTGGGCGCATGGTTGGGGCGTGGAGACCTCGCTTGAGGCGCGGCGCGATACTGGGCTTGGCCTCACTGGACCGCGTGAGCGCATGGCACGGAGACCATCGCTTGTGGCGCGGCACTGGACTGGGCTTGGCATCACCGGACCGCGTGAGCGTATGGCGCGGAGACCATCGCTTGCGGCGCGGCTCGATCCTGGGTCCTGGCCTCACAGGAACGCGTGAGAGCATGGTCGGGGCGCGGAGACCATCGCCTTCCTATCGGGTTCCTCGCTGAACAATCCGCCCGCAGGGGCCTCGTTTCGCGCTCGCGTGGCGGGTCGGGGGCGGTACCTCGGGGCGCTGCTGTCGCGGCTCACTGTTCGGAAATGTCGGGGGTTTTCGCCGCGAAATGTCCCGACATTTCCGAACAGCGAGCTCCCGGCTGCGACTCAGAAGCTGCCCATCAGTCCCAGGCGAGCTCCGTGTGACGTCATGCCCGCGACGGGCACCAACCGGACCTGGCTGGAGGCCTCGCGTTGGCTCTCCTTCAGGATGTTGCGCTGCGAAGACAGTTCGTAACCCGTGACGGCGCCGGCGATGGGGAGCATCAGCATGACCACGGCGATACCGGGGTTGATGTCCCTGTCGCCCACCACGGCGGTGCCCAGGGCGAAGGCGCCCCACCCGACGAGGCTGCCACCGAGGGTTCCGAGGAAGCTCCCCTTGCCGCCCATCATCCTGCCGCCCAGGTATGTCCCAGCGGGGATTCCCAGGAGGACACCGCTGCTGCCGCCCACGGCCGCGACGATGGCGCACTCATCACATCCCACGGTGGCCGAGCCCAGGAGGAAACCCAACACCAGTCCCGCGGTGCCCGCGGCGAGCCCACCGGCCACACCGGAGGCGAACTCCACCGTGATGCGTGGAACGGGGTCCGCGGGTCGCGTGTAGACCTGCGCGGCGGGAGCCTGTTCGTGGGGGGCGTTGGCGCCCTCCGTGTCCTCGCGCGGCGTGGCGCTGTCCTCGGCGATGCCGTGCCGAGTCGGGGCGTCGAGTCCTCCGGGGGCCGGAACCAGCGGCGGGGGCGTCAGCTCGGTGGCGGGCGCCTGTGCCGGTTCGCTGGGGGTGGGCGTCTGTGCCCAAGCCACCCCCTGGCTCCAGAAGAGCAGGAGGGCCAACCCGGTGGAGAGCGCTCGCGAAGGCTTCACCTGCGACACGTTATCGCAACACGTGTCGCACGTCGCTCAAACCCTCAACCGGCGGAGGCTTCGGACACCGGCTGGGCACGGCCCTTGCGGCGCAGCAGGACCCAGGCCAGCGGAATGCCACCCAGCAGGAGCTGGGGAACGAGCGAGAGGGCGTCCGGATAGATGCCCAGCATGTCCACCAGGATGAAGGGGAAGGGCAGCGGGGCCAGCGGGAGGGCGCCGACCTCCTGCAACGAGTGGAGCCCCTTGCCCAGCACCATCACCGCGGTGGCGACGAGGATGACGGTGGACGCGTTGAAGAGCGTCTTCATGGGCAGCCGGTAACCCAGCCGGTTGACGAAGAGGACCATGGCCGTGAGGGCCAGGGCGCCCGCCAGGCAGCCCCAGGCCACGCCCTCGGGCGAGTCCAGCGCGAGGCCCTGGAGGAAGATGGCCGTCTCGAAGCTCTCGCGCAGCACCGCGGTGAAGGCGATGAGGAAGAGGCCCGCCATGCTGCCGCGGCCCAGGGCGCCCTGCATCTTCTCGCGCAGCTCACCCATGAACTGGCTGATGTTGGAGCGCGCGTTGAGCCACAGCGCCGCGTAGATGAGCATGGCCACCGCCACGAGCGCGGCGATGCCCTCCAGCCACTCCCGCTCGGCGCCGGCCAGCAGGTGCCGGCCCAGGAGGTAGGCCAGCGCGCCCACCACCAGCGCGGACATCCATCCGATGTGCACCACCCGCGCGTGCTCGGTGGCCTTCATCTTCCGCAGCGCGGCCAGCAGCGCGGCGACGATGATGGTGGCCTCGAAGCCCTCGCGCAGCAGGATGAGCAGCGTCAGCCATGCCGTGGCCAGCAGGCTCGAGGTGTTGCCGGAGTCGCGCCGAGCCTGGTCCAGCATGGCCAGCAGCTCGCGGCCTTCGTCCTGGAGGTGCGGGCTGCCGCGCTCGGCGGCCATGCGGGCCTTGAGGAAGCCCTGCTCGATGCGCAGCGTCAGCGAGGCGTCGCGCGCGCTGAGCTTGGGCTCCACGGGCTCCACGCCGTTGAGGTAGCCGTCCAGCAGGGCCGCCTTCGCGCCCGCGATGTCACCGGCGGCGCCCAGCTTCATGGCCTGCTGCACGTTCTCCCGGGCGGCGAGCAGCGAGCGCTCCTCATCGGCTTCCAGCATCTTCCGGCGCAGGCAGGCGAGGTTCTGCTCCCCGAACTCCTTCACGAGGTCCGCGTCGGTGGCGTTGGCCAGCCGCTCCAGCGACACGCGCGGCGGGGTGCCTTCGCACTCGGGCAGGCGCATCGTGAAGGCGTAGAAGGCCAGCGCCCAGCGCTCGTCCTCGGACAGGGTGGGGTAGGCGGGCATCGCGGTGCCCGGCACGCCGAAGCTGGTGGTGTTGAAGGCCTTGTACGGCGTGAGGCCGTTCATCAGCTCCGCGTCCTGGAAGTTCGCCGGGGCCGGCTCCATGGTGGCGGCGATGGCCACGTTCGCGCTGCCGTCGGCGCCATGGCACGCGGCGCAGTTGGTGGCGAAGAGCGTCTTGCCCAGCTCCAGGTCCGGCGGGCGGCGGGGGCTGCGGGCCAGTCCACCGGCCACCACCAGGTTCTCCACCAGCTCGCCGCAGTCGCGGCTGACGCCCTCGGCGTCCTCGCTCTTGTCCACGCGGGCCTGGATGTCCTGCACGCGTGGCAGGAAGGCCGCCGCCGCGGGCCCCAGTCCTCGCGCCGCGTCCACCGCCTCCGCGGCGAAGCTCTTCTGCTCCTCCAACTCGAACTCGGACTGCGACTCGATGGCGAGCGGATAGTCCGCCTCCAGGTACTGGAGGATGCCGATGAGCCGGTGCCACGTGCGCTCGTCCGATGCACCGTCGTCCGCCCGGGACGAGAAAGGCAGGGCGAGCAGCAGGCACATGAGGAAGGAGGCAGCGCGGTTCATGCCCCCCCTCTACCAGCGGGGGGAGGTCCTTTCAATCTTGAGAGTCAATATCAAAATCGGGTGCTTTCATGCCCCGGCGGGCAGGGCGGACTCGGGGCCAATCGTCTCCACGACCTGGAATGTGCCCACGCGCAGGGAGTCCACCTGCCAGTCCTCGCCCCGGAGCTTGCCGATGGTCATCGCCCGGATGGCGAGCGTGCCGATGCTGAGCGCGCCGATGGCCAGGGCGCCCAGGGCGGTGGCGCCCATGGCCAGCGCGGGCAGGGCGCGAGGACGGGGCCTCAGCCGGTGTCGCAGCAGGGGAGCGAGCCGCAGGCTGGCGACGAGCGCGGCCACGTTCGAGGCGGTGAGGACGGCGGCGCTGGAGAGAGCGGCCGTCCGCCAGGGAAGGTCCACGGAACGGGAGAGCATGGAGGTCTGCATCCCGTGGAGGTGTGCATGGCGCCAGCGCGTGCCACGCGTCAGGACGGGAGGCCCCCGGCCGGATGGTCAGCGCTCGTAGGTGAGGAACGCGAAGGGGAGCTCGGCGTCGAGGTGCTGTTCCTCTTCGACACACGTCCAGCCCGACAGGTCGACCTCGGGAAAGCATGTGTCGCCGGGGAAGTCCCGGTCGATGCGGGTGAGGTAGAGGCGCTGCACTCGGTCCATCGTCTGGGCGTAGAGGTCCGCGCCGCCGGCGATGAAGACCTCGGTGTCGCCGCTGGCTTGCGCCTTCGCGAGCGCGTCGTCCACGGAGTGAGCGACCTGGACGCCCGCGGGCGCGAAGTCACGTTGACGGGTGACGACGATGAAGGTGCGTCCCGGCAGCGGACGGCCAATGGACTCGTACGTCTTGCGACCCATCACCAGGGTGTGGCCCATGGTGATGCGCTTGAAGCGCGCGAGGTCCGCGGACAGGCGCCATGGGAGCTGATTGCCCGCGCCGATGACGCGGTTGGCGGCCATGGCGACGATGGCGGAGAGCTTCATACGGCCACGGGCGCCTTGATGGCGGGGTGCGGGTCGTAGCCTTCGAGCGTGAAGTCTGCGTACTTGAACGCGAAGAGGTCCTTCACCTCGGGGTTGAGGCGCATGCGAGGCAGCGGGCGCGGCTCGCGCGCGAGCTGCGTCTTCGCCTGCTCGACGTGGTTGAGGTACAGGTGCGCGTCGCCCACGGTGTGGATGAACTCGTGCGCCTCCAGGCCCGTCACCTGCGCCACCATCATCGTCAGCAGCGCGTACGACGCGATGTTGAACGGCAGCCCGAGGAACAGGTCCGCGCTGCGCTGATAGAGCTGGCAGGACAGGCGGCCGTTGGCCACGTAGAACTGGAAGAGCACGTGGCAGGGCGGCAGGTTCATGGAGGGCAGGTCCGCCACGTTCCACGCGCTGATGAGGTGCCGCCGCGAATCGGGGTTCTTCTTCAACCCTTCCACCAGCGCCTTCATCTGGTCGATGTGCTCGCCGTTGGGCGCGGTCCACGAGCGCCACTGGTGGCCGTACACGGGGCCCAGGCTGCCGTCGGCGTTGGCCCACTCGTCCCAGATGGTGACGCCCTGGGCCTGGAGCGTGTGCACGTTGGTGTCCCCCGCGAGCATCCACAGCAGCTCATGCAGGATGGACTTCGTGTGCAGCTTCTTCGTGGTGAGGAGCGGGAAGCCCTGCGTGAGGTCGAACCGGAGCTGGGGGCCGAAGACGCTGAGCGTCCCCGTGCCGGTACGGTCGCCCTTCTTCACTCCGTGGCGCAGGACGTGGTCGAGCAGGGACAGATAGGACTGCATGGGGCTCATGTAACCGAGTCGGTGCTCGTCACAAGTAAACGTACACAGCCTGTCCCGGAGTGAAATGAGTACAGCTACGCACAGGCCTGTTGCGCGGCGTGCGGCTTCTCATGGACGCCAGTCGTCACGCACCATTAGAAGCCGGGACATGAAAATCTACACGAAGAGCGGGGACGCGGGAGAGACCGGACTGTTCGGTGGCGGCCGCGTCGCGAAGGACGACGTGCGTGTGGACGCCTACGGGGACGTCGACGAGCTGAACTCGACCCTCGGCCTGGTGCGGAGCTTCGATGGCCCCACGGACGTGGACGCGCTGCTGCACCGGTTGCAGGACCAGCTCTTCACGGTGGGCGCGGCGATCTCGACGCCCGAGGGCACCAAGGCCTCGGCGCACATCCCCGAATTGAAGGCCGAGTGGGCGGAGGACATGGAGCGCGCCATCGACGGGTTCGAGGCGGAGCTCGCGCCGATGACGCACTTCATCCTGCCCGGTGGCACGCGGGCCGCGAGCGCGCTGCACCTGGCGCGCACCGTCTGCCGCCGCGCGGAGCGCCGCGCGGTGACGCTGCTTCGCGAGGGGAAGATTCCGAAGGCGGTGGTCGTCTACCTCAACCGGCTCTCGGATCTGCTCTTCGTCCTCGCTCGCGTGGTCAACCACCGTGCGGGCGTGGAGGATGTGAAGTGGATTCCCGAGAAGCCTTCGAAGTAGACGGACGCGACTCGTGAACGTGTTGCCCACCGCCCATCTGCGTGACCTCGCCCGCTCGGTGGGCTTCGACCTGGTGGGCTTCGCGCGCGCGGAGCCCATTCCTCCGGACTTCCTGATGTCATGGGTGGCCGCCGGGTACGCGGCCGACATGGACTGGATGGGCGAGCGTGCCGCCGAGCGGCTCGACGTCTCGCTTCTGCTCCCGGGCGCGAAGACGGTCATCTCGTTCGTGAACAACTACTGGCGGGACGACGCGGAGTCGGTGGACTCGCCCATCGCCCGCTACGCCCGTGGCCGGGACTATCACTCCACGCTGCGCGACCGGATGAAGGCCTTCCGCAAGGCCCTCAACGTGATGTTCCCCGGGCTGGGGACCTACGGCAGCGTGGACAGCGGCCCGCTGATGGAGAAGGTCTGGGCGGCTCGCGCGGGGCTGGGCTACGTGGGGAAGAATGGCTGCTTCATCACCGAGCCCTATGGCTCGTGGGTGTTGCTGGCCACGCTCATCGTGGACGCGGAGGTGGATGACTACGGCAACGGGCCCGCGGCGGACCGGTGTGGCGCATGTCGCCGCTGCCTCATGTCCTGTCCCACGGGTGCGTTGGTGGGCAATGGCCGCGTGGATGCGCGCGCGTGTCTGTCCTATCAGACCATCGAGAACCGCGAGCAGCAGGTGCCGGAGGCGTTCCGGCTCAAGTTCGACAACCTGATTTTCGGCTGCGACATCTGCCAGCAGGTGTGCCCGTTGAACCGCCGGCCCGTGTTCGCGGAGAACCCACGCTTCGCGCCGCGCGCGGTGGCTGCGTTGGGCGTGCGTGAACTCGCGGGACTCACACTGGAACAGTATGAGCACCTAATACCTGGCACGGCGCTGGCGCGCGCACGCTACGACGGACTGCGCCGCAACGCCGTGTATGCGTTGGGCGTGGCAAAGCAGGCGGACGCGAAAGTGTTGCTGGAAAAGCTCAGCGGCGATTCGAGCGAATTGGTACGTACCGCCGCGCAATGGGCGCTTCTTCAGCTCGACCCCTGACGTCCACTCCCACGCAGTCCTTGGGCCCGGTCTACGCCGCGCTCATCCTCCAGGTTCTCATCAGCGCGGGAACCTATCTGGCCGGCAAGCGGGCGATGTCGGAGCTGCCACCGCTCACCGTGGTGTTGTGGCGCTTCGTGCTGAGCGGCTCGGTGTTCATGCTGCTCCTGTGCTTCCTGCCAGGGCCGAAGCTCCCACCGCGCAACGAGTGGGGACGGGTCCTGCTGCTGGGCCTGCTCGCGGGGCCGGTGAACCAGGTGTTCTTCTTCTACGGCCTGTCGCAGTCCACGGCGGCGCACGCGGCGCTGCTCTACGCGCTGACGCCGCTGGGCGTGTATTTGCTGAGTCTGGCGCGCGGCCACGAGCGCGCTTCGCTGCGCGCCATGGGCGGCATCGTCACGGCGTTCTCGGGCGTGGTGGTGCTGCTGCTGGGGCGGGGCCTGGCGGACGCGAGCGGCTCGCTGCTGGGTGACCTGCTCATCCTGGGCGCGGTGATGTCGTGGGTGGTGTACACGACAGAGGGCAAGCCGTTCGTCGCCATCCACGGGCCGTTTCGGGCCACGGCGTGGAGCATGAGCGCTTCCACGTTCATGATGCTGATGATGGCGCCGTTCTTCGCGAAGCCCCAGGCGGTGCTCGCGGCGAGCTCCATGGCCCGGTACTCCATCGTCTACCTGGGCCTGCTGACCTCGGTGGTGGCGTACCTGCTCTGGTACTACGCGCTGTCGAAGGTGCCCGCGTCGAAGGTGGCGGTGTTCTCCAACCTCCAACCCGCGGCGACCGCGCTGGCCGCGTGGGCCATCCTGGATGAGGCGCTGCATTGGGAGATTGCGGTGGGCGGTGCGCTCGTGCTCCTGGGCGTGCGGTTGACGCAGGCCGCGCACGTCCGGCCGCCTCCCGTGGCGCCCGTGCCCGCGGCGCGCATCGGGTAGCAAGACTCGGAGTGCCGTGCGGGGTTGCCCCCATTAGCTTCCTTCCGTGGCAGCAAGATTCCCTGGAAGGAGGCAGATGCCGTGCCCACGATGAGGGTGACCGCGCGCGCGTCGAGCGCGAGGTCCGTGAAGGGTGTCGCGGAGCGGGTGGCGGGCGTCGATTGGACGCGTGTCACGACGGAGCTCGATGCACGGGGCTGCGCGACGGTGGAGGGGCTGGTCACCTCCGAGGAGTGCGAGGCCCTGGCCGCGCTGTACGCGGAGGACGCGGTGTTCCGCAGCCGGGTGGTGATGGCGCGTCACGGCTTCGGAAAGGGCGAGTACAAGTACTTCGAATACCCGTTGCCGGGCGTGGTCGCCGCGCTGCGCGAGGCGCTGTATCCCCAGCTCGCGCCCATCGCGAACCGGTGGAACACGGCGATGGGCATCGACGTGCGGTATCCGGTGGAGCACGCGGCGTATCTCGAACGCTGTCACGCGGCGGGGCAGGTGAGGCCCACGCCGCTGCTGCTTCGGTACGGCGCGGACGATTACAACTGCCTGCACCAGGACCTCTACGGCGAGCACGTCTTCCCGCTCCAGGTGGCGGTGTTGTTGTCGGAGCCGGGCAGGGACTTCACGGGCGGCGAGTTCGTGCTCACCGAGCAGCGGCCCCGCATGCAGTCGCGCGCGGAGGTGGTTCCGCTGCGCCAGGGGGACGCGGTGGTGTTCGCGGTCCACCACCGTCCCGTTCAGGGGCCGCGGGGCGTGTACCGGGTGAACCTGCGTCACGGTGTCAGCCGGATTCGTTCAGGGCACCGTCACACGGTGGGCGTCATCTTCCATGATGCGGCGTGAGGAACGCGGATGACGCTGGACCTGTTCGACAGCGTGGGTGGCACCGAGCCCCGTGAAGAGGACCTGGGGCCTGGAGCCCGGGTGCTGCGAGGCTTCGCGCTGCCGCACGACGCGGCGTTGCTGAGCGCGCTTCAGGGCATCACGGACGCGTCGCCCTTTCGCCACATGGAGACGCCGGGTGGCTTCCGCATGTCCGTCGCGATGACGAGCTGTGGGGCGTGGGGCTGGGTGACGGACCGCACGGGCTACCGCTATGCAGAGGTGGACCCGGTGCCGGAGCGGCCTTGGCCCACGATGCCCATGGCGTTCCTTCAGCTCGCGCAGTCCGCCGCCGCACGGGCTGGCTTCGCCGACTTCGTTCCCGATAGCTGTCTGGTCAATCGCTATGACACTGGCGCGAAGATGTCGCTGCACCAGGACAAGGACGAACGTGACTTCTCCGCGCCCATCGTCTCCGTCTCACTGGGACTTCCGGCGGTCTTCCTTTTCGGAGGGGAGGGCAGGGCGGACAAGCCGCTGCGGGTCCGCTTGATTCACGGCGACGTGGTCGTGTGGGGCGGCCCCGCGCGGCTTCGGTATCACGGCGTCATGCCGCTCAAGCCCGGTCATCACCCCCAACTCGGAGCGCATCGCATCAACCTGACGTTCCGGAAGGCGCGCTGAAGTACGCCGCCAAGAAGGGCGCTTCACAGGAGCGCATGGTTGCGGCCAGCCTTGGGCGGCATACGCTGGGCCGATGCTTCGTCCAGGTGAGGACTTGCTCCAAGTGGAAGAGCGGCTGTGGCTCCTGACCGCGCCCACGGGCAAGGGCATCTACGACTTCGCCTTCGACCGCTTCTTCGCGTGCCGCCGACCCTACGTGCTGCCCGAGTCATTGGAGGTGGTGGCGCGGGTGGGCGTCTGGACCGACTATGCCGAGCGCTTCAAGGAACTGGCCGAGTCCGGCATCCGCCTGGTCCACACCCCCGAGCAGCACCTGATGGCCACGGAGCTGCCGCACTGGTACCCGAAACTCGAGGACCTGACGCCGCGCAGCTTCTGGTTCGACACGCGGCCGGACGCGGAGACGGTGGCGCGTCTGCTGGGGTGGCCCGTGTTCGTGAAGGGCGAGCGGCAGACGAGCCGGCACCGCAAATCCCTCTCCATCATAGAAGGGCCGGAGCAGTTCCGCCACGCGATGGAGACCTACGCGAAGGACCCCATCCTGCACTGGCAGCGGGTGGTGTGCCGTGAGCTGCGGCCCTTGCGCCGGGTGGAAGAGGGCGCGCCGGACCGCATCCCCAGCTCCTTCGAGTTCCGCACGTTCTGGTGGAAGGGCGCGCTCGTCGGCTGGGGGCCGTACTGGTGGCAAGGCACGCCGTACACGCTCACGCCGGAGGAGCAGCATGCGGCGCTCGGTCTGGGGCGAGAGGTCGCGCGGCGGCTCGACGTGCCCTTCCTGGTGGTGGACGTGGCCCAGGAGGTGTCGGGCCGGTGGATCGTCATCGAGTGCAACGACGGCCAGGAGAGCGGCTACGCGGGCATCTCTCCCTTCGCGCTGTGGCAGGCCATCCTGAACCTCGAGCGCGGCACGGCCGCCGCGCCGTAGGGCCTCAGTCGCCGTTCGGGTCCCACTCCGAGATGTCGTACTTGGGCTCGGCCGGCACCGCCGGCTTGCTGCTCTTGCTGGGCTGGGGCGTCTTCGCCACCGGCGGACCCTCGGGCACGTCATCGTCGAGCAGCGGGTCCTTCTTCGCCGGGCTCGCGATGACCGCCGGCGGCGCGGCCTTCACCGGCGCGGGCGCGGGCGGTGCGGGCTTCGGCTCCGGAGCCGCCACCGTGGTGGGCTCGTCATCCGGGCCATCCAGGTCGCCCAGTGACGTCGGGTCGGCGGGCGTGGGGACCGGGGCCCGAGGCGGCGGGTCCGATTCACTGGCCCGGTAAACCCCAGTCCTCGTGGCTTCCGCGCCAACACTGGAGGACGGCGGCGGCGGAATGGGCTCCGGCGGCGGTGCGCGACGCGTGGGCTCGGCCGCCACCGCGGAATCCGCGGCGCGATACCCCTCCCGGCGTCCCGACGGACGCTCATCCCCGAACGGGTCCTCCTCCCGCGATTTCCGACTGCGCGTCGGCTTCGCATCGCCGTCGCCGAAGGGGTCCTCCTCGCGGGTCAGCTTCTTGCCCCGCCGAGACCTCGGTGGATCCGCCACCACGCCGGCCGGCAGACCTTTGAGCGAGCTGTGCCGGTCCGCACACAATCCCAGGTTCTCCTGACAGTCCGCCAGACAGTTCGTGAGCTGTTTGACGGCGCGTCCGCTGCCGCCGAACTCGATGGAGCAATCCTCCTTGCACGTCGCGTAGTCCTCCTTGCATCCAGAGGGGACTTCCGCAGCGGCGGTGCTGGCGGCGAGGGTCAGGCCGAGAATCAGAAGAGCTCGCATGGCGATTACGAAAACTACCAGTCTTCTGGGGTTCCTGGGCCAGGGGGGCGCGTTATGGTCCCCTGGCGCGGTGGTCGCGCCACGAGGAGGCACATGGCTGTCAGGGTGGGCATCATCGGGAGCCCCGGGTTGGCCCAGGCACTGGGCATCCCCGGCAAGGGCGAATCCCACATCATCGAGACGCCCTTCGGCCCTCATGCGGCGCCCATCGTCACCACCGAACTCGGCGGCATTCCCGTCGCCTTCGTCGCCCGTCATGGCGCGGGCCACGTCTACAACGCCACCCGTGCCCCCTACCGCGCCAACCTGTACGCCCTGAAGGTCCTGGGCATCACCCACGTCCTGGCCACGGGCACCGTGGGGAGCCTGCGCGAGCACATCCAGCCCCTCCAGCTCGTCGTGCCGGATCAGGTCATCGACCGGACCTACCGCCGACCCTGCACCTTCTACGACGACGTCGCCGTCCACGTGGACCTGGGCACCCCCTTCTGTGGCACCCTGCGCGAGGTGCTCGCCCAGGCCAGGGACCCGCTGGGTCCGCCGGTCCACACGGAGTCCACCTACGTCTGCATCGAGGGCCCGTCGCTCAGCACGCGCGCGGAGAGCCTGCTGTACCGCACCTGGGGCGCGGACCTGGTGGGGATGACGGCCATGCCGGAGGCCCGGCTCGCGCGCGAGGCGGAGCTGCACTACGCGATGGTGGCGCTGCCCACGGACTATGACTCGTGGCAGCCCTGCGCGCCGGGTCACGAGCACGATGAGCTGCTGGCCCTGGTGTCCCACAACCGCAAGGCCGTCACCGCCAGCGGCGCTGCGCTCATCCGCCGCGCGTTGCCCCGCATCGCCGAAGCCCACGCCACCTGCCGCTGCGACACCGCGCTGGCCCTGGCCATTGGCACCGAGCGCAGCCGCATCCCCGACGAGGTGCGCGGCCGGCTTCGTCCACTGCTGGGCAGATACCTCCCGCCCAACGTGGCCTGACACGCCGCGCACCGTCCGCTATCCGAAGCGCGCGCCGAGCGCCCGCTCGCCCGCCTGCTGCCAGTCCGTTCCGCCGAGGCCACTTTCCGGTCCCCGGAACGACTTCGAGCGTGGAGGCGAGCATGCGGCGGCCCAGACTCAAGCACCTCACCTGGCGCGAGTTCACCCGGCGCTTCGTGAAGGAGTTCGAGGAGGACAGCGTCACCGACATCGCGGCGCAGCTTTCGTACTACCTCCTGTTCTCGCTGTTCCCGTTCCTCTTCTTCCTCGTCACGCTGGTGGCGTACCTGCCCATCGCCCCCGGGGCGGTGGACGCGATGATGGACCGCATCCGTCCGCTCGTCCCCGGCGACGCGTTGCAGCTCATCACCGGCCACCTGCAGTCCCTGGTGAATCAGCCCCAGCCCCGGCTGCTGACCGTCGGTCTCGTCATCACGCTGTGGTCCGCGTCTCGCGGGGTGAACGCGCTGCGCACCGCGCTCAACCTGGCCTACGACGTCTCCGAATCCCGGCCCCTCTGGAAGACGCAGGGCCTGGCCATGCTGGTGACGTTGATGGGCTCGCTGCTCATCCCGCTGTCCTTCGCCGTGTTCCTGTTGGGCGGGCGGCTGGGGCTGTGGCTCGCGGGGAAGTTGCAGCTCGTGGACGCCTACCACCTGGTGTGGTCCTGGCTGCGCTGGCCCTTCACCGCGGGGCTGGTGATGCTGGTGCTGGCGCTCTGCTACTACCTGCTGCCCGACGTGAAGCAGCGCTTCAAGTACATCACCCCCGGCTCCGTGCTGGGCACGGGCCTGTGGCTGGGGAGTACCTGGGGCTTCACGCAGTACGTGGAGCACTTCGGCAAGTACAACGTCACCTACGGCTCCATTGGTGGCGTGGTGGTGCTGATGCTGTGGCTCTACATCTCCGGGCTCATCTTCATCGTTGGCGGCGAGGTCAACGCCATCCTCGAGCACGCCTCGGTGGAGGGGAAGTCGAAGGGGGCGCGCCGCTTCGACGAGGCCGCTCCGCGCGAGCCGCCGCTGAAGTCCGTGGGCGCGGCCAAGAGCGCGAAGGGCGCTCAGCATTCGAGGCTGGCGCGCTTCCGGTGGCGGCGCCGCGTGGCCCGGGGGTTGGAGCCCGAGCCCACCGTGGAGGAGCAGGACCCCCGCTCCTCCACGCTGCACTGACGCGGAGGGCTACTTGGCGCCCAGCGCCTGCTTGATGGCGGGGAGCCCGCCCGGGCCGTTGTTGCTGCCGCGCAGGTTCTTCTGCGAGATGATCTTCTGGATGTTCGCGATGCGGTCCTTGTTGGTGGGGTGCGTGCTCAGCCACTTCATCAGCGCGGGCGTGTCGCCCTGCGCCTGCTGGAGCTTCTCGAAGAAGGTGACGAGCCCGCGCGGGTCATAGCCAGCGCCAGAGGCGTAGCGCGCGCCGTACTCGTCGGCTTCAATCTCCTCGCTGCGGCCGTGCGCCAGCAGGGTGCCGCCGCTCACGAGCTGCGCGGCGATCTGCGCCACCGTGCCCGGGTTCTGCCCCAGCGCGGCCTGGGTGATGGCCTGCAGGCCCATCTGGTTCACCATGGCGCGGGCGGAGTGACGGCCCACCACGTGGCCCGCCTCGTGCGCCATGACGCCGGCCAGCTCCGCCTCGGTGTCCGCGGCGAGGATGAGGCCGGTGTAGACGTACAGGTAGCCGCCGGGCGTGGCGAACGCGTTGACCATCTTCGGGTCGTCGATGACGTTGATCTTCCACTTCACCCCCGGCCGGTCCTTGGACGCCTGGTTGAGGATGCTGGAAGAGATGCCGCGCACGTAGTCGACGACGGCGGCGTTCTCGACGTACTTGATGTTCTCCTTCGTCTCCAGCTCCTGCTTGACCTGCCGGCCGAGCTGCTCCTCCTGCTCGTCGGAGATGAGGGTGCGGGCCACGGCCTTCTCCGCGGAGATGCGCTGCTTGGAGCAGCCCGTCGACAGGCCCGTTGCCAAGGTGAGTCCCAGTGCTGCCACGAGGATGCGCTGCATGACGAATGGTGCCTTTCTGTGCAGAGGTCTACGCCGCGTCGCTTCCGCGGGGATGCGGGACGCTGGCCCACATCGGCCCCTGCCTTCAAGCGCTGCGTGATGCAAGCGTCCAGACAGTCACGTAAGCGGTGCGTGGGGCCGCTCGCCGGTGTATGTGCCCCGCAGGATGCCTGAGCTACCCGAGGTGGAAATCGCGCGGCGCAACCTGGTGCGCTGGTTCGCCGACAGGCGCCTGGTGCGCGCGGAGTCGGAGGACACCCGCATCTTCCGGGGCGCCGAGCGCCAGCAGTTCGACGCGCTCCGGGGCCGGCTGGAGTCCCTGGTCCGCCGGGGCAAGTACCTGCTCTTCGCCTTCGAGGGCGGCAAGGGGCTGATGGGGCACCTGGGGATGACGGGCAAGTTCGTCCGCCGCACCGAGGGGCGGGTGGAGCCCTACAGCCGCGCCCGTTTCCATCTGGACGATGGTCACGTCATCCACTTTTCAGATCCCCGCATGTTCGGGCGCCTGGAGCCGGCGCCGGCCGCGCGCCTGCGCGAGCTGGACGCGGTGAAGATTCTGGGCCGGGATCCGCTGGCGGACGGCCTCACGGCGGGACAGCTCCAGGCGGCCGTAGGCCCCTCCCGGAAGGACCTGAAGGTGGCCCTGATGGACCAGGAGCGCATCTCCGGCCTGGGCAACATCCACGCCGCCGAGGCCCTCTTCCGGGCCGGACTTCACCCCTCGCGACAGCCCGGCTCCCTGACGCCGGACGAGTGGAAGCGGCTGGTGCAGGCCATCCGCGCCTCCATCGACTTCGGCCTCAAGGAGCAGGAAGGGGAGGAGCCGGTGTACCTGGAGGAAGGGCGCTCGGAGAACCCGTTCCTCATATATGGACGCGCGGGCAGCCCATGCTCCCAGTGTGGTACCCGGGTCGAGTCCTTCACCCAGGGCGGCCGTACCACCCACTTCTGTCCCAAGTGCCAGCCACGGGGGCGGACGACGAAGTGATCCCAGGGCGCCGGCCGTTGACGGCGCGAAGCCGCACCCTGGTAAGCGTTGACACCCCTTGGTCCGGTGGCTTGAATCGCCCGCCTTTCAGACCCGGCCGCCCCCTGGCGGCCCTGGAGATCGTTGCCCATGTCTCACGCCCTGCTGGCGGCGCTGCTCGTCGCTTCTTCCACGGCCACCGCCCAGACGCCGGTGCCGGAGGGTAGCCCGCCCGCGCCAGCGGAAGCCGCACCCGCGGAGTCCGCCCCCACCGCGCCGGTGGAGAGCGCGCCCGTGCCCTCCCTTCGCGATGCCGTCAGCCGGGATGACCTGGCGGCGCTGAAGGAGGAGCTGCGCGAGGAGATTCGCGCCGAGGCCGCGAAGCAGTCCATTGGCGCGACGGACACGTGGGCCGAGGAGTTCCCGGAGGAGAAGCGCAAGCTCGAGGTCTTCACGCTCGACGGCTACTTCCGCGTCCGCCCCACGCTCTTCTACAAGTTCGACCTGGGCAAGCAGCCTGGCCGCGAGCTCTTCCCGCGCTCGCCCCGCAGCGCGCAGGAGAACACGCAGTCCTTCGCCACCATGCGCGCGCTCCTGGAGCCCACCTTCAACATCTCCGAGCAGGTGGCGTTGAAGATGGAGGTGCTCGGCCTGGACAACTTCGTGATGGGCGCCATGCCCGACACGCTGCTGCCCGGCAACACGCGCAACATCTTCAACATCTTCTCCGAGAGCCAGGACCCGCTCGCGGACGCGCTCCAGCACTCCATCAAGCTGCGCCGCGCCTACGGTGAAGTGAAGACGCCGGTGGGCATCCTGCGCTTCGGCCGCATGGGCAGCCAGTGGGGTCTGGGCATGCTGCGCAACGACGGCACCTGCTTCGACTGCGACTTCGGCGACACCGTGGACCGCATCCAGTTCGTCACCAACCCCTTCGAGGGCTGGTACGTGACGCCGATGGTGGACTTCAACGCGGAGGGCGTCATCGACAACCGCGGCACGGTGGGTGAGCCCGTCGACCTGACCCAGGCCGACGACGCGCATAGCTGGGTGCTGGCCATTGCCCGCCGTGACACCGACCAGGTCATCCGCTCCAAGCTGGACAACAACCAGGGCGTGCTCCAGTACGGCCTGCACTTCACCTTCCGGCAGCAGAAGTGGGAGTACGACGGCTCCACCACCAACGGGCCGGGCACGGGCTTCATCCCGCGCGACGCCTCGCTGTACGTGCCGGACTTCTGGCTGAAGTACGAGGAGAAGAACTGGCGCCTGGAGTTCGAGGTCGCCGCCCAGTTGGGCCGCATCGGCAACCGCGCGCTGGACGTGGGCGCCATCAACGACCCCACGCTGAACCAGAGCCTCACCGTGGCTCAGTTCGGCGGCGTGGCGCAGGGTGAGCTGCGGCTGCTGAACCAGAAGCTGTCGCTGAACATGGAGTTGGGCTTCGCCTCCGGTGACAAGGCGCCGGGCTTCGGCAACCAGCCGGGCCGCCCGGGCTCGGGCCCCAACGGCCAGACGGCTCCGGGGGACTTCGAGGGTCCGCAGTACAACTGCGGCACGGGCGGTTGCAGCGACAACGCCATCCGCAACTTCCGCTTCAACCGCGACTACCGCATCGACCTCATCCTGTGGCGCGAGCTGCTGGTGGGCGTGACGGACGCCATCTACGTGCGCCCGTCGGCCAAGTACACCATCACGGACGGGTTCGACATCTACGGCCGCGTCATCTACTCGCAGGCCGTGTACGCGGAGTCCACGCCGTCCTTCACGAACAAGGCGCTGGGCGTGGAGGTGAACGTGGGCGCGGACTACAAGACGGAGGACGGGTTCATCGCGGGTGTCGCCTACGGCATCCTGTTCCCGATGAGCGGTCTGCAGGAGTTCGCGGTGACCAACCGCAGCGACCTCGACACGCCGCAGACCATCCGCGCCTGGTTTGGCATGCAGTTCTAGTCATGCGCGCCACCCTCGCTCCCCTGTGTGTGGCCGCCAGCCTGTCGTTGACGCTGGTGGCCTGTGGCATCAAGGGCCCGCCCCGTCCTCCAGGTCCGCCGCCCGCGCCGGCCACGGAGACGCAGCCGCCGCCCACGGCCACGGAGCGGGGGCCCCTGGAGCCGTCGGGGCCGACCCTGACGCCCAGGCCGGAAGGCAGCGGGGTGCAGACGCCCCTCACGCCGTCGGAGTCCCCCGCGTCCGAGGACGCCGGAGTCCCGTGAACCACTTCAGCTATCGCAAGGGTGTGCTCCACGCGGAGGATGTGCCGCTCGCGGCCATCGCCGAGTCCGTGGGCACGCCGACCTACGTCTACTCCACCGCCACGCTCACCCGGCACGTCCGGGTGGTGACGGAGGCCTTCGGAGACCGGCCGCACCTCATCTGCTACTCGGTGAAGGCCAACTCGAACCTCGCCATCCTCCGGCTCATCGCCGACCAGGGCGGTGGGTTCGACATCGTCTCGGGCGGAGAGCTGGCCCGCGTCCGGCACGCCGGGGGCGACGTCGCCAAGACGGTGTTCGCGGGCGTGGGCAAGACGCAGGAGGAGATGGAGGCGGCGCTGTCCGCGGGCATCCTCCTCTTCAACGTGGAGAGCGCCGAGGAGTTGGAGGCCCTGGATGCGGTGGGCCGCCGCCTGGGCCGCCGCGCGCCGTTCGCGCTGCGCGTGAATCCGGACGTGGATGCGCGCACGCACCGCTACATCTCCACCGGCCTGAAGACGTCCAAGTTCGGCGTGCCCTTCGAGGAGGCCGTCGCCCTGTACGCGCGGGCGAAGAAGATGAAGGGCCTGGTGGCCACGGGGCTGGATTGTCACATCGGCTCACAGCTCACCCAGACGGCGCCCATGCGCGCGGCCCTGTCGAAGGTCGCCGGGCTGTACACGGCGCTGAAGGCGCAGGGGCACCCGCTGGCGTACCTGGACGTGGGCGGCGGGCTGGGCATCACCTACTCGGACGAGACGCCGCCGTCGCCGGACGAGTACGCACGCACCGTGCTGGCCGCCGCGGGGGCCACGGGCGCCACGCTCATCCTGGAGCCGGGGCGGGCGCTGGTGGGCAACGCGGGCGTGCTGCTCACGCGCGTGCTGTACCGGAAGAAGACGCCCGCGCGGCACTTCGTCGTGGTGGACGCGGGCATGAATGACTTGCTGCGCCCCGCGCTCTACGAGGCCCACCATGGTCTCCAGCCGCTGGTGAAGCGGCGGGGCAAGGCGGTGGAGGTGGACGTCGTGGGGCCGGTGTGTGAGTCCACCGACGTGCTGGCGAAGGCCCGGCCCCTGGTGTTGCCGCAAGCAGGCGAGCTGTTCGCCTTCATGAGCGCCGGGGCGTACGGCATGAGTATGTCGTCCACCTATAATTCCCGGCCGAGGCCCGCCGAGGTGCTCGTGGACGGCGCGGCGTGGCGCGTCGTGCGGGAGCGGGAGCGCGTCGAGGATCTCTGGCGCGGTGAGCGGGCCTGAACGTATAAGCCCCGTCATGAAGACCTTCGAAGGCTCCATGACGGCCCTGGCCACTCCGTTCCGCAACGGAGCGCTCGACGAGCCCGCATACCGGGCACTGGTCCGTCAGCAGATTGAAGGTGGCACGAGCGTGCTGGTGCCCATGGGCACCACCGGCGAGGCCGTCACCATGACGGCGGACGAGCGCGCGCGCGCCGTGAAGGTCGTGGTGGAGGAGGCGAAGGGCCGCGTGACGGTGGTGGGCGGCGCCGGCTCCAACAGCACGGCGGAGACCATCGAAGGCGTCCGCCGGGTGCGCGAGGCGGGCGCGGATGGCACGCTCATCGTCACGCCCTACTACAACAAGCCCACGCAGGCGGGCCTGGTGGAGCACTACCGCGCGGTGGCCCAGGCGCACCCGGGCTTCCCCATCATCGCCTACAACGTCCCGGGCCGGACGGGCGTGGACCTGCTGCCCGACACGGTGCTGCGGCTGTGTGACATCCCCGAGGTGGTGGCCCTCAAGGAGGCCACCGGCAGCATGTCGCGGGCCATCGACATCCTGGAGAAGTGTGGCGACCGGATGACGCTGCTGTCCGGTGACGACTTCACCGTGCTGCCCTTCATCGCCTGCGGCGGCAAGGGTGTCATCTCCGTGTCGTCCAACGTGGCGCCGCGGATGATGGCGGACCTGGTGGCGGCGGCGCGCAAGGGTGACATCGCGGTGGCGCGCGACCTCCAGGTGCGGATGAACGAGCTGCACCGGCTGCTCTTCATCGAGTCCAGCCCCTCGCCCGTGAAGTGGGGCCTGCACATCATGGGATTGTTTGGGCCCGAAGTGCGGTTGCCCCTGATGCAGATGACCGAGCCCAACGCCGCGAAGCTGCGCGACAGCATGCGCCAGCTCGGGTTGCTCAAGGGCTGAGCCTTTCCGCATCACGCCGTCACCTGGAGCGCGGCAGACATGATTCGCACCGTCATCACCGGTATCACCGGCCGCATGGGCAGCACGTTGCTTCGCCTGGCGCGCGACTCGGGAGACCTGCGGGTGGTGGGCGGCACGGCGCGTCCGGGCAGCCCCTCGGTGGGCCAGGACGCCGGGGTGGCCACGCGGCTGGGCCCCGTGGGCGTGCAGGTGGTGGACAGCCTGGAGCGAGCGCTGGACGCCTCGCCCGCGGATGTTGTCATCGACTTCACCAGCGCCGAGCTGAGCGTGGCCCACGCGAAGGTGTGCGCCGCGCGCGGCGTGGCCCTGGTCGTGGGCTCCACCGGCTTCACGCCGGAGGCGTCCGAGGCGCTGGCCCAGAGCGCGAAGGAGGTGCCCATCGTCGCCGCGCCGAACATGTCGGTGGGCGTCAACCTGGTCATCCGCATGGCCGCGGAGCTGGCGCGGGTGCTGGGGCCGGGCTTCGACGTGGAGGTGCTGGAGGCGCACCACCGCATGAAGAAGGACGCGCCCAGCGGCACCGCGCTGCGGCTGGCGGACGTGCTGGCGGAGGCGCTGGGCCGCACCCAGGATGATTTGGCCTTCGCCCGGCATGGGCAGATTGGCGCGCGTCCGGCGCGCGAGATTGGTGTGCAGACGCTCCGGGGCGGCGACGTGGTGGGCGAGCACACCGTGTACTTCTTCGGCGAGGGCGAGCGCATCGAGCTCACGCACCGAGCCACCAACCGAGACCAGTTCGCCGCGGGCGCGTTGAGGGCCGCGCGCTGGGTGGCGGGGCGCGCGCCTGGGCTCCACGACATGGCCGACGTGCTCGGCTTCCAGAGGACCGCATGACGACCGCGCGCTACTGCCGCTTCCTGCACGAGGGCCGCGCCCACCACGGGCGCGTGGAGGGCTCCGAGGTGGTGGTCCTCACCGGCGCGCCGTGGGCCGCCGGCTCGAAGGAGACGGGCATCCACCGCTCGTTGTCCTCGCTGACGCTGCTGGTGCCGTCGGACGCGTCCAAGGTGGTCTGCATCGGGCAGAACTACCGCAAGCACGCGGAGGAGATGGGCAAGCCGGTGCCGCCCGAGCCGCTCATCTTCACCAAGCCCTCCACGGCGCTCAACGGCACGCGCTCGCCCATCCGCATCCCCAAGGCGAGCCAGGAAGTGCACTACGAGGCGGAGCTGGCGCTCGTCATTGGCGAGAAGCTGAAGAACGCCGACGAGTCCACCGCCGCGCGCGCCATCTGGGGCCTCACCTGCTTCAACGACGTGACGGCGCGGGACGTCCAGCGGCGCGAGATTCAGCACACCCGCGCCAAGGGCTACGACACCTTCGCGTGCGCCGGGCCGTGGGCGGTGACGGGCCTGTCCCCGGACGACCTCCGGATTGTGTGCCGGGTGAATGGGGAGGTGCGCCAGGACAGCCGCACGTCCGACATGATTTTCAGCCCCGCGCGCCTGGTGTCGTTCATCTCCCACATCATGACGCTGCTGCCCGGGGACATCATCAGCACCGGGACGCCGTCCGGGGTGGGGAAGCTGTCGGCTGGGGACACGGTGGAGGTGGAGCTGGAGGGAATCGGAACCCTGGTGAACCCTGTTGAGCTGGAGCCGTGAGCGATACCGTCTACGTCGGATTGGGTTCGAACGAGGGGGAGCGCGAGAACCACCTCGTCGCCGCCCTGTCCGCGCTGTCCCGCATCGATGCGGTGGCGGTGCTCCACTGCTCGTCGTTGTTCGACAGCGCCCCCGTGGGGCCGCCGCAGCCGCGCTTCCTCAACGCGGTGGTGGCCCTGGAGTGTGGCCTGCCGCCGCAGCGGCTGCTCTGCATCCTCCAGCAGATTGAGAAGGACCTGGGCCGCCGCCGCGACGTGCGCTGGGGCCCGCGGACCATCGACCTGGACATCCTCTTCTGGGAGGGACAGGTGGTGGCGGACCCCACGCTCCAGGTGCCCCACCTGGAGCTGCACAAGCGCCGCTTCGCCCTGGAGCCGCTCGCGGAACTGGCGCCGCACCTGCGTCATCCGGTACTGGGGATGTCGGTGAAGGAGCTCCTCGGGAAACTCGCCCCGCAGGATGTTCGCAGGAGCGAGGCCACGTGGTGGCCGGAAGCGAGCTACTCGAGCAACGACACATGAACCTGTCCCTTGCCCTGGCCACCGCGGCGCTGCTGAGCGCGGAACCCTCCTCGACGCTCCCCGCTGGCCATCCGGTCATCCCTCCGGGGACGCAGGCCTCGCCCGCCCGGCCGGGGGCCGCCATGCCCGAGGGCCACCCGCCGACCGAGGGCGTGGCCCCCAGCATCAACCCGGAGCAGCTCCCGCCGGGCCACCCGCCCATGTCGGGCACGGGCCGGGCGCCGCCGTCCGCGGACGAGCTGCTGCGCCAGCTCGATTCGACCGAGGGGCTGGCGGACCGGGAGAAGACGTTCGAGATCGCCGCGTCGCTGGGGCGCCTCTACTACGTCAACGGCCGCAACACGGAGGCGCTCACGTATCTCCAGCAGGCGCTGTCGCGCGCCAGGCCCACGCGCGAGCTGTTCCTGGCGCAGCGCAAGAAGCTGGGCAAGGCCGCCATGCCCACCGCGGAGGCCGCGGGGTGTGGCTTCACCGTGAACATGCCGGTGGAGGAGATGGGCGCGGTCGCCCAGACGCGCGCGCAGAAGGGTGACGCCGCGGGCGCCGCTGCTTGTTCTCGCGCCGCGCTGGCGCCCGTGCTGGACGTGGCGGTGATGCAGGCCAACGCGCACTACCTGTCCAACGACAGCGCCAAGGCGCTGGCCGCCTACGACGCCGTGCTGGAGGTGGAGCCCCGGCACGAGGACGCCCTGTATTCGCGCGCGGCGCTGCTCTTCGAGACGAAGGGCGACGACGTCGCGGCGCTGAAGGAGGCGGGCGCGGGCTTCGAGGCGCTGGTGGCCGCGCACCCGGATTCGTATCGCGCGTCCATGGCGAAGCGGATGGCGGGGCTGGTGGAGGAGACGGTGAGGGCGGGGGGCCGCAAGAAGCTGGTGGCGTCGCGCGCCGAGGACCGCCGCATCCGCTTGTCGCAGGCGCCCACCGCCGCCGCGCCGGACGCGCCCCGTCCGCTGTCGCAGGACATGGTGGACGCGGTGAAGAACACCGAGCGCACGCCGGAGCTGGAGCAGGGCCTGGCGAAGCTGGTGGAGGAGGGCGAGGCGCTCCTGGCGAAGGGGAACTACCAGGAGGCGCTCGCCAACTACACGCGCGTGGTGCCCTTCCAGCCGGAGAATGGTCGCGCGAAGGCGGGCATGGCCTGGGCCCTGGTGGGCCTGGAGCGCCCCATGGCCGCGCGCGTGTGGGGCGTGGCCGTGCAGTCCGACCCGCTCTCCGTGGAGAAGCTGGGCGACACCTTGAAGGCCAAGGGGGACGAGAAGGGCGCGAAGGCGCTCTGGGCGAAGCTCGCCGCCGACGCGCCGGAGTACCCCAACAAGGCCAGCCTCCAGGAGAAGCTGGGGAAGTAGCCGCCTTCGTCAGACGAACTTCGCGGCCAGCAGGTCCTGCACGTCGAGCAGGCCCACCGCGCGGCCCTCCACGTCCACCACGGGGAGCTGGTCCACCCGCAGCTCGCGCATCTGCGCGGTCGCTGTGAGCACCAGCGTCTCCGGCGTCACGCAGCGCGGGTTCTTCCCCATCAGCTCGCGCACCGGCACCGTGAAGTCCGTGAGGCCCGACTCCACGCGGCGGCGCAAATCGCCGTCGGTGAAGA
This sequence comes from Myxococcus hansupus, assembly GCF_000280925.3. Lineage (NCBI taxonomy): Bacteria > Pseudomonadati > Myxococcota > Myxococcia > Myxococcales > Myxococcaceae > Pseudomyxococcus > Pseudomyxococcus hansupus. Next base: position 1,125,317 of record NZ_CP012109.1, read on the forward strand.
TGCCCACCAGCTTCCCCGCCTTGTCCACCACGCAGGCGGCGCCCGGCCGGCCCGGCGTCTTCGTCATCACCGCCACCACCGCGGACAGCGGCGAGGTGTCCCGCACCAGCGGGTTGGCGGGGCCCGTGCGCATCAGCTCGAAGACGCGCTGCACGGAGCGCCCCAGCTTCCCGCCCGGGTGCAGCAGCGCGTAGTCCTCCGTCCCGAAGGGTCGCGAGCGCAGCACCGTCATCGCCAGCGCGTCACCCACCGCGTGCAGCGCGGCCGTGGAGGCCGTGGGCACCATCCCCATGGGGCACGCCTCCGCGATGGCGCCGATGTCCAACACCACGTCCGCGCCGCGCCCCAGCGGGCTCTTCGCGTCACCCGTGAGGGCGATGACGGGCGTCTCCATCCGCTTGAAGGACGGGAGCAGCCGGAGGAGCTCCTCCGTGGAGCCGCTGTTGGACAGCGCGAGGATGACGTCGCCGCGCCCCACGCGCCCCAGGTCCCCGTGCACGGCCTCCGCGGGGTGCAGGTACACGGAGCGGATGCCGGTGGAGGCCAGCGTGGCGGACAGCTTCTGCCCGATGTGGCCCGCCTTGCCCATGCCGGTGACGACCACCTGGCTTCGGCAGTCGCGCACCAGTTGCACGGCGCGCAGGAAGTCATCGCCCAGGCGCTCCATCACCCCGAGGATGGCGCGGGCCTCCGCCTCCAGGACGCTCCGCGCATAGGCGAGCGTCGCCTCCGCGTCGGAGGGCGCTTCGGGGGCCGGGGCGGCGCGGCCGGGGAGGGCGCGAAGACGGGGCTTCTTGGCGGCGGAACGGGAAGGGCGGGCCATGGGCGGTGTCCGGCCTTCTACCTCCGCCCCCTGGTGGTGGCCACCCTTGACGCATGGGGGGCCATCGGTTACGCGCCTGCTCGCCCGGTCGCCTTCGGCCGGGGCACATTCCACCTTCAGGAGAGGGACGAGATGAAGTTCTTCATCGACAGCGCCGACGTGGAGGAGATTCGCAAGGCCCACGCCATGGGCTGCGTGGACGGAGTGACGACCAACCCGTCCCTGCTCGCCAAGGTGGGCCGGGGCCTGGATGAGACCATCCGCGAAATCTGTAGCATCGTGGACGGCCCCATCAGCGCCGAATGTGTGTCCCTGGAGGCGGATGACCTCATCAAGGAGGGCCGCACCCTGGCGAAGATTCACGACAACGTCGTGGTCAAGATTCCCATGGGCGTGGAGGGCATGAAGGCCACCAAGGCGCTCACCGCCGAGGGCATCCGCACCAACGTCACCCTGTGCTTCTCCGCCAACCAGGCCCTGCTGTGCGCGAAGGCCGGCGCCACCTACGTGTCGCCCTTCGTGGGCCGCCTGGATGACATCTCCCAGGACGGCATGGAGCTCATCTCCCACATCCTGGAAATCTACCGGAACTACGAGCAGTTCAACACGCAGGTGCTGGTGGCCAGCGTGCGCAACCCCGTGCACGTGCTCCAGGCCGCGCGCCTGGGCGCGGACGTGGCCACGCTGCCGTACAACGTCATCACCCAGCTCGCCAACCACCCGCTCACCGACTCCGGCATCAAGAAGTTCCTGGCGGACTGGGAGAAGGTCCCCAAGGCGGCCAAGTAACCCCCGGAAAAGCAAGTTTCGCGGCGGGTTTTCCAGGCCCCGCCCCCTGCCCGGGGGTGGGGCTTTTCTTTCTGAGAAGATGGGCGGGCGTCATCCCTGGGGTCCAGGCGGGTTGCACTGGAGATTTCGCGCCGTGGCATGTATTCGTTGACTCCCGAGTCAACATGCCAACGGAGGCACGAGGGCCCCATGGAATTCCAGCTCACCGACGCCCAGCGCGCGCTGCAGGACGCGGCTCGCAAGTTCGCCCGTGAAGTGATTCGCCCCAAGGCCGCTCATTACGATGAGACGGCCACGTTCCCTCGTGACCTGCTGACCGCGGCGTGGGAGCTGGGCCTGCTCAACATGGCCATCCCCGCCGAGTACGGCGGCGTGGGCCTCTCCCACCTGGAGCAGGTCATCGTCGCCGAGGAGCTGAGCTGGGGCTGCGCGGGTGTGGCGACGTCCATCATCGCCAACGACCTGGCCAACCTCCCCATCATCCTCCACGCGACGGACGAGCAGAAGAAGCGCCTGCTGGGGCACTTCGCGGAGAAGGTGAAGTTCTCCTCCTTCTGTCTCACGGAGCCGGAGGCGGGCAGCGACGTGGCCAACATGCAGACCACGGCGCGGCGCGAGGGCGACCACTACGTCCTCAACGGCGCCAAGTGCTTCATCACCAATGGAGGCCACGCCGAGCAGTACACGGTGTTCGCCACCATGGATAAGTCCAAGAAGCACAAGGGCATCACCTGCTTCGTGGTGGAGGGCCGTCCGGAAGGCCTCACCGTCAGCAAGCACGAGAACAAGATGGGCCAGCGCGCCAGCGACACCGTGTCGCTGACGTTCGAGGACGTCCGCGTCCCGGTGGAGAACCGCATTGGCGAAGAGGGACAGGGCTTCGCCATCGCCATGGCCACGCTGGACAACAGCCGTCCGTTGACGGCGATGTTCTCGGTGGGCATCGCCCGGGCCGCGCTGGAGCACTCCATGGAGTACGCCAGCCAGCGCCGCACCTTCGGCAAGCCCATCATCGAGCACCAGGCCGTCCAGTTCATGATCGCGGAGATGGGCATGAACACCCACGCGGCCCGCATGCTCACCTACGAGAGCGCGTGGCTGCTGGACGAGGGCAAGCGCAACACCCTCCAGTCCAGCTACGCCAAGTGCTTCGCGGCCGACATGGCCATGAAGGTCGCCACCGACGCGGTGCAGGTCTACGGCGGCTACGGCTACATCAAGGAGTACCCCGTGGAGAAGCTGATGCGCGACGCCAAGCTCATCCAGGTCTACGAGGGCACCAGCCAGGTCCAGCGGCTCGTCATCGCGCGGGAACTGTTCAAGTAGCGCCGCAGTACCGCGTCCGGCGGCCTTTCCCATTGCCGCCGCGACGCGCCAATGCCTATTAACCCAGGCCGTTCGCGCGCCGAGTCAACCTGGCCCGCCCGGACTGTTTTCCAGATTCCAAACTCCTCCCCGTAAGGAGAAGCACCGCCGTGAAGATTCTCGTCACCGCCAAGCGCGTGGAAGACCCCGAGTCCAAGATCAAGGTCAAGCCGGATGGCTCGGGCATCGTTCAGGAGGGGCTCAAGTACAAGATCAACCCCTTCGATGAAATCGGCGTGGAAGAAGGTCTGCGCCTCGTCGCCAAGCACCAGGGCGAAGTTGTCGTCGTGTCCATCGGCGGCAAGGAAGTCCAGGAGCAGCTCCGTCACGCCCTGGCCATGGGCGCGCACCGCGCCGTGTGGGTGAACCACACGGGCCCGGTGGACCAGCTCGGCATCGCCGGCCTGCTCCAGAAGGTCGTGGAGAAGGAGCAGCCGGACCTCGTCGTCCTGGGCAAGCAGTCCATCGACGATGACCAGAACCAGGTGGGCCAGTATCTCGCCGAGTTCCTGGGCTGGGGCCAGGCCACGTTCGCCTCCAAGGTCGAGTCCATGGAGAGCGAGCAGGAGAAGAACAAGGTCCCGGCCATCGTCGTCTCCGCGGACAAGAAGAGCGTGCAGGTGATTCGCGAGGTCGACAACGGGCTCGCCACGGTGGAGTGCCAGCTCCCCGCCGTCGTCACCACCGACCTGCGCCTCAACCAGCCGCGCTACGCCAGCCTCCCGGGCATCATGAAGGCGAAGAGCAAGCCGATTGAGGAGCTGTCGCCGGCGAAGCTGGGCGTGGACGTCACCCCGGCCATCCAGGTCCTGAAGATGTCCTCGCCGCCGCCCCGCAAGGCCGGCATCAAGGTGGAGGACGTCCCGTCCCTGGTCGCGAAGCTGCACAACGAGGCGAAGGTCGTCTGAGCGGCCCTTCCGCACACACTTTACGGAGTCATTCACATGCCAATCGTTCTCATTGTCGCCGAGCAGCAGCCGGACGGGAACCTCCGCAAGGCCACCCTCAACGCCATCTCCGCCGGCAAGCAGCTCGCGGAGAAGGCCGGTGGTGAGCTTCACATCGCCCTGGTGGGCAAGGACCCCGCCAAGGCCGGCGACGAGCTCAAGGGCTTCGGCGCCAAGGCCGTCCACGTGGGCGCCGCGCCCGAGCTGGAGCACTACCTGGCGGAGACCTACGCGCCCGCCATCGCCGCCCTCGCCCAGGAGCTGAAGGCGGACTACATCGGCATGGCGTCCACCGCGCAGGGCAAGGATCTGCTGCCCCGCGTGGCCGGCCGTCTGCGCGCCGCCATGGCCACCGACGTCATGGCCATCAACGGCAGCGGCGCGGACATCACCTTCACGCGCCCCATGTGGGCCGGCAACGTCTTCGCCGACGTGAAGCTGACCACGCCGGTGAAGGTGCTCACCCTGCGCGCCACGGAGTTCACCGCGGCCGCCGGTGGTCAGGGCGCCTCCGAGGTGAAGGCCTTCAGCCCGAAGGTCGAGGCCTCCAAGACGAAGTTCGTCGACTTCAAGGAAGTGAAGAGCGCGCGTCCCGAGCTGACGGAGGCCCGCGTGGTCGTCTCCGGTGGCCGTGGCACCAAGGGCGACTTCAAGGAGATTGAGGGCCTGGCCGACGACCTCGGCGCCGCCGTGGGCGCGTCCCGCGCGGTGTGCGACGCCGGTTGGGTTCCCAATGACTTGCAGGTTGGTCAGACGGGCAAGGTCGTGGCGCCGGCGCTGTACATCGCCGCGGGCATCAGCGGCGCCATCCAGCACCTGGCGGGCATGAAGAGCTCGAAGACCATCGTCGCCATCAACAAGGACCCCGAGGCCCCCATCTTCCAGGTGGCGGACTACGGCATGGTGGCGGACCTCTTCAAGGTGCTGCCCGAGCTGCGCGCGGAGCTGGCGAAGCTGAAGTAGTCCCGCGGGACACGCGTGTGTCCTCCTCCAAGGGGCGACGTGGGGACCTCCCCGCGCCGCCCCTTCGCATTTCCGGGAGGCGCCGCCCTACAGCTCGATTTCGCGCCCCGCGTCGCGAGGCGCTTGCTCGCCGGGCTCCGGGGGCTCGTCCGCGTAGGGCGGCTCGCCGGGCAGGGGCAGCTCGGGGCGCGTCGGGGGTTCGTCACGCAGCAGGTTGATGACGGTGCCGTCGCGCAGGTGGACGGTGAGGGCGGTGAAGCGCCACGGCGCGTCGCCGCGCTGCTCGCCCTGGGCATGCAGCGTGGCCTCGCCACGCGGCCCCTTCAACGGCAGGGAGAACTGCGCGCGCGAGGTGTCATTGCGCCGTTGGGTCGACGAGCGCCGGGGCATGCCACTTTCGATGGGCGTGCCCAGCGCGCGCTCCACCTCCGGGTCCGCGATGGCGATGGCGACGGCTTCCCGGTGGGCGTCGGACTGTCCCAGCGACGTGAAGCCCAGGTACGCGGCGAGCATTCCCAGGCAGGCACACGAGGCCAGCAGGCCCAGGCATCCCAGCGGCATGGCCCAGCGCCAATTGCGGCTCCACCACCCGGGCCGGGGCGCCAGCGAACCATCCTGCACCGTGTCCATGAACGCTTCCCTCGCGCTTCGCGTGCGGCCCCCTCATATTTCGCTCCAGGGCCGCGCGGGGAACGCGTGGAAGGCTCCTCACGCCGCCAACGGTTGGTGTGTGTACCGGGCAACAGGTAGATTTCGCGCGTGCTCCAGTGGGCCGGTGGGCACGTGAGGCAGGGAGCATGACGTCGCGCAAAGCCTCCTCCGCAGAGGTGATGGTGCACGTACTGGAGGCCCTGCCCCTGGGGCACCGGCTCTGGGTGCGGGGTGTGGGGCGCGGCCTGTCGCCCTTGCTCCGCCCGAGAGACTCGGTGCGCGTGCTGCGCTGCGGTCCAGGACTGCTCGCTCCCGGAGATGTCGCGCTGCTGCGCCAGGAGGACGAACTGGTGGCGCACGTGGTGCTGTCCACGGCGCCCTGGCGGACCGCGCCGCTCCTGGGGCCGCCGGACGCGCCCGGAGGCGTCGCGCTGGGCCGGGTGGTGGCCCTCCGGCGCGGCCCCTGGGTGATGCCGCTGCCCCGGCCCTTCCGCCCGGCACTGTGGATGGCCCAACAGGCCGCCTCCACGGCGTGGGCCTGGCCCCGCTCCCGGGTAGTGTCTCGGCGCGTGCGCAACTTCCTGTACGCCGGCTGGTCACTGCCGCTGCGCCGCCGGCTGGTGGGGACGCTGGAGGTGCGCCTGCTGACGGCGAAGGACCTGGACGCGCTGCTGGCCTTCGCGGAGGAGCGGCTGGTGGTGACGCCGGGCTTCTTGCGCCGCCAGCTCCGTGAGCGCTGGGGCGTGTCCGAGGCGGAGCGTCGGGGCGCCGCGGCGGGGGCCTTCGATGCCTCGGGGCGTCTGCAAGGCTTCGCGTGGGTGGACTCCTACCGTCAGGAAGGGCTGCACCTGGAAGGACTCTGGGTGCGTTCCCTGGTGGTGGCACCCCGGGCCCGGCTCATGGGGCTGGCCACCCGCATCCTCCACGTGTTGATGGCGGAGGCCCGGCGGCAGGGCGAGGAGCGGCTCTACGCGGACGTGGACGAAGGCAACGCGGCCTCCCTGCGCACCTTCGACCGGCTGGGGTTCCAGCGGGCGGACGAGAAGCTGACCCAGCAGGCCAACGAGGCCTGGGACGCCACCGGGGACTCCACGCGGCTCGTCGTGTTCGAGCTCCGGCTGGAGGCCTGAGCCCGCGGAGGGTTGCGCGGCCGCCCGGGCTGCGTCAGAAAGCGCCCGGCCGGGGACTCCGCGCGCCGTGTGGTGACGGACCGGCTGTCCCCCTTGCAGGTGGAAACGCCCGACATGAGCACCTCGACGTCCGACATGCTGCCGGTCGCTTCGGATTCGGCGTCGCGGTCGCAGCGGCTCCGCGCGGATGGCGCGCTGGCGCTCATCACCTCGCTGTGGGGCATCACCTTCGTGGTGGTGAAGGACGCGCTCGGGCATGGCGACCCGTTCACCTTCCTCACGCTGCGCTTCCTCGTGGGCGCGGTGGTGCTGACGGCGCTGGCGGGGCGGCAGGTGCTGACGGCGCGCAACCTGCGCACCGGGACGATGCTGGGCACGTGCCTCTTCCTGGCCTTCGCGCTGCAAACGGTGGGGCTGGCCACCACCACGCCGTCCCGTTCCGCGTTCATCACCGGGCTGTGCGTGCTGCTCGTGCCGCTGCTGTCCGTGGTCGTCTACCGGAGGGCGCCGAAGTTCACCTCGCTCCTGGGCGTGGGACTGGCGGCGGTGGGGCTCTACTTCTTCACGCAGCCGGAGGGGGGCCTGACGGCGGGCGGCCTGTCCCGGGGCGACGTGCTGTCCCTGGGCTGCGCGGTGGCCTACGCGTGCCACATCCTCCTCACGGAGCGGCACGCGCCCAAGCAGGGCGTCATGGGGCTGGTGGCGGTGCAGTTGTGGACGGTGGCGGCGCTGTCCGCCGCGTGCCTGCCCTTCGTGGAGCGGAGGCTGACGTGGCATCCGTCCCTGGTGGGCGCGGTGCTCCTCTGCGGCGTGCTCGCCAGCGCGCTGGCCATCAGCGTCCAGACGTGGGGGCAGGCGCGCACCACGGCGGTCCGCGCGGCGCTCATCTACTCGCTCGAGTCGGTGTTCGCCGCGGTGTACTCGGTGGCGCTGGGCTACGAGGTGCTCGGGCCTCGCGAATGGATGGGCGGCGGGCTCATCCTGTCCGGGGTGCTGATGTCCGAGGTGGGCGCGGTGGCCTGGCTGTGGTGGCGGGCTCGGGCACCTGCACGTTGACCGTGCTTCCTGGGCTCACGTGCTGGCGTGGGGCCTGTCCTCCAGCCGGGCGGGCGGGGCCGAGAAGTGAGGCGGGCCCCGGAGGAGGGGACGCGCTATACCCGGGGCCCTTCCCATGAGTGTGGAGCTGCGCCGAAACGGGATGCACCTGACGGGCACCCCCCTGTCCCTGGATGCGAAGCGGAAGTCGCCGCTGTGCTTCGTGAGTCACGGGCACTCGGACCACATCGCGCGGCATGAGAGCACCATCGCCACCGCGGCCACGCTGCGCTTCATGGCGCACCGGTTGGGGCCCGTGCGCGAGCCGCGCGAGGTGCCGTTCAACACGCCCTTCGAGTTGGGGGCGCTGCGGCTGGAGCTGCTGCCCGCGGGGCACATCCTGGGCAGCGCGCAGTTGCGCGTGACGCGGCCGGATGGGCGCCGCATCGTCTACACCGGAGACCTCAATGTGGCGCCGTCGCTCACCGCCGAGGCGACGGTGGTGGCGGAGTGCGACACGCTCGTCATCGAGTCCACCTTCGGCCATCCGCGCTACCGCTTCCCGCCGCGCGCGGAGGTGCTGGGGCAGGTGGAGGCGTGGCTGCGGATGCAGTTGGAGCGCGGCGCCGTGCCGGTGCTGCTCGGTTATCCGCTGGGCAAGAGCCAGGAGGCGATGAAGCACCTGGCGGGACGCGGCTTCTCGCTGGTGGCGCACGCCTCCATCTTTGAAGTGGCCCAGCTCTACGCCGAGCTGGGCGTGCCGATTGAGAACCTGCGCTGCTACGACGGCCGCGTGGAGCCGGGCGAGGTGCTCTTCTTCCCACCGCACCACGCGCGCGGTGGGGCGCTGGCGCCGCTGTGGCCTCGGGCGACGGCGGTGCTGACGGGCTGGGCGGTGGACCGGGGCGCGTCGCGGCGCTACGGCGCGGACGTGGCGTTTGCGCTGTCGGACCACGCGGACTTCCCGGGGCTGGTGTCCTACGCGAAGTCCACGGGCGCGCGGGAGGTGCTGACGTGCCACGGCTTCGCCGAGGAGCTGGCGCAGGCGCTGCGTGACGCGGGCATGGACGCGCGGCCGTTGGGTGGCAAGCCGCAGCAGCTCGGGTTGTTCTGATGCGCGGCGCCGGGCCGGGGTAGCATCCAGGACGCCATGAGCCGCAAGACGCCGCAACTGGAGGGACGCCTCGTGCGCGTCCTCGTGTGTACCGAGCGCAAGAGCTTCGTTACCAAGGAGCTGCCCGAGGCGCGCGTGTCCTTCGAGGGCTTGGAGGGGGACCGGCACGCGGGCCTGACGCGCGCGGCGGACGTGCGCACGCCGTGGTTCCCGAAGGGCACGCCCATCCGCAACACGCGGCAATTCTCCCTGGTGTCGACCGAGGAGCTCGCGCAGGTCGCGGAGGCGCTGGGGGTTCCGCGCGTGCTCGCGACGTGGTTGGGCGCGAACCTGGAGGTGGCGGGGGTGCCTCGGCTGACGCACCTGCCACCGGGCACCCGGCTGTTCTTCCCCGAGGACACGACGCTGGTGGTGGAAGGGGAGAACGAGCCTTGCGTGGGGCCCGGGCGCGTCATCGAGGCGCATCACCCGGACCTGCCGAAGCTGGCGAGCCGCTTCGTGAAGGCGGCCTGGCAGCGCCGAGGACTCGTGGCCTGGGTGGAGCGCCCCGGCGTCATCCGCGCGGGTGACACCGTGCGGGTGGTGCTGCCCCATCCGGTGACGTACGTGCTGCCAGGGGCCTGAGCCGCGGGCCACAAACACCACGGGGCCGCCAGGTCCGGAAGCGTGTCCCGGACCCCGCGGCCCCGCGGGCCTCGACCTTCACCGGACGGCTACTCCTCCGGTGATTGGACGATGAGCTTCTCCTTGCCACACACGTCACAGCGCAGGTGGACGAAGAGGTCGCCGTCGCTCTCCTCGGGCACTTCACCCTCGGGGACGCCCAGCTCCTCCTTCGCCAGCGCCGCGACCTTGGCGGGAATCTCCTCCGCCTTCAGCGACTGGACGTACGTCATCTCCCGGTCGTGGCACTCGCGCGTCTCGGGACCCGTCAGCCACGACGGCTCCATGCCCTCCGGCAGCCGGCTCACCAGCTCCAGGTTGGTGACGGACTCGGCCAGGTAGGCCAGCCGCCGCAGCCGGGCCTCTTCCGGCAGCGCCGCGAAGACCTGGAAGCCCTCCAGCAGGGCATTGCGGTCCTCACCCGTGGCCAACTGCGCCAGCTCCATGGACGCGTCGCTCGACTCCAGCGCCTCGTCCCAGTTGTTGTCCGGGTTGAAGCCCGCCTCCAGCAGCGACGTGTAGAGCTGCGTGGCCGCCAGCCGGCGCCGCGCCTCCTGCAGGTGCTCCACGACTTCGTGCGTCAGCCGCAGCTCCAGGAGCGCGCCGGTGGTGCGCGGGTCGATGGAGCCCGTCAGGTCATCCACCTCCACCTCTTCCCGCAGCGCGCCCTTGAGCACCTGGGCCGCGGAGAAGCGGAACAGGGGCAGCACGCCCACCTCGCGCAGGTACATGGCCGCCACGGGGGCGTCCTTGGCACCCATGCGCAGCGCCTTCTGCGCGCGGTCCACCACCGCAGGGTCCGCCGCGGGCTTCTTGTTCTCCAGCCGCGTCTTCACCGCCTCGCGGTAGAGCGTCTCCAGCGAGCTGCCCGGGGGCAGCCGCTGCGGCAGGAGCGGGCGCAGGCCCGGAACGTCCAGCACCCACAGCGGCGGCACGCCCATCCGCTTCAGGGCCCGGAAGAAGAGCGACCCGGGCGGGTCCTGGGGCCGGAAGGGCGGGAGTTCGTCGCTGGGGGCGTCGCCCTGGAGCAGCGAGGCCGCCTGAGCGCCCAGCGCCTTCTCGCGCTGCTCACGGGTGAACGCGGTGATGCCCTGCGCGGGGGGCGGCGGAGGCGGTGGGGCCTCCTCGCCGTCCAGACCGACGACGCGGTCCATGTCCACGTCGTCCATCTCGAGGTCGTCGAGGCCCTTGGCGCCCGTGAAGTCGCAGCGCAACAACTTCAGCTTTTCGAACGTGGTGCCTTCGAGGTTCGCACCCCGAAAGTCGCAGTCCTGGAGCCGGCCGCCATGGAAGTAGGCGTTGGAAAGGTCCGCGTCCCGGAAGTTGACCTTGGACAGGTCGCACCGGTCCCACTCGGAGCCGATGAGGCCGAGGCCGGACAGGTCCGTGTTGGCGGAGAACAGTTGAGTGAAGGTGGCGCCGGTATGGTCGGTGGCGACCTGGCCGGACTTGCGCATCCGGTTCCATTCCGCCGAGCCACTCTGGAGAAGCTTCTCGATACTGGGGGCTTTCGCCATGGACCCGGGATTATTCGTATGGTCTGGTCCGTGCGCCAGCACAAATGATCGAGTACCGAATCGAAGCCGACACCGCCGGGATGCGGCTGGACAAGCACCTGCGCAAACGGCTCCCCAATGTTCCGGTGAGCCACCTCTTCAAGATGATTCGCACCAAGAAGGTGCGGGTAAACGGCAAGCGCGCGCAGCCCGAGCAGTTGCTGTCCGAAGGAGACGTGCTCACCATCCGCGGCGACGAGCAGCAGCTCGTGGGGGCGGAACGTCCAAAAGTGGACCCGCCTCCACCACCGGTGGACCCCAGCCGGTTGGTCATCCTTCGAGAGGACGACTGGCTCATGGCCGTGGACAAGCCCAGTGGAATGGCCGTCCATACCGGCAGTGGCATCACCGGCGGCACGCTGGTGGACTACGTGCGGGCCTACCTGGGCCCCAAGGCCACCCGCAACGACTTCACGGCCTCGCCCGCGCACCGGCTGGACCGGGAGACCTCCGGCGTCATCCTGGTGGCCAAGCGGCGCCCGGCCATGGTGCATTTCACCGAGGTCTTCACCCACGGCCTGTCCCGCAAGCGCTACCTGACCCTGGTGAAAGGGAAGATGCCCAAGGACTCGGGCGTCATCGACCTGCCGCTGGCCGAGCACCAGCAGACGGCCGAATCCAAGGCCCGTCGTGGGGTGAACATGCAGGCGGCCGTCACCCGGTGGAAGGTCGTGAAGCAGTCGGCCGAGGTGGCGCTCCTATCCTGCGCCATCGAGACCGGGCGCACGCATCAGATAAGAAGGCATCTGGCCGCCATCGGACATCCGGTGGTCGGAGACTCGAAGTACGGAGACTTCGCCTTCAATCGCGACGTGCGGGCGCGCTGGGGGCTCAAAAGGATGTTCCTGCACGCCGAGCGCATCGAATTCCCGCATCCCGAAGGCGGCGCGAAGGTGGCCGTCGAAGCCCCCCTCGCCGTCGAACTCCGAGATGTGCTCAAGCGGGCGGCCCTGGTGCCCTGACGCCCGCGAGGCCCAAAAGAAACGCGTATGTCCGACCCTAAATCCGCTGACCGCAGCCGCTCGAAGCTGGTGCTCGAGGGCGTCCCAACCAAGCGCTGGTGGAAGTTCCTGCTGAAGAGCGCGGGATGGCTGGCGCTGACCGGGGCCACGGCCGCCGGGATTGCCGTGACGGCCCTGTACTACGTGTACTCGGATGGGTTGCCCGCAATCCCGAAGGTGGACGAGTACTGGCCGCCCATCGTCACCGAGGTCTACACCGACGACGCGGTGCTCGCGGGTGAGTTCTACGAAGAGCGCCGCAAGGTGGTGGCCTACGACCGGATTCCGAAGCGGCTGGTGCAGGCGTTCATCGCCTCCGAGGACTCCAGCTTCTTCGACCACTTCGGCGTGGACGTGTTGGGCACCGCGCGCGCCGGCTTCAAGACGGTGAGCTCGAAGCTGGGCCTGCGCTCCGGCGGCATCCAGGGTGGTTCCACGCTGACGCAGCAGACCGCGAAGGCGGTGCTCATCTCCGCGGAGGGCTACAAGTCCGCCACCGCGAAGACGCTCACCCGCAAGATTCGCGAGGCCATCCTCGCCCGGCGCCTGGAGGAGTCGCTGACGAAGGAGGAGATTCTCTACCTCTACCTCAACAACGTCTTCCTCGGTCACCACAGCTACGGCGTGCAGAGCGCCGCGGAGAACTACTACCGCAAGGACGTGCGCGACCTGACGCTGGGCGAGATGACGCTCATCGCGGGCCTGCCGCAGGCGCCCAGCCGCTACTCGCCGTTCCTGCGTCCGGAGGCGGCCCGCAAGCGCCGCTCCTACGTGCTGCGCCGCATGCTGGTGGAGGGCATGATTTCGCAGGCCGAGCACGACGCCGCCAACGCCGAAGAGGTGAAGGTGTACCCCGTGGAGGACGTCTTCCACGAGTTCGCGCCGTACTTCGTGGAGCAGGTGCGCAAGGACCTGGTGGACCGCTACGGCAACCCCGTGCTGCTCAAGGCGGGCCTCAAGGTCTTCACCACCATGGACAGTGAGCGCCAGCGCGCCGCGCAGGACGCGGTGCTGCACGGCCTGTTGTCGGTGGACAAGCGCCAGGGCTGGCGCGGCCCGGTGGAGCAGCTTGCGTCGAAGGACGCGGTCCAGGAGTTCATCACCAAGGCGAAGAAGACGATGGGCGCGCAGGAGCTGGTGGAGAACCGGCTCTACGTGGGCGTCGTCACCGCCATCGACTCGGACGGCAAGGGCGCCGACGTGCAGGTGGGGCCGCACAAGGGCCGGTTGCCGCTCTTGGGCATGCGCTGGGCGCGCAAGGTGAACCCGGAGGGCTACTACCCGGCGATGATGATCACGTCGGTGAAGAAGGCCATCGCGGAGAATGACGTCATCGTGGTGCGCCACGTGACGAAGAAGGACCTCACGGACGACAAGGAGCAGTGGGACAAGAAGCTGGCGGATGAAATCCCCAGCGAGGGCGTGAAGCTCTTCCGCCTGGAGCAGACGCCGGAGGCGCAGAGCGCGCTCGTCTCCATCGACCCCCACCGTCAGTACCTCTCCGCGATGGTGGGCGGGTACGACTTCGACGACAACGAATTCAACCGCGCGTTCCAGGCGTGCCGCCAGCCGGGCAGCTCGTTCAAGCCCTTCGTGTACTCCGCGGCGCTGGAGCAGCTCGACTGGACGCAGGCCACCGTGCTGGTCGACTCGCCCATCGTCGAGCACGACCCGGACACCAAGGTGTCGTGGAAGCCGGCCAACTACAGCGACAAGTTCGAGGGCGAGGTGCTGCTGCGCACCTCGCTGGTCAACTCGCTCAACGTGCCCGCGGTGAAGACGTTCGGCGCGGTGGGCGTGAAGAACATGGCCGCGTGGAGCACGAAGCTCGGCATCACCACGCCCATGAACATGGACTTCTCCGCGGCGCTGGGCTCCTCGTGCGTGTACCCGGTGGACCTGGCCAACGCCTACGCCACCTTCAACCGGTACGGCCGCAAGAAGCCCACGTACTTCATCCGCAAGATTGAAGACCGCTGGGGCCGCACGCTGGAGGACCACACGGCCTTCGACGACGCGTGGGCGCCGCTGCAGGACCGCGTGGCCGCCGGCTACGCGCGCCTCTTCGAGCCGGGCGAGCAGGTGATGAGCCCGGAGGCTGGCTTCATCCTCACGCACCTCCTGCGCGGCGTGGTGCTCCAGGGCACCGGTGGCCCCGCGCAGCGCCTGGGCAAGCCGGCGGCGGGCAAGACGGGCACCACGAACGACTCCTTCGACGCGTGGTTCGCCGGCTACACCCGCGACCTGGTGACGGTGGCGTGGGTGGGCTACGACTTGAACCCGCACCCGCTGGGCCGCTACGAGACGGGCGGCCGCGCCGCGCTCCCCATCTGGCTCAACTACATGAAGAGCGCGCTGGAGGGCCGCCCGCAGTCGGAGTTCTACCCGTGGCAGTCCATGAACCTGGTGCGGCTCCACATCGACAAGAAGACGGGGAAGATTGCCCCCGCCGGCTCCAAGGATTCGGAGCTGATGTTCTTCAAGAAGGGCACCGAGCCGAAGGACGCGGTGCCCGACAAGAACACGGTCGACGTCGATCAGTTCATGATGGGCGCGCAGTAGCGCGGAAGGCGCGGGCCGGCGCCAGGTGCCGGTCCAGCGCTTGACGCAGGGAGGCGGCATCCGGCCCCGCCTCCAGCACCGAGCGCGTGGCGGTGGGGATGACCTGCGCCTCGCGCCCCGCGAACAGTCGCTTCAAGTCGTCGAAGCCGGCGCCCTGCGCGCCGATGCCGGGCGTGAGCAGCAGCGCTCCGCCGAGCCGCTCGATGACGCCGTGGTCCGAGTCCGGGAGGGTGGCGCCCATGACGGCGCCCGCCACCGGCGCCGCGTCCTTGCCGGGCTTCTCGTTGAAGGCGCGCAGGCCGTCCGCCAGCGCCTCCGCCACGGTGCGGCCGTCCTCGCCGCGTGCCGTCTGGAGTGACGTGCCCTCCGGGTTGGAGGAGCGCACCACCACGAAGGCGGCGGCCCCGGACGCGCGCGCGCGCTCCAGCGTCTTCAGCAGGGCGCCCAGGCCCAGGTAGGCGGTGAAGGTGGCCGCGTCCGCCGCGTAGGCGCTGCCCTCGCCGAAGAGGCTCTCCGCGTACGCGTCCATGGTGGAGCCGATGTCACCGCGCTTCACGTCCAGCAGGGTGAGGGTGCCCGCGGCCTTGAAGCGGCGCATTACATCCTGGAGCACCTGGAGGCCCGCGGGGCCGTGGCGCTCGAAGAAGGCGCTCTGCGGCTTCACCACCGCGACGCGGTCTCCCGCGGCGTCGGCCACGCGCTCGCAGAAGTCGCGCAGGCCCTGCGCGTTGTCGGGCAGGCCCCAGCGCGCGAGCAAATCTTTCGACGGGTCGATGCCCAGGCAGAACGGCGAGCGCTGTTCGGCCAGTTGGCTGAAGCGGTGGGCGAAGGGAAGGGGCGTCGTCACCGGGCGTCTCCGGAGCAGGGGAAGGGGAGGCTCAGCGCAGCCGGCGCGCGGCCGCGTCGAAGATGGGATTGGGCAGCACCTTCGCCATGCGCGTGGGCACCGCGAGCTGCCAGGGGAAGGACACCTCCGCGTCGCCGCGGACGATGCCCTGGCCCATCAGCTCCACCGCGTCATGCGTCTCCATGAGGAAGGGCATGGGGAAGTTGTTGGTGGCCGTCATCTCGCTCTTCACGAAGCCGGGGTAGATGCAGGTGGCGCGCACGCCGGTGCCGCTCAGGTCCACGCGCAGGCTCTCCATGAAGGTGGACAGGAAGGCCTTGGACGCGGAGTAGGCCGCGTGGCCCGCCAGGCCTCGGATGCCCGCGAGGCTGGAGACGCCCACCAGGTGCCCGCGCTTGCGCTCCACCATGTTGGGCAGCACGGCGCTCAGCGTGGCCGCGGCGCCAGTGACGTTGGTGTCGATGATGCCGCGCACGCGCTCCCACTGGAGGCGCTTGGCGTTCGTGGTGCCGCCCACGCCCGCGTTGGCCACCACCAGGTCCAGGCCGCCACACTCCGCGTCGAGCGCGCGGATGCGCTCCATCGTGGCGTCCGGCTTCGTGACGTCCATCTCCACCGGTTCAATGGTGACGCCGGCCGCCTGGGCCTCGGCCGTCAGGGCCTGCAACTGCGGCAGGCGGCGGCCCGTGGCGAACACGCGGACGCCGCGCTTCGCGAGCCACAGCGCCAATCCGCGGCCCAGGCCGCTCGAGGCGCCCGTCACCAAGGCCGTCCGGTAGTTCGTCTCCGTCATGCTGTCCTCCCGTGTGCAGGTGGAGGGCTTCTCGCACGGTTGCCAGGGGATGGCTACATGCGGGGCCAGTAGGGCCGCATCGCGTCGCGGCTGGCCTTCAGCGCGTCCCGCGCGTCCGCGTGGACGTCCCCCGTGGGGAAGCTGTCCTTGCGCCCGGCGAGCACCTCCACGCACGCATGCACGGACTGCGACAGGCCCTCCAGCGAATAGCCGCCCTCCAGCAGCAGCACCAACCGGCCGTCACACGCGCTGTCGGCCAGGGACTTCATCGCGGAGCACATGGCCGCGAAGCCGCGCTCGCTGACGTCCATGCCGCCAATCGGGTCGTGCTGGTGCGAGTCGAAGCCCGCGGACACCAGGATGAGCTGCGGCTTGAACGCGTCCGCCACGGGCAGCAGCAGCTCCTCGAAAATCATTCCGTAGTCCGCGTCCGAGTTGCCGCCCGGCAGGCCCACGTTGACGGTGTAGCCCTCACCCGGGCCTCTGCCAACCTCGTCGGCCGCGCCGGTGCCCGGGTAGTAGGGGAACTGGTGCACCGACTGGTACATGACGTCGCGGCGCTTCCAGAAGGCCGCCTGGGTGCCGTTGCCGTGGTGCACGTCCCAGTCGAGCACCAGCACGCGCTCGGCGCCCAGCCGCCGTCCCGCCTCCGCGGCGATGGCCGCGTTGTTGAGCAGGCAGAAGCCCATGGCCTTGTCGGGCTCGGCGTGGTGGCCGGGCGGGCGCACCAGCGCGAAGGCGTTGCGGGCCTCGCCCTTCATCACCGCCTCCACCGCCTGGATGGAGGCGCCGGCGGCGAGCCTCGCCGCGTCCACGCTGTCGGGGGACACGAGGGTGTCCGCGTCGACTTGCGCCTTCTGCCCGTTGAGGCGCTGGAGGTACGCGAGCAGCTCCGGCGTGTGCACCGCCGCCAGCTCCGCGTCCGTGGCCGAGCGCGGCGCGGTGAGCAGCGTGCCCTTCACTGGCGCGCTCGCCAGCACGCCGAGGATGCGCCGCAGACGGGAGGGCGACTCGGGGTGGCCCTGCCCGGGGTCATGCTGGAAGAAGAGGGGGTCCGTCAGTAGCAGGGTGGAGGACATCCGGAAGACCTTACGCATCCGCCAAGCGGGAAGTCAGCGCCCTGGAGGGCGGGCGGCGCCATCGCCCTGTTCTTGCCCTGCCGGTGTTTCCCTCCTTACAGTGCCCCGTCTTGGCTCTCCGGTTCAAGAAACCCGGCCTGCGCCGGCTGCTGCTCGGCTCCTTCGCGCTCGTCCTCGCACTCATCCTGGGGACGCTCTACTTCGTCGTTCCGTCGCGCGTGGAGGCCCACCTGGAGGAGCGCCTGCAGACGCGGGGCGTCGCCCGGGCGGGCCTGGCTGTCACCATGCTGACAACCCAGCCCGCCGCGGCCCTGCCCGACAGCCTGGAGCGGCTGCGGGACGGCGACGATGACTTCAAGGTGCTGGCCGTGCTCTCCAGCGAGGGGCAGGTGCTGGCCACCCACCCCCGCGAGCCTCCCGCCTGGTTCCAGGAGGAGTTGAAGGCCCGACAGGGCGCGCCGCTGGACGGCCTGCGCTTCGCCAACGGTGACCGCGTGGTGGCACGCCCGGTGACGTTGTCCGGGGGCGTGGTGGGGCAGGTGCTGGTGGTGCTCGACAACGCCGGCCTGAACGCGGTCGTCACCGAGCTGCGCCATCTCGTGCTGCTCGCGTTCGGCATTGGCCTGGCGCTCTTCCTGCTGGTGGCCTTCTTCATCTCCCGCGCGTTCATCCTGGTTCCGCTGGACGCGATGATGGGCATGGCGCGCCGGCTGGCGGAGGCGGACCTCACGGGCCGCGTGGACGTGGGCACCCAGGACGAGCTGGGGCAGTTGGCCGAGGCGCTCAACCGCATTGCCCAGAGCTGGCGTGACACGCTGGGCCGGGTGCGCGGCGTGTCGGACGTCGTGGCGGGCGTGGTGGAGCAGATTCACCGCACCGGCACCACCGTGTCGTCCGGCGCGGGCACGGTGCAGGCGCGCGTGGAGGAGACGTCGTCCTCCATGGTGCAGATGATGGCCTCGCTGCGCGGCATCGCGGAGAACGTGGAGGTCCTCTACCAGAGCGCCGAGGAGAGCAGCTCCTCCATCATGGAGATGGCCGCCACCAACGACGAGGTGGCGGAGAACGTCCAGGCCATGGCGGCCAGCGTGGAGGAGACGACCAGCGCCATCGAGGAGATGACGTTCTCCATCAAGGAGGTGGCCACCAACATCCAGGAGCTGTCCGCCTCCACGGAGGAGACGTCCTCGGCCATCAGTGAGATGGACGCGGCCATTGGCCAGGTGGAGGCCAACGCCAAGGAGACGGCGCGGCTGTCCGAGCAGGTCTTCGAGGACGCGCAGACGGGCGTGGAGTCCCTGCGCAAGACGCTCACCGGCATCGACCGCATCAAGGACACGAGCCGCTCCGCAGCCAGCGTCATCGACAGCCTGGGCCGGCGCATCTCCGAGATTGGCAACATCCTCAACGTCATCGACGACGTGGCCGAGCAGACGAACCTGCTGGCGCTCAACGCGGCCATCATCGCCGCGCAGGCGGGCGAGCACGGCAAGGGCTTCGCGGTGGTGGCGGAGGAAATCAAGGACCTGGCCGAGCGCACCGGCGCGTCCACGAAGGAAATCGCGGAGCTCATCCGCAGCATCCAGGAGGAGAGCCGTCACGCCGTGGTGGTGATGAACCAGGGCGTGCGCAGCGTGGAGGAGGGCGTGCAGCTCGGCCGCGAGGCGGAAGGGGCGCTGCGCAAAATCAACGACAGCACCCAGAAGTCCACGCAGATGGTGAAGGCCATTGCCCGCGCCACGGTGGAGCAGGCGCGCGGCAGCAAGCAGGTGACGGCGTCCATCCACCGCATCAGCGAGTCGGTGCAGCAGATCTCCAAGGCCTCCAACGAGCAGGCCCGCGGCGGCGAGCAAATCATGAAGAGCGCGGAGAAGATGAAGGCGCTCACCGCCCACGTGCAGCGCAGCAGCCAGGAGCAGG
This sequence comes from Myxococcus hansupus, assembly GCF_000280925.3. Classification (NCBI taxonomy): domain Bacteria; kingdom Pseudomonadati; phylum Myxococcota; class Myxococcia; order Myxococcales; family Myxococcaceae; genus Pseudomyxococcus; species Pseudomyxococcus hansupus. The sequence continues at coordinate 1,144,555 of NZ_CP012109.1, forward strand.
CGCACGGCAGCAAGCAAATCACCCGCTCCATCGAGAGCATCAACGAGATGGTCACCCACCTGAACCGCGCCCAGAAGGAGCAGACCAAGGGCAGCGAGCAGGTGCTCAAGGCGGTGGAGACCATCAAGGGCGTGTCGGAACACCAGACGCGCTCCGTGAAACAACTGGAGGAGGCCATCGACAACCTCCAGCGGCAGGCGGAAATCCTCCGTGCGGAGGTTCGCCGCTTCCGGGTGTAAGACGTCTTCATGCCGACACAACGACAGGTTTCGGAGCGCGCCGTGGTGGCGCTCATCGGCGCGGTCCAGTTCGTCAACATCCTGGACTTCGTGATGGTGATGCCGCTGGGCCCCGACTTCGCGAAGGGGCTGGGCATCGCGACGTCGCACGTCGGCACCATTGGCGGCGCGTACACGGCCGCCGCCAGCGTGGCGGGGCTCGCGGGCGGCTACTTCCTGGACCGCTTCGACCGGCGCAAGGCGCTGGCGGTGACCATGCTGGGGCTGGTGGTGGCCACCGCCGCGGGCGGCTTCGCCACGGGCCTGTCCACCCTGCTGCTGGCGCGCGTGGTGGCGGGCCTCTTCGGCGGCCCGGCGACGTCCCTGGCGATGTCCATTGTCGCGGAGCTCGTCCCCGTGGAGCGGCGCGGCCGGGCGCTGGGGACGGTGATGATCGCCTTCTCCGTGGCTTCGGTGGCGGGCGTGCCCATGGCCCTGAAGATGGCGGAGTTCGGTGGCTGGCGCCTTCCGTTCTTCGGGGTGGCCGCGCTGGGGCTGGTGGTGGTGCTGGGCGCCATCTTCTACCTGCCGCCCGTGCGCGGACACCTGGACGCGGAGGCCGGAACGCGGCGTCAGGTGGGGATGCTCGAGCTGCTGGGCCACCGGGACATCCAGTGGTCCTACCTGATGACGGCGCTCGTCATGATGGCGGGCTTCATCCTCATCCCCAACCTGTCCGCCTATCTGCAGCAGAACGTGGGGTACCCGCGGGACTTGCTCTGGCTGCCGTACTTCGTCGGAGGCATCGCCAGCTTCGTCACGCTGCGGGTGGCGGGGCCCATGGTGGACCAGTACGGGCCCTTCGTGGTGGGGACGGTGGGCTCCGTCCTGGTTCTGCTGTCCACCTACGTGGGCTTCATGGCCTTGCCGGCGTGGCTGCCGGTGCCGGTCATCTTCTCGGCGTTCATGGTCGCCATGGGGATGCGCAACGTGGCCTACCACACGCTGACGTCACGGGTGCCGGACAACGCGGTGCGCGCGCGCTTCATGTCGCTCCAGTCCGCCGTCCAGCACATGGCCACCGCGATGGGCGCCTTCCTCAGTGCCCGGCTGCTGACGGACCTGCCGGACGGCACGCTGGGCGGCATTCGGGAGGCGGCAGGAGTGTCCATGGCGCTGACGCTGTTGCTTCCCGCCATGTTGTGGGTCGTGGAGCGGCGGGTGCGGAGGACCGAGCAGGCGCGGGCGCTGGCGATGGCTTCCTCGGTTGGCGGGAGTGTTCCACTGTCGCCCAAGGCGGAGTCGCACGCGTAGTATGAAAGGGTGCCTGGGGGTTGCCTGCCGCCCATTCCGGAGGGCGGGCGAGCGCTTTGGCACGACGAACGGTTGCGCCTGTATCCCCGGGGCGCGATAAACCGGGCTGCCTCGGGGAGCGCGTCAGGAAAAATGTTCAACATCGGCGCAGGCGAAATGGTGTTCATCCTGGTGGCCGCGCTGCTCATTCTTGGGCCGCAGCGGCTGCCAGAACTCGCGCGTGGCATCGGCAAGTTCCTGCGTGAGTTCCGCCGCCAGACGGATGAAGTCCGCAACGTGGTGGAGCGTGAGTTCTACGCCATGGACCAGGAAATCGGAGAGCCGCCCACCGCGCCCGTGAGGCCCGGCACGCGGTTCGCCCCTCAGCCGCCGGAGTCCCTGGGCGGCGGGACGGACGCGCCGGTGCCTCCCGTGACGGACGGCGCGGCGCCGCAGCAGGGCGACACGGCGGCGCCTCCTTCCGCGCAGTCCTCCACGCAAGTGCTGGAGCTGGACGCGAACGGGCCTCGCGAGGTGTCCGCTTCGGAGGTGCCGCCCAGCGAGGGCACCGCCCAGGCGGCGGCGCCGGAGCAGCCCTCGGCCGAAGCGCCCGAGGCGGCGCCGGAGCCGGCTTCTTCTTCCGCCACCTCGCCCACGCTGTCGCCCATCCCGGGCACGGTGGCGCGCAACGCCCCGAAACGGAGCTGAGTCCTGAGCCCCCCGCCCATCAACCCCGACGCCGACCTGCGCATGAGTCTGGCGGACCACCTGACGGAGCTCCGCAGCCGTCTCATGCGGTGCACCATCGCGGTGCTCGTGCTGGGCACGGTTTCGCTCATCTTCGCCAAGCCGATTTTCGGCCTGCTGATGCAGCCGGTCCTGGACGCGCTGCCGCCCGAGAATCGCGCGCTCATCTACACGTCCGGCATCGAGGAGCTGAACGTCCTCATGAAGGTGGGCGTGTACTGCGGCATCTTCCTCACCACGCCCGTCATCCTGATGCAGATCTGGGGCTTCGTGTCGCCCGGCCTGTATCCGGAGGAGCGCCGCTTCGCCGCGCCCTTCGTGGCGTTCGGCTCCATCGCCTTCCTGCTGGGCGCCGCCTTCTGCTACTTCGCGGTGCTCCCCTCCATGTTCACCTTCCTCCTCAACGAGGAGGAGACGCTCGCCCTGGAGCAGCGCCTGGATTCGGCGCGGCTGCGCGCGGATGACGCCTTGCGCTTCCTGCGCCTGGGCGAGGCCGAGGAGGCGGGCCGCATCGCGAAGGAGACGAGCACCGCGCTGCGCGCCGACGGCACGGGCCAGGCGCCCGAGACGCAGGTGGCGCCCGCCGCCAGCGTGGAGATGACCGCGCGGCTGGAGGGCCTGGGCCGGCTGCTGGACGCGGCCTCGGTGGGCTACGGCGCCCAGTCACGCGGCGTGCTGCGGCAGGCCGTGGCGAAACGCGTGGAGGCCGTGACGGCCTACGGGAATCAAGACTACGCGGCGGCGGCGGCGGCCATGGATGGTTCAGCGAGCCTGCTGGCGGGCATCGCGCCCACGCGCACGGAGGAGATGGCGGGGCTGTGGCGGCTGGAGAAGGAGCTGGCGACGGCGCATACCGCGCACGAGGCGGCGCGCTGGACGCGGCCCATGCTCTCCATGCATGAGCAGCTCTCGCTGGTGCTGCTGCTCATCCTCGCCTTCGGCATCATCTTCGAGCTGCCGCTCGTCATGGCGTTGCTGGGCGTGGTGGGCGTGGTGAAGTCGTCCTGGCTCTTCAAGTACCAGCGCCACGCCTTCGTGGTGTGCCTCATCGCGGCGGCCATCATCACCCCCACGGGCGATGTGGTGAACCTGTCGCTGATGGCGGGCCCCATGCTGCTCTGCTACGAGCTGGGCGTGCTGCTGGTGTGGCTGGTGGAGCGGCGTCGCGCGCGGAACTCCGAGGAGACGGGCATCACCCCGGCGTCGTAGTCGAGGAACCACCATGAAGAAGCCGTCCCGCCGGCACTTCCGGGCCAACCTGCGCTACCTGCGGGCGCTCACGCGGCGCTTTCGCACCACGTTGACGCTGTCGGCCGTGCTGTTCCTGGGCGGGCCGCTGTTCTTCCACTGGCGCTTCCGCAGCCCGGAAGGACAGCGCATCGACTTCGGTGAGGCGCTACACCACACCTACTTCCTGCTCTACGGCCAGCCGTCGCTGCCCTACGTGGACGACTGGCTGGTGGAGGTGCTCAACCTGGTGATTCCCCCTACGGGGATTGCCCTGGTGGCTGACGGTGTGGTGCGCTTCGCCTACCTCTTCTTCGCCCGGCACAAGAACGACAAGGAGTGGATTGAAGTGGTCTCTGAAACGATGAAGGGCCACGTCGTGGTGTGCGGGGCGGGGCGGGTGGGCTACCGCGTGGTGACGCAGTTGCGGGAGATGGGCCGGGAAGTGGTGGTGGTGGAGAAGCGCGAGGACGCCGCCTTCGTGTCCGCGCTGCGCGACGAGCTGGTGCCGCTGCTCATCGACGACACCCGCAGCCCGCTGTGCCTGCCGCGCACCAACGTGAAGGATGCCTCTGCCATCGTCTGCGCCACGGACGATGATTTGGCCAACCTCAACATCGCGCTCGACGCGCGCAAGCTCAACCCGAACATCCGCGTGGTCATCCGCCTGTTCGACGATGACTTGAGCGGCAAGGTGCGCGAGACGTTCAAGGCCGAGGCGCTCTCCAGTTCGTCCCTGGCGGCGCCGGCCATGGCGCTGGCGGCCATGGACCCGCGCATCATCCACTCGTTCCACCTGTCCAAGCACCTGATGGTCGTCTCGCTCTTCGAGGCGCGCCTGGGCCTGCCGAGCCTCACCATCTCCGAGGTGCGGGACAGGTTCGGTTGCCTCACGCTGTCCCTGCAACGCGGCGGCGAGGAGAAGCTGCACCCTCCCGGCGACGAGGTCATCCGGTCCGGCGACGTGCTGTCGCTCCAGGCGTCCTATCCGGAGTACCGGCGGCTGCGCGCCTTCACCCACGAGGCGGAGCCGCCGCTCTGGTCCCACCACGACCCGGTGCCGGTGGTCACGCCTTCGGCACGCAAGGTGGGCTGAAGGCGGGCGCTCGTGGGGGCGCCTCCGCCCAGTGCTGGGGGCTCTTCGCGGTGGGCAGCACGAGCGCTCGCGAGAGCAGGGACGCCATCGCGTCCCACTCCAACAGGAAGCCGTCATGGCCATGCAGGCTGGCCAGCGTGGCGTGCTCGGCGTGCAGCCCCCGCTCCCGCAGCCGCCGCGCCAAGGCCGCCATGTGGCTGGGGAAGAAGAGCTGGTCGGTGTCGATGCCCACGCACAGCGCGCTCGCGCGGATGCGGGCCAGTCCGCCGCCCGGGAAGCGTGACACGTCATGGTGGTCCATGGCCCCGAGCTGCGCCAGGTACGCGCGCGCGTCGAAGCGGGCCTCCAGCTTCTGGCCCTGGTACTCCAGGTAGCTGTGCATGGGGTGCAGCGCGCGAGAGGACCACTCGGCGGGACGGCCTTGCAGGGCCTCCAGGCCGGGCTCCGCGCGGTAGGTGAGCATCGCGAGCTGCCGCGCCAGCTCCAGGCCCCGGCGCGGCGACTCGGGGTAGCCCGGGTCCATCAGCAGCGCCTGCCGCGCCACGTGGTTGAGGCCCACCACCCACGCGGTGGCGGACTCCGTGGTGGCGATGGGCGCCATGCGGGCGAAGCGCTCCGGTGCCAGCGCCGCGAGGCAGAGCACCACCATGCCGCCCAGTGAGCCGCCGGTGACGAGCTCCACCTCGTCCAGGCCCAGCGCGTCCATGGCCAGGAGGATGCTGCGCGCCTGGTCCCACGGGGTGAGCGTGGCCGGCAGGCGGTGTTCGTCCTGGCGCAAGTCGCCCTTGGCCTGGGGCAGCGGCGGCCCGAAGCGCGCGTCGTCCGTGCGCAGCGGGAAGCCCTCGTCGGCCGGGCCCGTGGTGCCGTAGCAGGAGCCGAGGTTGTTGAAGCACAACAGCCGCACCCGCGACGGGTCCAGGACGCGCCTGGGGCCGATGAGCGGCTCCCACCAGCCGCCCTTGCCACCTGCCCGCATGTCGCCGGTGAGCGCGTGGACCAGCAGCACCGTGGGCACGGACGCCGGGGCGCGTCCGGAGCCTCGGTGCCGGGCCTCCTCGGCGAGCCCGCGCTGTTCCTCCACGGTGCGGCGGACGACGCGCAGCGCGCTGGCGTCGGCTTCCTCCGGGGAGAGGACGCGCGCGCGCGAGTGCAGCCAGGGCACGTCCTCCTCCGGCCCCCACCACCATCCGCGGACGATGTGGTGCATCACGCGCGCGCCGGCCTCCAGCGTCAAGTCGGGCAGGGACAGGTCGAAGAGGCGCGGGGCCGGTGCGGCGGATGGGGTGGGCATGAGAGCACTCCGGAAAAGTCGTGATGGCCAGCGAGATGACGGGGTGTCGTCAGGGCGCGGTGAGCGCCCGGTCCAGGTCGGCGAGCAGGTCGTCCAGGTGCTCCAGGCCCACGGACAGGCGCACCAAATCGTCGGTGACGCCGGTGCTGAGGCGCTCTTCGGGGGAGAGCTGCTCGTGGGTGGTGGATGCGGGGTGGATGATGAGAGAGCGCGTGTCGCCGATGTTGGCGAGCAGGCTCCAGAGCTTCACGTGGTTGATGAGCTTGCGCCCGGCCTCGCTCCCGCCGTGGACGCCGAACGTCACCAGGCCGCCGAAGCCGCCGCGCAGGTAGCGCCGGGCGTTGGCGTGGGACGGGTCATCCTCCAATCCGGGGTAGCGCACCCAGGCGACCTTGGGGTGTTGCTTCAGCCACCGCGCCACCGCGAGCGCGTTCTGCGAGTGCTTCTCCACGCGCAGCCGCAGCGTCTCCAATCCGAGGATGAACGCGTGCGAGTTGAAGGGGCTGATGGCGGGGCCCATGTCCCGCAGGCCCTCGAGCCGCGCCTTGAGGATGAAGGCCGCGGGACCAAAGGCCTCGGCGAAGCGCAGGCCGTGGTAGCCGGGGTTGGGGTGGGTGAACTCGGGGAACTTGCCGTTCGTCCACGGGAAGGTGCCGCCATCCACGATGACGCCGCCAATGGAGGTGCCCTGGCCTCCGATGTACTTGGTGGCGCTGTGCACGACGATGTTCGCGCCGTGGCGCAGGGGCTGGAAGAGCGCGGGGGACAGCGCGGTGTTGTCCACGATGAGCGGCAGCCCGGCTTCGCGCGCGACGGTGGCGATGGCCTCGAAGTCCGGGATGTCCAGGCGCGGATTTCCGAGCGACTCCAGGTAGAGGGCCTTCGTCTTCGGCGTAATCGCCTCGCGGAAGGGCTCGGGCCGGTTGGCGTCCACGAAGCGCGTGTGGATTCCCAGCCGGGGCAGCGTCACCTTGAAGAGGTTGTACGTGCCGCCGTAGAGGCTGGAGCCGGAGACGAACTCGTCACCGGACTTGAGCAGCGTGAGGAGGGTGAGCGTCTCCGCGGCCTGCCCGGAGGCCACCGCGAGCGCGCCCACGCCGCCTTCGAGCGCGGCGATGCGCTTCTCGAAGACGTCCGTCGTCGGGTTCATCAGCCGCGTGTAGATGTTGCCGAACTCCTTGAGCCCGAAGAGGGCGGAGGCGTGCTCGGCGTCGCGGAACGCGTAGCTGGTCGTCTGGTAGATGGGCACCGCGCGCGCGCCCGTGGTGGGGTCGGGCGTGTAGCCCGCGTGCAGGGCCAGGGTGTCGAAATGCAGGGGACGGTCGTCGGACGTACTCATGGGGCGCTGCTCCTCGGTGGGGAATGAGCGAGGGCAGCGCGCGTCCAGAAACGACGAAGCCCACCAACCCTCGCGGGTGGATGGGCTCGGTGGCTCGCCAGGGTCGGGACGGACGTCAGCCGAACCTGGAGGGCATGAGCCCACCCGGCATCGACATTCGACACATGGCGTTTAGCGACGTCATCGCATCAACGGATAAGCGGTCGTCTTCCGGGAGTCAAGTCACTCGCCCCGCGGTGCCAGCGCATGCGCACTGGCGGACAGCGTGCGTGACGGCGCTGTGTCACCCCAACGCCGTGCAGTGCGCCGAGATGACTTGAGGCGCGTCGTCGACGACCTGCCACACGCGTGTGTAGCGGAAGTCTCCTTCGAAGCGGGCTCCCTGGAACTCTCCGGATAGCGAGGCGCGGACGATGACGACGGCGCCCGCGGAGAGGTAGCGAAGCTCCTGCTCGGTGACGTCCAGACGCGTGAGGCGAAGCGCTCCCGAGCGGTGCGGCGCGAGGTCCGCTTCCTTGTCGAAGAGCTGCCCGGTGTGATTGACGAAGAGGAGGTCGTCGGAGAGCAGCGCGTCGAGCGCGACCACGTCGCTCGACAGCATCGCCTGCCGCAGGGCCTCCTCCGCCGCCAGGATGTCTTCCTCCGTGAACATGGAACGCCTTTCCGGGTGATGATGCTTCACGCCCATGCGAGCCCGGCGCGTGGGACGTGCGCAAGAACCGGGTTGCCGCTGCGTGCGCTCGCGGACATACCCAATCTTGAACGCACTTCTCTCGGAGCAACGGCATGGCATCCAGCGATTACGCCCGCATCGAACAGGCCATCCTCTACCTCGACGCGCATGCGCTCGAGCAGCCGTCCCTGGAGGATGCCGCCGCGCACGTGGGCTTGAGCCCCTTCCACTTCCAGCGGCTGTTCTCCCAGTGGGCGGGCATCAGCCCCAAGCGCTTCGTGCAGCTCCACACGCTCCGCTCGGCCCGGCGCCTGCTCGCCGAGCGCCGGAGCGTGCTGGAGACCTCGCTGGAAGTGGGGCTGTCGGGCAGCGGCCGACTGCACGAACTCTTCGTCACCCTCACGTCGATGACCCCGGGGGAGTACAAGCTGGGCGGGGAAGGGCTCACCGTGCGGTACGGCGTCCACGCGTCGCCGTTCGGTGGATGTCTCCTCGCCGTCTGCGAGCGCGGCATCTGCGGGCTGCACTTCCTCACCGGCGAGTCGAAGGAGGAGGCCTTGGCCGCGCTGAAGCACGAGTGGCCTCGCGCCACGTTCGAGGAGTCCGCCGAGGCCACGGCGCCCTGGATGGAGCGCATCTTCAGCGCTTCGCGCCCGGACGCGGCGCCCCGGCCGTTGTCGGTGCTGGTGCGTGGCACGCCCTTCCAGGTGCAGGTGTGGCAGGCGCTGCTGCGCGTGCCGTCGGGCGAGGTGACCACGTACGAGGACCTCGCGCGGGCCATTGGGAAGCCGAAGGCGATGCGCGCGGTGGGCTCGGCGGTGGGAGACAACCCCGTGGGGCTCCTGATTCCGTGCCACCGCGTGCTGCGCAAGACAGGCATCTTCGGTGAGTACCGCTGGGGCGCCGCGCGCAAGCGGGCGATGCTGGCGTGGGAGGACCTGCGCTACGACGACGGTGTCGCGCAGCAGGCCCGGCCTGGGGCCCTCGTCGAACCCACCGCGGCTCAGCGGTAGGTGAGCAGGGCGCGCTGGGCACCTTCGAAGTGGGCGTGCTCGTTCAGCGTTGAGAGGTACCGGCCCCGCGCGCTGTAGATGACCTTGGTGAGGCCGCAGTTCGCCAGCGTCAGGTTGAGGCGGAAGGCGTGTTCATCCGGGATGCGGAGCAGGTCCTGGCAGACGGCGGTGATGGGGCCACCCGACGTGAAGACGAGCGCGTTCTTCGACGGGCCCATCTGCTCGATGAGCGCGTCCAGCGCGGCGACGCAGCGCTTCCGGAACGTGGACCACGGCTCCGGATAGTCCGCGTCATGGTTGCCCGAGACCCAGCGGGCCACGGCCTCCATGTAGAGCGCCTGGTAGGCCTGACGGGGCGACTCCATCCGCGACAGCTCCTCGCGCAGCACGGCCTGGTCCGCGTAGCGCGGCGTGTGGCGGGCGACGATGTCCTCGTGGTCGAACTCGTCGAAGCCCGGGGTCTGCACGGAGGTGGTTTCACACCCGAGCGCCGCGAGGCACGTCTCCGCCGTCTGCCGGTGCCGCGCCAGGGTGCCGGTGACGACGGCGTCCACGCGCGGAAGGCGCTCGCGCAGCGCGGTTCCCAGCAGCCGGGCCTGCTCGAAGCCTGTCTCGGAGAGCTGGTCGTAGTTCTCCGCGCCGAACGACGCCTGTCCATGGCGGACGAGGTACACCACGCCCATCAGCGGGCTCCTTTCCGGATGAGTCGGTGGCAGCGCCAGCCGAGGTAGTTGACCAGCACCCAGAAGTTCTTGAACGCCGGGTTGCGCGTCTGTTTGTGGTGGTAGCGGTAGTAGATCTGCTGCGCGATGACGGCGAGCCGGAAGAGGCCGAACACCTCGTAGAAGGTCCAGTTCTCCGGCTTCAGCTTCGTGCGGTCCAGGTAGTACGCCACCACCTCCTCGCGCCGCAGCATGCCGGGCAGGTGCGTGGGCTGACGCCGCGTCGAGCGCAGGAAGATGTCGTCATCGGCATGGACCCAGTAGGCGAGCGCGCTGCCCAGGTCCATCAGCGGGTCGCCCAGCGTGGCCATCTCCCAGTCGAGCACACCGATGACGCGCGTGGGCTCCGCCGGGTCGAGCACCACATTGTCGAAGCGCCAGTCGTTGTGGATGACACACGTCGCGATGTCCGCGGGCGTGTTCGCCTTGAGCCAGTCGCGCACGTAGCGGAAGCCCGCGACGTTCCAGGTCCGCGCCTTCTCGTAGCGCGCGGACCAGCCCTCCACCTGTCGCGTGGGATAGCCCGGGCCCTTGCCCAGTGACGTGAGTCCCACCGCCGCCGGGTCCACGGCGTGCAGCTCCACCAGCTTGGTGATGACGTTGAGGCACAGCTCGCGCGTCTGCTTCGCGTCCAGCGTCAGGCCCCGAGGCAGGTGCTTGCGCGGAATGAGCCCCTCGATGCGCTCCATGACGTAGAAGTCGCTGCCCAGCACGGCCGGGTCCTGGCACAGGCCGACCATGGTGGGCACGACGGGGTAGGCCGGCTTCAGGGCCTGCTGCACCGTGTACTCGCGGGCCATGTCATGCGCGGACTTCGCCTTCGTGCCCGAGGGCGGCCGGCGCAGGATGAGGTCCCGGTTCGGGTACTTCAGCCGGTACGTCCAGTTGGAGGCGCCGCCCGCGTACTGCGTGACTTCCGGCGTGCCCTCCAGCGTGGGCACCTGGGCCTTGAGCCAGGCGTCCACGGCGGGGAGGTTCAGCTCCTCGCCCTGTCGGACTGCGCCCGCGGGGTCGATGGTGGCGGTCGATGACATGCGTGGCGGCTCGCGGGCTCAGGGGGATGTCGGACGCGAACCGTGACGCATGCCCCGGGTGCTCCGGCGCAGCATCCACGAATAGAGCTCGCGCGGCAGCAGGCGCTTCATCCGCCACGTCCTCCGTCCGTCCGCGTGGGGCAGGATGTAGAACCCGCGCTGCGCCACGGCGGTGAAGATGTCCTTGGCGATGTCATCCGCGGTGATGGCCGAGCGCTCGAGCAGCCGCGCCATGGTGGCCCCCAGCCGAGGGTCCGTGGTGCGCAGTGAGTCGCCCAGGTTCGTCTTGAAGAAGGACGGGCACACGACGCTGACGCCGACGCCGTACTCGGCCAGCTCGTTGTGCAGCGTCTCCGACAGCGACACCACGGCCGCCTTGGTCGCGTTGTAGCTGCTCATCAGCGGCACATCGAGCAGGCCCGCCATGGACGCCACGTTGACGATGTGGCCGTGGCCCTGCTTCTTGAGGCCGGGCGTGAAGACCTTGCAGCCCCGCACGACGCCCAGCAGGTTGATGTCGATGATCCACTGCCAGTCTTCAATCGACACGTCCTCGATGGCGCCCGCCTGCGCGACACCGGCGTTGTTGACGACCACGTCCACGCCGCCCCACTGGGCGTTGAGCCAGTCCCGAGCGTCCTGGAGGTCCTCCTCGCGGCGCACGTCACAGCGCTGGTAGTGGGCCTGGGGCGCCAGGGCGGAGAGCTCCCGGAGGGCCTCGTCGCCTCGGGCGTCATTGACGTCGCCGATGCAGACCTTCCACCCCGCGCGAGCGAAGCGCAGGGCGATGGCCTTCCCGAGACCGCTGGCACCACCGGTAATGAAGATGCGTTGATTGGCCATGGCAATCAGCTCCGAGAGAAGCCCCGCTTGGACAGCTCGATGCGGGCGATGAGGCCCTTGTGCACTTCGTCCGGTCCATCCGCGAGGCGCAGGCTGCGCGCCTGGGCGAAGAAGCCCGCCAGCGGCGTATCTTGAGACACCCCCGCGCCGCCGTGAAGCTGGATGGCGTCGTCCACCACCTTCTGGAGGACATTGGGCGCGACGACCTTGATGGCGGAAATCTCGCTCATCGCCCCGAGCGCCCCCACCTGGTCCATCTTCCAGGCCGCATAGAGCGTCAGCAGGCGCGCCTGGTCGATGGCGATGCGGGCCTCGGCCACCTTCTCGCGGTTGCCGCCCAGGTTGAGGAGCGGCTTCCCGAAGGCGGTGCGGTTCATGCCCCGGTCAATCATCAGCTCCAGCGACCGCTCCGCCGCCCCGATGCAGCGCATGCAGTGATGGATGCGCCCCGGCCCGAGCCGGCCCTGGGCAATCTCGAAGCCCATCCCCGGTCCGGAGATGACGTTGTCGCGCGGGACGCGCACGTTGTCGAAGTGGACCTCGCCGTGGCCGTGGGGCGCGTCGTAGTCGCCGTACACGGGCAGCATGCGGCGGATGCTCACCCCGGGGGCGTCCAGCGGCACCAGCACCATGGAGTGCTGATGGTGGCGGTCACCGCCGGTGTCGGGCGTGCGGGCCATGAAGATGGCCACCTTCGCATTCGGGTGCCCCAGGCCGCTGGACCACCACTTGCTGCCATGGAGGACGATTTCGTCACCGTCGACGATGGCGGTCGCCGCCATGTTGGTGGCGTCGGACGAGGCGACGTCCGGCTCCGTCATGCAGAACACCGACCGGATTTCTCCGGCGAGCAGCGGCTTCAGCCAGCGCTCCTGCTGCGCCTCGGAGCCGTACTTCCAAAGCACCTCCATGTTGCCGGTGTCCGGAGCGCTGCAGTTGAAGACCTCGGGGGCGATGAAGCTGCGGCCCGTCTCCTCCGCGATGGGGGCGTACTCCAGGGTGCTGAGCCCGGCGCCGAGCTTCGCGTCCGGGAGGAACAGGTTCCACAGGCCCTCGGCCTTCGCCTTGGCCTTGAGTTCCTCCATGACAGGAGGCACGCGCCACGTCTTCCAGTCGCCGCCTTGCGCCGTGGCGCGGAGCTCCTCGTGATAGCGGGTTTCCGCAGGGAGGATGTGCTCGCTCATGAAGCGCTTCACGCGCTCCAGGTAGTCCTTGCCTCGCTCACTCGGCTCGAAGTCCATCGCGCGTTCTCCTGGCGGTCTGCCTCCATCCTGCGCATGGAGGCTTGATGCATCCAGTGAATGTTGGTCATGTGTCATCATGAACCCTGTTCATGCCTCCGCTGGGCTGGCGCGGCTCGACCTCAACCTCTTCCGGGTGTTCGACGTGGTGCTCCGGGAGCGGAACCTGACCCGGGCGGCGGAGGTCCTGTTCCTCAGCCAGTCGGCCGTGAGTCACGCGCTGGCCCGCCTTCGTGAGCAACTGGGCGAGCCGCTGTTCGTCCGGGAGGGGAGGGGCGTGGCGCCCACGGCGTTCGCGGAGCGGCTGGCCCCGGAGATTCGCGCGGCGCTCGCCCTGTTCGAGCAGGCGGTTCATCACAGCCGTGGCTTCGACCCTCGCCGGGACGTGGGGCACTTCACGGTGGCGATGAACGACCTGCTGGAGCCGTCCATCCTTCCGCTGCTGGTGGCGCGGCTGCGGGAGCACGCTCCGGAGATTCGAGTCTCCAGCGTCCGTCTCGACAGGGCCAAGCTGGAGCGGGACCTCGCCTCTGGGAGACTGGACCTCTCCATCGACGTGGAGCAGCAGACGGGGGCGGACCTGAAGCGCGCGCCGCTGCTGAAGGATTCATTCTGCGTCGTGAGTCGCCGTCGGCGGAAGCTGGACGTGGCGAAGTACATGGCGGCCCAGCACGTCACCGTGTCGTCTCGTCGCACGGGGCTGGCCGTGGAAGACCTCGTGCTCAGCCGGCTGGGCTATCAGCGCGACGTCGTCGTTCGCTGCCAGCACTATGAGGCCGCGTTCCAACTCGTCGCGGACTCTGACTTGCTGCTGACGATGCCCCGTCGCCGCGCCATGGACCTGCACGCGCAGCGGGGCAATCACCTCTTGCCGATGCCGCTGTCGTTCCCTCCGCTGGAGCTGCATGTCTATTGGCACCGGCAGGCGGATGGTGACCCTCGGAGCCGGTGGTTGCGTAGCGAGTTGCTCTCGCTGACCGAGTAGTCGCCTGGGGGAATCCCGAAGGGCTGCGACTCCTCTCCTGCAGCAGCCTGTCGGCTGCCCCCGGAATGTAGGAGGTGGCGCGCGGCGCCGCCGGTTGGACAAAGCTCGGTGCGAGGTGCCCCTTCTGGACGGCGCCTGGGAGCTAGCTGTTCGGAAATGTCGGGGGTTTTGGCTACGGACGCTCCCTGCCGCCTCAGGTCGACTACAACCGGCCCGTGGGGGGTGGCGCGTGTCGCCGCGGGTTGGACAGTGCGCAGTGCGCGGTGCCCCTCTGGCCGGCGTCCGGGAGCTAGCTGTTCGGAAATGTTGGGGGTTTTGGCTACGGACGCTCCCTGTAGCCTCGTGCCGACTGCAACCGGCCCGTGGGTGGTGGTGCGTGTCGCCGCGGGTTGGACAGTTCGCGGTGCGTGGCGCCCCTCTGGCCGGCGCCTGGGAGCTAGCTGTTCGGAAATGTCGGGGGTTTTGGGCGATGGGCGCTCCCTGCAGCCTCAAGCCGACTGCAACCAGCCCGTGGTTGGTGGCGCGTGTCGCCGCGGGTTGGACAGTGCGCGGTGCGTGGCGCCCCTCTGGCCGGCGTCCGGGAGCTAGCTGTTCGGAAATGTCGGGGGTTTTGGGCGATGGACGCTCCCTGCAGCCTCATGCCGACTGCAACCGGCCCATGGTTGGTGGTGCGTGTCGCCGCGGGTTGGGCAGTGCGCGGTGTGTGGTGCCCCTCTGGCCGGCGTCCGGGAGCTAGCTGTTCGGAAATGTCGGGGGTTTGGACGATGGGCGCTCTCAACCTCTGCCCGCAGCAACTCGATGCTGTCGCCGCCCACCTCAACAGCAGCCCGCGAATTCGCACCAGAGGTCCTCTCCTGGCCGAGGTACTCGCGCAGGTCGTTGCGATGACGGTTTGAGAGCGCGGCTCAAAACCCCCGACATTTCCGAACAGCGGCCCGCGAGTGTCGTACCGGGGGCCCTCTCCTCGGGTGGGGCGCGAGAGGGCACCTGGCGCTCCGCCACACGCAAACGGGCAATGTGGAGAGGCCGCGCCCCGTTGCCTTACGCGTGATGCGCCGCCGTGCCGTGGGGCTCATCGGCCGAGTGCTGGAATCGGCTCCAGGTCGCAAGCGCATACGCAGTCGATTGCCTTCGGTGAAACGGATGGCACGCTGTATCTGCTCGTCACCCAGGCGAAGAAGTGCCGGGTGGTGGAGTTCCATGGCGGCGTGCGTACCCGTGACTTCTCCGCACCTGCTGGCATGTGGATGATGACGTCGTTCGTGGCGCCGGGGCAGGGCCTCACGCTCGTCCTCGCTTCCCGTTCTGGGAAGACCTACGGGCAAGCGGGGGAGGACGGTGGAGACTCCCACGGAGGGGACGGGGCCCTTGAAAGGGGACCACCGGGGGGACGTCGGTGAACTCGTCACCGTGGGCCAGCAGCTCTGTCTCGCGGGGATGCAGAATCAGTTCTACGTCTGGAATGGCGCCTCGTGGCTCGATGAGCGTGAGAGCCTGGCGGTGGGAAGAGAGGTGCTCACCGGCATCAATGCCGTGGTCGCCATGGGCGAGCTGCCCGCCGTCGCGATCCTGGGCCGTGTTCATGTGCGCGATGGCGGTGACTGGCGTCCGTTGCCGCTTTCGCTCACGGAGGAGCTCCACGCCCTGGCCTACCGCGCCAGCGATGGCGCCTTGTTCGCCGCGGGCACTTCGCTCTGGCGTGTTTCACGCGAAGGCGAGTGCCAGGCCCTCCCGCTGTCCGCGAAGACCACCTGGTGGGGCGCGGCGGTCTTCCGTGAGCAGCTCGACCGTCGGTCTTCCAGGTGGAGGGCGAGTCCCTGGTAGAGGTGCTGTCCCCGGGCGCACAGGTGAACCACAATCATTTACTGCACGCGCGCGGAGCCTGGCTCCATGTCGTCCGTGATGACGGGGTCCATCGCTTCGATGGTGAGCGCTGGAGCCCGATTCCCTCGCCCACGCTGTCCGCGTAGGGCGAGGGGCCGCACTGCCTCAACCCTCGATGTGGAACACGAGTGAAGCGCGTGCGCCGGGCTGCACGGACGGCAGCCCTTCACCCGTCGCCAGCGCGCCCTTGGCGGCGGTCCACGGCTCCACGCAGACGAAGTCCTTCCCACGCTGCGTCCACACGACGAGCACGTGGTACTCTGGACTCCACGACAGGCGGATGGGCTTGAGCCCGGGCCCCCGCTCCAACGTGGTCCCCGGCTTCGAGTGGTCCTTCAAGTGAAGGTCCACTTCCTCCTCGGTGAGGTCCAGCCCCGTGAAGGCCACCTCCCGACCCCGCCAGTTGTCCCACGCGCGCGTGGCGTTCGTGTCCACGCGTGCCTGTGACTTCGCCGCGGCCGGCACACGGAAGTACGGGTGGAACCCCAGGTGCAGCGGCAGAGGCCGCGTGTCCTGGTTTTCCACCTCGAACTCCAGCGTCAATCGCGTGCCCACCAGCGAGAAGCTCAGCCGCGCCGCGAACCGCCACGGAAAGTGGCGCAGCGTCTCCTCGCTGGAGGACAGCGCCACCACCAGCCGCGACGCATCCGCCTGCCGCACCTGCCACGGCAGCTTCCTCGCGAAGCCGTGCTGCGGCAGCGAGTACGTCCGGCCTTCCACGGAGTAGGTGTCCCCCGGCAACGGCCCGGCGATGGGAAAGAGCACGGGGATGCCCCCGCGCACGTTCTTCGCCGGGTCCGCGACCGTGGCCTCATCGACGTACAGCAGTTCGTCACCGTCCACGCACATCCGGGTGACGATGGCACCGCGTGAAGGAATGACCTCCACGCGGCAGCCGCCGTTCACCAACGCGTACGTGTCCAGGCCTGCGATGCCGGGGAACGGGCCGTTCATGCGTGCCTCAGCGGGCGCCTTCGTTCGGGTCGTTGTCCATGGAGGGGTAGGGCACCTTCACGGGCGGGACGAAGGTCTCCTTGATGGTGCGGGGGCTGGTCCACCGCACCATGTTGAGGGCCGAGCCCGCCTTGTCGTTGGTGCCAGACGCGCGGCCACCACCGAAGGGCTGCTGGCCCACGACGGCGCCGGTGGGCTTGTCGTTGATGTAGAAGTTGCCCGCCGCGTGGCGCAGCTCGCGCAGCGCCGTGTCGATGGCCTTCCGGTCGCGCGCGAACACCGCGCCCGTGAGGGCGTAGGCGGCCGCTTGGTCGACCTCGCGCAGCGTCTCCTCGAACTTCGCGTCCGGGTAGACATTCAGACCCACGAGCGGCGCGAAAATCTCCTCGCGGAGGATGCGGTGCGTGGGGCTGTCGAGCTGCACCAGCGTGGGCTTCACGAACCAGCCCTGCTTCCGGTCCACGTCGCCACCGGCCACGATGCTGGCGCCGCTGTCGCTCTTGGCCAGGTCGATGTACGAGGAGACCTTCTTGAAGGACTTCTCGTCGATGACGGCGCCCATGAAGTTGCTGAAGTCCGACACGTCGCCCATGCGGACCTCGCTGATGAGCGCCTGGAGGCGGGGCTTGAGCTTGGGCCACAGCGACTCGGGGATGAAGACGCGGCTGGCGGCCGAGCACTTCTGTCCCTGGTACTCGAAGCCGCCGCGGACGATGGCCACCGCGAGCGCCTCCAGGTCATCCGCCGCGGACGGGTGGGCGACGATGAAGTCCTTGCCGCCCGTCTCTCCGACGATGCGCGGGTACTGCTTGTAGCGGGAGATGTTCTCGCCCACCGTGCGCCACATCGTGTTGAACGTCGGCGTGGAGCCGGTGAAGTGGATGCCGCCCAGGTGCGGGCTGGCCAGCACCGGGTTGCCCACCGTCGGGCCGTCGCCCGGCAGCATGTTGATGACGCCGTCGGGCAGGCCGGCCTCGCGCAGCAGCTCCATGATGTACCAGGCACTCAGGGCCGACGTGGACGACGGCTTGAAGAGCACCACGTTGCCCATGATGGCCGGCGCGGTGGCCAGGTTGAGGGCAATGGCCGTGAAGTTGAACGGCGCCACCGCGAAGACGAAGCCGTCCAGCGGACGGTAGTCCGTCATGTTCCACGTCTGGTGCGCGGCCTCGGGCTGCCAGCCCAGAATCTGCTCGGCGAAATGGACGTTGTAGCGGAGGAAGTCCACCGCCTCGCACGTCGCGTCGATCTCCGCCTGATGGGCCGTCTTGGACTGCCCCAGCATGGTGGCGGCGTTCATGATGGGCCGGTAGCGCGAGGCCAGCAGCTCCGCGGCGCGCAGGAAGATGGCCGCGCGCGACTGGAACGGCATGCGCGCCCACTCCTCCTTGACGGAGAGGGCGGACTGGATGGCCTGCTCCACGTGGCTGGCGTCCGCCTCGTGCAGCGTCGCCAGCACGTGCTGGTGGTTGTGCGGCATGCGCACCGTGTCCGTCTTGCCGGTGCGGATGTGCTTGCCGCCGATGATGACGGGGATGTCGACCTGCTCGCCGGACATGCGCTTCAGCGCGGCCTGCAGCTCACGGCGCTCGGACGTGCCGGGCGCGTAGGAGAGGACAGGCTCGTTCTTCGGCGGCGGGACGCGGGTATGGGCGTTGATCACGCGGATTCACCTTGGGCGGAAACGAAGGGCGCGCAGCATAGCCAAGCGGCCCTGCAGGGGAACGTGGAAGGTGACGTAACCTCCAGTGAACCCTTGGGGTTTTTGTCAATTCCCCGAAGTTCCGGGGGCCGGTTGGCCCGGTGACGCGGTGCGCGGGTACGATGTGAACCATGCGCGTTCCTTCGAGCTCCGATGAGTCGCCCTCCGTCCCCGCACTCACCGCGCTGGAAGCTCGAATTCGCAAAGACCTGGAGCAGCTCGAATACCCCCGCCGTCCGTGGGTGCTGCCGCGCCGCACGCGCGACGGACAGTCCGTGCTCGACGTGCTCGTCATCGGCGGAGGACAGAGCGGGCTCACCGCCGCCTTCGGGTTGATGCGGGAGCGCGTCACGAACCTGCTCGTGGTGGATGACTGCGAGCAGGACCTCGCCGGGCCGTGGAAGACCTTCGCCCGCATGCACACGCTGCGGACGCCCAAGCACCTGACCGGCCCCGACCACAACCTGCCGAACCTCTGCTTCCAAGCCTGGTACGAGGCACACCACGGCGAAGGCTCCTGGGAGGCCGTGGTCCGCATCCCCAAGGAGTTGTGGGCGGACTACCTCAACTGGTACCGCCGCACGCTCGCCATCCCCTACCGCTGCGGGACGCGCGCGGGCGCCATCGCATGGAGCGCGGAGGACGACTGCTTCACGGTGCCGCTCACGGACACGCGGCAGGGCACCACGGACCTCGTGCATGCGCGCAAGGTGGTCCTCGCCACCGGCATCGACGGTTCAGGCCGCTGGGAGGTGCCGTCCGTCGTGGCCGGCTTGCGGCGCGAGCTGTACGCACACACGCGCGACGCCATCGACTTCGAGGCGCTGCGCGGCAAGCGCGTGGGTGTGCTCGGCGCGGGGGCTTCCGCGTTCGACAATGCCTCGGTGGCGCTGGAGCAGGGCGCGGGCGAGGTCCACCTCTTCTACCGCCGCAAGTCGCTGCCCAACGTGAATCCATACCGCTGGGCCGAGTTCGTGGGCTTCCTCAAGCACCACGCGGACCTGCCAGACGCGGACCGCTGGCGCTTCATCCACCGCATCATCGAGATGGGGCAGCTTCCGCCCTCGGATACGTTCAGCCGCGCGCGGGCCTTCCCCCAGTTCCACCTGCATGGCGGAAGCCCCTGGCTCTCGGCGGAGGAGGTGGACGGCCAGGCGCGCATCTCCACGCCTCACGGACAGTTCACCTTCGACAAGCTCATCATCGGCAGCGGCACGGTGACGGACCTGTCGCTGCGCCCGGAGCTGGCGGGGCTGCATGGTGACATCGCGTTGTGGAAGGACCGCTACATGCCGCCCGAGGGCCAGGCGAACGCGGACCTGCTGCGCCACCCGTACCTGGGCGCGCACTTCGAGCTTCAGGAGAAGCACCCGGGGCAGGCGCCGTGGCTCCAGGGCATCTTCAACTTCACCTTCGGCTGCCTGCTGTCGCTGGGGTTTGGCGGGGCGAGCATCTCCGGCATGAAGTACGGCCTGCCTCGGCTCGTGTCCGGGGTGACGCGGCAGCTCTATCTTGACGACAGGGAAGCGTTCTTCGCGTCCCTGGCGGGTTACGACGAGAAGGAATTCGAGCCATGAGTGGAGAGCAGTTCGTGGTGCGCGGCCGTCGCGTGGTCACGGGCGAAGGCGTGCGCGAGGCAGCCGTCGTGGTGCGCGATGGCAAAATCGCCGCGGTGGTGTCTCACGCGGAAATCCCAGCGGGGTTGCCCGTGCTGGACGTGGGCGACAAGGTGGTGATGCCGGGCGTGGTGGACAGCCATGCCCACATCAACGAGCCCGGCCGCACGGAGTGGGAGGGCTTCGAGACGGCCACGCGCGCGGCGGCCGCGGGCGGCATCACCACGGTGGTGGACATGCCGCTCAACTCACTGCCGCCCACCACCACGCTGGAGGCGCTCCAGCTCAAGGCGGAGGCGGCGCGTCCCCGCTGTCACGTGGACCACGCGTTCTGGGGCGGCGTCATCCCCGGCAACGCGCACGAACTGGAGGCGCTCATCGACGCGGGCATCGCGGGCTTCAAGTGCTTCCTGTGCCCGTCCGGCGTGGACGAGTTCCCGCACGCGACGCGCGAG
This sequence comes from Myxococcus hansupus, assembly GCF_000280925.3. Classification (NCBI taxonomy): domain Bacteria; kingdom Pseudomonadati; phylum Myxococcota; class Myxococcia; order Myxococcales; family Myxococcaceae; genus Pseudomyxococcus; species Pseudomyxococcus hansupus. Next base: position 1,164,888 of record NZ_CP012109.1, read on the forward strand.
GTGCTCGATGTGGCGATGCCCATCCTCGCGCGGCGGGGCATTCCGCTCATCGTCCACGCGGAGCTGGAGTCGCCGGTGGAGGGGCTCACGCCCGGAGGCGACGCGCGCACGTACCGGGGCTACCTGGAGTCGCGGCCGAAGCGCTGGGAGAACGACGCCATCCGGATGATGGTGGAGCTGGCGCGCGTGCATCGTTGCCGCGTGCACATCGTCCACCTGTCCTCGGCGGAGGCCCTGCCCGTGCTGCGCGACGCCCGGCGCGAGGGGCTCGACGTGTCGGTGGAGACGTGTCCGCACTACCTCAGCTTCACGGCGGAGGAGATTGAGGACGGCGCCACCCACTTCAAGTGCGCGCCGCCCATCCGCGAGGCGGAGAACCGCGAGCGGCTGTGGACGGGGCTGGCGCAGGGGGACATCGAGCTGGTGGTGTCGGACCACTCGCCGTGCACGCCCGCGTTGAAGCACCTGGAGCGCGGAGATTTCGGCGCGGCCTGGGGTGGCATCGCGTCGTTGCAGCTCAGCCTCCCCGCGGTCTGGACAGAGGCGAAGCGGCGCGGCCTGGGGCTGGAATCCCTGGTGCGCTGGATGTGCGAGGCTCCCGCGCGGCTGGTGGGGCTCGCGGGCGTGAAGGGGACATTGGCGCCGGGCGCGGACGCGGACCTCGTGGTGTTCGACCCGGACGCTTCATTCACCGTGGAGCCCCAGCGCCTGTTACATCGTCATCCGATAACACCCTACGCGGGTCGCACGTTGACGGGCGTGGTGGAGATGACGTTCCTGCGAGGGACGAGGATTTTCGAGCGCGGCCAGCCGTTGCCGCGTCCGGTGGGTCACTGGGTGCGCCGCCCCGTGGGTTCGCGCGCCGCTGCTTGAAGCACTTGGGAGAAACACACCATGCATGCACCCGAAGAGGGAAAGCTGCGCGTCGCCTTCACCGAGCTCATCGACCTGGCCGCGGAGAACGTGGGCGGCCAGGCGTTGCTCGCCAGTGATGAGTTCTTCGCGGGCAAGGAAAACCTGTTGAAGCCGGGACGAGGCATCTTCATCCCCGGCAAGTTCACGGAGAATGGCAAGTGGATGGACGGCTGGGAGTCGCGCCGCAAGCGCGTGCCCGGCCACGACTGGTGCATCCTCAAGCTGGGCATGCCCGGCGTCATTCGCGGCGTGGACATCGACACCAACCACTTCCTCGGCAACTTCCCCGAGTACGCCTCGGTGGACGCGCTGGCGGTGGAAGGCGAGCCCACGCCGGAGGCGCTCGCCGCGGCCACCTGGACGCCCATCCTCCCGCAGCTCAAGCTCCAGGGCGGCACGCGCAACCTGTTCCCCATCGCCAGCGACCAGCGCTGGACGCACCTGCGCCTCAACATCTTCCCGGACGGCGGTGTGGCTCGCTTCCGCGTGCACGGCGAGGTGCGGCCGGACTTCGAGCGCCTGTCGCGCGCGGACGGCACGGTGGACCTCGCGGCGGCGGAGAACGGCGGCACGGTGATGGCGTGCAACGACGCCTTCTTCGGTCCCAAGGACAACCTCATCCTCCCGGGCCGCGCGGCCAACATGGGCGAGGGCTGGGAGACACGGCGCAAGCGCGTGCTACCGGGCTTCGACTGGATCGTGGTGAAGCTGGCCGTCCCTGGCACCGTGCAGCGCGTGGAGGTGGACACCGCGTACTTCAAGGGCAACTTCCCGGACACGTGCTCCATCGAGGGCTGCTCCCTGCGCGAGCCGGTGGTGGACTTCGCCAACGCGCATGACATCGCGTGGACGGAGCTGCTGCCGCGCACGAAGCTTCAGGCGGACCACCGCCACTACTTCGAATCCGAGCTGGCGGCGAAGGGGCCCTTCACCCACGTGCGCCTGAAAATCTACCCCGACGGCGGCGTCAGCCGGCTGCGGGTCCACGGGCGGCCGGCATGAGCGGCGGACTGACACGACTCAACTCGCAGTTGCCGTCGGAGGCTCGCGCGGAGCTGCTGCGTTGCTGCGGCTCGTCGCGCTGGGTGGACGGCATGGTGCGCTCGCGGCCCTTCCGTGACGAGGAGCATCTGTTCTCGGAGTCCGCGTGGCTCTGGAAGCAGACGGGGCCGGACGACTGGCGCGAGGCGATGACGCACCATCCGCGCATTGGCGACGTGTCCCAGCTTCGCGCGAAGTTCGCGTCCACCGCGTCGTGGTCCTCGCAGGAGCAGGGCGGGGTGCAAGGCGCGGACGAGGCGGTGCTCCAGGGACTGGCGGACGGCAACGCCGAGTACGAGCGCCGCTTCGGCTTCATCTTCCTGGTGTGCGCCACGGGCAAGAGCGCGGCGGAGATGCTGGAGCTTTTGCGCGAGCGGATGGACAACGCGCCGGACGAGGAGCTGCGCATCGCGGCCGGTGAGCAGGCGAAAATCACCCGCATCCGACTGGAGAAGCTGCTGGCGCCATGAGCACCCTGTCCACCCATGTCCTCGACACGAACCGGGGCCGTCCGGCGTCCGGTGTTCCCATCACCCTGGAGCTGCAAGGGGGCGCGGGGGAATGGAAGGAGCTGGCACGCGGCGTCACCAACGACGACGGCCGCGTGCGCGACTTCCTGCCCCAGGGCTCGCGCGTGGAGACTGGCGTCTACCGGATGACCTTCGACACCGGGGCGTACTTCCGGGCGCTCGGCGTGCGCGGCTTCTATCCGTCGGTCACGGTGCTCTTCGAACTCACCGCGCCGGACGAGCACTACCACGTCCCGCTGCTGCTGAGCCCGTTCGGCTATTCCACGTACCGCGGAAGCTGAGGCACTCAGGCGTGGTGACGCGGCTTGGGCCGCCGTGAGGTTCGCGGCGGCTTCTCGGGCGCGGCATCCCGCGCGTCTTCGAGGAACTGCTGCAAGGCGGCCGCGTTGTTGTGCTCGGTGTCGTGGGCGCTGTAGACGAGCGTCACCGTGCCGTGCCGGGCGGCCTCGAGGATGGGTTGCCACACCGAGGGATGGGCCGCGAGCTCGGCCGCGTATCGGCGGCGGAACTCGGGCCACCGCGCCGGGTCGTGGCCAAACCACTTCCGCAGCGCCGTGCTGGGCGCTGCGTCCTTCATCCAGGCATCCAGGGGAAGCGCCGTCTTGCGGACGCCCCGCGGCCACAGCCGCTCCACCAGGAAGCGCCGTCCGTCCGTGCGGCTCGCTGCTTCGTAGGCCCGCTTGAGTTGAATCATCGCCGCTCCGTTCCTCGTGCCGCCCGCGCGTGGCGGCATCATTCAGAGGAACAACGGCTGTCGTCCGCGAGTGCTTTCCGCGACCCGGTCATCCGCTGACGGGCTCGACTCAGGTCTTCCACACGGACTGCGGCGTGGCGACGGTGGGCGCGGCGGCGTTCTCGCGGCGCAGCAGCGCGTGAATCTGGGCGATGAGCACGGGCGGCTTCACCGGCTTGACGAGGTATGCATCCGGCACGGGCTGGTCCGGCGGCCCGTCCGTGCGCGGCGCGTAGCCGCTGACGAAGATGACGGGGATGTGCTTGAGCGTGGGCTCGGCGCGGAACCGGCCGCACAGCGCGTAGCCGTCCATGCCGTCCATGTTCACGTCGGAGAGGAGCACGTCCGGGCGGTGGGCCAGGGCCTGCGCGAGCCCGGACTCGCCGTCCGCCGCCGTGGTGCAATCGAACTCACCGGAGAGCAGGAGACGGAGCGTCTCCCGCATCGTCCATGAGTTCTCGACGATGAGGACCTTCGGCTTCACGAGACCCCGACTCTCAGGGAGGCAGCCGCCCGGCGGTGCCCGGTGCACCTTCTCTCCCCCGAAAGACCCCAGCATCACCTCTCGTGCCAACTCGGAGCAAGAGGGGGCGGCCCTCACCCACGGTTTGGGGTGGGCGCCGTGCGTCGCTACTCCTCGGGCGGTGGGCTGACGAGGCCCTGACGCGAGACGGCGGAGTCGGGCTCTTCGTCGCCTCGCGCTTCCCGGTCGGGGACCTCCTGGGCCGTCCATTCCTCGCCGCGCTCCACGCGCGCTTCCCACGGCGTGTCGGCGTTGGGCATCGCGTCAGCCTCGCGCGTCAGGCGCCGCGAGACGTCCGCCGCGCCGCGATCCAACGCGTCCTCCACCTGCCCCCGGTTGCGCGGTTGGAAGCTCTCCCCCGCGTGGAAGCCCGCCTGCTGGTCATCGCCGATGTCCCGGGGCCGCTCGTCCCCGGAGCCCGTGTCCTTCTTGCCCTTGCCGGCCATGGTGCCGTCTCCGTGCGTCGTAGGGCGGGCGTCCACCGCGCCCTGTCCGCCACAAGTTCGGAGCCCCTCGGGCCCGGGGCAAGCGGCGTGGGCTCCGCCGAGGGGAGAGGCGGCTAGCGGGGCGGGGGCGGGGCCTTTCTCGCCAAGGCGGGGCGTTTGTGGGCGAGCCGCGCCACCACCTCGGCCATTCCCGACGTGGGCGCGGCGATGCGGCACGCCGCGCCGCCATGCACCAGTCCCACCACCTGCAGTTGGGCGTCCACCAACGGCGCCCCGGAGTCACCCGGCCGGCCCCGGACGGTGGTGAAGAGCGCCGCGGGCACATCCGGCAGCGAAGGGCAGGGGGCCAGCCGCTCCAGCAGGGCGTCTTGCGGCGGGCCCGGGCGGTCGTTGCGGCCCACGAAGACCAGCGGCGCGCCCGGCGTGGGCATGGCCGCGGCGACCTCGAGCGGACGCACCGGCGCGCGGGTGTCCAAGCGGATGATGGCCATGTCCCGGCCCCGGTCGACGTGGACGTAGCCGCCTTCGAGCTGGCTCCCATCGAGGAGCGACAGCGTCACGCGGCGGTCCTGCGGCTGGACGCAGTGCGCGGCCGTCAGCACATGGCGTCCGTCCTCCACCACCACGCCAGCGCAGTGGCCCGGCTCCAGCGTCACCGTGGCCGCGGCGACGTCCTCCAGGGCCAGGCGTGTCTCATCCGAGGTCTGACAGGCCGACAGCACCGCCGCGCCCACGCCGACCACCCACCACCGCCTCCCGCCCCCGTGTTTCATCCATCACCCTCGCGGCCCCGTCCTGGTGGCCGTCCTGCGAGGGAGGATGTGCACCCACGCGTGGGCACGGGCGGGGCCGGGCCGCCGGGCAGTCGTCCAGCCGGGGCATCCGCTGTCCGGTGCTTGCCGTTGGGGCGCCTGGGTGCGGTGCTTCACTCAACGCCCGTCTGGCACCGATGATGTGTGCCTGTCGCAAGGAAACGTGATATCCCATTAACTTCTGCATTTCGTTGACCCCGCCGGTTCCCCTTCGTGAGCGACGAGGAGAAGACAGCAGTCCTGGACGAGCGCAGCCGTCCTCCAAGTTCGTGGGGGGACCGCATTCGCACGCCCATCACCCTGCCGGGTGCGCGCGCTGGAGAGCGCCGCTCGCTGGCCATGGGCATGGTGGTGACGGGGCGCTACCGGGTGGAAGGGCTGCTGGGCGAGGGCGGCATGGGCCGCATCTGGCTGGCGTCGGACCTGCATGAGCACCGCCGGGTGGCGCTCAAGGAGATGCAGGTCCCCGCGGGCCTGACGGCCGGCAAGACGGAGGAGCTGGTGCTGATGTTCCGGCACGAGTTCTTCGCGATGAAGAAGCTCCAGCACCCCGGCACGCTCAAGGTCTTCGACTGGGGCATGACGGAGGCCGGCAACCGCTTCATCACCATGGAGGTGGTGGACGGGCAGGACTTGAGCTCGCTGGGGCGCGAGTCGCCGCTGGACACGGCCACGCTGTACCGCGTGCTCATCCAGATGTCGCAGGTCCTGGCCTTCCTGCACTCGCGGCTGTACGTGCACTGCGACATCAAGGCCAGCAACGTCCGCATCACCCGCTCCGGCGCGGTGAAGCTGATGGACTTCGGGGTGATGCACCAGTTGGGCACGCCCAGTCCGGGCAAGCTCAAGGGCACGCTGGAGTACCTGGCGCCGGAGTGGCAGCGGGGCGCGAGCATCGACGGGCGCGCGGACCTCTACTCGCTGGGCGTCATGGCCTATTACCTGGCCACGCGGCGGCTGCCCTTCAAGCGCAACACCCCGGCGGCGCTGCTGGCGGACCACCTGACGCGTCCGCCGCCGAAGCCGTCCACCATTTGCCCGGTGGACCCGCAGTTGGAGGAAATCATCCTGCTGCTGCTGGCGAAGGATCCACGCGAGCGCTTCCAGGACGCCAGCGAGCTGATGGAGGCGCTCTGCCACGCCAGCGGCGAGCCCATGCCGGAGGAGCCGCTGTCCGCGCGCGCCAGCTACCTGCACGTGCCGGAGGTGGTGGGCCGCGCCGCGGAGCTGGAAGCGTTGATGAACGGCCTGGCCGAGGCGGACTGGGGCCAGTCCCGCGCGGTGCTGCTGGGCGCTCCGGCGGGCGTGGGCAAGACGCGGCTGCTCCAGGAGTTCGAGCTGCAGGCCAAGCTGGCGGAGCTGCCCTTTGGCCGCGGTCAGTGCCGCGCGGAGGGGCAGGCGCCGCTGACGCCCATCGTCCAGGCGGTGCGCTGCCTGGTGCCGCTCACGCCGGCGGAGATGATGGACCGCCTGGCGCCGAAGCTGCGGCAGTTGCTGCCGGGGCTGACGCCGGACGCGCCGGAGTCCCACCCCGTGGCGGGCGAGGAGAAGCTGGCTTTCTTCGGCGCGCTGGCCGAGTGGGTGCAGGCCCTGGGTCGGCGGATGACGCTGGTGCTGTGCTTCGAGGACCTCCAGTGGGCGGACAGCGCCACGCTGGAGGTGCTCAACGTCCTCATCCGCGCGCTGTACGGCACGCGCGGCATGGTGGTGGGCACGTTCCGCTCCGGAGAGCTCAGCCGGCTGAGTCTGGCCTTCCAGACGGTGGACGAGAAGATCACCACCCGCATGGACCTGGAGCCGCTGGCCGTCGAGCACGTGCGCACGCTGGTGGAGCTGGCGCTGCCGGGCTTGAGCGTGCCGGAGGCCTTCGTCACGCGGCTGCACGACACCACGGGTGGCAACGCCTTCTTCGCCACCGAGTGCCTGCGTGCGCTGGTGGAGGAGGGCGCGCTCACGCGCGTGGGCGGCCGGTGGAGCGCGGTGGAGGGGCTGGACACGCGGCCCATGCCGGCCAGCATCCACGACGCGGTGATCGCGCGCCTGGGCAGCGCTCCGGCGGAGCAGGTGTCGCTGCTGCGGCGTCTGGCGCCCGCGGGCCGCAGCCTGGAGCTGCCCATGCTCCGCGCGCTGGCGGAGCTGCCCGAGGCCGAGCTGTTCGCGGTGCTGGATGGCATCGTGGAGCGGCAGTTCCTCCAGGAGGTGGAGGGCCGCTACGTCTTCACGCACGACACCGTGCACCAGGCCATCTACGACAGCACGCCGGAGGACGACCGGCGGATGGCGCACGGCCGCGTGGCGCTGGCGCTGCAGACGCTGCACTCGTCGCGGCCGGAGCTGTCGCGCACGGTGGGGTGGCACTACCTGCGCTCGTCGGAGCCGGAGCTGGCCATTGGCCCGCTGCTGGACGCGGGCCGGGCCGCCATCGAGGCGCAGGCGTTGCTGGAGGCGACGCTGCTGCTGAAGGAAGCGGCGATGTTGCTGGAGGCGGCGCCGGACTTCCCAGGACGCGACAGGCTGCTGCTGCGCATCTGGGTGACGATGGTGGAGGTGGGCTATTCGAGTGACCCGCCCATCTCGCTCACCTTCGCGCGCAAGCTGAGCGAGCATTGGGCCTCCACGGTGGACCTGGTGGAAGGCCGCGCGCAGGCGGTGGCCGCGCTGGAGGCCGCGTGCTCGGCGCCGGAGTCGGAGCGCCCCGCGCGCTTGAAGGAGCTCTTCCGCGAGCGTGAGGCGGATTCGTTCTCGTCGCCCGCGGACGTGTTCTGGAAGCAGGCAGAGCTGCGCATCCTCCAGGCCATGGCGCTGGCGAGCGTCGGACGCACGGACGCCCTCTCGGACCTGCTGGCGCGCGTGCGGGCCGAGCAGCCCGAGGTGTCGCCGTACCGCGCCGCGACGCTACTGGCGCCCGCGCAGTTGTGCGCCTACACGGGCCGCTTCGCGGGCGTGCTGGAGACGCAGTACGAGCAGTTGGAGCGGCTGCGCGGGCTGCGTGAAGTGACGGGCCGGCTGCCCCGGCGTCTGGCGTGGGCGCTGGGCATGGGCGGCTACATGATGAACCTGAACCTGGCGCTGCGCGGCGAGCCGCTGGACGCGCAGGCGCTTCGCGACGGGTACGCCGTGGCGGAGTCCCACGGGTTCACGGACGTGCGCGGCTTCCACCTGTTCTCGGTGGTGACGCGCGCCGCCTTCACGGGGGACGGCGCGGCCTTCGTCCCGGCCTTCACGGAGAAGACGGAGCTGGTGCGGCGGCTGGGCAACCCCCGGCTGATGGAGCGCAACCTGGCCCTCTTCACGCCGCCGTACTACCTGGAGCGCGGCGAGCACGAGCACGTGGCCGCGGTGGTGGCCCGCGCCGAGGCGCTGTCGCGCGTGCTGCCCGAGGACCGCTGGCTCCAGTGTCACCTGCGCGTGTACCAGGCCTGCCGCGACGTGCTGTTCGAGGACGCTGGTGCGGCGCGCCAGTCGCTGCCCGCGGCCCTGGCGGCGGCGCGCGAGGGGGGCATCCGCATGGAGACGCTGCTGCGCGTCTACCAGTCCCGCTTCGAGCGGGAGCAGGGCAACCTCGTGGCGGCCCAGGATGCCGCGGAGGCGGCGCTGGTGCGGGCCACCGACCCGGTGCTCGCGAACCCGTGGGATGAAATCCTCTCCCGCCGGGCGCTGGCGGCGCTGATGCCCGGCGAGGAGGGGCTGATGCACCTGCGCCGCGCGCTCGCGCTCGCGGAGCTGACGGGCAACGTGCTCCAGGTCGGGCTGGTGCGCCTGTCGCTCGCGGAGCGCGCGCGGGACTCGGACGCCGCGGTGGTGGCGCTCGAGGCGGCGGAGGCGGCCTTCACCGACGCGCGCGCCTCCAGCCTGCTCGCGCTGGCCAGCTCGCTGCGCGGCGCGCTCCAGCGCCGAGCCGAGGAGCTTCGTCAAATCGCCTGAGGCGTACCGTCGGCGGGAGGCGCCCGAGCGTCACGGCGCATCCCCGTTCCGGGCCCAGCGGGATGTCCCGCGCACTCGCGGTTCGCTTGCCACCTCCAGCTTGTGCAGGGAGCTTGCGCGCGCGGACCGTGGCGCCTCCGGCATGTGCAGGGAGCTGGCGCGGACCGTGGCGTCTCCGACATGTGCAGGGAGCTGGCGCTCGAACCATGGCGTCTCCGGCATGTACAGGGAGCCGGCGCGCGAACCATGGCGTCTCCGGCATGTGCAGGGAGCTGGCGCGCGAACCATGGCGTCTCCGGCATAGGGTTGTCGCTGGCGCGGGGGAGCGCCGCCCTCGACTCGCTGGCGTCCTGGACGCGGAGCCGTTCAGAAGCCACTGTGCTCCCTCCGGCGTGTGCGTCCTGTGACGGTGCGGCCCCGGGGTCGGCGTTAGACTCAGGGCCATGCCCCACACCCCCATCCGCTTCCTCCTCGACTACATCTCGCCGTACGCCTACCTGGCCTGGACGCGCCTGCCGGCCCTCGCCGCGCGCCATGGCCGCACCGTGGAGCCCGTCCCCGTGCTGCTGGCGGGCCTGCTCAACGCGACGGGCAACATCGGCCCCGCCGAGGTGGCGCCCAAGCGCGTCTACATCTTCAAGCAGACGCTGCGCATCGCCCACGCGTTCAACGTGCCCTTCGCGCCGCCGCCCGCGCACCCGTTCAACCCGCTGCTCGCGCTGCGGGTGACGGCCGCCGTGGAAGACCTGGGGGCGCGCAGCCGGCTGGTGAGCGCCCTGTACGCCTCCGCGTGGGGCGGCGGCCCCGGGCTGGAGACGCCCGAGACGGTGGGCGCCGCGATTCAGGCCGCGGGCCTGGACGCTCCGGCGCTGCTCGCCGCCGCGCAGACCCAGGCCGTGAAGGACCGGGTCCGGAGCAACACCGAGGCGGCGCTGGCCGCCGGGGCCTTCGGGGTGCCCACCTACCTGGCGGACGACGAGCTGTTCTTTGGCGTCGACTCGCTGGAGCACCTGGAGCAGTTCCTGCGGGGCGAGGACCCGCTCACCCCGGACGCGCTCGAGCGCTGGCGCACCCTGCCGGCCAGCGCGTCCCGGCGCTAGCGCGCGGAAGCCAGCGCACGCCGGCACCGCTTTCCGCTAGGGTCCCGGGGCCATGGTCTCCGGTCGGCCCGCCTTGTTGACCTCCTCGACGCGGCACCGCGCGCACGTCGCGCGGGTATCCCCGTGCCTGGAGGCCCCTCCCGAATGAACATCCTCGTCGAGTTGGGCATCGCCGTCGCCGGCCTGGTGCTGGCGTGCGTGCTGCTGTCCATGAACCTCTGGCGCAGCATCCTCTTCCTCGCCCCGTCCAGCGTCCGCGTGGAGCCCGAAGCCCCCGCCGACCAGATGGACCTGCCGCTGACGCTGTCGGGCCGCGCCAACCAGCTCCAGGCGCTGGGCTTCGTGCCGCTGGGCAGCCACGAGGAGAAGCCGCGCCTCCAGCGCGCCACGCGCTCCTACGACTGGGCGCACCCCGGTGAGCGCGTCTTCGCCACGCTCTACGCGGGGCAGGGGGGCGTCCCCCGGTTGTACCTCCTCACCCCCCTGGCGTCCGGCGGCTTCGTCATCACCGCCGACTACCGGCGCCCCGCGTTGGACGTGCCCGGCGTCTACCTGACGGGTTCACTGGAGGACGCTCCGCCCGACCGCCTGCTGCGCGCCCATCTGCGCCGGCTGGAGGGCCTGGAGCCCGCCGGCGACTTCACCTGGGAAGGCCGGGTGGCGGCCGGGCGTTCCTGGTACCAAGGGCTTGGCCGCAAGGAAATCCGCAAACAGAACCTTCAAGGTTTGTTGTGGACCGTCATCGCGCTTGCCATCGTCGCCAGCGCTTTTTTAGGGCGGCGCGGGCCCTGAGGGCCGCCGTCCCACACGTCACGACGTCACGGCGCGCGTGCACCGCGCGCCCCTTGAGAGTAGGTAGACGACCACCATGAAGAGCGTGTCCAAGAACGAGGAAATCTACTTCCTGTCCGGTAAGCGCACCCCGTTTGGTACCTACGGGGGCAGCCTGAAGGACCTCAGCGCCACCGACCTCGCGGTGGAGTCCGCGAAGGCGGCCCTGGCCCAGGCGAAGGTGTCTCCGGAGGACGTGCAGCACGTCGTCTACGGCAACGTGGTGCAGACCAGCGCCGACGCCATCTACCTGCCGCGCCACGTGGGCCTGCGCACCGGCGTTCCCGTCCCCGTTCCCGCGCTGGGCGTCAACCGGCTGTGCGGCTCCGGCTTCCAGGCCTTCGTCACCGCCGCGGAGATGATGCTCACCGAGCAGGCCTCCGTCGTGCTGGCCGGTGGCACCGAGTCCATGAGCCAGGCCCCCCACGTCATCCGCGGCGCCCGCTGGGGCCTGCCGCTGGGCAAGGGCGGCCTGGAGGACATGCTCTGGACGGCCCTCACCGACAGCTACACCGGTCAGCCCATGGCGATGACGGCCGAGCAGCTCGCGGTGGACTACGCCCTGACGCAGGAGCAGGTGGACGAGTACGCCGTCCTCACGCAGAAGCGCTTCGCCGCCGCGCAGGAGGCGGGCCGCTTCCAGGACGAAATCGCCCCCGTCACGCTGAAGACGAAGAAGGGTGAGACGGTGGTGTCTCGCGACGAGCACGGCCGCCCGGAGACGACGGTGGAGGGCCTGCGCAAGCTGCCCAAGGTCTTCAAGAAGGACGGCGTGGTGCACGCGGGCGCCGCCAGCGGCATCTGCGACGGCGCGGGTTCCATGGTGATGGCCACCGGCAGCTACGTGAAGCAGCACGGCCTGCAGCCCATTGCGCGGCTCGTCAACTGGGGCATCTCCGGGTGCGACCCCAAGGTCATGGGCATTGGCCCCGCGCCGGCCATCCGGAACCTCCTGGCGCGCGCGGAGTGTCAGCTTTCGGACATTGACCTCTTCGAGGTCAACGAGGCCTTCGCGCCGCAGTTCCTGGCGGTGGAGAAGGAGCTGGGCCTGCCGCGTGAGCGGACCAACGTGAATGGCGGCGCCATCGCCGTGGGCCACCCGCTGGGCGCCTCGGGCGCGCGCATCACCACCACCCTGGTGTACGAGCTGAAGCGCCGCGGCGCCCGCTATGGTATCGGGTCCGCCTGCATCGGTGGCGGCCAGGGCATCGCGGTGCTCGTCGAGGCGCTCTGATGGCACACGACTTCCAACCAGGACGCGAGATGAGCAACGAGGTGGACGCCAAGACGGCGCGTGAGCGGGCCAAGGCCATCGCGGAGCAGCGCCGCGCGGAGCGTCGCAACCGCAAGCGCAAGTGCGTGGTGTGCGGCGTCGAGGAGAGCGACAAGACGCCCCTCACGGCGCACCCCGAAGGCATCGGCCCGGCCTGCAAGGACGAGGTGACGTGCCTGGCGCGCAAGGCCGCTAGCGGCCGGTGAAGTCCTAGGGCTCCGGCCTCGCCCCCCGCGCGAGGGCCGGGAGCCCACCCCCTGGGTGGGTAATTCGGGACGCGCAAGGGCCGGATTGTCGGCGGCGTTTCTTGATGGCGGAATCGTCTCGGGGTAAACGTCCAGAATCTCTGGTTTGGACGAGGGTCGGAATGGGCGTTATCAGCTTCACGGGCGTCAAGGTGTTCTCCACCACGCTCGCGCGTGACCGCGAGAACATGGGTGAGAACATCACCAAGTGGCTCAAGGAGAACTCCCATGTCGAGGTGGTCGACAGGGTGGTGACGCAGTCCTCCGATAAGGAGTTCCACTGTCTGACCATCACGCTCTTCTACAAAGTGAAGGCCTGAGCGGCCTCGCGGCGTTTGAAGCGACGTAGGTGTTCGAGGGCGCTCTCCCCGGTCTGTCGGGGAGCGGCGCCCTTCGTCGTTTGGGGTTGCGAAGCGAGCGGTGTTCCACCACCTTTGGACGGCTCTGGAGCAACGAGAGGATGGTGTACTGAATGCGACCGATGCGGAGCTTCGGCGGCGGGGGCGGCGGTATGGGGCTGCCCGGCCTGGAGACCATGGCGTCCAAGCTGGCCGTGGCGCTGGTGGCCGGCTCCGTGCTGTTCCACCTGACGAAGGCCCAGTCCGGCAACCTGCTGCTGCTGATCCCCGAACTGGTGGTCCGCGGGCCCTTCCTCTGGCAGCCGCTCACCTACGCCTTCATCGAGACCGCCCCGATTGGCATCATCTTCGGGGCCATCATCACGTGGTCCATCGGCGGCTACCTGGAGTCCCTCTGGGGCGGCAAGCGGCTCCTGATGGTGGCGGTGGGCATCGCGGTGACCGCGGGTGTGCTCACCACGCTGCTGGCCCTGCTCGTGCCCGGCACGACGGTGCAGGCGTACGCCGGCGGCAACGTGATGACGTCGGTGCTGTGGGTGTCCTACGGACTCACCATTGGCCGGGGGCAGGCGAACTTCTGGGGCATTCCGCTCTCGGGCAATGCCCTGGCTGGCATCGGCGCGGGCTTCGTCGTCCTGTCGGCCATCACGTCGGGCTGGCAGACGCAGGTCCCGGACCTGCTGGGCCTGTGCATGGCGTTCGCCTACGTGCGCGGCGCGAACCCGCGCAAGCTGTGGCTGACCCTGCAGCACTGGCGGCTGCAGCGTCAGTTGAAGGGCCGCTCCAAGCACCTGCAGGTGGTGCGGCAGGACCGTCCCGACCGGGACCAGTACCTCAACTGACGCCGGGCGGGCGTCTCAGTGGGCCGCCTCCGGGTGGCCATACTGCTTGAGCTTCCGGTAGAGCGTCGCCACGCCGATGTCGAGCTGCTCGGCGGTGCGCGCGCGGTTGCCGCCGTTCTGGGCCAGCACCGCGAGGATGTAGTGCTTCTCCACGTCCTCCAGCCGCCGTGGGTTGTCCGAGGGCACCAGGCTGGGGGGCGCGGCGCGGACCTCCTCGGGCAGGTCCTCCCGCTCCACGCGCGTGCCCTCGCAAAGGGCGACGGCGCGCTCCACGGCGTTGCCCAGCTCGCGCACGTTGCCGGGCCACGGGTAGCGGAGGAGTTGATCCGCCGCGTCGGGCGACAGGCCTGACACCCGGCGGCCCAGCCGCTCCGCGGCCTCCGCGAGCAGCAGCCGCGCCAGGGGCAGCACGTCGTCACGGCGGTCCCTCAGCGGCGGAATCCTCAGCTCGATGACGCGCAGCCGGTAGTAGAGGTCCTGCCGGAAGCGGCCCAGGCGGACCTCCTCGGCGAGGTCGCGGTTGGTGGCGGCGACGAGCCGCACATCCACCTTGCGGCTGGTGTTCTCGCCCACGCGGCGGACCTCACGCTCCTGGAGCACGCGCAGCAGCTTGGCCTGCATGGAAGGCGGCACCTCGCCCACCTCGTCCAGGAAGAGGGTGCCGCCGTGGGCCGCTTCGAAGAGGCCCGCCCTGTCGCTGGTGGCGCCGGTGAAGGCGCCGCGCACGTGGCCGAAGAGCTCGCTCTCCAGCAGGCTCTCGGTGACGGCGGCGCAGTTGACGGCGACGAAGGCCTTGTGCGCGCGGCCGGACTCGTCGTGGATGAGCCGCGCGATGCGCTCCTTGCCCACGCCGCTCTCGCCGGTGACGAGCACCGTGGAGTCCACCTTCGCGGAGCGCCGCGCCAGGTTGATGACCCGCTGCATCGCCTCCGAGCGCGCCACCATGCCCGCCGGGTCCTCCGTCACGCCCGCGCGCGCCAGGGACTGCCGCTTCGCGCGCAGCTTGCGCTCCGTCTGCCGCAGCGCCTCCGTCACCTGCGCCAGCATGCCTTCCATGCACTGGGTTTCGTAGAAGCGGAGCACCTCGGCGCACTCGGTGCTCCATTCGTCGGCGGGCCGGCCCACGTAGTGGCAGGCCGCGTCGCCCTTGCCCACGCAGCGCAGCTCCGTGCCGTAGATGGGCTTGCCGTTGACGTAGCTCATGTAGCCGGACGCGAAGCCGGTGAGGCTCCAGCACACCGGCTGGTCGGCCTGTCCCAGGTGCAGGAGGTGCTGCTCGGCCTCGTAGGAGTCGCGCCACTGGGCCTCGGCGAAGGGCTCCGGGCCTTCGTCCGCCCGGCGCTCCACCGGCTCCACCCGGACCTGTCCCTGCAGCGTGTGCAGCCGGCCGCCCGCGCGCCGCCACAGCGACTCATCCTTCCAGGGCACCGCGCCCTTCATCGCCTCCGCGGTGCGCCAGCCGTGCGCGTAACCCAGGCGCGTGAAGGTGCCGCGCGCCGCCGTCATCCCCATCAACCCGATGAGCTCCTTGCGCAGCATCCCCAGGGCCACCGGGTCCATCAGCAGCACCCGCTGGCCTCCGAAGTGGATGAGCCCGCCTCCTGGCTCGAAGGTCAGCAGCTCACTCAAGTCCAACTCGAAACGGCCAGCCACGCTGTACGGCTCCTTCCAGAATGAGTTGAGTCTCTATCGTTTTGAGAGCGTCGTTGCACGACTGGATGAGGGTTGGGAGCAAATCCAATAGGTTGGACTTTTGTGTGTCCTGGTCCTGCGGTTGCATTAGAAGGCGCCCGACATGGCGGACGAGCTCGACAGACGCGTGGTTCTTCAAGGCGCGGCGGCGGCCGGGGTGGCGGGCGTTCTGGGCGCGGGTGGCCCGGGAGGCAGCCAAGCGGTGGCGCCGACGGCGTTCATCTCCCATGGCTCGCCCATGGTGGCCTTGGATTCGGATGCGTATCCGCAGGCGCTGCGCCGCTTGGGTGACGCGTCACCGGTGCGCGCGCTGGTGGTGGTGTCCGCCCACTGGGAGACGCCTGGCGAGGTCCGCGTCACCTCGAGCGCCCAGCCGTCCCTCATCCATGACTTCTACGGGTTTCCGGAGGCGCTCTACCGCCTGCGGTATGGCGCGCCCGGTGCGCCGTCGCTGTCCGAGGACGTCGTCTCGCGGTTGAAGGCGGGCGGGCTGCCGGCAGTGGCCGACGCCGAGCGCGGGTGGGACCACGGCGCGTGGGTGCCGCTGCTGCATGCCTTCCCAGAGGCGAAGCTCCCCGTGGTGCAGGTGTCCATGCCGCTGGGGGCGAGCCCCGCGGACGTGGCGCGCATGGGCGAGCTGCTGCGTCCGCTGC
Organism: Myxococcus hansupus; assembly: GCF_000280925.3. Taxonomy (NCBI): domain Bacteria; kingdom Pseudomonadati; phylum Myxococcota; class Myxococcia; order Myxococcales; family Myxococcaceae; genus Pseudomyxococcus; species Pseudomyxococcus hansupus. The sequence continues at coordinate 1,180,807 of NZ_CP012109.1, forward strand.
GCGCGCAGGGCGTGTTGCTCATGGGCAGCGGTGGCATTGTCCACAACCTGCGCCGCCTGAATTTCCAAGAGAAGGAGGCGTCCGTCGAGCCGTGGGCCGAGGCCTTCGACGCGTGGATTGCCCGCAAGCTGGAGGCGCGTGACTTCACCGGCCTTCAATCATGGCTGGACGCACCAAACGCGCGGCTCGCGCATCCAAGGGCCGAACATTTGATGCCGCTCTATTTCGTCCTCGGAGCTGCCCTCCCCGAGGACCGTCTCACCCCCGTATTCGAGGGCTTCCATCACGGAACCTTGTCCATGCGCAGCTTCGCGCTGCGCGCCTGACTTTCGTTGTCACTCCAAGGAGCACACTCACCATGAAGACGTCCCTGAAGAGCGCCGTTGCCCTGATGTTCGCCCTCCCGTCGATGGCGCTGGCCTCCACCTGGAAGGTGGACGAGTCGCACTCCAACGCGGGCTTTGCCATCCGTCACATGATGGTCTCCAACGTCAACGGCTCCATCAACGTGAAGAGCGGCACGGTGAACCTGGACGACAAGGACATCTCCAAGTCCACCGTCGAGGCCGTGCTGGACGCGTCCTCCATCAACACGGGCAACGCGAAGCGCGACGAGCACCTGAAGGCGCCTGACTTCTTCGACACCGCCAAGTTCCCGGAAATCACCTTCAAGTCCACCAAGGTGCAGAAGGCGGGCGCGGGCAAGCTGAAGGTCTCCGGCGACCTGACCATGCACGGCGTCACCAAGCCCGTCGTCCTGGACGTCACCGGCCCGTCGAAGGAGTCGAAGGACCCCTGGGGCAACACCCGCACGGGCGTGACGGCGACCACCAAGCTGAACCGCAAGGACTTCGGTCTGACCTACAACCAGGCGCTGGAGACGGGCGGCGTGGCGGTGGGTGAGGAAGTCACCGTGAACCTGGACCTGTCCCTGGTGAAGCAGGGCGCCCCGGCCCCGGCCGCGACGGACAAGAAGTAGTCAGCGTTTCTCCGGCACCCGCCGGGCTGAAATGACAGAGGGGCTCCCACGGTGGTGGGGGCCCCTCTTTCATTTGCGGGGCTTGGGGCCCCGCTCACGCTGCCTACTCCGGACGGGGGCTTTCACCTCAGCCCTCGGCCACCGCCTGCACGCTGGAGCGGTAGATGAAGATGCGCGCGGTGTTGGTGCGCTGGTCGGCGGGGATGACGAAGAAGCCCGGCGTGCTGCCCTGGAAGTCCTGGGAGAAGCCGGCGACCTGGCGGCCATCGTTGAAGGTGACGCGAATCTTCAGACCTTCGGCCTGCGGCTGGCGCGCGCCCGCGGGGAGCATGAAGAAGATGGCCTTCACGCGCTTGCCGGGAATCTGCTCGGCGGCGAAGCCACTCTGCTGCTCCAGCGAGATGACGTCGTCGAGCAGGTCCGCGTCGCGGATGGTGCCGCGCTTCACCTGTCCCTCCACCGTGTGGATGATGACGCGATGCTCGCCCTCCACGAAGGAGGTGAGCGCCGTCCCACCGACGATGGCGGTGTCATCGAAGAGCGGCTCGCGCTCGGTGGCGAGGTGGTTGGTGGGCGCGGCCGGGATGACGGCGGCGGGGCGGAGGGCCTGCGCCACCGCGCCCGCGCCCGCCGCGCCCATCGCCGCCTGTGCGTAGGGCGAAGGCGGGACGACCACCGCGTGCGCGGGAGGGGCGGGGATGGCCGCGGCGGGAGCCGACGGCACCACGACCTCTTCCTCGACGTCGATGTCCGAGACTTCCTGCTCGAGCTCCATCGAGACTTCTTCGACCTCCTCGACGGGCTCGACGTCGGAGTAGTCCTGGGCGGGCGCGCCGAAGGGGCTGCTCGGCGGCGCGGCCCACTGCGCCGCCGGAGCGGGCGCGCTGTCCTCGATGGGCTCAGCCTCCCAGGTGGCGGCCTCTTCGACGGGCTCGGCCTCCATCACCGGCTCGACGTCGACGGACGCGTCGCTCCACTCGGCCGAGGCGGGCTCGGCGGACCACTCGGGCGTGGCTTCGGGCTGCGCCGTTGCCCACGCCGGCTGCTGCTCCGTGGGGGCTTCCCAGGTGGCGGACGCGTCACTGGTCGCGGACCACTCGGTGGTCTCCGGCGTGGCGGAGGTCCATTCGTTGGCCGGTGCCTGGCCCGTGTCCGACGCGGCCCACTCGGTGGCCGGCGTGGGCTCGGCGGCAGGGTCTGCCCACTCGGACTGGGCGTCCTCGGTGGCCGGCGTCGTCGCCGCGGGCTCGGAGGTCGACCATTCCGGCTGCGCCTCCTCGATGGGAGAGGCCCACTCTTCCTGGATGGCCTCGGGCGCGATTTCCTCGACAGGGGTCTCCCACGCCGACTGCGCGCCGTTCGTTTCGGGGGAGGCCTCGGCGCTCGCGGTCGCCCACTCCGTCTGGACTTCGACGGGCGCTGCGGTCTCGGGCGTGGCGCTCCAGCCGTGGTTCGCGGGGGCGGTGGTGGTGTCTTCCTCCGTCGCCCATTCCGGCTGGGCCTCGAGGGTCTCCTCGGGCTCGGCCCACTCGGCCTGCACTTCAATGGGCTCGGCTTCCGGCTCCGCCGGGGCGGACCAGTCGCCCTGGCCCTGCTCCGAGGTGGTCCACTCCGCTTGGACTTCGGCGGGCGCGGCGGTTTCAGCGGCGGCCCATCCGGGCTGCGCCGTGCCAGTCGCATCCGTGGACCACTCCGCCTGAACCTCGGCGGGCTCGGCGGTCCATTCGGCCTGCGCGGCGCCGGCCGTGTCCGAGCTCGCGGACCAGTTGGAAGCGTCGGGCGTCGCGGCCCACGAGGACTGGTCCGTGCCGGACGTGGTGGTGTCCGCGGTCCACTCGGCTTGGGGCTCGGTGGTCTCCGGCGTGGCCCACTCAGGCTGGGCCTCAGTGGTCTCGGGCGTGGCCCATGCCGCTTGGGGCTCAGTGGCTTCGGGCGTGGCCCACTCTGCTTGGGCCTCGGTGTTCTCGGGCGTAGCCCATGCCGCTTGGGCGGAGGTGGTGTCCGTGCTGGCGGTCCACGCGGGCTGCGCCTCGGTGGCTTCCGGCGTGGCCCACTCTGCTTGGGGCTCAGTGGCCTCGGGCGTGGCCCATGCTGCTTGGGCGGAGGTGGTGTCCGTGCTGGCGGTCCACGCGGGCTGCGCCTCGGTGGCTTCCGGCGTGGCCCACTCTGCTTGGGGCTCAGTGGCCTCGGGCGTGGCCCACTCCGTCTGGCCCGAGGTGGCGTCGGTTTCGGCGGTCCACGCGGGCTGGGCCTCAGTGGTCTCGGGCGTGGCCCACTCCGCCTGGGCAGAGGTGGCGTCCGTGCTGGCGGTCCACGCGGGCTGCGCCTCGGTGGCTTCCGGCGTGGCCCACTCCGGCTGTGCTGCGTTCGTGGTCCACTCGGCTTGCGCCTCGGTGCTCTCGGGCGTCGCCCACTGAGACTGAGGGGACTCGGCGCTGGTGGCCCAGTCCGCAGTCGCGGGAGCAGTGGTTTCCGTCGCGGCCCATTCCTGCTGGGCGGTGCCGGCAGCATCCGTGTTGGTCGACCACTCGGCTTGTCCAGCGTCGGTGGTCTCCGCCGGTTCTGCCCACTCCGCCTGCGCCTCGATGGTGGGGGACTCTTCTGAAGTCGCCCACTCCGACTGCACGGCGTTGGAGGCGTCGGCGTTGGCGGACCACTCGGCTTGCGCCGTCACGGGAGCAGTTGCCTCCGCGGTCGCCCATTCAGGTTGGACGGCGACTGCCGAGTCGTTGCTCTCAGACCACTCGGCCTGGGGCTCGCTGGCAGACGTCCACTCGGTGGTGGCCTGCGCGGAGGCTGCGTCGGCAGTGGCGGTCCACTCGGCCTGGGGCTCGGTGGAGGCCGCTTCCGAAGACCACTCTGCTTGGACCTCGATCGTGGCGGAGTCCGTGGAGTCAGACCACTCGGCTTGAGCCGTGGGGGCTGCGGCTTCGGCAGTCGCCCACTCGGGCTGCGGCGCCGCAGGGCTCGTTTCAGCGGTGGTCCACGCGGCCTGGGGCTCCGTGGCGGCCGTCTCCGCGGTCGCCCATTCCGGCTGCGCCTCAGCCGAAGCAGCTTCCGTGGTGGTCCACTCGGGCTGCTGCTCCGCAGCGGTTGCTTCGGTGGTGACCCACTCAGGCTGCAACTCGACCGGAGCTGCCTCCGGAGTCGCCCACTCGGGCTGCGACTCGGTCGAAGAGGCTTCCGTGGCGGCCCACGTAGGCTGCTGCGCCGAAGTGGTCGCCCACTCGGACTGCGGCTCCGCAGCAGGTGCTTCGGCAGAGGCCCACTCGGGCTGAACCGCCGTCGCGGACTCGTCGGCCGTCGCCCACTCGGGCTGAGCCTCCGTGGCGGAGGCTTCCGTAGTGGCCCATTCGGGCTGGGGCTCAGCGGTAGCCGCTTCAGGAGTCGCCCACTCGGGCTGAGCCTCCGTGGCGGAGGCTTCCGCAGTGGCCCATTCCGGCTGGGGCTCCGCGGTAGCCGCTTCAGAAGTCGCCCATTCCGCCTGCGTCTCAGTGGCGGAGGCTTCCGCAGTAGCCCATTCCGGCTGGGGCTCAGCGGTAGCCGCTTCAGAAGTCGCCCATTCGGGCTGCGCTTCAGTTGCGGACGCTTCCGCGGTGGCCCATTCCGGCTGGGCCTCGGTGGTGGCCGCTTCAGGCGTGGCCCACTCGGCCTGGACTTCAGCGGCCGGTGTTTCGGCGGTGGCCCAGTCGGACTGAGCCTCCGTGGTGCTGACTTCGGCAGTCGCCCACTCGGGCTGGGGCTCCGTCGAAGCCGACTCCGTGGTGGCCCAGTCGGACTGAGCCTCCGTGGCGCTGACCTCGGCGGTCGCCCACTCAGGCTGGGGCTCCGTCGAAGCCGTCTCCGTGGCGCCGACCTCGGCCGTCGCCCACTCAGGCTGGGGATCAGCCGTGGCGCTGACCTCGGCAGTCGCCCACTCGGGCTGGGGCTCCGCTGACGTGGCTTCCGGGGTGACCCACTCGGGCTGGAGTTCGGAGGTCGAGGCTTCGGTGGTCGCCCACTCGGCCTGCGGCTCCGCGGTCACCTCTCCCGTGGACCATTCCGTTTGCGCCTGCTCAGGCGCGGTCTCTGCCGGCGTCGCCCATTCAGGCTGTGCCTCGGCGGCCTGAGCTTCGGCGGTGGCCCATTCCGGCTGCGCATCCTCGGAACCGGCGGTCCACTCGGACTGCGCCGCCATGGGCTCAGCGGTCCATTCCGTTTGCGCAGTCGCCGCAGCGGTCTCCGTGGAGGAGGTCCACTCGGTGGAAGCAGTCTCCACCGGCGTCGACGTCCACTCGGCTTGCGGCTCGCTCGAAGGTTCCGCCCACTCGGCCTGAAGCTCCACGGGAGCCTCGGGTTGGGTCTCCCATCCCGAATGCGTCTCGGTGGCAGCGGCGTTCAGGACGTTGTTGGCGGCCCAGTCGGTCGTGGCGGTTTCCGTCGTGGGCTCGGATGCGGAGACCCACTCGGATTGCAGCTCGATGGCGTCCGGCTCGCTGTCGGGCAGCGCCATGCTCCGGCTGTCCGTCTGTGCGAACTGCCCGTGGCTCAGGAACTCGTTCGCCGCCGCGAGGGGCACGGCCTCCTCGGGATTCCCGCTCAGGTCGAACATCTCCTCGGCGGAAGGCGCAGCCGACGTGTGCTGAGAGGACGCGCGCGGCGGATCCCCCGCGACGGAGAGGGTGTCGGCGTGGAGGTTCGGACCCACCTGCACCGGGTGGATTTCGAGCGAAGGAACGTCCGAGGTCGCGAAGGGCGCCGCAGTCTGCGCGTACGCCGTGTCGTGCGTGGCGTCCGCGCTGACATCGACCAACTCCAGCGTGGGCTGCTCGCCGCTCGTGTCGCTGTCGTGGGCCGCCACCGCCTGCTCGGGCTCGGCTTCGACGTCCATCACATCGAGCGTCGGCGCTTCGGCCGCGACTTCCGTCGAGTCGAGCTCCAGGGTGGGAGCGCTCTCGCTCACATCCGAGGCATCGAGCGCGATCTCCGCGGGCGCATCGTCGGCCGTGGACGCGGTGACGCCCGAGGCGTCGAGCGCAATCTCCGCAGGCGCGTCGTCGGTCGCGGACGCCGTGACGTCCGAGGCGTCGAGCGCAATCTCCTCACGCGCGTCGTCGGTCGCGGACGCCGTGACGTCCGAGGCGTCGAGCGCAATCTCCGTGACCTGTGCCTCGGAGGCCGTCTCGGCGACATCGGACGCATCGAGGGCGATCTCCGCCTCCGCGGAGGCAGGCTCGCTCACGTCAGACGCGTCGAGAGCGATCTCCGCGTCCTGCGTGTTCGCGGCTTCCACGGTGCCGGCCGCTTCGAGCGCCAGTTCCGCGTACTGCGCATCGCCCGCGTGAGCCGCGTCGGCGCTGTCAACGACCGCATCGGCGGCGCTGATGTCAGCGACCTCGAGCGGAGTCGCCTCGTCGCTCGAGAACGCCGTGTCAGCGCTGGCATCCAGCGTCGCCGCGTGCGCGTCCTCGACAGCGCCCGCTACGGCGGCGTCCGTGGTGCTTGCGTCGGCAACGTGCGCCTCTTCGGCAGCGACTTCGCTGTCCACCGCGATGGGCGCCCCAGCGAACGCCGGTTCGAACGCGTGATGACTCACATCGGTGACGTCGACCGTCGCGTCCGTAAAGGCCTCGACAGGTGCTCCCGCGTCGGAGGCCTCACTGACCTCGGACGCATCGAGCGCAATCTCAGCGGGGCCCGCGTCGGAGGCCTGCACATCCAGCGCGGCGGCTTCCGTGAACTCCTCGGCGCTCGCCTCCAGTTCGACGGCAGGCGCTTCGGCGCTGGCCGCGACATCCTGCTCGGAAGCCGAGGCTTCGAGCATGTCAGTGGCTTCGAGGGCAATCTCCGCGTCGGGAGTCGCCTCCGGCTCGGCCATCGCGGCGACGTCGATGATGTCACCGGCGTCGGCGACTTCCGTCGGCTCGGCTTCGACGGCGAGCGGCGCGGAGGCCCACTCATCGTCGATGGGCGCGGGCGCCAGCTCCTGGGCCAGCACGGGCTCGCTCTCCGTGGCGCCGTCCACCAGCTCGACTTCGGAGGAGGGGACTTCCTCTTCGGCAGAAGCCAGGGCGTCCGCGTCGGGGGCGGACTCCACCTCCATCGACAGGTCTGCGAAGGACGCCTCCAGCGAGGTCTCCGGCTCGGCGGTGGCGGTGGCCTGCGGCTCGGCGCTGACGTCGGAGAAGTCATCCTCCGCGACGTTCACCGCTTCGGGCTGCGTTCCCTGCTGGAGATCCTCGGTGACATCCGCGAACGACGCGGACGGGTCTTCCACGGCGTCCTCGGCGGACAGCTCCACGGCCGACTCTTCGGCGTCGAGAGCGTCCTCGTGGGCCGGTTCCGAGTGCGCCTGCTCCGAGGCCTGTCCGCTGGCACCCGGCGTCATCCACGGCGCCGGTTCGCTCAGCGCGGGGATGTCGATGTCATCGGCGAGGCTGAGATTGGCTGGCTCGGGCGCGGCCTCGGCGGGGGCCTGCTGGGCCTGCGGATCCGCCTGCCACGCGCTCGCATCTCCCTGCGCGTTCGGGTCGTAACCCTGCTGCGCATAGGCCTGCGCGTTCGGGTCGTAACCCGGCTGCGCGTAGGCCTGGGCGTTCGGGTCGTAACCCGGCTGCGCGTAGGCCTGAGCGTTCGAGTCGTAGCCCTGCTGCGTGTAGGCCTGGGCATTCGGGTCGTAACCCGGCTGCGCATACGCCTGGGCATTCGGGTCGTAACCCGGCTGCGCATAGGCCTGAGCGTTCGGGTCGTAGCCCTGCTGCGCGTACGCCTGCGCGTTCGGGTCATACGCCTGCTGCGCGTACGCCTGAGCGTTCGGGTCATACGCCTGCTGCGCGTACGCCTGCGCGTTCGGATCGTAACCCTGGTTGGGATCGTACCCGGCGGGGTAGGGGTACCACTGGCCGTCGGCGGCGTAGTAGCCCTGGGGCTGCTGCTCGTAGCCAGCGGGGTAGGGGTACCACTGGCCGTCGGCGGCGTAGTAGCCCTGGGGCTGCTGCTCGTAGCCAGCGGGGTAGGGGTACCACTGGCCGTCATCGGCGTAGTAGCCCTGGGGTGCGGCCTGTTGCTGCCACGCGGAGGCATCCGCGACTGGAGCGTCGTCCACGCCCAGATGCGTGCGCAGCTCCATCCAGCGCGCCTCCTCCACGGGAGACAGGCTACCCAGCTTCCGCTTCTCATCGAGGAAGCGGAATTCTCTCATCGCCGCGCGCGTGTCCGACATCCGTCACCTTGCTGCAGACGGCGAACAACCGGGCTACCGCCGCAGCGTAAATAGAGGGGGCTTCGAGTCTAGGGGACTCCTGGGAACGGGTAAACCAATTGGCCCGGGCCCGGTTGGCAGCCTCCCCTACTGGAGAGCAGCCCGGACGTCCTCGTCCAGGGTCGCCCGCGTCCGGCCGTAGTGCTCGGTGAGGGCCTCGTCGATGGGTCTTCCCCGTCCCACCTCGCGGACCATGGTGAGGAACCGACCCGTTCCGCCCCGCTTCACCAGCTCCCGGACGGCGATGGCGGAGGTGGCGTAGGCCACGGCGGGGTTGCGCTGCATGATGAGGGACTGGCCCTCCAGGTGCTCCAGCTTGGGCAGCGAGTTCGCCTTGGCAGCCTGGGCCATGTAGTTGCGGACCGACCGGTCGGGGTCCTCGCCCCCCATGTAGCGCCACTCGACGTACTCGGCGAGGCCCTCGTTCATCCAGACGGGGAGGTTGTTGCCGCGGCCGTCGCAGAAGTCGTCCAGCGCGGCGTGGACGTACTCGTGGACCAGGGTGGCCTTGGTCTGCGGCGTGAGCTCGGCAGCGTCGTTGATGCGGATGGCGTTGTCGGAGTAGAGGCCGGCCACGGCGCGGGCCCGGGTCGCGCCGAAGTGCGTCTGGAACTCCGCCAGCGTGTAGAGGATGACATCCACCGGGGCCTCGCGCACCTCGCCCAGCATGCTGCGGGTGAAGTCATAGGCCTCGTCCAGGGCGGCGACGACGCGGCCCTCGTACTCGGCGCGCTGCCCGAAATCACGCTGGTTGTTGAAGTACCGGATGACGAAGCGGCTGTTCGAGCGCGTCCGCATGCCATCCGGGCCGGTGCTGGATTCGTAGTTGAGGCTGGCCGAGCGCGTGACGCTCCGGCCCTGTCCGGCCACCGCGGGCTGGACGTCGGCCGTGGCGCCGGGACGCCGGCCGGTGACGCCGCTCATCCGCTGCTCCAGGCGCTCCGCCTCCCGCCGCGCGGCGCCTTCCTCGTTCGCCTTGGCGCGGGCCTGCTGGAGCAGCCGCTTCGCGTCGCCCGCTTCCTTGGCCCGGGCCGGGACTTTCTCCAGCGCCGCCACCGCGCCCGCGGCGTCCTGCTCCTCCAGGAGCAGCTTGCCCAGCTCCAGGCCGAAGGCGCCGTCCTTGGGATGTTTCGTCAGGCCCTTGCGCAGGGCGGCCTCCGCGGCGGCCCGCTGGTCCGTCTTGCGCGCGGTCCGGGCCAGGCACCGCAGCGCGCCCGCGGATTCATCGTAGAGGGCGGCGCGCTCGCCCAGCGAGTACGCCATCACCGTGTCCTCGTCCTTCAGGGCCTCGCAGCCCTGGGTCAGCGCCGAGGAGACCGCGCCTCGCTGGGCCGAGGGAACGTCCGTCGCGTCGCCCGCGGAGAAGGCCAGGTACAGCTCCTCCCAGGAGCGGCTGGCGGCGAGCGACTTCGCCTTCTGCGCGGGCGAAGGAGAGGCGGCGGTCAGCAGGAGGGCGGAGAGCAGGGCGGCAGGGCTCATGCCCGGAGTATCGCCGGACTCGGGCGCGCGGGCGCAAGGCCCACCCGCCCCGAGATGCTACTTGCGAGCCACCTGCCAGCCGAGCTTGTGCAGCGTCCGCTCCAGCTCCTCGATTTGGGCCGGGCCGGTGGTCTCCAGCGTCACCTCCACCATGGCCTCGCCCAGGCCCGCCTTGGAGAAGGCGCGCTCATGGTGGATCTCCACCACGTTGGCGCGCAGGTCGGCCACCTGCGAGGTGAGCTTCGCGAGCATGCCGGGCCGGTCCGGCAGTCGCACCTCCAACTGCACCAGTCGCCCGGCCTTCACCAGGCCGCGCTCGATGATGCGGCTGATGACGTTCATGTCGATGTTGCCGCCGCTGAGGATGATGGCGGTGCGCTTGCCCTTCGCCATGGGCACCTCGCCGCTGAGCAGCGCCGCCAGTCCCACCGCGCCCGCGCCCTCCACCACGCTCTTCTCCTGCTCCAGCAGCGTGAGGATGGCGGCGGCAATCTCCTCCTCGTCCACGGCGACGACGTCATCCACGTACTTGCGCACCATGGGGAAGGTGAGGTCCCCCACGCGCTTCACCGCGATGCCATCCGCGATGGTGGTGCCCGCCGCGGCGAGCAGCACGCGCTCGTCCGCCTCCAGCGACGCCTTCATGCTGGCGATGGTCTCCGCCTGCACGCCCACCACGCGGATGTCCGGCCGCGTCTCCTTCAGCGCGCACGCGATGCCGGAGATGAGCCCGCCGCCGCCAATGGGCACGAGCACCACCTCCAGGTCGGGGCACTGCTCCAGCAGCTCCAGGCCAATGGTGCCCTGGCCGGCGATGACGTGCGGGTCGTTGAAGGGGTGGATGAAGACGCGGTCCTCCGCCTTCTGGATGCGCAGCGCCTCGGCGTAGGCCTCGTCGTAGTTGCTGCCCTTGAGCACCACGCGCGCGCCGTAGTCGTCCTTGGTGCGCGACACCTTGATGAGCGGCGTGCGCTCCGGCATCACGATGGTGGCATTCACACCCAGCCGCCGCGCGTGGTACGCGACGCCCTGGGCGTGGTTGCCGGCCGACGCGGCGATGACGCCCCGGCGCCGCTCGTCCTCCGTCAGCGTCAGCAGCTTGTTGAGGGCGCCGCGCTCCTTGAAGGCCCCTGTGCGCTGCAGGTTCTCCAACTTGAAGAACACCGCGGCGCACTCCGTCCGCTCCGTGAAGTGGTCGGACTGCGGGCAGGGCGTGGGGCGGATGGCCGAGCGGATGCGCTCGCGCGCGGCCTGGATGTCCTCGAGGGTGACCATGGTCGCGCCTGTATCGGAAGCGCGCCCCGGGTGGAAGAGACAGGCGAGCGGGGCCTGTCGCGTTGCGGGCGTGTTGCGCCGCGTCAGATGCCGCGCAGCACCGTGGCCTTGCCCACGCGGCCAATGGCCAGGATGTACGCGGCCGTCCGCATGGAAACCTTCCGCGAGCGGGCCACCTGGGCCACGCGCTCGTAGGCTTCCTTCATGGACTTCTCCAGCTCCGCGTTGACGCGGTCCTCTTCCCAGGACAGGTGCTGGAGGTTTTGCACCCACTCGAAGTAGCTGACCGTCACGCCGCCCGCGCTGGCGAGCACGTCCGGCACCACGAAGATGCCGCGCTTCTCGAAGACCTCGTCCGCCTCCGGCTGGGTGGGGCCGTTGGCGCCTTCGATGATGAGCTTCGCGCGCACCGCGTGGGCATTCTCGCGGGTGAGCACATGGCCCAGCGCCGCGGGGATGAGGACCTCGCAGTCCGCGCCCAGCACGTCTTCGTTGCTGCACGAAGCACCGCCGCTGAAGCCCGTCACGGTGCCGGTGCGCTTCACGTGCTCGAAGAGGGAGGGGATGTCCAGGCCCTGCGGGTTGCGCACGCCGCCCAGCGCGTCCGCCACCGCCACCACCACGCCGCCGTCCTCCCAGATGAGCTGCGCGGTGTGGCTGCCCACGTTGCCAAAGCCCTGGAGCGCGAAGCGCGTGCCCTTCACCGGCAGGCCCAGGTCGCGCAGGATTTCACGCGCGACGTAGAGCAGGCCGCGGCCGGTGGCGGCCTCGCGGCCCTTGGAGCCGTAGAGCTCCAGCGGCTTGCCCGTCACCACCGCCGGCGAGTGGCCGTGGTAGCGCGAGTACTGGTCCATGATCCACGCCATCACCTGGGGGTTGGTGTTGACGTCCGGCGCGGCGATGTCGCGGGTGGGCCCGATGACGTCCTGCACCTGGTCCACGAACTTCCGGGTGAGGCGCTCCAGCTCCTTGATGCTGAGCTGGGACGGGTCGCACGCGATGCCGCCCTTGGCGCCGCCGTAGGGGACATTCACGACGGCCGTCTTCCACGTCATCAGCGAGGCCAGCGACGCGCACTCGTCCTGGTCCAGCAGCGGGTGGTAGCGCAGGCCGCCCTTCATGGGGCCGCGGCTGTTGTCGTGCTGGATGCGGTAGCCGAGGAACGTGCGAATCTCGCCCGAGTCCATCTCGATGGAGACCTGCACCTTCACCTCGCGCAGCGGCGTGGCGAGCAGCGTCTCGATGGGGGTTCCCACGTCCATGATCCGCGCGGCTTTGCGGAAGTAGTAGTTGGTACCCTCGACGGCGCTCATGTGTCGGCAAACTCCTGGATGGCGGCGCGCGCGACCTTAACAGAAGGGGTGCGCTACCATAGTTAATGGCCATGCCTCCCGAACCGCAGGACGCTTTCACCTTGAGCGGACACCTCCAGGGCCTGGCCCGGCGCATCCGCGCGCTGAGGGAGCGGCGGGGCCTCACGCAGGAGGACTTCGCCGCCCGCTGCGGCATCTCCGTGTCCTTCGCGTCGCTCCTGGAGCGCGGCGAGCGCAGCCCCAGCTACGAGACGCTGCTCCAGGTGTCCGCCGCGCTCCAGCTCCCGCTGTACGAGCTGCTCCGGCTGGAGGACCCGCAGGACGCCGGCATCCACCGGCTGGAGACCTTCATCCGCGCGCAGGGCCTGTCGCGCGCGGACGTGGACCGGCTGCTGACGGTGGCGGAGGTGATGTTCAACGAGCCCTCCCCACGAGGAGGCGCGGACCCCGCGCCCGCCCCGCGGGTGGAGCCCGCCCGCTGCGGCGAGCCCGGCTGTGAGAAGCCGCTGCTCGCCCGGGGACTGTGCGCCGCGCACTACCACCGTGAGCGGCGCAGGAAGGCCGCCGGTTCGGAGACCGGCGGCGCCTGAGGGACTACTTCCGCTTGGCCTGCTCCACCTTGAGCGTGCGCTCGCCGTGGGGCTTGCCGTGCGTGGCCTCGAAGCCCGCCACGTCCTCGTCGGCGACGAAGACATAGGCGTAGGTGGGGCGCAGGTCCGTGCGCAGCACCTTGCCGGCCGGAGCGCCCGCGGCCTCCAGCGCGGCGGCGACGCCCGCCTCGTCCAGGCCGTCCTGCTTGCCCAGGCCCACCCACAGGCGCGTCTGGCCTTCCACCTCCGGCAGGGCCTCCTGACGGGGACGGCGCTCCGGACGCTGGCCGCGCGGACGGTGACGCTCCACCTTCAGCGGCTTCTCGCCGTGCAGCTTGCCGTTGACGGCGTCGAAGCCGGGCGCGTCCTCCTCGGCGATGTACGCGTAGCCGTAGGTGGGGCGCAGCAGCGTGCGCAGCACCTTGCCGGCCGGAGCACCCGCGGCCTCCAGCGCGGCGGGCAGCTTCGCCTCGTCCATGCCGTCGTCCATGCCCAGGTTGATCCACAGCTTCGCCTCGCCGGGGCCCGCGTCCGGGGACGGGGGCGGGCGGGGCGTGGCCTCACGCTCCGTGCGCGGCTTGCTCTTCTCCACGCGCAGCGTCTTGGAGCCATGCTGCTTGCCGTTGAGCGTCTCGAAGGCGGCGGCGTCCTCCTCCGCCACGAAGACGTAGGCGAACGTCGGGCGCAGCTCGGCGCGGACCAGCTTGCCCACCGGGGCGCCCGCGTCCTCCATGGCGGTGGCGATGCTGCCCGGCCCCAGGCCGTCCGCCGTCCCCAGGTTCACCCACAGCTTGGCCTCGCCGGGACCGGCCTCCAGCGCCGCGGCGCCACCCCGGCTGCTCTCGCCGCCACGCTCGCGACGGGCATCGTCACGGCGGGGACGGCGCTCGCGCTCCGAGGACTCGCCGCGCTTCTCGCGCCGGTCATCCCGCTCGCGGCGCTCACCGCGCTCACGCTTCTCGCCGCGGTCGCGCCGGCCGCTGCCCTCGCGGCTCTCGCTCTTGCGCTCCTGCGGCGGCTCACGGCCCTCCGCCGCCATCGCCGCCGCGGCCTTCTCCATGCGCAGGTGGCTGAAGAAGTACTTGAGCAGGAAGGCGATGAGGTCGTCGGCGTCCGCGCGCGGCTTGAGCTGCGCGGCCAGCGGCAGGAAGCCCTCGAAGACGGAGCCGCCCGCGGCCTCCTGGATTTCGCGCACGTGGCGCTCCGTCCACAGGCGCATGGCCTCTTCCGGCGCGGGCATCTCGCGCCGGTCGAACTTGATGCCGTACTTCTTCTCCAGCGCGGTGTACGTCGCCAGCTCGCGCCCGGAGAAGAGGTTGATGGCGGTGCCCTTGTTGCCGATGCGGCCCGTGCGGCCCACGCGGTGCAGGTACACCGCCGGGTCCTCCGGCAGGGAGTAGTTGATGACGTACTCCAGCCCGGAGATGTCGATGCCGCGCGCCGCGATGTCCGTGGCGACCATGAAGGCCACCTCGCCGCGCTTCACCTTGCCCATGACGCGCTCGCGCTCCTTCTGCGGCAGGTCGCCATTGAGCAGCTCCGCGTCGAAGCCGTTGCGGTTGAGCACCGCCGTCACCAGCGCCGTGTCATCCCGCGTGTTGCAGAAGATGATGGCGTTCTGGGGCTCTTCCTTCTCCAGCACGTAGATGAGGTTGCGCGGCTTGGGGAAGGCGTCCGACACGTCGTAGCGGATGTGGTGGATGTGCTCCACCGTGAAGACGTCGCCGGACAGCAGCAGCGTCTCCGCGTTCGTCGTGTAGCGCGCGATGAGGTTCTGGATGTCCGTGGGGACGGTGGCGCTGAAGAGCAGCACCTGGCGCGTCTTCGGAAGGCGGTCGAGGATGCGGGTGACCTCCTCGTAGAATCCCTGGTTGAGCATCTCGTCCGCTTCATCCAGGACGGCGTGGTCACACGCGTCGAGCTTCAGGTTGCCGCGGTTGATGTGGTCGAACACGCGGCCCGGCGTGCCGACGATGATGGGCGTGCCTTCCTCCAGCGCGTCCTCCTGCTGCTTCATGGAGGCGCCGCCGTAGATGGCCGCGACCTTCAGGCCCTTGATCTTGCCGAGCAGCTTCAGCTCGTCGGCCACCTGGATGGCCAGCTCACGGGTGGGGCAGAGGATGAGCGCGCGCACGCGGCGCTCGTCGGCGGGAATCTTCTCCAGCAGGGGCAGGCCGAACGCGGCCGTCTTCCCGGTGCCCGTCTTGCTGCGAACGATGAGATCTTTTCCCTCCATGGCGGGCCGGAAGGCGCGGGCCTGGACGGGGGTGGGGTTGGTATAACCGCGCTCCGCCAGCGCTTGGCGGATGGGCTCTGACAGGTTCATGTCGTCGAAGCCGATGTCCGCGATGTACTCGGCGGGACGCGTCGGGGCTTCGTCAGGCGCCGGACTCCCCGGCACGTTTGGCTCTTGGATGTCGCTCATCGGGCATGGGCATAGCCCCTGCATTACCCTGTGGCAACAATCGCGGCACTTTGCTGTATGGAGCCCCCATGGCGAATGGGAGGAAAAGAACCAAAGGTACGTCCCCCCGACCCCGGGCGAAACGGCCGGCCTCGCCGGGCGCTGGCGACGTCGTGGACGCCGAGGTGGAGGGGGCGGACGCAGAGGCTCAAACGGACCCGGATTCCCTGGAACCCGATGCGGCCGAGCTGGCGGAGGTCGAGCCGGAGGCCGACCTGAGCGCCCCCGTGGTGCCTCCCCGGGCGCTGGTGCGTGCCAGCGAGGCGGGGCTCACCCCCAGGGACCCCCTCCAGGCCTACATGGCCGAGGTTCAGCGCCACCCGCTGCTGACGCGGGACGAGGAGCTCCAGCTCGCCCGGCACTACCGGGCGTCCGGGGACGTCAACGCGGCCTACCGCCTGGTGGCGTCCAACCTGCGCCTCGTCGTGAAGCTGGCCCATGAGTACCACCGCAACCCGCTGTCGCTGCTGGACCTGGTCCAGGAGGGCAACATCGGGCTGATGCAGGCGGTGAAGAAGTACGACCCCGAGCGCGGCGTGAAGCTGAGCAGCTACGCGGCGTGGTGGATTCGCGCGTACATCCTTCGCTACATCATGGACAACTGGAAGATGGTGAAGCTGGGGACCACGGAGGCCCAGCGGAAGCTCTTCTTCAAGCTGCGCCAGGAGCAGGAGAAGCTCATCGCGCAGGGCTTCGAGGCCAGCCCGAAGCTGCTCGCCGAGCGCCTCAACGTCACCGAGCAGGACGTGGTGGAGATGGACCAGCGGCTGGGGCACGACGAGATGTCCATCGACGCGCCGCTGGGGAACGACGAGGACTCCCGCGCCACGCGCGCGGACCGCTACCTGCCTTCCAGCGGCGTGCCGGCGGACGAGCGCCTGGGCGCCGAGCAGCTCAAGGCGCTCTTCCGCGAGAAGCTGGCGGCGTTCGCCCAGTCGCTGGAGGGCAAGGAGCGCTTCATCTTCGAGAACCGGCTCACCTCCGACGAGCCCCTGACGCTGCAGGACATTGGCGACAAGTACGGCGTCAGCCGGGAGCGGGCGCGGCAAATCGAGGCGGCCCTCATCAACCGGATGCGGGAGTTCATGCGCGAACAGATTCCGGACTTCGACCTGGTCGCCAGTCCCAAGTCTTGACGTTGGGGGGGGGAGGGGGGAGGGCGGTCCGCCGGGCACTGGGGCTATGCTGCCGGCACCCGTTCGTTCTCCTCGAGCCTGAAGGGGACCCCCACATGCACCGCTCCACCCGCTTCGCGGGAGTGTGTCTCGCCGTCGTCACGTTGCTGGCGCTCAGTGGCTGCGCCAACTCGATGCGCAAGAGCTACCTGCGCGACAAAACCGCCGACCACGTCTACCGCCAGGAGTTGGCGGAGCTGTGGCCCCACGTCCGGACCGTGCTGAAGAGCCATGGCTACTTCTGGAAGGAGAACCCGGGCCGCTACGTGCTGGAGACGGATTGGCTGGACTCCGGCGGCGGCACCCTGGGGCCGGGCACCGCGTCCCGCTTCCTGGTGCGCGGCATCGTCCTGCCCAGCGGAGGCGCCGTCGTCCGGGTGCTGCGCGGCGACCGCCTCCAGCAGTCGGTGGGCGTGGGCTACGTGGACCAGGTCATCAAGACGCAGGAGGACTACGCCCAGGCGGTGAACAACAGCCAGGCCAGCGGCGTGCTGCCCACGCAGCAGAACTACTTCCGCGACCTGGAAATCGAGGTGGAGATTCTCCGCCTGAGCGACCCGGAGGCGGCCTCGCGCTTCGACGCGGAAGCGCTGGCCGCCCACCCCTGAGCCGTGCCTCGCGGCGCCCCGCCCCTACTTCGAATAGGGGCGGGAGATGACGCAGGCGTTGATGCCGCCCACGCCCATGGACAGCTTGCCCGCGCAGCCCGCGGGCGTGGCCACGGCCTCGTCGAAGACGAAGCGGCCGTGGACGCGGGAAATCTGCTTGTTGAGCTCCGCTTCCTTCAGCGGCGTGGGGAACACCTCGCCCTTGCCGTAGCCCAGGTACTGGGCCGTCAGCTCCCAGCCGCCGCCCGCGGACATGCCGTGGCCGAAGGTGCCCTTGCGCGCGGTAATCAGCACCTGCTCGGGCAGCACGTCGCGCAGGTTCTGGACCTCCAGGAAGTCACCCGGCGTGGCGGTGGCGTGCAAGTCCCAGCTTCCAATGTCCTCGGGGGCGCAGCCGGACGCGGCCAGCGCCTCACGGATGGCCAGCGTGGGGCCTTCCTTGGACGGGGTGATGATGTGGTCGGCGTCCGCGGTGACGCCCACCGCGATGGGCTCCATGCCCAGCGGCTGGAAGCCCTTGGCCGTGAAGTGCTCCAAGTCCCCCAACACCCACACCACCGAGCCGCCCGCGATGTGCGTGCCGCGCAGCGCGGTGAGGGGCTTGGAGACGGCGGCGTCCGCGGAGATGACGCGGGCGTTGTAGAAGCCGCCCACCGTGAGGGGCATGGGCGGCGGGTCCGTCATGCCCATGACCACGGCCTTGGCCTGGCCCAGTTGAATGGCGTTGATGGCCAGCCGCAGGCCGTAGCCAAAGGACGAGCACGCGGCCACCGGCGCGAACGTCATACCGGTGATGCGCCCCATCATCGAAATCTGCGAGGCGGGCGTGTTGTGGATGTTCCACAGCACGTTGGAGGACACGGCGTTCCACGGCGGCTCCGGCGCCATCCACTTCTTCTGGAGCTTGCCGTTGCGCGTGCGCTTCTCCTTGATGACGGCCAGCTTGGCGGACTCCACGTCGCCGTCGTCCGGCACGCCAATGGCCTCGATTTCGCGCAGCTCCTCCAGGTACTCGCGCAGCTCCGGCGAGCGGCCCGCCCAGAAGTGCCACCACGCGTCCTCGGCCTCGTCGCGGGTGAGCTCGTCCACGGTGGACGGCTCCGGCGGCAGCCCGGGGAGCGGCGCCTGATTCTCGCGCCAAGCGCGCAGTGCCGAGTTGCGCTCGGGCGCGGACCAGAAGCGGTCCCACCGGCGCTGGGCGCGGTACAGGTCCAGGGAGATGGAGCGGATGGTGGGCAAATCGCCCAGGCCCGTGCCCACGTAGACGTGCGCGCGGGGCCCCAGCGCCTGAAGCTCCTGCTCCAGGCCCGGGTTCTGCGCGAGCGACTGGATGAAGGCGCCAATGGCGAACTGCGTCGGCTGGCCCATCTTCCGCTCGAGCTGCGAGAAGCGGCTGCCCGGGAAGCGCGCATCAATCCAGGGCTTGTAGTCCGCCAGGTCGAACTCCGGCATGCCGACAAGGAAGTTGTCGGGGCCGAACCCGTTGAAGGGCGACAGCCAGCTTTCGGCGGACGACAGGTTGCGCTCGAACGCCTCGATGTTCCTGGACCGGGGGGCGACGACGCCCCAGCCGAAGATGCCTACTCTGCGCACGGTGTGACTTTCCTTCGCCGCTAGGGGGCGAGCGGCACGATCTTCAAGTTGTCGAAGTGAACCCGGTTCTTCCAGCCGGAGAAGCCGAAGTACTGGTTGCGCGGCCCCTCCAGCGGGACGGGGTCCTTGAGCGTGAGGTAGGGCTGTCCGTCCAGCTCCCACGCGATGGTGCCGCCGTTGCGGGTGATTTTGATGTGGTGGCGCTTGCCGGCCACCACCGCGGCGCCGTCGCGCACCGCCCGGTCATTCGTGTGTTCGTTCTGCCGGGCGATGGCGGACTGGGTGTTGCGCCAGCCACCGAAGATGATGACGTAGCCGGTGGCGGTGTACTGGAGCCGCAGGTCGCCCGCGTAGAACGAGCGCCCGTCACCCCACACCTCCACCTTGATGTCGCCCTCCGGGTTGTCCGTCCAGGCGTCGAACTCAATGACGGCGTGGGTGGGGATGGGCTGCTTCAGCCACACCGGCCGGTTGTGCATCAGCTCCACCACCAGCGCGCCGTCCACCAGCTTCGTCGCGGACGGGTTGGTGACGTTCCACGCGTCGCCCAGCGTGTCGCGGTTGAAGTCGTCCTCGAAGGGGCCCGGCGGCGGGGTGGGCGCGCGCGCGGCGGGCGTGAAGGGCAGCCGGTCCGGCGCGTCCACGCGCAGGTTGTCGAAGAAGATTTGCGACTCGAAGCCGGACAGGCCCAGCCGGTCCTGACCGGGGCCCTTGAGCGGGTACGGGTCGTCCAGCTCCAGCAGCAGCTCGCCGTCCACGAACCAGCGCAGCAGCGTGCCCCGGCGCTCCACGCGCCAGTGGTACGTGCGGCCCGCCTGCACCTGCTGGCCCCGCGCCTCCACGCGCACCTTCGTGTCCTTCTTGAAGAGGCCGCTGGCCTTCAGGTCCAGGTCGTCCACGCCGGAGCGCGCGGCCCGGCGCTTGAGCACGTCCAGGGACTGCGCGTTCATGTCCCGGCGGGCAATGACGGACGTGGAGTTGTTCCACCCGCCCTGCACCAGGATGTAGCCGGAGGACGGGTCCACGCCGTTGCCGAAGAGCTCCAGCCGGATGTCCCCGGCGGGCAGCTCGGAGCGCACGTCGAACTCCACCGCGACGTCATCCGGCAGCGGCGCCTGGAGCCACAGCGGGTTGTTCTTCACGCCGGGGGACAGCAGCTCGCCCTGCGTGACGCGCCAGTAGCCGCCGGTGGAGAAGAAGTCGCGCTGCACCACGCCCGGGTCCGAGAAGTCCTGGGTGTAGGGCATCTTCGCCGTCACGTCCGCCTGGCCCCGCACCAGGGCGTAGTGGATGAGCGGGAACTGGACGACGAGGATGAGGCCGACGAGCACGGCCCACCCCTTGCGCGTCAGCCCGTTCGGCTTCACCCACCCGGTGCTCGCGGGCGGCTCCTGCCGGGGAGCGGGCTCCGTGGGGGACTGGTCCTGCTTCTCCTTGCGCCTGGCCTGACCCATCAATCCTTCCGGGGGGAAAGGCGGCGGAATCTACGCGCCGGACCCGTGGAGGTAAAGCACGGGCGCAGGGGAGCGGGGGTTACTTGACCCCCCACCGTTTTTCGAGCGCATGTTGCTCCGCCTGCCGCTGTTTGAGCTGGGCTTTCTCGAACCGCAGCTTGTCCGCCTCCTCCGGAGAGGGCCGGACGGCGAGCTGATACACGGCGCCCGCGATGGCGAAGAGGCCCGCGGCGATGATGACGCCCCAGGGCTTGCTGGCCACCGCCTGGACGACGCCGTCCACCTGGTGCAGCGCGGAGAGCGCGCCGATGACGAACAGCCAGGCGCCCACCGCGGAGGCCACCACCGCGGCCACCGGCCGCTGCAGCAGCGCGCCCACCAGCCCGCCAATGATGAAGCCCGGCGCGAAGCCCAGGAGGAAGTCCTGCTGCCCGGCAATCTGCCCGGCCAGCAGGCCCAGGGGCACGCCCACGCCCAGGAAGGTGATGGCCGTGGGGAGCAGGAAGCCCAGCGCCATCAGCACGGCGGCGACGATGGTGGCCATCCGGGCCACGTCCGGCAGGCCCAGCTTGGTGACGATGATGGGCGTCCACAGCAGGCCGAGCACCGCGCCAATGGGGCCCGCCAGCACGCGGAACATCTTGCCGCCGCCGGCCACGAGCAACGTCACGCCCACGACACAGCACACGACGCCGGCCCACATGGGCAGCAGCCGATAGATGGCCACCCAGCCGGAAGGGTTGAACGTCTGGTACGCCCCGAGGGCCTGGATGAGGCCTTCCATGGCTGATTCTCCTTGATGCGGTCCGCCGCAGCTTACGCGTATCGGACGATTGCGAGTACGAGCAGGAGCACGAAGACGGTGGCGCCGAGCAGCGCGAAGCCATACAGGGCGCGCGGGGTGGCGGTTCGACGGAGCAGTTCCTCGGCCTCGGCGCGGTCCTCCGGGGTGGGGGTGCCCGCGAGGATGCGCTCGGCGTCACGCCGCGCTCCGCTCACGTCCCCCGCGTCCCGGCGGGCCCAGGCGCCCTGGACCTCCGCCGACCCCGGCGCCGGGGGCGTCTGTCCGCCTTTCGCCATGATGCGGCTCTATACCGGGGAATGCGCATACCCGTCGACGGTATATAGATACGCCCTATGTCCGCGCGGCGTCTGACCCGTCGAAATCTCCTGCTCGGCACCGCCGCGCTCGCCCCGTTGCTGGCAGGGCGGGCGCACGCCTTCGGTGAGAAGAACCGTTTCATCCCCGCCGTGGCCCGGCACAAGGGCCGCTGGGACACGCGGCTGTCCGGTCTGCGCCGCATCGCCTGGGAGCTGCAGCGCCGCACCTCCGTGGAGGTGGTGCCGGACGCGCGCCCCTTCGCGCTCAGCTCGCCGGACCTCTTCGAGTACCCCTTCCTCTACTTCGGCGGCGAGGGCGAGTTCCCCCCGCTGGAGGAGGCGGAGGTGGCCAACCTGCGGCGCTATTTGACGTACGGCGGCTTCATGCTGGCGGACGCCAACGACGCCAGCGACGGGGCCGGCTTCGACGCGTCCTTCCGCCGGGAGATGGCGCGGGTGCTGCCGCAGAGTCCGCTGGCGGAGGTGCCCGCCAAGCACGTGGTGTTCAAGTCCTTCTTCCTGCTGGACGCGGCGCCCGGGCGGCTGCTCAACAAGCCCCAGTTGATGGGGTGCAACCTGGGCAAGCGCGCCGCGGTGCTGTACTCGCAGAACGACCTGGCCGGGGCGTGGAGCCGCAACGAGTCAGGCGACTACGAGTTCGATGTCTCACCGGGGGGCGAGCCCCAGCGGGAGCTGGCGGTGCGCCTGGGCGTCAACGTCTGCATGTATGCCCTCTGCCTGGATTACAAGGACGACGCCGTCCACCTGCCGCTCATCCTCAACAAGCGGCGCTGAAGCACCGGCCCCACGCCGAAAGCCTGGATGAATTCCCCCACGTTCAACGCCTGGAAGCTCGTCACCCTCTCGCCATTGCCACTGTGGGCGCTGGTTCTGCTCGCCCTGGGCCTGGTGCTGGGGGTGGCGCTGGCCGCCTGGGGCGTGCGCCGCGAGCCCTCGCGCGGGCGCCGTGTCCTCCTCTGGGCCCTGCGGGCCGGGGCGGGCGTGGCCGCGCTCTTCTTCCTGCTGGAGCCCGGCATCCGTCACCTGCAGGTGGCGCGGATGAAGAACCGCGTGGCGGTGCTGGTGGACCGCTCCGCCTCCATGAGCTTCCCCGCCGAGGTGGGCGGGCGCTCGCGCTCCGAGGAGGTCGCGGCCTTCCTGGAGCGCGCCTCGCCGCGACTGGCGGAGCTGCAGGACCGCTTCACGGTGGAGGTGTACGGCTTCGACCCGGAGCTGGCGCCCGCGACGGCGGACTCGCTGAAGACGCCTGCGCGCGCGGGCACCACGGACCTGCTCTCCGCGGTGCGCTCGGCCGCGGGCGCGGGCCAGGGCTCGCGCAAGCTGTCCGGCGTGCTGCTGTTCAGCGATGGCGCGGACAACACGGAGCTGAAGGCCGGCGTGGTGGGCCGGGCGCGCGCGGCGCTGGCGGACCTCAACGTCCCCGTCTCCACCTTCACCGTGGGGCAGGAGACGCTGAAGGACGTCGCGGTGGAGGGGCTGAAGGTGGATGACTTCGCCTTCGTCCGCAACTCGCTCACCGTGGAGGTGGAGATTCACGGCCGCGGCTTCGCGGGGCAGGACATCCCGGTGGTGCTGAGCCAGGAGGGCAAGACGGTCGCCAGCAAGGTGGTGCGGATGGCGTCCGCGGACGACGTCAAGCCCGTGTCCTTCACCTTCACGCCGGACCAGACGGGGCGCTTCGTCTACACGGTGACGGTGCCCACCTTCCCGGGCGAGGCGGTGGCGGACAACAACACCCGCTCCTTCACGCTCAAGGTGATTCGGGACCGCGTGCGGGTGCTGCTGGTGGTGGGCCGGCCCTCGTGGGACGAGCGCTACCTGCGCGGCCTGCTGCGCCAGGACGCCAACGTGGACCTGGTGTCCTTCTACATCCTGCGCACGCACGCGGATGACCCGGGCGTGGTGAACGAGCAGCGCGAGCTGTCCCTCATCCCGTTCCCCATGGACGAGATTTTCGACACGAAGCTGGACACCTTCGACGTCGTCATCTTCCAGAACTTTGGCCACGCGGACCCGCAGCTCTCCATCGCCGAGTACGAGCGCAACCTGGAGCGCTACATCCACAATGGCGGCGCCTTCGTGATGATTGGCGGGGACAGCGTGCTCGGTGAAGGCCGCGCCACCATGCCCACGCTGATGGACGCGCTGCCCGTGGCCGCCGCGGGCCCGGCCAACCTGGACGCCTTCAAGGCGCGGCTCACCCCCGAGGGCCTGCGTCACCCGGTGACGGGCATCGGCATGGGCGCCGCCAGCACGGAGGCCGCGTGGGCGGAGCTGCCGGCCATCCCCGGCGCCAACCTGACGCAGGCGCGCCCGGGCGCCACGGTGCTGCTGGACCATCCGCACCTGACGTCCGGTGGGAAGAACGCGCCGCTGGTGGCGGTGTGGGACTACGGCCGGGGCCGCTCGCTGGTGATGGCCACGGACGCGTCCTGGTACTGGGCCTTCGCGGCGCACAAGGACGGCTCGCCCAGCCGCGCGTATGACCGCTTCTGGGGCAATGCGCTGCGGTGGCTGGTGAGGGACCCGGACCTGACGACGCTGAAGGTGACGGCGGACCCGCCGTCCGTGGAGCCGGGCCGGCCCGTGGGCGTCGTCGTCCAGGCGCGGATGGCGGACTACCAGCCCGCGCAGGACGCGCAGGTGCGCGTGGAGCTGTTCTCCGTCGCCACGCAGCGGCCGGTGGCGGTGCAGACGGGCACCACCGGGACGGACGGCGTGGTGCGGTTGGAGTTCGAACCCCCCGAGCCGGGGCCGTACAAGCTGCTGGCCACCGCGAAGAAGGGTGAGACGGAGCTGGGCAAGGGCGAGGACGCGGTGGCCGTGCGCGCCGTGGGGCCGGAGCTGTCGGACGCCTCGGTGCGCTCGGAGCTGATGGCGCAAATCGCGAAGGTGACGGGCGGCAAGTCGTACACACTGCCGCAGGACGGCCTGCCGGATGTGCCGCTGTTGGACCCGCCGGTGGTGGAGGTGGGGCGCGCCAAGGACCAGCCGCTGTGGGACCGCTGGTACTACCTGGTGGCGCTCATCGCGCTGCTGGGCGCGGAGTGGTTCGCGCGGCGGCGCTTCGGTTACGTGTGAGTCACGGCGCCTCTCCGGATGACCGGGAGAGGCGCGTGGGTTTCAGCGGCGTGCCGAGCGACTACGACTTCTCCACCACGCCGCAGGCGATGCGGCCACCGGCGTCGCCGGTCGGGTCGGTGTGGTAGTCGTCCTCCTTGGCGTGGATGACCACCGCGGAGCCGTCCTTGTCGAACATGGACTTCACGGTGAGGCCGTTCTGGGAGAACGTGTCGAACTGCACCTTGCCGTCCTGGCCCACGTAGAGGTTGGGCAGGTCGCCGTGGTGCTTGCCCTTGGGCGCCAGCAGGCCGTGGGCCTTCTTCGTCGGGTTGAAGTGACCGCCGGCCGTGGTGAAGGCGGGCGCCTCGCACTTGCCCACCTCGTGCACGTGGAAGGCATGCTCGCCCGGAGGCAGGTTGCTCAGCGTGCCCTTGATGAGCACGCCGTGCTTGGTCTGCTCGAAGGTGATTTCGCCCACGTCCTTGCCCTGGGAGTCCTTCACCAGTGCCTTTGCCGTCTGACCCTTGGGCGGCGTCTTCTTCTCCGCCGGCGGAGGGGTGGCGGCCGCGCCTTCCTGGGCGACGGCGGGCACGGCGGCGGTCAGCGCGACGGCGGTGAGCAGGGCTCGAATCTTCATGAGTGTGTCTTCCTCCTGAGTAGGACGCTACGGAGCGAAGGTGGACACTAGCGGTTGCTCGTGCCCGCCGCTGCGGAAAGCAAGCGGGCATCCGAGCCAACTGCCTTGCAGTCTTCACTCGTCCGCGAGGGGCACGGGCACCACGCGGGAAGCGCCGAACGCGGGCGCCCAGACACCCTGGACCTCGGGGCTGTTGAGGAAGCGCACCAGGGCTCGGAAGGCGGGCAGGGGACCTCCCAGGCTTTCAGCCCAGGCGAGTCCCCGGGGCGAGAGATTGGGCACCAGCGGGCCCAACTCGTCCAGTGACTTCACGGAGCGGGTGAGGCCCAGGCCCTCGTCACGCAGACGCTGCGGGACGTAGAGCGGGGCGAAG
Organism: Myxococcus hansupus; assembly: GCF_000280925.3. Classification (NCBI taxonomy): domain Bacteria; kingdom Pseudomonadati; phylum Myxococcota; class Myxococcia; order Myxococcales; family Myxococcaceae; genus Pseudomyxococcus; species Pseudomyxococcus hansupus. Next base: position 1,206,172 of record NZ_CP012109.1, read on the forward strand.
CGCGCGTGGCGGTGGTCGTGGACGCAGCCCTCGTCTTCCAACAGCGCGGCGGACAAGGGGAGCTCGCGCACGTTGAAGAGCAGCTTCACCGCGCCCAGGTGCGGGTCGTAGGCACCGCGCAGCCGGTGGTCTCCACGCGGGACGAGCCTGCGGTCCAGGTAGCAGTACGCACGGGCCTCCGGGGGCACGGCGCCGCGGTGTCTCGCGCCGCCGTAGCGGTAGAAGGGCCGCACGTTCTTCGGGTCGACCTCCCATGGCGGCCCGGCCTTCAGGGCGCGCAGCTTGGGCATCAGGGCGTCGGGGAGATTGTGCGTCTTGGCGAACTCGGTGAGGGCTTCCTCGGACGTGGCCGCGAAGTCCTTCACGCGGGTGAGCAGCCGCTCCGGGTCCGCGTCCACGAGCAGCTCGTCGAAGCGCGTCTTCACGCCGGGCAGGCTCACCGGGACGAGGCGCGTCAGCGGTTCGCCGCTCTGCCTCCAGCGCGCATCCAGGGCGGAGGCCTCGGGGGCGGTGGGGGCGAGCCGCCACTCGGGGGCCTCGGGGACGAAGAACTGTCCGTTGCCGCGCCGCTCGAAGCGCGGCGGCGTGTGGGGACCCGGCAGCGAGCTCCACACGGTGATGCAGGTTCGCACCTGCGTGCCCGCGAAGGCGCCGGGGCCCAGGTCCACGACCTCGCGCAGGGACAGCGTCTCCAGCAGGGATTGCCGGAGCGGCGCGTACATGAACGCGTCGAGGAAGCTCGCGGGGGTGATGAACGCGAGCGCGCCTGGACGCGTGGCCAGCCGGTGCGCGGCGACGAGGAGGAAGAAGGCGAAGTCGTCGCGGAGGCTGGTGCCGGGCATCAACGCCAGCGGGAGCAGGGCGCGCAGCCGGGCGTAGGTGGCCGGGTCCTTCAACACGGACGAGGTGCCGTTGTAGGGCGGGTTGCCGACCCACAGCTCCTTGTGGTCCGGCGGCGTGGTGGCGAGGAGCGGCTCCAGGCCATCGCGGAGTGCGTCTCCCGCGTGCACCTTGGCCTCGGGAACGCGGGCCTGGCACAAGCGGGAGACCTCGGGGTCCAGCTCCAAACCGCAGAGCCGGACGCCGGGCCGGAGTCGCGCGGCGGCGGTGAGGAATGCCCCCGCGCCACACGACGGGTCCACGACCGTGAGCGGCCCTTCTCCCACGTGCTGGAGTGCGAGGGCGAGTGTGCGTTCCGCCAATGGTGCCGGCGTGAAGAACGCACCCACTGCCTTGCGATCCAGGCTGGGGAACTGAAGGACGAGCTTCTCCTCATCCACTTCCAGCGGCCTATGCGCAGTGCGAGGCATGGACCCGCATCCTACCCAGGGTGGTGCGGAGTGAACGTCCTGGGCCCGCATTCAGGCTCGATGTTTCGACGAGTTGTGTGCTTGGCATCAACAGACCTGCCCTGCGGTCGCAGATGCGGGGCCGTGCGGCGTGACGTTCGGGCTGCGCGCGCCGTGTTGCTACAGGTTGGCTCAGGAACGCCACCTGTTGGAAGGGGATTCCCGAAGTTCTGACAGCGCCTCATTCCCAACCGCGCTCTTCGATGACAGATGGCTGCTTGTCCTTGGCGCCTGGGCGAGGGGCGGTGACAGGCTTCGCCCCGAGCTGTTCGGAAATGTCGGGGGTTTTGAGCGCCAAAACCCCCGACATTTCCGAACAGGTAGCCACGAGGATGGGCTCGGGGGCCTCTGGCACCGGGGTGGTCTCCGGCCCTCGTCGAGTTCAGTGCGTGAGGCTTTCATGAGCGCCGTCCGGCCTCACGAGGCCACAGGCGCGGTTGGCGGGAACGGCGACGTCGATGAGTTTGGGTTTGGGCAATCCCAGGCTGTTCATGAGCTGGATGAAGCCTTCCCTGCTCCGGCCCGCGACGCGTGGATTGTGCCGCTTCTCCTCGCCGATGGTCGTCACCGTCATGCCCTTGTAGTCATGCGCGGGGTACACGAGGGTTTCGTCCGGCAGGGAGAACAGCACCCGGGTGATGGAGTCGTACAGGGTGCCGGCATTGCCATTCTGGAAGTCTGTTCTGCCATTGCCCCGGATGAGCAGGGCATCCCCGGTGAAGACGCGGTCTCCCAGCAGGTAGCTCACGCTGTCATCGGTGTGTCCTGGCGTCCCCAGCACCTGGAAGTTGAAGGCCCCCACCCGCAGCGTGTCGCCGTGCTGGACATGGAGGTCGGCGCAGGGAGCCCCGGCCGCGCCGCCGACCACCTTGGCGCCCGTGCGAGCCCGAAGCAGCCCGGACGCGGTGACGTGGTCCGCGTGGACGTGTGTGTCGAGCACATGCGTGAGGGACAGCCCCAGCTCCCGCAGCAGCGAGAGGTCCCGTTCAACCTTCTCCGCGACAGGGTCAATCAGGAGCGCCATTCCCTGCTCCTCATCTCCAATCAGATAGGTGTACGTCGACGACGTCGTATCGAAGAGCTGGCGGAAGAGCATGGTGACCTCCAGGGCGTCATGGCCAAGGGCGCGACCCTGGAAGATGGACCCTTCCAGAGGGAACGACCGGCCAGGGCCGCTGGGTCCAGCTCCCCTCCGCCAGGGATGCGTCAGGCCGCCTTTCTGGTGCGCGGCCAAACGAGCATGGTCCTCTTGGCGAGACGCGCGCCTACAACACCTGCCCGCAGTGCTTGCAGAAGTGCGCATCCAAATCGTGTCCCTGTTGCCCACAGGCGGGGCACGCCCGGTTGTCCACGGCATGCCGCGTGGCGGCGGCCAGCTCCACGGAGACGATGCCCGTGGGCACCGCGATGATGCCGTAGCCCATCACCATCAGGATGGATGCGATGAACTGCCCCGGCACCGTCTTGGGCGTGATGTCGCCAAAGCCCACCGTCGTCACCGTGACGATGGCCCAGTACATGGCGCGCGGGATGCTGTCGAAGCCGTTCTCCCGTCCCTCCACCACGTACATCAGCGTGCCCATGATGACGACGATGGTGAGCACGGTGCCCAGGAAGACGGTGATTTTCGGCCGGCTGGCGCGCAGGGCGGTGAGCAGCACCTCTGCCTGCCCCAGCAGGTGCGTCAGCTTGAGCACGCGGAAGACGCGCAGCAGCCGCAGCACCCGAATCACCAGGAGCGAGTGCGCCCCGGGAATCAGCACGCTCAGGAAGGTGGGCAAGAGCGCCAGCAGGTCCACCAGCCCGAAGAAGCTCCGCGCGTAGCGCAGGGGCCGGCTGACGGAGAAGAGGCGGAGCAGGTACTCCAGGGTGAACAGCCCGGTGAAGAACCACTCGACGTTCCGCAGGAAGTCGCCGTGGCTCTCTCGCACCGAGGCGACGCTCTCCAGCATCACCGCGATGATGCTGAAGAGGATGGCCCACAGCAGGCCAATGTCGAACGCCTTGCCCGCCGGCGTATCCGACTCGAAGATGATTTCGTGCAACCGACCGCGGAGGCCCTCGGTGGGGCCCTGCTCTGAGGCGCTAGACACGGGTCCAGTGTAGGCGACCCGTGTCCCTTGGGAACGAAACGCCTTCCGTCAGGCCTTCGCCTCGCTGCCGGTGGCGGCGGGGTGGGGCAGGCCGGAGCCCGGCGTCGAGGCCACCGGCGCCGCCGCGGGGGCCGGCTTGGGGGCACCCACGTGCATCCGGTGCTTCACCTCGGCGAAGCGGGCGGCGGACTCGTGCTCGGGGAAGAGCAGCGACACCACCGCGCCCACGATGAAGGCCAGGGGAATGGTGATGACGCCCGGGTTGCGCAGCGGGAACAGCGCTTCCGGGTTGCCCAGCAAGTCCACCTGCACCGTGGGCGACAGGAAGATGAAGAGCACCGAGCTGAACGCGCCCGTCAGCATGCTGGCCACCGCGCCATAGGTGGTGAACTTCTTCCAGGCCATGGACAGGAGCAGCGCCGGGAAGTTGGCGCTCGCCGCGATGGCGAAGGCCAGCCCCACCATGAAGGCCACGTTCTGCCCCTTGAAGGCCACGCCCAGGATGATGGCGAGCACGCCCAGGAAGAGGCTGGCGAGCCGGGCCACCTTGAGCTGCTCCGCCTCCGGCGCCTGTCCCTTGCGCACCACGCTGGACCACAAGTCATGGGACAGCGCCGCCGCGCCGGACAGCGTCAGGCCGGCCACCACCGCCAGAATCGTGGCGAAGGCCACGGCGGAGATGAAGCCCAGGAAGCCCGTGCCGCCCACGACTTCGGCCAGCATGGGCGCCGCCATGTTGCCGCCCTTGTCCACGCCGGTAATCGCCTGGCGGCCCACCAGCACGGACGCGCCGAAGCCCAGGATGAACGTCACCAGGTAGAAGTAGCCGATGAGCCCCGTGGCGTAGAACACGCTGCTGCGCGCCGCCTTCGCGTCCGGCACCGTGTAGAAGCGCATCAGGATGTGGGGCAGGCCCGCGGTGCCGAACATCAGCGCCACGCCCAGGGAGATGGCCTCCAGCGGGTTGTTCACCAGCTTGCCGGGCGCGAGCACCTCCGCGCCGTACTGGGTGGCGGCCTCGTTGAAGAGCCGCAGCGGGCTGAAGCCGAACTTGGCCAGCACCATGCCCGCCAGGCCCGTGGCGCCCGCCAGCAGCAACACCGCCTTGACGATTTGCACCCACGTGGTGGCGATCATCCCGCCGAAGAGCACGTAGAGAATCATCACCGCGCCCACGATGATGACGGCCGTCTCGTAGGACAGGCCGAACAGCAGGTGGATGAGGTTGCCTGCGCCCACCATCTGGGCAATCAGATAGAAGCTGACCACCGTGAGCGTGCCCACCGCCGCGGACAGACGCACCGGCGTCTGCTTGAGCCGGTAGGCCACCACGTCCGCGAAGGTGTACTTGCCCAGGTTGCGCAGGGGCTCGGCGATGAGGAAGGTCACCACCGGCCAGCCCACCAGCCAGCCCACGGAGTAGATGAGCCCGTCGAAGCCGGAGGTGGCCACCAGGCCGGCGATGCCCAGGAAGCTGGCGGCGCTCATGTAGTCGCCCGCGAGCGCGAAGCCGTTCTGCGCCGCGCTCACGCCGCCGCCCGCGGCGAAGAACTCCGAGGTCGTCTTCGTCTTGCGCGCCGCCCAGTACGTAATCGCCAGGGTGATGCCAACGAAGATGAGGAAGAAGAGGATGGCCGTCGCGTTGGGCTGTCCGAGCTGCGTCGTCGTCGTTTCTGCCGGGTTCATGCCTGCCTCACTTCCCACCGCGGAGTTGGTGCAGGGCGCGGTCGTACTTGCCGTTCGCCCACAGCATGTAGATGCCCGTCAGCGCCCAGGCCGTGACGATGACCAGCGCGCCCAGCAGGATGCCAACGGACAGGCCCGGGGTGATTTGCTGCCCCATGAGCGGCTTGTTGAAGGCCACCAGGAGGATGAAGCCCAGGTAGGCCACCAGCGTCGACACCGTGAGCACGCCGGCCACGCGCCAGCGCGCCGCCGCGAGTGCTTCCAGCGCTTCCTCGTTTGGATTCGTGGACATGTGGAATCTCCTCCGTTCAGCGCTTCGCCTGTGAGGGGGTGGCCTTCGCGAGCAGCTCGTCGAGCACCGACGGGTCCGCCAGGGTGGAGGCGTCACCCAGGTTCTCCACCTCGCCCGAGGCAATCTTGCGGAGCATGCGGCGCAGAATCTTCCCGGAGCGCGTCTTCGGCAGGCCGTTGACCAGCACCACCCGGTCCGGCGTGGCGATGGGGCCAATGACATGCCGGACCTGCTCCTTGAGCGCGCCCACCATCTGCTCGGAGCCGGACTCCTGCCAGTCCGGCTTCACCGTGACGAACGCGCACACGCCCGTGCCCTTGAGGTCGTGCGGGAAGCCCACCACGGCGGCCTCGGCGACGGCCTCGTGGGCGACGAGCGCGCTCTCCACCTCGGCGGTGCCCAGGCGGTGGCCGGAGACGTTGAGCACGTCATCCACGCGGCCGGTAATCCAGTAGTACCCATCCTCGTCGCGGCGGCAGCCGTCGCCGGTGAAGTAGAGGTTGGGGAAGCGCGCGTAGTACGTCTCCTTGAAGCGCTGGTGGTGGCCGTACAGCGTGCGGGCCTGGCCGGGCCACGAGCGCGCCATGCACAGGTTGCCGCTGACGCCGTTGCCTTCGATGATGCGGCCCTCGTCGTCCACCAGCACCGGCTCCACGCCGAAGAAGGGCAGGGTGGCCGAGCCCGGCTTGGACGGCGTGGCACCCGGCAGCGGCGCAATCAGGATGCCGCCCGTCTCCGTCTGCCACCAGGTGTCCACCACCGGGCAGCGGCCCTCGCCGACGACGTCGTGGTACCAGCGCCAGACCTCCGGGTTGATGGGCTCGCCCACGCTGCCCAGCAGGCGCAGCGACTGGCGCGAGGACTTCTTCACCCACGCGTCGCCCTCCTTGATGAGCGAGCGCAGCGCGGTGGGCGCCGTGTAGAGGATGCTGGCCTTGAGGTCATCCACCACGCGCCAGAGCCGGCTCGCGTCCGGGTAGGTGGGCGTGGACTCGAACATCACCGTGGTGGTGCCGTTCATCAGCGGCCCGTAGAGGATGTAGCTGTGGCCGGTGACCCAGCCCAGGTCCGCCGCGCAGAAGTAGACGTCGTCCGGCTGGATGTCGAAGACGTAGCGGAACGTGGTGGCCGCATACACGAGATAGCCGCCCGTGGTGTGCAGCACGCCCTTGGGCTTCCCGGTGGAGCCGGACGTGTAGAGGATGAAGAGCGGGTCCTCCGAATCCATCCATTCCGCCGGACAGACGCCGCGGTGCTTGGACATCTCCGCGTCCAGCCAGTAGTCGCGGCCATCGAGCATGGGAACTTCCTTGCCCGTGCGGCGCACGACGAGGATGGACTGCACCAGGGACAGACCCTCCACGGCCTCGTCGGCGATGGCCTTGGTGGCCACGAACTTGGGGCCGCGCGGGCCTTCATTGGCGGTGACCAGCACCTTGGCGCCCGAGTCCAGGATGCGCTCGCGCAGGGCCTCCGAGGAGAAGCCGGCGAACACCACCGAGTGCACCGCGCCGAGGCGGGCGCACGCGAGCATGGTGTAGGCCAGCTCCGGCACCATGGGCAGGTAGATGCAGACGCGGTCGCCCTTGCGCACGCCGTGGGCCTTGAGGACGTTGGCCACGCGGCCCACGTGGTGCTGGAGGTCGCGGTAGGTGATGGATTCGTATTCGCCCGGCTCGTTCTTCGCCCAGACGATGGCGACCTTGCCGGGGCGCGTCCTGGCGTGCCGGTCGACACAGTTGTAGGCCGCGTTGATCTTGCCGCCGCCGAACCAGGAGAAGTCCACCTGCTCGGCGTCCACGTCCATGATGGAGTCGGGCTTGTGGAACCAGGTGAGCTGCTCGGCCATCTCGCCCCAGAAGGACTCGGGCTGCTCGAGGCTGCGCCGGTAGAGGCGCTGGTAGTCCTCCAGGCTCTTCACGTGGGCGTTGCGGCTGAAGGCGTCCTTCGTGGGAATGAGCGCGTCGTGCGTTGGGGCCATCGTCGTCATCCTGGGAATGGAGGAGGGTTAGTAGAAGAGCTGCAGTTGGCTGGTGCCCGTCACGGCGGCCGGGGCCTGGGCGAGGTCACCCGTCCATGTGACGGCGACCTCGGTGCGGAGGTTGAGCGTGTGCTTCTGGAACCAGATGTTGAAGCCGGGCTTGATGGCGACCTGGTCCACGCCGGACACGCGCGCCTTGAAGTACTCGCCGGAGATGAGCGGCTGGAGCTTGCCGAAGCGCCAGCCCGTCTCCGCGTAGAAGCCCGTGCCGCTCTGCGGGTTGTCCAGGCCCTGGCGGTAGTGGAAGAGCGTGGCGTTGAAGACGAACTCCTGGTCGTTCGGCAGGGGCACGTCGAGGAACACGTCCGCGGCCAGGCCCAGCGAGTCATGGAGCCCGGACACCGTGGACACCGCCTTGGGCTGGTAGTCGGCGCCAATGCCCACCGACAGGCGCGGCTCGGAGGAGAAGTAGATGCCCTGGAAGAAGAGGTCCTCCTCCCGCGTGAAGAAGTTCCAGCGCGCCATCGCGGTGACGCGAGGCAGGTCGTCCGGGTTGAGGACCGTGCCATCCGGGGCCGTCTGGCCGTTGACGCCGTTGAAGACGGCGGCACGGAAGCCCACGGGGCCCGCGAAGCCGCGGACCTGCACGCCGATGTCCCGCCACACCTTGCCCACGCCCGGCGTCCAGCGGACCAGATTGGAGTGGTAGTCCACCGCCTGCAACGCGATGGCGCCCTGGAGCACGTGGCGCGTCAGCGGCGGCAGCAGCATGCCGACGTCAATCCAGATTTTCTCCGCGACCTCGTACGAGATGAACGCGTCCTGGATGAAGAACTCGACGTCCCAGTTGCCATTCTTTCCGAAGTTCGGCTGGTCCGTCTCCGCGAAGAACGACAGCTTCTTGGTGATGTTCCCGAAGACGAGCAGGCGCGTGCGCCGCAGGAACATGTCGCTGCCGGGGCCTCCGGACGGCGCGCCCCCGTCGACAATCTGGAGCTGCGGCTGAAGGAGGATGGCGACGTTGAGATAGGACTCCTCGCTGATGGGAATCTTGAATGCGCTCGAAGGCGTGGCTGACAGACAGACCGCGAGCGCGGCCATGAGCGACAGCATGCGTGCGGGGGCAGTGCGCATGCCCCGCACCAGAGCAACGCATCTGCCAACGCGTTGCGCTCGGCAATTCAAGACCTTACAGGTTGGCTCGGCGCGTCAGGTGTTACCGAAGGTGACGTGCGCGTTACCGCCGTAACGCTTTATGCACCGCGCCGTAACGATTCACGCACGGCGTCACGCGGGCTTCGAGTTCGAGTGGTCACCTGTCTTGCCGAGCAGGTATCCACCATGGCTGATGGCCAGCAGGGCGAGCATCCCTTGTGACAGCTCGGGCAGCGCATCATGGGATTTGCGCATCACCGCCATGGCCACGTCCATGAAGTAGCCCGTCGCGGCGATGAGCGTGAAATAGAACATCTGCACCTTGGCCAGGTCGATGTGCGCGGTGTTGCCCACCTCGTCTCCCTGGAACATGTCCGCCATGCGCGCGTCCGTCAGGTGGGGGTTGGCGTAGAGCACGCCCTGGCGGTGCGCATCGATGTCCGTGGTCGGCTCGGCGAGCTGCTCGGAGGTGTTCTGCACCAGCTTCTCATCCGGGCTGCGCGCGCGCTTGGCCCCCAGCACCAGCGGTGTGCCCAGCAGCGACGTGGTGGCGATGCCCATGGCAATCCAGAGCTCCTGGGGGATGGCGACGCCCACGGCGCTCTGTCCGCCCGCCTTCACGCGGGCGAGCGTCATCGTCAGGTAGCCCCCCATCACCACCACCGTCCAGACCAACGCCTGGAAGCGCGAGAGGCTCATCAGGTTGCGCTCGCTGATGAGCAACGCGAGGGGCACGCCCGAGATGGCCTTGCCCAGCACCAGCAGGCCCGCGGTGAGCATGGCGGTCGTTCCCACCAGGTTCCAACCGGGAGGCAGGTACCAGTTGGTGGCCAGCACGGCGATGGGCATGGCCGTGGTGAGGACCGCCAGTCGTCCATACTCCGCGCGAGGAATGGCCTCGACGACGCCCCCCGCGTGATTGCCAGCGCTGCTGCTCGTCACAGGCACGCTCTCTGCCATGTCGCCCCCCTGAGGTGTGTTGCGGGGATGCTAGCGATGGGCGGTGGCGGGCGGTCCGCCGTGCCGGCGCGCCGCCGCTGGAGGACGCGCCCGTGAGACCCGGGGGCCATGGACGGCCGCCGGTGCGCCGTGTTTCACGCGCGCGTGCGGGGGATGCCCAGCTTCTGGCGTTTCTCCCACAGCGTCTTGCGGCTGATGCCCAGCCGCTTGGCCAGCTCCGTCTCGCCCAGGTGGTCCTGGTTCTCGAGGACGAAGCGGCGGAAGTACTCCTCCATGGAGTCCGGGGAGCCGGTGGGCTCCTCGGTGGCGACGGCGACCGGGTCAGTGGCTTCGGCGGGAGACGCGAAGCTGTCCGCCGTGTCGGGCAGCTCCAGCGCCAGCAGCCCCGCTGTCACCACCGGCCCATCCGCGAGGATGACGGCGCGCTCGAGCGCGTTCTCCAGCTCGCGCACGTTGCCCGGCCACGGGTGCGTGGTCAGCGCGGCGAGGGCCTCGGGCGCCAGACTCACGGGCGGGCGGCCCACCTTGCGGCTCGCCTTCTCCAGCAGGTGTTTCGCCAGCGCGGGCACGTCCTCGGCGCGCTCTCGCAGGGGCGGCAGGCGAATCTCCACCACGCGCAGGCGGAAGTAGAGGTCCTGGCGGAACGTCCCTTCCTGCACGCGGCGGGGCAAATCCCGGTGGGTCGCCGCGACGATGCGCACGTCCACCTTGCGCGGCCGCGTCGCGCCCACCCGCCGCACCTCACCATCTTGAAGCATGCGCAACAGGCGCGCCTGCGCGGGCGCGGGCAGCTCGCCAATCTCGTCGAGGAACAACGTGCCGCCGTGGGCGGCTTCCACCAGGCCCGGGTGCGCGGCTTGCGCGCCGGTGAAGGCGCCCTTCTCGTGGCCGAACAGCTCGCTCTCCAGGAGGCCCTCGGGAATCGCGGCGCAGTTCACCGCGACCAGCGGCCCCTCGGCGCGGGGACTCTGGGCGTGGATGGCGCGGGCCACCAGCTCCTTGCCGGTGCCGGATTCGCGCAGGACGAGCACGGTGGCGGGGGAGGGCGCCACCTTGCGGACGCGCTCGAACACCTCGTGCATCGCGGGGCTGTTGCCCACCATTCCGCTGACGGGGTGGGCCTGCTCCACCTCGCGCTTCAGCGCCGCGTTCTGCCGCGTCAGCAGGCCTTCGCGCAGCACCCGCTCCACCTGCATCAACAGCTCGTCGTGGTCGAAGGGCTTGGCGATGTAGTCCACCGCGCCCAGCTTCATCGCGTCCACCGCCGACTTCACGGTGGCGTAGCTGGTCATGATGAGGACCGGCACGCCCGGACACATGTGGATGATGTCCGTCCCCGGGGCGCCCGGCAGGCGCAGGTCCGACAGCACCAGGTCGAACGAGTCCAGCGGGTAGTCGCCCGCCGCCTCGTGCACGGAGCCCGCTTCCGACACGTCGTGGCCCGCGCGCACCAGCAGCCTGCGCAGCTCGGTGCGGATGATGGGCTCGTCTTCGATGACCAGGATGCGGCTCATGTCGGGGCCCCCGGAAGGCGCACCACGACGCTAGTCCCGCCCCCCTGTCGTCTGTCCACCTGCATTGTTCCGCCGTGCTCCCGGACGATGCCCGCGGCGAGCGCCAGGCCCAGGCCTGTTCCCTCGCCGGGACCCTTCGTCGTGAAGAAGGGTTCGAAGATTCGCTGCGCCAGTTCGGCGGGAATCCCATGCCCCCGGTCCATGATGTGCAAACGCACGACGCCCTCGTGGACGTCCGCTTCCAGCTCCACCACGCCGCGCTCCGGAGACGCGTCCATCGCGTTCGTGAGCAGGTTGACGAGCACCTGCTCCAGCCGCTGCGCGTCGCCTTCGACCTCCAGGCCTTCCGGGCAGCGGTGCTCGAAGCTCACTCCACGTTGCTTGCGTGCGAACTGGGCGAGCTGCATCGCCTCTCCGAGCAGTTGGGCCACGGACACCCGCGTGAAGGGCCGCGCTTGTCCACCCACCGTGCCTTCGTGGCTGAACGTCACCAACGTCCGGACGATGGCGTCGATGCGCCGGCACTGCTGGAGGATGAGCCCCGCGCGCTCCTGCACCGCGCCCGGGTCATCCAGGTCGTACTTGAGGTTCTGCGTCAGGCTGGCGATGGCTGTCAGGGGATTGCCAATCTCATGCGCCACGCCGGCGGCCACGCGGCCCAGCGAGGCCAGCCGGTCCTGGTGGGCCAGCCGCGCGTCCACGGCCTTGCGCGCCGTCAGGTCCTCCACCAGCAAGGCCATGCCCTCGGACGTGCCGCCGCCTTCCTCGGCGGGGGACAGCCGGGAGCGGTGCAGCCGCAGGGTGCGCTCGACGCCGGACACGGTGAGCCGCACCTCGGTGTCGCTGTCCGCCCCGCTGGCGAAGCGGGACAGGAGCTCGCCCCAGGTCGCGGGGAGCGCCTCCAGCAGGTGGCCTCGCGCGGCGTCCACCGGCACGCGGGTGAGCTGCTCCATCGCCGCGTTCCAGATGAGGACCTCGCCATCCGGCCCCACGGCGCAGACGCCCACTGGCAGGTCCTCCAGGATGCGGCGCAGGTAGCGGCGCACGGCCTCCAGGGCGGGCACGGGGCCGCGCATGCTCCGCGCGTCGCGCAGGCGCTCCTCCACGAAGCGGAGCTGCTCCGCCAGGGCGGTGCGCGCGCCCGGCTCCAGGCGCAGCGCTTCTTCCACCGTCATCCGGGCGAGCACCGGCCCCAGCAGGCCGGACAGGTTGCGCTCCACGCCGTCGCGCAGGCGGCGCAGCTCGGAGGGGCGGCGCTCGTCCGGAGGCAGGGCCAACGCCGTCAGCGCGCGGTCCACCTCCGCGGACGCGGCCTCCTCGCCCAGCAGCGGCGCCAGCTTGCGCCGGAACTCCTCGGGCGAGCCCGCCACCACGCCTCCCGCCGCGGGGGCCACTTCCTCGCGGGTGCAGGTCCGCGCGGCCTCGGTCTCCTCGGCGGACTGGCGCGTGACCAGCGACACGCCGACGAAGGCGAGCGTGTTGAGCGAGAGGGACGCGAAGGTGGCGAAGCCCCAGGGCTCCGCGACCGGGAAGCCCAGCAGCGCCGCCATCCGGTGCGTCCACGCGACGACGCCCGGCGAGGCCCACAGCGGCAGCACCAACGTGAAGAACCACAGCACCGCGCCCACGCCCATGCCCGTCAGCAGGCCCGCGCGCGTGCCACGCTTCCAGAACAGCAGCCCCAGCACGCCGGGGATGAACTGCGCCACCGCGACGAAGGACACCAGGCCCAGGTCCACCAGCCCCGTGCCGCGCGTGTTCAGCAGCCAGTGGAAGCCGTAGCCGGCCAGGATGATGATGCCGATGAGCAGGCGGCGCGCCCACAGCAGCCAGCCGTACAGGTGCGGCTGTCCGCGCGCGTACCCCAGGGGCAGCACCAGGTGCGTGAGGCACATGGGCGCCAGGGCCAGCGTGGTGACGATGACCATGGCGCTGGACGCGGAGACGCCGCCCAGGAAGGCCCCCAGCGCCAGCCACGTGGCGCCGCCCGCCGCGGGCACGGCCAGCACGTGGAAGTCCGCGGGCCACGGCAGGCCCATCGCCTCGCCGCCCCACAGCACCAGCGGCACCATGAGGTTCATCACCAGCAGCAGCAGCGGGAAGGCCCAGGTGGCGGTGGCCAGCCCCTCGCGCTCCGGGGCCTCGGTGAAGGCGACGTGGTAGCTGCGCGGCGTGAGGAAGGCGGCGGCGCAGGACAGCACCAGCAGCGGCGCCCAGGGTGCATCGCGCGCGGGGCGCTGCAGGCCGTCGATGGCTTCCGGGTGCGCGTCCAGCCAGGCGCGCAGCCCGTCCACGCCGCCGAACACGTTGGAGACGGCCCAGAGGCCCACGGCCACCAGGGCCACCAGCTTCACCGCGGACTCGAAGGCGATGGCCAGCATCAGGCCTTCGTGCCGCTCGCGCGGGGTGAGGTGCCGCGCGCCGAAGAGGACGGAGAAGACGGTGAGCACCGCGCAGAAGCCCAGGCCCACCAGGGTGGGGGACGCGGACGGGCTGAGCACGCGCGCGGACTCCACGACGGCGCGCACCTGGAGGGCCAGGTAGGGCAGGCTGCCCGCCAGCAGGAGCAGCGTCACCGCCGTGCCGGTGCTCTGTCCCGGGTAGCGGAAGGCCAGCACATCCGCCAGGGAGGTGAGCTGGAGCTCGCGCGACAAGCGCAAGAGCGGGCGCCACAACACGGGCACCAGCAGGCATGCCAGCGTGGCGCCCAGGTAGATGCCGAGGTAGCGGAAGCCGTGCCTCGCCGCATAGCCCACGCTGCCGAAGTAGGACCATGACGTGGCGTAGACGCCCAGGGCCAGCGCGTAGACGAGCGGGTGCTGGGTGATGCGCGCGGGGATGGCGCCGCGCTCCGCCGCGTAGGCCACCAGGAAGAGCACCAGCAGGTACGCGACCGAGGCGGCGACGAGCGAGCCCAGGTCAAGCGTCATGGCCACCGCTCCGGTGGGCCACCCAGCCGCCGAGGACGATGACACCCAGCCACACCACGAAGGGCAGGTAGCCCGGCGCCCCCTCCGCCAGCCACAGCCGGCGCAGCGGCGAGCCGAAGAGCAGCACCGCGATGGCGAAGACGAGCAGCGACGGCATCACTGGTGCGTCGGGCTCGGAGGGGCGCTTCATCGCGGTGAGGATACCAGCGGAAGGGGCCACCGGTGGGGCGTCGTCACGCGTTCAGGCGGAAGCGGTGGGCTGGCTTCCTGGGCGCGGGCAGGGCGGCCATTCGCTCACCGTATCCCGCGAGGACGGCGTCCACGGACCTTTTCGTGCCGGCGAGTTGCTCGACAGACCACCTGGGCTGTCATGAGAATGCGGCCGCCGCGGGGACCGTCTTCGTCCCCGGGAAACGGAGGGCAGATGGAGACGACGCCTGCTGGTGATTTCGGGCCGCCGCGAGACGAACGCGAGCTGGCCGCTGTCGCGGACATCATGGTGCATTCGTACGCGATGTCCCCGGCGGACAGCGCCGCGTGGATGCAGCGGACGACGCGGTCGGACCTGCGGGTGTTGCGCGAGGGCGGCCACGTGGCGGGCTCGTTGGTGCACATCCCCATGGGGCAGTGGTACGGCGGGCGCAGCGTGCCTGTCATCGGCGTGGGTGGCGTGGGCGTGTCGCCCGTGCACCGGGGGCGGGGCACCGCCACGCGGCTCATGCAGCACCTCCTGCGCGAGGCGCGCGCGTCGGGCGCGCCGCTGTCCGTGCTGTACCCCGCGACGCAGCCGCTCTACCGGCGCGTGGGCTATGAGCACGCGGGCGCGCGTTACGAGCTTCGCGTCCAGGTTCCTTCACTGGACTTCACGGAGCGGACGCTGGCGCTGAGGGCCATCGAGGCGGCGGACACGCCCGCCATCCTCCAGGCTTACCAGCGGTTCGCGCGCCATCGCACGGGCTGGTTGGACCGGACCGACTTCTCGTGGAGCCGCGTCCGGAACCTGCGCGGAGAGGTGGCGCATGGCTACCTCGTGGAGGGGCAGGACGGCGTGGAGGGCTACCTCTACGTCATCCGCAGGCCGGTGAAGGACTTCAAGCAGGAGCTGTTCCTCACCGACGTGGTGGCCCACACGCCGGCCGCGGCGCGGCGGATTCTGAGCTTCCTGGGCGACCACCGCTCCCTGGCCATGGAGGCGAGTTGGTACGGCGGCGTGGATGACCCGCTGCTCCTGCTGCTGCGTGAGCAGACGTACTCCGTGAAGCTCTACATGCACTGGATGGTGCGCGTGCTGGACGTGGCGTCCGCGCTGCAGGCGCGGGGCTGGCCGGAGGGCCTCACCGGGACGCTCCACCTGGAGGTGGAGGACGACCTCTTCCCGGAGAACACCGGGCGCTACGTGCTGGACGTGGCGGACGGACAGGCGAAGGTCCACCGTGGGGGCGACGGGCGGTTGCGGCTGCACGTGAAGTCGCTGGCCCCGCTGTACGCGGGCCACCTGAACGCCGAGTCCCTTCGCGCCATGGGGGCGCTGGAGGCGGACGATGCCTCGGTGCGCGTGGCCGGGGCGCTCTTCGCGGGCCCTCCACCTTCGCTGCGCGACATGTTCTGAGCCGGGCCTGAAGTGGTAGGAGCAGGGGGCAGTTCTTCACGTCACCAGGGAGTGCGGTCGATGCGGGCATTCGTCACCGGTGGTTCTGGCTTCGTGGGTCGACACCTCCTCACCGCGCTGAAGGTGCGGGGGACGCCGGCCCGGGCGCTCGCGCGCTCCACCGCGGCCATGGAGGCGGTGGCGGCGGCCGGCGCGGAGCCCGTCGATGGGGATTTGTCCGACGTGGAGAAGCTGCGGGCGGGCATGGAGGGCTGCGACACCGTCTTCCACTCCGCCGCGTACGTGAAGGGCGCTGGCGCGCGCAGCGAGTTCTACGAAGCGAACGTGCGCGGCACCGAGCGCGTGCTGGAGGCCGCGCGCGCCGCGGGCGTGAAGCGCCTGGTCCACGTCAGCACGGAGGCCGTGCTCGTGGATGGCACGCCGCTGGTGAAGGTGGACGAGACGATGCCGCTGCCCGAGCGCCCCATCGGGGACTACCCCTCCACCAAGGGGGAGGCGGAGCGGCGGGTGTTGAGCGTGAATTCGGAGGACTTCGTCACCGTGGCCGTGCGGCCCCGCTTCGTGTGGGGCGCGGGGGACACGTCGCTGTTCCCCCAGTTCGCGGAGGCGGTGCGCGCGGGGCGCTTCCGCTGGTTCAGCGGCGGGCGTTACCTGACGTCCACCTGCCACGTGGCCAACTGCGTGGAGGGCATGTTGCTCGCGGCGGAGAAGGGGCGCGGCGGCGAGGCGTACTTCCTCACCGACGGGGAACCCGTGGAGTTCCGCGCGTTCATCACCGCGATGCTCGCGGCCCGGGGCGTGGACGCGGGCTCGCGCACGCTGCCGTACGGCGTGGCGGCGACGGTGGCCACGGTGGGAGACCTGCTGTGGGGCACCCTGGGGCTCCCGGGGCGGCCTCCGCTCACCCGCACCGAGGTGCTCCTCATGGGGCGCGAGGTGACGGTCCGGGACGACAAGGCTCGCGCCGAGCTGGGGTATGAGGGCCGCCGCTCCCGCGAGGAGGGGCTCCGGGAAATGAAGGCGGAGCACGAGAGCGCCGCGTCGCGTATGCTCTGAGGCATGCGCAGGTTCGAGTTCGTCGAAGGCAGCAGCTCCAAGTTCTGGGAGCCGGAGCTTCAGGGCAACACCTTCATCGTCACGTTCGGCCGCATCGGTACCGCGGGCCAGCGGCGGGAGAAGGCCTTCGCGGATGAGGCCGGCGCCCGGAAGGAATACGACAAGAAGGTCGCGGAGAAGGTGCGGGAGGGCTACCGCGAGGTGACGGAGGGTGGCGCCCCCGCGGCCGCCGCGCCCACGCCACCCCCGCCGCCGAAGAAGGCCGAGCTGCCCCGGCGCGTGCCCGTCGCCACCCCCACGCCCGAGTCGCTGAAGGCCGCCGCCGAGGCGCTGGCCGCGCTGAGGGCCCGGCTGGGCTGGCGAAGCTGGGAGGTGACGTCCCGCGCGCGTCGCGCGAGGCGTGCACTGCAGGCCCTGGGCGGCGTGGACCCCGCGGCCCACCCGGAGCTGGCGGGGACCTTCTCCGCGCTGATGGAGCGCGTGGTCGCGTCGCCGAAGGACGGCCGCTTGCCGCTTCGTCACGCGCTCGGGCTGCTGGGCGTGCTGGACGTGGCGGCCTTCGTTCGCGCGGCCGAGGTGTGGCTCAAGTCGCCCACCGCCGTTCCCGCGGCCACCGCCCTGGCCCGTCAGGCGACGGAGCTGGGCCAGCCGGAGCTGGCGCTGCGGCTGGGGCTGCTGCTCTCGGACCGGCCGGGGCAGGCGGGGGCACCGTCGGAGGATGGCTGGAGCAAGCGGTGGACGTCGCTGCGTCCCCACGTGGAGGACCACCTGTCCTCCAAGGGGGGGGCGCTGGCCGCGTGGATTCAGTCGGTGGACGCCGCGGGCGACGCGCACCTCGCCGGACGATTGACGCGCCTGGGGGCCTGAGCGGCCGATCAGGCTCCCTCGTGGAGGCCCTGCCCGGGCCTCTGTGAGGGCGAGCGGGGCATCTGGAGCGCATGAGGTGAACCCATGCGCTCCAAGGACGCGTGGTCAGCCCGGCCCGTTGCTGTCGGTCGACGGTTTCGTCTTCTTCGCCGCGCCCTGGCCAGAGCCAGGCACGCTCTCCGGCTGCCGGTCCATCTCCGCCAGCGGGTAGTCCCGCGCCGCGTCCAGGTATGACTGCGGCTTGATGCGGCGGCGCATGCGCCATGTCAGGTTGTCGGGCTGGACGAGCACGGGCTCGCCATCCGGGCGCTGCTCCACGAGGTGCCCGTCGCAGAAGCGCCACTGCTTGCGGCCGTCCACGTCGTGGCGCGCGTAGTAGAGGTCCGTCTGGCCAATCTCGGGCTTGGGCGGGCACCAGGTGCGGCGGGCGGACTCCTCGCGCTCGGGCATCTCCTCGCGCCACTGCTGGCGCGCCTGCTTCAACGCCACCGCCGCCAACACCTTCGGGCCTTCCTCCAGCCGGGCATCCGCCTCGCGCAGCAGCTCCTGGCCGCGCCGGGCAATCTCCGGGAACGCGCCCGTGTCACGGAAGCCGCACTCTCTCAGGCGGTTCAACGTGTACCGGTGCACGTCCATGATGGCCGGAAGCGAATCGGTGGCCTCCCGCATCATCGCCAACTGCTTGGGGTGGTCTGGCGCGTCGAGCCTGGCGACGTCCTCCGTCTCCCGGAGGAAGCGGGCCATGAGCCCGTTGACCGTCGTCAGCTCGTCCGCGAGCCAGCGCGGCTCCGAGGACGCACACGGGTCCGCCTTGGCCTTCTTGTAGTTCCGGTAATCCGCCCGGGACATGCCCAGGGCGTAATGCTCCACCGGAGGGGCGGGCTTGGTCGCGCACGCGCTCAGCGCCGCCGTGCCCAGGCCCGCAAGCACGAGCCGCCGAATGTTTGCCGTCATTCGGCCATTCTGGCATGTACTTTGTGTTCAAACAAACGTGCGGTAGCCAACGGTTCCGACGCGAGGTCCGGATTTCCTGAAGGACGTGCCGCCACCTTGAACGGCGCCACCGAGGTTGCCTACAAGACGTCCCAGGCGCCGAGCAGGCCTTCGCGGAAGTGTGAGCCGGTACATGAAGCCCGCGGTCCTCATCATCATCGGAGTGCTCACGGCGTTGGGCGGGGCGCTCTACTTGTCCTCGCGCCACACGCACGGGAGTCCGCGAGAGGTGCGCCCCGAGGCGCGCGCGCCCGTCTCCACGCCGCGGGGCGTGCGGACCGAAATCACCTTCCTCTACAGCACGGAGAAGCAGGCGTGGGTGGAGGAGGCCGCCAAGGACTTCCAGAAAGCCAATCCGCTCATCCGCGTGAACCTGGTGGGCCGGGGCTCGCTGGAGGCGGCGCAGGCCATCCTCGAAGGCCGTGAGCGCCCCACCGTGTGGAGTCCCGCGGACAGCGCGGTGCTGCGGATGCTGGAGTCGGATTGGGCGACGGACACCGCGCGCGAGCCGCTGTTCGCCGCGGACGGTGACGCCGCGCCGCGGCCCCTGGTCGTCACCCCGCTGGTCTTCGTGGCGTGGGAGGAGCGGGCGGAGGTGCTGACGCGGGCCCGTGGGAGCGGCGCCGTGTCTTGGAAGCTCATCCAGGAGGCGGTCTCGAGCGACCGGGGCTGGCCCGCGGTGGGTGGCAAGCCCGAGTGGGGTTTCGTGAAGCTGGGCCACACCAACCCGACGCACTCCAACTCCGGACTCCAGGCGCTGCTGCTGGCGGCGCTGGAGTTCTACGGGAAGCAGGGTGGGCTGACGGTGGCGGACCTGCTGGAGCCCCGGTTCCAGACGTGGTTGAGCGAGCTGGAGCGGGGCGTGGGACGCTTCGAGCTGACGACCGGCGCGCTGATGGCGGACATGGTCCGCTTCGGTCCGGACCGCTACGACGTCGCGGCGGTCTACGAGAACCTGGCCATCGCCCAGCTCGCCCAGCCACAGGGGCCGTGGGGCGCGCTGAAGGTCCTCTATCCGCCGCTCACGTTCTGGAGCGACCATCCCGCGGCGGTGTTGCAGGGCGAGTGGGTGTTGCCCCGGCAGCGGGAAGCCGCGCTGGAGTGGCTTCGCTACCTGCGCAGCCGGCCCGTGCAGCAGCGCGCGCTGGCCTACGGGTTCCGGCCGGCGGACCCGACGGTGCCCGTGCGGGCCGACGCGGAGGAGAGCCCCTTCCAGCGCATGGAGGCGCGGGGCATCCAGGTGGACGTGCCGCCCAGCGCGGAGGTGCCGGACGGCGCGGTGGTCCGCAACCTGCTCACGCTATGGTCTCGCAGGGTGGGCAACGCGCGAGCGCCCTGAACCCGGGCGCCCGTCACGGGCTTCAGCCCCGGCGCGCGGCCAGGTCGATGAAGCCGCGAATCCAGACGAGGTTCACCGCGTCACACACGGCGAGCGGCGTGGGCGTCGTCGTCTCCAGCGCGGCGGTGTAGGGCACGCCCTGGCGCGAGTACCAGTCGGTGACGCTGCCGTCGTGGTACTCGATGAGGCCGTCCGCGTCGGTGAAGCTGTGGTCGTCCACCTTCTGGCTGCGCACCACCGTGACGTGCTTCGCGCTGGCCTCCACCAGCGGGCGGTACGCGGCCTTGTCCCCGAAGGTGTACGCGTACGTCGAGGACCCGCCCAGGTAGTCGTCCTGGTGGATGTCGAGCGCGGCGGCCGGAGCGGGGTAGCGCGCCAGCTCGCTGCGAATCGCCCGCGTCTCCTTGGGGCCGCCGTCGTAGAGCGCCCAGCGGAGGATGGGCCGCTCCACGTGCAGCTCGCCCACCCATTCACCCGGGGCGACCTCGTAGCGGAGGAAGTCGTTGTTGGGCTTCTCGCCGCTGCGGTTGTAGCGGGTCCCCGCCTCGAAGCCGGAGGGGTTGATGCAGGGGTAGACGCGCAGGCCCACGCCGCGCTCCACGGCGTAGGCCGCCACCTGGGGAAAGTGCTCGGCCAGCGTCAGCGGCCCCGCGGGTTCCTCCCCGTGGAAGCCGGAGGTGATGACCAGCCAACGTTCTCCCGGCACGATGAGCCGGAAGAGGGGGTAGTCCTGGTCTCCCTCCGTCACCCGTCCGTACTCGGAAACCTCCGCGAGCTGGCCGTGGGCGCGGATCCGCTTGGCGTAGTCGGTGTAATTCACCCGGGTAAGGTAGCCGCGAGTCACCAGCGCGCCCACCCTTTCCCGCAACCGCACACCTCACCTGTCCCGCGCGCCCCGCCGCGCCCCGCAGGGGCTACTGGCCCATGCGCTGGCGGAACTCGTCGGCCAGCTCCTTGCGCTGCGCGGGCGTCAACGTGCCGTGGACCTCCAGGGCCGCGTCCGTCGCCTTGTGTGCGAAGGCGCGCAGGGCCTCGATGCGGGCATCCACCAGGGCGTGCAGCTTCTGCCGGTCCGGCGTGTCCGACGCGAGCTGTTGGAAGGCCTCGTCGCGCGCGGCGTGGTGCTCCTGCATCACCTGCACGCCGTCGGTGAACAGCCGGTCCTTCACGGCGTGGATGGCCTGTTTCTGCGACGCGGTGGCGTCCAACGTGTCCAGCTTGTCGTCGAGCTTCCACGTCACCATCTGCTTCACGCGCTCGGGGTCCTTGCCCCAACGGGGACCGGAGCGGAACGCGAAGCCGCTGAGCAGGGCGACGGCGAGCAGCGCGGAGCCGGCGATGGCGAATCTCTTCATCATGAGGGCACTTCCTTTTTCGGAGAGGTGGATTGCGACAGTGGCCAATCTGCAGGGCCGGCGTTGTCGCCACTTGTACGAGGCGTGAAGAAGTATGAAGCGCGCCCGCCACGTGGGCCCGCAGCGACGCGGGCGCCTGTCCGCGAGGGTGCGCGGGTGGCCCGCCTGGCCGCCAGGGGAGGGGGCTGGACGGGGGCGCCAGGGCCCCGTGGGAAGACGCATCGTGACTTCCACGGAGACGGGCGGTGGGGCAGGCGGGCCGTTAGGCTTCCCGTGGTGTCTTCCGCCTAGGGCGGAACGTCGCAAAGGGCCGATTTTCCGGCCTCGCCCGTGACGGCAACGAAGCTGCGTTTGCAGAGTAGCGGGCGTGCTGCCACGGCCGTACTGTACTGCCCCCCGGCCTCCAGGAGCGGAACGCACCCATGTCCTTTACCCACCTCCATCTGCACACCCTCTACTCGCTCCTCGACGGAGCGATTCGGATGAAGGACCTCATCAAGACGGTGAAGGAGAAGGGGATGAGCAGCGTCGCCGTGACGGACCACGGCAACATGTTCGGCGCCATCGACTTCTACAAGAAGGCGAAGGACGCGGGCATCAAGCCGATTCTGGGCATGGAGGCCTACGTCGCCGGTCCCAAGGGCCGCGAGGACCGCTCCGAGAAGGTCTCCCACCACCTCATCCTGGTCGCGAAGAACGCGGAGGGTTACGCCAACCTGCGCTACCTGTCCTCCACGGCGTACATGCACGGGTTCTACTACCACCCGCGCATCGACAAGAAGGTCCTGGCGGACCACAGCAAGGGCCTCTTCGCGCTCACCGCGTGCCTGGGCGGTGAGGTCACCAGCGCGTGCTTCCGCGGCGACATGGACCACGCCCGCCGCGCCGCGCAGGAGTACAAGGACATCTTCGAGCCCGGGCAGTTCTTCCTGGAGGTGCAGTCCAACGGGATGCCCGAGCAGGACAAGGCGAACGAGAACCTCAAGCAGCTCTCTCGCGACCTGGACATCCCGCTGTGCGCCACCGCGGACGCGCACTACATCAAGCGCGAGGACGCGCGCGCCCACGAGCTGCTCATGTGCATCGCCAGCGGCAAGACGCTGGCGGACGGCAAGCGCATGAAGCACTCCACGGACAAGCTCTACGTCACCAGCCCCACGGAGATGCTGGAGTTCTTCAAGGACACGCCCGAGGCGGTCCACAACACCCAGCGCATCGCCGAGCAGTGCAACCTGGAGCTCAAGCTGGGCAAGCCGATGCTGCCCACCTTCAAGGTGCCCGACAGCCACACGCCGGACAGCTACATGGCGGAGCTGTCCTACGAAGGCCTGCGCGAGCGCTTCATCGAGCTGGCGGCCACCGTCACGTACCCCATTGACCGCGAGCAGTACCAGGCGCGCCTGGCGCTGGAGCTTGGCGTCATCCAGAAGATGGGGTTCAGCGGCTACTTCCTCATCGTCCAGGACTTCATCAACTGGGCGAAGAAGATGAACATCCCGGTGGGCCCGGGCCGTGGCTCCGGCGCCGGAAGCCTGGTGGCCTACGCGCTGCGCATCACCGACGTGGACCCCATCCCGTACAACCTCCTCTTCGAGCGCTTCCTGAACCCGGAACGCGTGTCGATGCCCGACTTCGATATCGACTTCTGCCAGGACCGCCGGGACGAGGTCATTCAGTACGTCGGCCGGAAGTACGGCGAGATGAACGTGGGGCAGATCATCACCTTCGGTTCGCTGAAGGCGAAGAGCGTGCTGCGCGACGTGTGCCGCGTGTTCGCGTTGCCCTTCAGTGAAGGTGACCGCATCGCGAAGCTGGTGCCGGAGGTGCTCAACATCACCTTGAAGGAGGCCATCGAGATGGAGCCTCGCCTCAAGGAGATGATGGAGTCGCCCTCCAACATCGGCGAGGTGGAAGGCAAGCCCGTCACCACCAAGGAGGTGCTCGAAATCGCGCTCGCGCTGGAAGGCCTGCACCGCCAGCCCGGCATGCACGCCGCCGGCGTGGTCATCGCCGACAAGCCCCTGTGGGAGTTCGTGCCCGTCTACCAGCCGCCGGGTGAGAAGACGCTCATCACCCAGTTCGCCAAGGACGAGGTGGAAGCGGCCGGCCTGGTGAAGTTCGACTTCCTCGGTCTGAAGACGCTCACCGTGATTCAGCACGCGCTGGACCTGGTGAAGCGCAACCACGACAAGGACATCCCCCGGCACGAGATTCCGCTCAACGACGAGAAGACCTGGGAGTTGATGGCCAAGGGCGACACGGCCGGCGTCTTCCAGATGGAGTCGAGCGGCTTCACGGAAATGGTCGTGAAGCTCAAGCCGAACTGCTTCGAAGACGTCATCGCCGCCGGCGCGCTCTACCGCCCGGGTCCGCTGGACTCCGGCATGGTGGACGTCTTCATCAACCGCAAGCACGGCCGGGAGAAGGTGGCGTACCCGCACCCCGCGCTGGAGCCGGTGCTCAAGGACACCTACGGCGTCATCGTGTACCAGGAGCAGGTGATGCAGATTTCGCAGGTCCTGGGTGGCTACACCCTGGGCCGCGCGGACCTGCTTCGCCGCGCCATGGGCAAGAAGAAGGCCGAGGTCATGCAGGCCGAACGGGCCGGCTTCCTCGAGGGCTGCGCGAAGAACAACGTCGACCTCAAGGTCGCCGGTGAAATCTTCGACCTGATGGAGAAGTTCGCCGAGTACGGCTTCAACAAGAGCCACTCGGCCGCCTACGGCCTGGTCACCATCCACACGGCCTGGCTGAAGGCGCACTACCCCTGCGAGTTCATGGCGGCCCTTCTCTCCAGCGAGAAGGACAACACGGACAAGGTGGTGAAGCACATCGGCGAGGCGCGCGAGTCGGGCCTCGAGGTGCTGCCGCCGGACGTGAATCAGTCCGACATGGAGTTCGGCGCGGTGGAGGGGAAGATTCGCTTCGGCCTGGGCGCCATCAAGGGCGTCGGCGAGGGCGCCATCGAGTCCATCCTGGAGGCGCGCAAGGACGGTCACTTCAAGAGCCTGTTCGACTTCTGCGAGCGCGTGGACAGCCGCAAGGTGAACCGGAAGGTGATGGAAGCGCTGGTGAAGGCGGGCTCCTTCGACTTCGAGAAGCGCTCGCGCCGGCAGATTTTCGACACCATCGAGAAGGCGATGAACCGCGGCTCGGCCAGCCAGAAGGACAAGGCGGCGGGGCAGAGCTCGTTGTTCGGGATGCTGGCCGGTCCGGCCTCGGGTGGCGGCGGCGGTCTGAAGGATGACTACGTCGAGGTGGAGGACTGGTCGGAGAAGGAGCGGCTGTCGCTGGAGAAGGAAGCCATTGGCTTCTACGTGTCCGGCCATCCGCTGCACCAGTACGACAAGGAGCTGAAGCGCTACTCGCGGCCCATCACCGCGGTGCAGCGCGCGCGCAAGGACGACAAGCTCACGGTGGCGGGCATCGTCACGGTGCTGCGCGAGCGGCCCACGAAGACGGGCAAGCGCATGGCGTGGGTGACGATTGAAGACCTGTCCGGCTCCATCGAGCTGGTGTGCTTCCCGGGCAAGGACGGCGTGCGCAACGTCATGGGCCGGGACGGCAAGTGGGCGAAGCAGGGGCCCAAGCCGGGCTTCGAGCACTGGGAGCACCTGCTCAAGTCGGACGACCCCATCCTGGTGTCCGGCACGGTGCAGATCAGCCAGCGTGACGAGGATTCGCCCACGCCGGAGCTCATCGTCGACGACATCCAGAGTCTCAAGGCCGTGCGTGAGAAGCGCACCAAGCGGCTGGAGCTGCGCGTGCCGGCGGACCTCCTCACGGAGGAGCGGGTGGCGAAGCTGCACGAGCTGGCGAAGAAGTACGTCGGCGCCACGCCCGTGGCGGTGAGCGTGCTCTTCAAGGGCGAGGGCGAGGCGCTCATCGCCAACACCTCCATCAAGGTGCAGGTGAACGACGACCTGCTCCTCGCGGTGGACCGCCTGTTCGGCATGCGGGTGGTGGAGTTCGGCTGATGTCTGATTGCGGTGTTCGGGAGGGCTGAATGGACGGCACCTACAAGTCGCTGCGCATCGAGAAGAACGAAGGCATCGCCGAGCTCGTGCTCACCGGACCGGGCAAGGGCAACGCCATGGGCCCCGACTTCTGGCGGGAGATGCCCGAGGCCATTCGCGCCCTGGACGCCGATGACGCCGTTCGCGTCATCCTCGTGCGCGGGGAAGGGAAGAACTTCACCTACGGCCTGGACCTGATGGGGATGATGGAGTCCCTGGGGCCGCTGCTCACCGGGGACAGCAACCTGGCGCTGGAGCGTCTGAAGCTACTGGCCCTGATTGGTGACATGCAGCAGGCCACCGAGGGCCTGGCCCGCTGTCGCAAGCCCGTCATCGCCGCTGTCCATGGCTGGTGCATCGGCGGGGGCATGGACCTCATCGCCGCGTGCGACTTCCGGTACTGCTCAGAGGACGCGAAGTTCTCCCTGCGAGAGGTGAAGGTGGGCATCGTCGCCGACCTGGGCGCGCTCCAGCGTCTGCCGCGCATCATTGGCGAAGGGAACACGCGCGAGCTGGCGTACACGGGCGGCGACGTGGGCTCGGCCCGGGCGCTCCGCATGGGGCTGGTCAACGAGGTGTTTCCCACCCAGGAAGCCCTGCTGGCCGAGGCCCGGGCGACCGCGAAGCGCATCGCCGAGAACCCGCCGCTCGTCGTCCAGGGCGCCAAGCAGGTCATGGAGTACTGCGCCGACAAATCCACCGCGGATGGCCTGCGTTACGTCGCGGTGTGGAACTCCGCGTTCCTCCAGTCGCAGGACCTGGCCGAAGCCTTCGCCGCCTTCGCGGAACGTCGAACGCCCCAGTTCCAGGGTCGCTGACGCCCCGGGGCAGCGCCCTTTCGTCAGGCCGGCTGGGGATGCGAGAATTCCAGGAACAACTTGGATTCGGAGCCCGGCGACATGACGGAAAGCATCGCGTTGCTGGGGTACGG
This sequence comes from Myxococcus hansupus, assembly GCF_000280925.3. Taxonomy (NCBI): domain Bacteria; kingdom Pseudomonadati; phylum Myxococcota; class Myxococcia; order Myxococcales; family Myxococcaceae; genus Pseudomyxococcus; species Pseudomyxococcus hansupus. The sequence continues at coordinate 1,232,298 of NZ_CP012109.1, forward strand.
CCGCTTTGGCCGTGCCCTCTCGGGGCTGTTCGTGGACGCGGGCATCTCGCATCGGGTGTTCGACCCCGGGCAGGACGACGTGCCCTCGGCGCTGCGCGCGCCGGCGCTCGCGCAGGCCGTCGAAGGCGCGACGTTCGTCATCCTGTCCATGCCCGTGTCCGCGATGCGCTCGGTGCTGGAGGCGCTTCGCCCGCACCTGACGCCCGCGCAGACGGTGCTCGACGTCGGAAGCGTCAAGGTGCGGCCCGTGCAGGTCCTGGCCTCGGTGCTGGGGCGGGACATTCCGTGGGTGGGCACCCATCCGCTGTTCGGCCCGGCCAGCCTCGCGCGCGGTGACCTGCCACGCCGCACGGTGGTGTGTCCGAACGAGCTGCACCCGGCCGCGGTGCACAAGGCCCGGGCCCTGTTCGAGCGCATCGGCTGTGAAGTCACGGAGCTGTCGCCGGATGCCCATGACGCGCTGATGGCGCGCACGCACGTGCTCACCTTCTTCCTGGCGCACGGCTTGTTGAAGGCCGAGGCCGGGAAGGACCTGCCCTTCGCGCCGCCCAGCTTCCAGCCCGTGGCGCGCCTGGAGGAGTACGCGCGCCTGGAGGTGCCGCATCTCTTCGGCGTCGTGCAGTCGGAGAACCCCTACGCACGCGATGCCCGCGTGCACCTGCTGGATGCGCTGACGCAGCTCCACCTCGCATGTGAGGCGGGAGGGCCGGGGGCCTCCGTGCCCGCGCCGCCGGGACTGGCCGAGGTCCGGGAGCACGTCGATGCCGTGGACCGTGAGCTGGTTCAGCTCCTGGACCGCCGCGCCCGGCTCATCCATCAAGCGGCGCGCCTGAAGGCGGAGCACGGACTGCCGCTGCCCGACTCGGAGCGGGAGGCGAGCCTGCTGGAGGCTCGGCGTCAGTGGGCCTCGGAGTTGAATCTGGACCCGGACGCGACGGAGGACGTGTTCCGCGCGGTGCTGCGCTTCTCGCGCCGCGCGGTGCCCACGTCCCACTGAGCGTCGCGCTCAGCGCTGCACGGTGAAGGTCGGGTTGAGCACCTTCATCGTGCCCTTCGTCACGCCGAACTGCTCGTGGACGGCCGCGCGCCGGATGGCCTCGGCGGGGGAGATGCGGCCCGCGAGCAGCTCCTGGTAGGCGGCGAGCACCCGCGCGGACTCCTCGCGCGACTCCCGCACGAACTCCACCCGGAAGCGGCGCACGCCCCGCGTGAGCAGCGACGGCACCAGCGACGCGGCGCTCTGGGCCTGCGCGTTGAACACCGTGTTCCGGCAGCCCACGTCTACCACCACGGGGTGCTCCAGGCCCTTGTGGTCTCTCAGCGACACGCGCTGCTTCTCACACGGGCGCCCACAGCTCCGGTAGTCGCGCCCATGGGACAGCGTGTGGGAGTACACGCAGTGCTCGGTGTGGAACGTGGAGATGTGGTGGTGCAGCGTCACCGTGAAGCGCTCCGCGGGCAGGTGCTCCAGCATGGCCCCGAGCTGCACCGCGTCCAAATCATGGGCGAAGGTCAGCGTGTCCAGCCCGAGCCCCAGCAGGTGCAGCGCCGTCACGGAGTTGGTGACGTTCAAGGAGAAGTCCGCGTGCAGGGCAGGGCGCGTCTCACCGGGAGCGGGAGGCCGCTCCAGGAAGTGCATCATCGCGCCCCAGTGGCGCACCAGCACCGCGTCCGGCTTCAGCTTCGCGATGCGCGCGTCGTAGCCTTCCTCGCCCGGCTTCTGCACGCGCACCGTGGCAATCGTCACGCGCAGCCCCGCGGCGCGAGCCCGCTCCACCGCGCGCTGGAGCCCCACCAGCTCCATCCAGTCCAGCTCGACCTCGGGCAGGCCCGCCGCGATGACCGCTTCGAGTTGCTCATCCGTGCGGCACAGCGGCAGCAAGCGCGCGTCCTCCACCGCGCGCGGCGTGGGCGTCACCCGCTCCCGCAGCGAGGCGCGCAGGGGCTCCAGCGTGGAGCCCGCGTTCACCGTCCGCACGGGCCCACGGGCCACGGCCTCGGCCAGCTTGGGCACCAGCCGGCGGCGCAGCGCCTTCATCTCCGACACCGGCAGGTGCAGCCCCGCCGCGAGCCCGGAGGTGTCCAGGCCCGCCAACTGGAAAGGCGTGCCGCCCAGCGCCGCCAGCTTGTCGCGCAGCAGCGCTTCATCGATGCCACCGCCGCGAGACTCGGCCAGCATCACCTCGCTGGACACCGTGGCCACATGGCCACCGCGCGCGCGGCCCACCACCGTCAGCGGCGCGCCCGCGGCGCCCGTCACGGTCAGCTCAAGCGGCACGCGGCCTTCCGGCTCGCCGCGCTCCAGCAGCTCCTCGGTGCGCTTCACCAGGGCGGGATCGCTCGTCACCCACACCCGCTGGCCCGGCTTCACGCGCGCCAGGTCCGGCCCGGGGTTGCCGAAGCCCAGCACCCACCCCGAGCCCTTGCGCTCCACGCGGAACAGGGGGCCGCCGGGCTCGTGCTTGTCCTCGGGGTGCCCATCGTCGAACACCACGCCCATGCCGGGCCGGGGCGATACGTCCGCCGCCACCGGGGCCGCCGTCTCCAGCGGAGAGGACACCTTGCCCACGGGCGCATCGCCGCGCTTGGGCGCGTCATCCTGGCCCAGCCCGCCCGTCCAGGGGCGGCCCTCCGCGTCGTCCACCACGCGCACGTCGCGCCCGTGCACGGACTCCACCCGGCCCAGGAACGCGCCTCGGTGCTTGGGGAAGCGTCCCTCCACCAGCGTCTGGTGGTCCGAGCCCGCGAAGAAGCCGTGCGAGAAGCCGCGGCTGTACGACAGCGTCATGTCCGACAAGTCCCGGCGCAGCGCGCCCGTGTCCGGCGTGCCCGCGGCCACGCCGTCCACCCATCGCCGGTAACCTTGCACCGCCGTGGCGACGTACTGCGGGCCCTTCTGGCGGCCTTCAATCTTCAGCGAGTGGACGCCGATGTCCACGAGCTGCGGCACGGCCATGACCCCCGCGAGGTCCTTGGGGCTGAGCAGGTACTGCACGTCGCCCAGCTCGCGCGTCTGGCCATCCACGACCAGGTCATAGGGCAGCCGACACGACTGCGCGCACTGGCCCCGGTTGGCGGAGCGGCCACCCCACGCCTCGCTGGTGAGGCACTGGCCGCTCCAGGACATGCAGAGCGCGCCGTGGATGAACACCTCCAGCTCGATGTCCGTCTCCGATGCCAGCCGGCGAATCTCCGCCACGGACAGCTCGCGTGGCACCACCACGCGGGTGGCGCCCAGGCCCCTCGCGAAGCGCGCGCCCTCCGCGCTCGAAATCGTCATCTGCGTGGAGGCGTGGACCTCCATCTGAGGACACACCGCGCGCGCGACCAGGGCAATCGCGGGGTCCTGGACGATGAGCGCGTCCACGCCCGCCTCGGCCACGCGGCGCAGGATGTCCTCCACCACGGGCAGCTCGGGCTCGAACACCAGGGTGTTCAGCGTCAGGTAGGCCCGGGCCCCGGCGCGGTGTACGAGCGCCAGCGTCTCGGCCAGGTTGGCGAGCGAGAAGTTCTCCGCGCGGGCTCGCGCATTGAAGCCTTCGTCCAACCCGAAATAGATGGCGTCCGCGCCGCTGGCGAGCGCGGCCTTCATCGAGTCAAGGTCCCCAGCGGGGGCGAGGATTTCGGGGCGGCGGCGGGTCATGGCGCGACCTCTAACACACGGGCCCAGGTTCCGCCGTCCGTCCGGCGATGGACGTGGACGCAGTGCGGCAGGTTTGTTCAAGTCCGAGCCTGGTTGCTTCCACAGGAGACGGTCAAATGGCTGATGGCGTGTTCCGGGACGGGCTGCTCGCGGGCAAGGTGGCGTTCATTTCCGGCGGCAGCAGTGGCATCAACCTCGGCATCGCCGAGGCCTTCGTGAAGGCGGGCGCCAAGGTGGCCATCAATGGCCGCAACGTGGAGAAGCTCGAGGGCGCGGTGAAGGGCCTCCAGGCGCACGGCACCGCCATGGGCGTGGCCGCCGACGTCCGGGACTTCGCGGCGGTGGAGAAGGCCCTGCAGACGGTGCGCGACGCGTACGGCGAGCTGGACATCGTCGTCTGTGGCGCCGCCGGCAACTTCCCGGCGCCGGCCCTGGGCATGTCCTCCAACGGCTTCAAGGCGGTGATGGACATCGACGTGCTGGGCACCTTCAACATCAGCCGCGCCGCCTTCGAGCACCTGCGCAAGCCGGGCGCGTCCCTCATCAACATCTCCGCGCCCCAGGCCTATCTCCCCATGGCCATGCAGGCCCACGTCTGTGCGGCCAAGGCGGGCGTGGACATGCTCACGCGCGTGTTGGCCATCGAGTGGGGTGGCTCCGGTGTGCGCGTGAACTCCATCACGCCGGGCCCCATCGACGACACCGAGGGCATGCGCCGGCTCGCCCCCAGCGATGAAGGCCGCGACAAGCTCGCGCAGGCCCTGCCGCTCCAGCGCTTCGGCAAGAAGCAGGACATCGCGCAGCTCGCGCTGTTCCTGGCGTCGGAGGGCTCGGCGTACATCACCGGTTCCATCATGGTGTGCGACGGTGGCCAGTCCCTGCTGGGTGGCGGCGCACTCATGGCCGCGCTCGGGATGTAACGCCAGACGCTACATCTTTTCTCAGGGGGTCATGCCCGGCGCGGGCAGCTCTGTCGGAGTCGTAAAATTCCGATATGTGATTGCTTTGCGCCGGGGCATGTCTGCTAGAAGGCCCCGCCGCCTCGTGAGGGGGAAGTTCACACGAGGTGCGTCTGCTCTTGGGGCCTTCCATGTCCGTGCGGCGTCTTCTTCACACCCAGGTGCTGGGTGTGCTGTTCCTGGGCCTGTCTCTCGCGTGTGGTGGTGGGGATTCCAAGCCCCCTGGGCCTCAGCCGCAGCCGGGCCTGGACGCCACGCGCTCCTCGGTGGAGGTGAGCCGGACCTCGCGAGTCATCGCGGACGGTCAGGACGTGGTCACCGTCACCGTGACGGCGCGGCGCGAGGACGGCTCGCCCGTGGAAGGGGCCTCGGTGAGGGTGGAGGTGTCCGGTGAAGGGAACACCGTGACGCAGCCCACGGGCCGGACGAACGGACAAGGGGTTGCCGTCGCGTCGGTGATGTCCACGCGCGCGGAGGAGAAGACGGTCTCCGCCACCGTGGAGGTGGATGGGCGCTCGGTGCTCGTGAGCACGCGTCCGGTCGTCACGTTCGACGCGGTGCCGCCCGCGCGGCTGGTGTTCTCCGCGGGGGCGCTGAGCGCCCGTGCCGGCGTGCCCGTGGACCCCTTGGCGGTGGTGATTGAGGACGCGAACGGCCGCTTCGTCGAGACCTCGACCGCGGAGGTGACGCTTTCGCTCGTCGCGGGGCCCGGTGCGGCATCGCTGGACGGCACGGTGACCGCCTCCGCGGTGGGCGGTGTGGCGCGCTTCACCGAGGTGGTGTTGACCCGAGCGGGTGCGGGCTACCAGCTCAAGGCGGAGGCGGACGGACTGGAGCCGGCACTGAGCCCCGTCTTCGACGTGACGCCCTCCTACGCGGCGTCGGTCGAGACGTCGGGCCTGCCGTCGAACGTGGTCGCTGGCGCGGCCTTCGATGTGGAGGTGACGGTGCGTGATGCCTTTGGCAACGTCGCCAGCGGGTATCGGGGCACGATGTCGGTTCGCGCGTCGGATGTGACGGCGGAGGTGCCATCGGCGCATGCGTTCACGGAAGGCGACGCGGGGCGTTTCCGCTTCACGGGCCTCCAGCTCAAGCGGGCGGGCTCTCAGCGCGTGGACATCGTGGACGAGGTCCAGCCCGCGCTCTCGGCGGGCGCGGACCTGCGTGTGTCCGCGGGGAGCGTCGCGGGGCTGGTGTTCGTGCAGGTGCCTTCGCGCGTGTCCGTGCGGGCGACGCTGCCCCTGGTGCAGGTGGGGCTGGAGGACATCCACGGGAACCGGGTGACGGCGTCGGCGCCCGGGGTGACGTTGGGGCTGGGGTCGTCGACGGTGTCCCTGATGGGGAGCACGGAGGCAACGCCGGTGGAGGGCGTCGCTTCCTTCGCCAGCGTCCGGGTGGAGTCGGAGGGTCGCTTCCGGCTTCGGGCCACGGCCGACGGCTTGCCCCCTGTGGAGAGCGCGGACCTCGACGTCGTGGATGACGTTCCGCCCGCGACGCCGGTCCTCACGGCGAGCGCCGCGACGTTGAGCACCGTGACGGTGTCCTGGGTCGCGGTGGGGGATGACGGTGAATGGGGGCAGGCCACGGCACACGACCTGCGCTACTCGACGTCGCCCATCGACACCGATGCGCGGTTCGACGCGGCGACGCCAGTGCCTGGGCTCTCCGCGCCGTCACCGGCGGGGACGTCCGAGTCCGCCACCCTCACGGGCTTGAACCCCGGGACCCCCTACCACGTGGCGTTGCGTGTGGTGGACAACCAGGGCAACACCGCGCGCTCGGCGGGGGTGATGGTTCAGACGCGTGACCCGGGCGTCGCGCGGGTGGCCTTCACGGTACAGCCCGCGGGTGGCATCGCCGGGGCCTCGCTGCCCGGCGTTCGTGTCGCCTTGCTGGATGCGGATGGCCAGGTCTTCACGTCGGCCACGTCGCCGGTGACGCTGACGTTGGTGGGCAGTGAGCGTTTCCAGGCCGTGCAGGTGGCCGCGGTGAACGGCGTGGCGAGCTTCGACGGCCTGACCGTGGCGTCGGCGGGGACGCACCGCTTCTCCGCGAGTGTCGCGGGGCTGCCGGCGGTGCAGAGCGAGCCGTTCACCATCCAGCCGGGCCCGGCGGTTCGCCTGGGGCTGTCGTTGGCCTCGGGGACGCTCTCCGCGGGTGTCGCGGGGGAGCTGGTCGTCACGGCCTATGACGCCTTCGACAACGTGGCCCCGGGATACACCGGGACGGTTCGCTTCACGTCCGACGACGCGCAGGCGCAGCTACCGGCCGACTTCACCTTCACGTCCGCCGCGGGCGGCCGACACACCCTCGGAGGCGTCATCCTGTACGCCTCGGGTGTCCGGCACATCACCGTGACGGATGCGGCGCAGCCGCAGTTGACGGCGACGCTCGACGTGGAGGTGGTCACGGGCGCGGTGGACCGGCTGGAGCTGGCCGGGCTGCCTGGTGCCATCTCCGCGGGGGTGGAGCAGCACGTGACGGTCTCCGTGAGAGACCGCTTCGGCAACCTCGTCACCGGGTATGCGGGCACGGTGCGGTTCACGTCGACCGACAGCGGCGCGACCCTGCCCGCGGACTACACCTTCGTGCCGGGGCAGGACGCCGGGCAGCACACCTTCCCGGTGGTGTTGATGGCGGCGGGTTCGCGCTCGGTGACGGTCCGGGACGTGGGGCAGACGTCGCTGACGGCGACCGCGAGCACGCAGGTGTCGGCGGGCGCGGTGGCCCGGATGGTGCTGACGTTGTCGCCCGCGCAGCCGGCGGTCGGCGCGAGCGTGACCGCGACGGTGTCCATCCGCGATGCGTTCGACAACGTGGCCACGAACTACCGGGGCACCGTGCGCTTCGAGGCGCCGGGGGATTCGGGGGCCACGGTGCCCGCGGACTACACGTTCACCGAGGCGGACGCGGGCCAGCGGATGTTCAACGTGGCCTTCACGGTGGTGGGAAGCCGGACCCTCGTTGCGAGGGACACGGTGGTCGCGGGGCTGACGGCGCAGGCGCAGGTGGCGGTGCGGCCCGGGGCGCTCGCGGCGTTGCGGATGACGCCGCTCCCGACGGAGCTCGTGGCGGGTCAGTCCCGCTCCTTCTCGGTCACCGCGTATGACGGGTTCGGCAATGTGAAGACGGACTACACCGGGACCGTGGTGACCTCGTCCTCGGATGCCGCCGCCTCTCCTCTGCCGACCCGCACCTATGCACTGGCGAACCAGGGCGTGCAGTCGTTCCCCATCACCCTTCGGACCGCTGGGAGCCAGTCGGTGACGTTCCGGGACTCCGCGGCGCAGGTGTCGGCCTCGCATGCCCTCACCGTGACGCCCGGGGCGCCGGCCGAGCTGCGCTTCCCGTCGTCCGTCGCCTTCGGGCTCGTACGGCAGGTCCTTCCGGGGTTGCGCGTCACGGTGACGGACCTCTTCGGCAATCGGGTGAGCACCGCGTCGTCCGCGGTGACGCTCGGTCTTCAGGGCGGGCCGGCGGGGGCATTGCGCGGCACCTTGACGGTGGTTCCTGTGGACGGGGTCGCGACCTTCTCCGACGTGTCCCTGGATGACGAAGGCACGTACACGCTCACCGCGACCATCGGAGGCTCGAGCCTCACCTCCGCGGAGGTCCTGCTCGTCGTCACGGATGACATTGCCCCCGCGCAGCCGGTGCTGTCCGCGAGCCTGCGGGACTACCGGACGGTCCACCTGACGTGGCGGGCGACGGGGGACGACGACATGCTGGGCACCGCCTCGCGCTATGAGCTGCGTTACAGCGCGTCGCCCATCACCGAGGGGAACTTCGCCAGCGCGACGCTGATGACGACCGCCCAGCCGCGCGCACCGGGTGAGGAAGAGGAGGCCACGCGGGTCCTGCCGTCCGCGGCGGCGACCTGGTACTTCGGCCTGCGCGTGTTCGACGGCGCGGACAACAGCAGCGCCCTGGCCACCACGTCCATCACGCTGCCCGGGGCGTGTGCGGACTTTGTCTGTCCGCCCAGGGCGGCCGAGTGCGCGGCGGATGGCGTCCGCATCGTGCGGTATGCCGAGGCGTGCGTGGTGCAGGACGACGTGCCCCGCTGCGTCTACACGCCGACCACGAACCTTTGCCCGGGCCAGGGCGCGGTCTGCTTCGACGGCGCCTGTGCCACGCCGTCGCGCGCGGGCAGCAGTGACGTCCTCATCACCGAGGTGATGTATCAGCCCACGGGGGGCACGACCGAATACGTGGAGATTCTCAACCTCACCGACAAGCTGCTCGACGTCTCCGGGCTGGACGTCGATGTCGAGATCGCGTCGGGCGAGCGCTTCACGGTCGACGTCCGGTGGGTCGCCGGTCAGCGCCCCCTGATGGCGCCGCACGGGATGCTCGTCCTGGGCCCGAACGCGAATCGCGCCACCAACGGCGGCATCCCCGTTCACGGTGTCTTTCCGGGCAATCCGCTGGATGACACCCGGGGCCGCGTCGGCGTCCTCCTGGGGAACTCCTACCTGGACCGGATGAGCTACGGCTACAGCACGCACATGAACTCCGGACCCGGCCGCTCCCTGAACCTGGCGCCGCTGATCTACGACGCGCCGAGCTCCCGGCCCTGGTACTGGTGCCCCAGTGAAACGCTGCTCTCCGGGGCGAACCGGGGCACGCCGGGGCAGCCGAACGAGTCGTGTGGCGTCGTCATCCCGGGCCCCGTGGAGGACTGCTCCATTCACAGGCCCAAGACCTTTGGGCTGCCGGTCAACCAGGGCACCACCCAGAACGTCTTCAGCCGCTTCTATACGGACCAGGTGACCACCCGGAACGCAGCGGGCAACGACGAGTTCCCCTACCTCGTGGTCCAGATGGGGTACGGCACGGATGCCCAGGCGCCGGAGACCTGGGCGTGGCAATACGCGACGTTCCACTACGCCTACGCCGCGGACGCGGCCTCCGCGCACGAGGACGAGACGTGGTCCATCTTCGACTTCAACACGCTGGGCACCTACTTCTACGGCTTCCGCTACCGCTTCACCCGGGGGCCCGCGGAGGCCCAGGAATGGGTGTACTGCGACCAGGACGGCGCCGTCGCGCAGGGGAGCCCGGCCAACTTCGGCACCGTGACGGTGCAGCCCCCGGTGGCCGACCACGTCGTCATCAGTGAGGTCTCTGGCGCGGGCGTCGGCTCGAGCCTCGAGGACTTCATCGAGCTGCACAACCCCACCATTCTCGATGTCGACATGAGTGGATGGCAGGTGCAGTACCGCACGGCCGCCTGGGACAGCTCCGCCATCAACTTCACCGTGCTGACGACGTTGCCGCCTGGAAGCGTGATTCCGGCGCGGGGCTACTTCCTGGTGGGCAGCAACGGCTACGCGGCCTCCAACCCGAGCGTTCCGCCGGATGTGGTCTGGGGCAGCACCAACATCGCGTCGGGCGTCGGAAACGTGCGCCTGGGCACCGGACGCCTGGGGACGCAGCCCACCGACCGGGACGGGCTCGTGGATGCCCTGGGTTACGGCGTGGGACGGAGCGTTCCGGAAACCAACCCAGGCCCCGCGCACCCAGCGGCTGGAGGCAGCGTGGAGCGCAAGGCCCAGCCCACGTCGACTTCCGCGACGATGGCGGTGGGCGGCGCCGACGAGTTCCGGGGAAATGGTTCGGACACCGACGACAATTCACGGGACTTCGTGACACGCGCGGTGCGCCAGCCGCAGAACACGGCGAGCCCCACCGAGCGGCCCTGAGCCCTCTTCCCCGGGGGGCGGCCCCGGGGCCCGGACTCACAAGAATGGGTCAGGATGACCCCGTGGATTTTACCTGGGCTGCAAAGCTCTTGCTGGGGCCTACTTGGTAGGGCGGGATGTCTGGTAGAAGGCACTGGGGCCCCGCGAGGGGATGCGTGCATGTGGGGCCCGTTCGCTGCCGGAGCCATTCATGTCGCGTCGTCTGCTGGTGCTCGCCCGGTCTTTCGGGCTGAGCGTGCTGTGCCTGGGCGTTGCGCTGGGGTGTGGTGGAAGCTCCACGCCAACCCCCCCGCCCCCCGTGATTCCGCTGCCCGATGCCTCGCTGTCCACCGTGGAGGTGGACCGCGCGGCGCAGGTGCTGGCGAACGGGAGTGATCCCGTCACCATCACCGTGACGGTGCGGCGGAGGGACGGCTCCCCGTTGGAGGGCCGCACGGTGCGGGTGGAGGTGTCCGGCGACGGCAACACCGTGACGCAGCCCGCGGAGCGGACGAATGCCCAGGGCGTGGCCACCGCGTCGGTGGTCTCCACGCGGGGTGGTTCGAAGCGGGTGACGGCCGCGGTGGACGCGGAGGGGGGCGCGGTGGTGTTGGGCTCGCGCCCTGTCGTGGTCTTCTCGGCGTTGAGCGCGGCGCGGCTGGCGTTCGTGTCTTCCTCCGTGACGGCGAGGGCGGGTGCGCCCGTGGGAGGCCTGGAGGTCGCGTTCCAGGATGCCGAAGGTCACATCGTGACGTCTGCCACGGGCGAGGTGACGCTGGCGCTGGCCGCCGGTCCCGGTGGCGCGCCGCTGGGAGGAACCCTTCGGGCGCAGTCCGTGGAAGGCGTCGCCCGTTTTCAGGAAGTGGTGCTGACGCGCGCCGGTGTCGGCTACCAGCTCCGCGCGGAGTCGGCGGGCGTCGAGAGCGCGCTCAGCCCCCTCTTCAACGTGACGCCGGCCGCCGCGGCCACGGTCGAGGTGAGCGGTCTGCTGGCGACCGCCCCGGCGGGGGTTCGCCACGATGCGGACGTGACGGTGCGTGACGCGTTCGGCAACGTCGCCACGGGTTACCGGGGCACCTTGGCGGTCCTGTCTTCCGACGCGGCGGCCTCGCTGCCCGCGCCGCACACCTTCACCGAAGGCGATGCGGGCCGCTTCCGCTTCACGGACATCGTGCTCTATCGCGCGGGCCTTCAGCGCGTCGACATCCAGGACACCACGCAGACGGGCCTGACGGGGCGGCAGGACGTGCGCATCGCGGCGGGGCCCACCGCGGCCCTGGCCTTCGTGCAGGTGCCTTCGCGTGCGTCCGTGCGCGCTGCGTTGTCGCTCGTTCAGGTGTCGCTCCAGGATGCCTATGGCAACCGGACGCCGGTGGGCTCGCCCAACGTGACCTTGTCGTTGGCCGGCGGGGCGCCCCTGCGCGGCGTCACCGAGATGGCGCCCGCGGAGGGCGTGGCGTCGTTCACCAGCCTTCATGTGGACTCGGAGGGACGTGTCCGGCTCCAGGCCAGCGCGCCGGGACTGACGCCGGCCACGAGCACCGAAATCAACATCGAGGACGACGTGCGCCCCTCCACGCCGGTGCTCACCGCGACGGCCTCCACGGAGGACAGCGTCACCGTGGCATGGGTGGCCGTGGGGGATGACGGCGACCTGGGCCGGGCGGCGTCCCAGTCCTTGCGCTATTCGCTGGCCCCCATCCTGACCCAGGCGGACTTCGACGCGGCGACGCCCGTGAGCGTGGGCGCCCCCGAGGAGCCCGGCACGCCGGAGTCCGCCGTCCTCACGGGCCTCGAGCCGAACACGAACTACCACGTGGCGTTGGAGGTGGTGGACAATGCGGGCAATGGGGCGCGCTCCGCGAGCCTGATGATTCAGACGCGGGACCCGGGCGTCTCGCAGCTCGTCTTCTCGCAGCAGCCCCAAGGGGGCGTCGCGGGCGCCGTGCTGCCGGAGGTCCACGTGTCGCTGCGGAACTCGAGCGGAGAGGTCGTCACCACGGCGACGTCGCCTGTCACCCTCGCGGTGGTGGGGGAGCCCAGCTTCGAGCCCGTCCAGGTCGCCGCCGTCAACGGCGTGGCCGTCTTCACCGGGCTGGTGGTGGAGAAGGCGGGGACGCACCGGTTCACCGCGACCGTGACGGGCGTCCCCGAGGCGCAGAGCGATGTGTTCACCATCACCCCGGGCGCCGCGGCACGGCTGGGGCTCATCGGGCTCGTGGGCCCGGTGGCCGCTGGCGTTCAGGGAAGCGTGGAGGTGACGGCCTACGACGCGTTCGACAACGTGGTCACCGGCTACACGGGCCAGGTGCGCTTCACGTCGACCGACGCGGAGGCCGCGCTGCCCCAGGACTACACGTTCACCGCGGGAGACCAGGGCACCCATGTCTTCAACAACGGCGTGACGCTCCGGACTTCGGGAGCGCAGACCCTCACCGTGACGGACCTGGCCGCGCCGCAGGTGTCCGGTGAACTCACGGTGGAGGTGAGCACGGGCGCGGCGGCGTCGCTGGCGTTGAGCGAGCTGCCCGTTGGCGGCGTGGAGGCCGGGGCGGCGCAGAACCTCACGGTCACCGCGCGCGATGCTTTCGGCAACATCGTCACGGGCTATGCCGGCACGGTGCGCTTCGAGTCGAGTGACGGCCAGGCTGTATTGCCCGCGGACTACACCTTCGTGCCCGCGGACGCGGGGCTGCGCGGGTTCTCCGTGACGTTGGTGACGGTGGGCTCGCGGTCCGTGACGGTGCGTGACGTGGGCAACATGGCGCTGACGGCGACGGTGAGCACGGAGGTGCGGCACGGGCCGGTGACCCAACTGCGGCTGGCGCTGTCCACCGCCACGGCTTCCGCAGGCCAGTCGGTGGGCGTCACCGTCTCGCTGCGGGACGCGCACGACAACCTCGCGACGGGGTACCGGGGCACCGTGCACTTCTCGGCGCCCGGTGACACGCAGGCGACGCTTCCGGCGAACTACACGTTCGGCGAGGAAGATGGTGGGCAGCACCTCTTCAATGTGAGCTTCGCCACGGCGGGGGTGCGGCAGCTCGTCGTCACGGACACCCTGTTCGCTGCGCTGACGGCAACGGGGCAGGTGACGGTCGCTCCTGGCGGTCTCGCGGCTTTTCACGTGGTGGCTCCGACGGAGGCCACGGTGGCGGGTGAGCCCCAGTCCTTCACGGTCTCCGCGCAGGACCGCTTCGGCAACGTCCTGACGGACTACTCGGGGACGGTCGTTCCCTCCTCCTCGGATGCGGAGGCGGAGCCGCTGTCCGCGTACACGTACACGGAGGCGGATGACGGCGTGCACACGTTCGTCATCACCTTCCAGACCGCGGGCGAACAGTCGGTGACCTTCGAGGACGCTCAGGCGGATGTGTCCGGTACGGCCGCCTTCACGGTGGCGGCGGGCGCGCCCACGCGGCTCGCGTTCATTTCCGCGCCGGAGACGGGTTCCATCCTCCAACCGCTGCCCGTGACACGCGTGGCGCTGCAGGATGCGTTCGGCAACACCGCGGACGTCACGGCACCCGCTGTCACGCTCCATCTGGAGAACGCGCCCGGAGTGACCCTGGGGGGCACGCTGACGGTGTCGCCCGTGGCGGGCGTGGCGGCCTTCAGCGACCTGACCGTGAACCGGGCGGGGGACTTCGTGCTGACCGCGACCAGCGCGAACCCGGCGCTGACGTCCGCGGCGGCGCTGATCACCCTCATCGACGATGTCCCCCCCGCGCGGCCTGGGATGATGCTGGGCCTGGTGAACAGCTCGACGGTGCGAGTGACCTGGACGGCGACGGGCGACAACGGCATGGATGGCACCGCTGCTCGCTACGAACTCCGTTACAGCAACACGCCGTTCGACGCGCAGACGTTCTCGAACGCCACGGAAATCCCCACGGGCACGCCCAGGTCGCCCTGGCTGCCGGAGGAACTCCAGGTGACGCCCCCCGTGGGGCAGGCGACGACCTGGTACTTCGGGCTGCGCGTGTTCGATGCGGCGAACAACGGCAGTGCGCTCACCTACGCCTTCATCGAGGTGCCTGGGCCGTGCGCGGACCTCGTCTGTGCGCCTCGGGCGCCGGAGTGCTCGGAGGACGGCCTGTCGCGCGTGACGTACGCGGAGGCCTGCGTGGTGACCGCGGGCCTGGCGGCGTGCGAGTACACGGAGACCCCCGAGGTCTGCCCTGGCCAGGACGGCGTCTGCTTCGAGGCCGCCTGCACCACGGCGCCCGCTCCCGCGGCGGGGGAGTTGGTCATCAGCGAGCTGATGCACCGCCCCGACGCCAACACCACCGAGTACCTGGAGCTGACCAGCACCGTCGACGGTCCTCGGGACATCGCGAACCTGCGCATCCGCTTCGACAATGGCGCGGGCGCGGTGTCGGACTTCAGCGTGCTGACGCCAGGCGACCGGCCCTTCATCATCCCGGGGCGGGGCACCTTCGTCGCCGCGAGCAACGCGGATGCGGCGAACAACGGTGGCGTGCCGGCGCAGTACGGCTACGGCGGCACGCTCTTCACGCTGGGTCACTCGGGGCACCTCTTCGTCGAGATGGGGGCCACCGTGGTGGATGACGTGGCGTACTCCGCCGCCTTCCCGCAGACGGTGGGGCGCTCCATGAACCTGTCTTCCGCGGTGCTCGGGACGCGGGCCAGTCAGCACGCCTGGTACTGGTGTGACTCGGACGCGTCGCTTCCGGGCGGAGGCCGGGGCACGCCGGGCGCCGCGAATGAGTCCTGCTCCGTGGCCATCACGGGCCCGGTGGACTACTGCGCCATCCAGTACCCGAAGACGTTCTCCGCGCCCATCAGCGTGGGCACGTCACACTCCGTCTTCAGCCAGTTCTACGAGCCGCAGGTGACCAACCGGAACCAGAACGGCAACGACGGGTTCCCGCACCTCGTCGCGGAGCTGGGCCACGGCACGGACCCCTCCGCGCCGGAGTCATGGACGTGGGTGGCGACGGCGCCGAATCCTGGGTACGCCCCTTCGGGGAACAACAACGATGAACGGGTGGCTTCGCTCAGCGTTTCTGTTCCGGGGACCTACGCGTATGGCTTCCGCTATCGCTTCACGCAGGGCCCGCCCGAAGCCCAGGAATGGGTGTACTGCGACCAGGATGGCGTCGTCGCTCAGGGTGTCACGCCGAACTACGGCGCGGTGACGGTGACGCCGGCCGCACCGCCCGGGGCCAACCACGTTGTCATCAGCGAGGTGTGCGGCGGCAATGGCACCGGGAGCGCGGCCACGGATGAGTTCATCGAGCTCTACAACCCGACGAACGCGGACTTGGACATTGGCAACTGGCGCGTGCAGTACAAGTCCGCGACGGGGTCCTCGTACGGCGCCGGCTACCTCATCCCCGCGGGGACCCTCATCCGGGCCCATGGCTACTTCCTCCTGGGGGGCGCCAACTACAGCGGTGCCGTGGCGCGGGACCTGTCGTACGGCACGACGTTCGACGTGTCGGCGTCCACGACCGCCGGCGGACATATCCGCATCGGCCCGGGGCTGACGACCGCTGTCGGTGACGTGGCGGTGGACAAGGTGGGCTGGGGCACGGGGAACTCGCCCGAAGGCACCGCGGCGCCCAGTCACCCCTCCGTGGGTGGCAGCCTCGAGCGGAAGGCGCTGCCCACCTCCACCCCCGCGACCATGGCCGTGGGTGGCAGTGACGCGCTCCGGGGGAATGGCTCCGACACCGACAACAACGGCGCGGACTTCGTGACGCGCGCCGTTCGTCAGCCACAGAACTCCCAGAGCCCGACGGAACAGCCGTAGCCCCGGTCTCTCGTCCCGAGCCGTCCTTGGAGGCCGCCCTGGCGTGCATGCGCCGGGCGGCCTTTGCTTTTCCTGCGCCAATCCCTGCTGCTCCCAGGCGGACGGCGCATTAACTTCGCGGCCAGAGTCTCGCCGTCATCACATTCAGGAGCTGACTGTGTCAGAGAGCCAAGTCCCGGACGCCGCCCGCCTCGTCACCTGCCCGCCGGCCGAATTCACGCGCGCCGCCGAGGCGGCCATGACCGCCGCCCGCGAGGGAATCGCCCGCCTCAAGGCCCTCCGGCCCCCCTACGTCACGCGCGAGGTGTTGGAGCTCTACGACGAGTCCACGGCCGCGCTCGACGACGCGGGTGCCCGTGCCAGCGTGGCCCGTCACGCGCACCCGGACGCCGCCATGCGCGACGCCGCCGAGTCCGCCGAGCAGGCCCTGGAGACGCTCAGCAACGACATCCGCATGGACCGAGGCGTCTATGACGTGCTCGCGGCGGTGGACCTGTCTGGCGAGGACGCCGCCACCCGCAAGTGGATGGAGAAGGTGCTGCGCGAGTTCCGCCGCGCGGGCGTGGACCGGGACGACGCCACGCGCGCCCGGGTGAAGGCGCTCCAGGAGGAGCTGGTCCGCATTGGCCAGGAGTTCAGCAAGAACATCCGGCAGGACACGCGCACGGAGGCGCTGCCGCCCTCCGCCCTGGACGGCTTGCCCGACGACTACGTCCGAGCCCACCCGCCGGGCGAGGACGGGAAGGTGCGCGTCACCACGGACTACCCGGACATCGTCCCGTTCATGACGTACTCGCGGGACGCGAAGGCCCGCGAGCAGATGTGGCGCACCTTCCGTCAGCGGGGCCACCCTTCCAACGGAGACGTGCTCCAGCGGATGGTGGCGCGGCGGAACGAGCTGGCGGTGCTGCTGGGCTACCGCAACTGGGCGGCCTACGCGACCGAGGACAAGATGATTCGCGACGAGCAGGCCGCGTCGGACTTCATCCAGAAGATCGCCGACGCGTCCGGCGCGCGGATGGAGCGCGACTACGCCGTGTTGCTGGAGCGCAAGCGCCGCGACGAGCCCGGCGCCGAGCGCGTGAATCCCTGGGACCAGGCGTACCTGGACGACCGCGTGAAGGCGGAGCAGTACGCCTTCGACTCGCAGGCGGTGCGGCCCTTCTACGAGTACACGCGGGTGAAGCAGGGCGTGCTCGACCTGACGGCGCGCATGTTCGGCGTCAGCTACCGCCATGTCGCGGACGCGCCGGTGTGGCACCCGGACGTGGAGGCCTACGACGTGTTCGAGGGCGCCACGCTGCGCGGCCGCTTCTACCTGGACATGCACCCGCGCGACGACAAGTACAAGCACGCGGCCCAGTTCACGCTCACCAGCGGGAAGACGGGCCGGCGGCTGCCGGAAGGGGTGCTCGTGTGCAACTTCCCCCGTCCGGGCAAGGAGCCCGCGCTGCTCCTGCACAGCGAGGTGGAGACCTTCTTCCACGAGTTCGGCCACCTGCTGCACCACATCTTCGGCGGCCACACGCGCTGGGCCGGTGTGTCGGGCGTGCGCACGGAGTGGGACTTCGTGGAGGCGCCGTCGCAGATGCTGGAGGAGTGGGCGCGTGACACCGCCAGCCTGCAGACGTTCGCCCGGCACCACGAGACAAACGAGCCCATCCCCGCGGACCTGGTGGAGCGCATGCGGCGCGCAGAGGAGTTCGGCAAGGGGCTGTGGGTGCGCCAGCAGATGTTCTACGCGGCGCTGAGCCTGGAGCTGTACCGGCGCAAGCCGGACAGCGTGGACGCCGTGTCGCTCGTGCGCGAGCTGCAGGGCAAGTTCACGCCGTTCCCGTACGTGGAGGGCACCTACTTCCACCTCTCCTTCGGGCACCTCGACGGGTACTCGTCCAACTACTACACGTACATGTGGTCGCTCGTCATCGCGAAGGACCTGTTCACGGTGTTCCAGCAGAAGGGGATGCTGTCGTCGGAGCCCGCGCAGGCGTATCGGCGCGCGGTGCTGGAGCCGGGTGGTTCGGACGACGCGGCCCGCCTGGTGCACGCCTTCCTGGGGCGCGACTACGACTTCCGCGCCTACGAGGAGTGGCTCAACCAGGCGGCGTGACGGCGCGCCACGGCCTCAATTGCGCCCCCAATGCCGGGGGCGCGTGAAGCGGAAGAGGCCGCTGGCTTCCTCCTGGGCGATGACGTCCGCCTCGGCGCCGAAGTAGCGGAAGCGCACCTCCTGGAGGCGCGCTTCCAGGTCCTCTCCGGACAAGGTCCGCGCCAGCTCCGCGCGCTCTTCCATGTACCGGGTGCCCGCCTCCCAGCGGGCGTCCCGCGTCCGGTCCAGCGTGTCCCAGCGGCGCAGGGCTTCTTCCGTCAATCCCATCTCCTTGCGCACGGTCCGCAGGCTCCGCGCGCGCTCGGCGGGGGCCATGCCCGTCAGCTCCTGCTGGATGGAGGGCAGGCCCAGGAAACGGTTCATCGTCTCCTGGGGATGCCGGGCCAGGTGGGCCGGCGCGGCGTCTCCGTAGATGGCGTCGAGCCGCTGCTTGTAGGTGGACAGCTTCTCGGAGAGGGACGCGCCCTGCATGCGTTCGAGCGCCTGGAACGTATCGGCGACGGCCTGGTTCCGCAGCTCGGAGGCCCACAGTTGCCGCGCGGTCTCCGGTCCGAAGAGCCGGCCGCGCGCATCTCGCAGCGCGGCCCGGCGTTGCTTCTCGTCGAGTCCTCGCAGATACGAGGCGTTGGCCTCCATCCACTTCTCGTAATCCAGGCGGTTGCGCAGCAACGCCATGAGCACTTCGTATTTGCCGGGGAAGGCCTTCCAGAGGAAGTCCTCCATCAGCTCACGCCAGCCGTCTGGCGAGCGCATCTGGAAGTAGCGCATGAGCTGCTCCAGCATTCGGAGCTGGACGGACGGCTCGCTCAGACGCGCGCCATAGCGTTCGAGCAGCGAAGCCCGCAGCGCCTCCATCTCTCCGTCTGGAGACGCCGTCGCCGGCGACGACGCGGCCTTCACGCCGGGGCGGGGCGGGGCGGGCATTCCCGGAGCGGCCGTGGAGGGGAGGGCGCGGGGGGAGACGGGCTCGAGGGACGACTGCCCCGAGCGAACCTGCTCGGTGGGCACGAGAGACTTCACCACGAGCAGCCCGAGAATGAGCGCACCGGCCCCCAGCACGCGCGTCGCTTTCGTTCGCATGGAGCCCGTTCGTCGAACAGGCGGCTCCCTGCTGCCAATGCGCCCGGGGTCTAGTGATCACTGCTGGATGCCAAGGACATCCACTGGCAGGCGTTGGCCCGCGCGCGGCCGCCGCGGGTGACGCGGAGAGGACGTTGGCACTGCGGGGTGGGGCGCCCCTGCGGGCCAGGCGGGGGACTGGTGTCCCCGAATGGGAAAAGATTCATGGGGTAGGCAACGGCCGCGGCTGTCAGCGCTTCGCTCGGGTCCCTCGCCGGCACCTGTTGGGTTCCTGCGTGGGGAGGACGCGACCCGCTCATGGCGGAGCGCCGCTGTCCGCTTTGGGCCTGAAGGCGTTGAAGCGGGGAAGTGCCGGACAGCTTCGGGTCGTCTGGCCGACCTGGCTTTCCCTTCATCACGAAGGCGCTGCGCCCACTCGCCTTATAGGCCTCTGCTGTACCTGCTCCGGCGCTGCTCCCGGCGAGCGGCGTCCGCGACAGCGCGTTGTGCTTGCGTGAACGAATTGACCAGATTATAAATCTGGGTCAATGGGTTCGGACGCGCGAACAGCAATCCTCGATGCCGCCATCGAAGTCTTCGCTCGCTATGGCTTCAAGAAGGCCTCAGTCGAAGACATCGCCCGTCGTGCGGATGTCGGCAAAGGCAGTATCTATCTGCACTTCGAGAACAAGGAGGCGCTGTTTGAAGCCTGCGCTCAAAAGGTGTTCGCCGAGGTCAATGCCGCGCTCAATGCGGCCATCCGACAGGCGACAACGCCCCAAGAGCAGATCCGCGCCTACATTCGGTTTTGCCTCAAGCCACATGCCTGGACTCCTGGTGGGCGGCGCGTGGAGCTGACCACGGTCCTGGAGCTCGGCGAGCAGGCGGCACACCTCATTCCTGTGATGGTGGAGCAAGAGGTGGCTCTTCTTGCGGGCATCATCGAGAGCGGTGTGGCACAGGGGCTCTTTTCCGTGGCCGAGCCTCGCTTGCTGGCTGAGGGGTTGGTCGAGCTGATGTCCAGTGTGGGGGACTCGCTGTTAACAAAAGACCTCGACGGCCATCGTGAGCGAGCGCTCGAGGCCTGCTTCACCGTCTTCATCCGTGGGCTCTCGGCCTCCAAGGTTCCGCAGACACCCTCCCGCTGAAGTGCCACACCCGCCGTGCCGCTCCATTCCGCGCCAAGGCGAAGAAGGCATTCGTGCGCTCGGAACTGACCAGAAAACCCAACTTAGTCAATTTGTGCCGAAGGCAAAGAGTCACCCGCCTACCACGAGGAACGCAGTGATGAAGATGACCTGGAAGACAGCAGCGGTGGCCGTGGCGGTGGTTGTGGCTGGGTGCGGCGGTGGCAATGCAGCGCCCGCGCCGTCCGCGGCGCGGGTGGTCCAGAAGCCCGTGGGGGTCCGTACCGTCAGGCCGGCTCCCCAACTCAAGGCGAGCGTCTTGAAGGCCACTGGCAGCGTACGCGCCCGGCAGGAGGCGACCTTGAGCGCCGAGGCCACGGGCCCCATCACCCGCGTCGCGGTGGACGTGGGGGACACGGTGAAGCGGGGCCAGGTGCTCGCACAGATGGACACCACCAACGTCCGGCTCGCCGTCAACCAAGCGCGGGCCGCGCGTTCGGCGGCGGATGCGGCGCTGGAGGGCGCGAAGATGGAGGTGGAGCGGGCGAGGGCGCTCGCGCAGTCGGGCAGCCTCGCGCGGGCTTCACTTGAGAAGGCAGAGGTGGGCTACCGCCAGGCGCAGGCCCAGGCCGAGCAGGCCGTTGCAGCCCTCGACAGTGCGCAGGAGGCTCAGCACGACACTCGCCGCATCGCCCCCTTCGACGGCGTCATCACCCGTCGCACCTGCAACGAGGGGGACTACGTGTCGCCCGGCACCGCCCTCTTCGGGCTCATCAATACGCATGCGCTCGAGGTTCGCGCGCCAGTGCCCGAAGCACTCGTGGACCGCGTGAAGGTGGGCAGCCTCGTCAGTGGGACGCTCAATCCTTCCGGGGCTCCGTTCGAGGCGAAGGTGCGCAGTCTGGGGGCCGTCATCGACCCGCAGACTCGCACCGTCGAAGTGCTCGCGGACGTGGTGCCGGGCAAGAACAAGGGCGTGATGCTGCGTGCGGGCGCTCTTGTGGAGCTGGACTTCACCGGCACCCTGTCCGCCGACGGAGAGGGGGCGTCCGCGGGGCTGTTCCTGCCCGCGCAAGCCGTCCATTCCCGCGGCCAGGAGGGTTTCGTCTGGGTGGTCCGCGAGGGCAAGGCCCAGCGCCGTGATGTCAAGGTGGAGCGAGTGCTGCCTGGCTTCGTGCGCGTGGTCCAGGGACTCGGCCTCGAGGAGCACGTCGTCGCCGACGTGAGCCTCCCTCTTCAGGACGGCGCCGCTCTCCAGGTCGTCCGGTAGCCCCCTTCATCTCTTCCCGCTCCACCGCACGCCACCGTCATGCTCAAAATCTTTATCAAACACTCCGTCTTCACCGTCATGTTGATGGCGGCGGTCGTCGTCTTCGGCCTCTACGCCTACCCGCGCATCGGCGTCGACCAGTACCCCAACATCGACATCCCCTACGTCTCCATCACCACGCTGCTGCCGGGCGCTGCTCCGGCGTCCATCGAGGAGACTGTCTCCAAGCCGCTGGAGGAGGGGCTCAACACGCTCAACGGCGTGGACGAACTCAGCTCCATCAACCTGGAGAGCGTCAGTCAGATCACCATCGCCTTCAAGATGGGCACCGACGTCAATGTCGCGGCTCAGGACGTGAGAGACCGCGTGCAGGCCTCGCTGCGCTCGCTGCCAGCCGGCATCGAGACGCCCGTCGTGGAGAAATTCGACCTCGGCGCGGCCCCCATCCTCACGCTGTCGCTCACCGGTGCGCTGCCCGTGGAGGAGTTGACGCGGGTGGCGAAGGACGTGGTGAAGCCCGCGCTTCAGAGCCAGGCGGGCGTGGGCAGCATCGACGTGGTGGGTGGCCGCGAGCGTGAAATCCAGGTGGTGGTCGACCCGCAGCGTCTGCGCGGCTACGGGCTGGCCGTGGGCGATGTGAGCCAGGCGCTGCAGGCGCAGAGCGTGGACCTGCCGGGTGGCCGCGCCACGCAGGGCGGCCGTGAGCGAATCATCCGGCTGACGGCCGAGGCGCAGAGCGTGGAGGAGCTGAGCAACATCATCATCGTCAGTCCCAACGGCACACCGGTGCGAGTGCGGGACGTCGCGGCGGTGGTGGACGGCGCTCAGGAGGCGCGGGGCCTTGCGCGCTCGGACACCGGCGCCGCGCTGGCGCTGGTGGTGCGAAAGCAGTCAGGCGCCAACACCGTGCAGGTGGCGGAGAGCGTCAAGGAGTCGCTCGCCGAGCTGAACGCGTCGCTGCCCCAGGGCGTGGACATCAAGACCATCAGCGACAACTCCACCAACATCCGCTCGTCCATCAGCGCGGTGCAGTTCGACATGCTGCTGGGCGGCGCGCTGTCGGTGCTCATCGTGCTGGTGTTCCTGCGCAACCTGCGCTCCACGCTGGTGTCCGCCATCGCGCTGCCGGTGAGCGTCATCGGCACCTTCGCGGTGATGGCGATGCTCGGCTTCACCTTCAACATCATCACCATGCTGGCGCTGACGCTCTCCATCGGCCTGCTCATCGACGACGCCATCGTGGTCATCGAGAACATCGTCCGGCACCTGGAGGAGGGGAAACCGCCCATGCAGGCGGCGCTCGAGGGCACCCAGCAGATTGTCGTCGCGGTGCTCGCGGTGACGCTGGCCATTGTCGCGGTGTTCATTCCCGTGGCCTTCATGGAAGGAATGATTGGCCAGTTCTTCTACCAGTTCGGCGTCACGGTGGCGGTGTCGGTGCTCATCTCCTACGCGGTGTCGATGACGCTCACGCCCATGCTCTCCAGCCGCCTGCTCAAGGGCCATGCACATGGCCCTACCAACAAGGTGAGCGCCGCCATTGAACGGGTGTTGGTGGGCATGGAGAACGGTTACCGCCGCATCCTGGAGGGCGTGCTCAAGCGGCGCGCTTTGACCCTCGTCGCGGCCGTGGGTGTGTTGGTGTTGACCTTGGGTCTGGCGAGCTTCCTCAAGTTCACCTTCATCCCGCCTTCCGACAACAGCGCCGTCAAGGTGACGCTCGAACTGCCCGTGGGCGCCACGCTCGAGGACACCGAACGGGAGCTGGGCGTCGTCGCCGCGCAGGTGCGCACGCTGGAAGGCGTCAAGGAGACCTTCAGCACCGCGGGCGGTGGCACGCTCGAGGAGGTGCACAAGGGCGAGGTGATGGTGAACCTGGTTCCGCCCAAGGAGCGCTCATTCGACCAGGAGTCCTTCAAGGTGCGCTTGCGTGAGGCGCTGCCCGTGCGCCCCGGCGTGTTGACCTCCGTCCAGAACATCTCCGACGTTGGCGGTGGCGGCAACACCCAGGCAGTCCAGTTCATGCTGCGCGGCACCGACTGGGAGCAACTCGTCGCATCGAGCGAGAAGCTGCTCGGCACGATGAAGACGAACCCGAACTTCACCGATGTCGACTCGACCTACCGCAGCGGAAAACCCCAGTTTGACGTGAAGCTCAACCGGGAGCGCGCCGCACAGCTCGGCGTGCCGGCTGCTCAGGTGGGCCAGGAGCTGCGCGCCTATCTGGGCCGCGACGAGTTCATGACGTACCGCGAGGGTGGCGAGACCTTCGATGTGAAGTTGCGTCTGCCCGAGGCCACGCTCGCTTCGGAAGATGCGCTGGGCCAGCTCACCGTGCGCACCGTTGGCGGACAGTTGGTGGAGCTGCGCAACGTGGCGGACATCATCCCGTCCGAGGGGCCGGTGCAGATTGACCGGCAGAACCAGAAGCGGCAGATCACCCTGCTCGCCAACCTGGCACCCGGCTACTCCCTGGGCGAAGCCATGACCTATCTCTCCGAGCAGTCCGAGAAGGACCTGCCCGCGGGTGTGGAGGCGGGCTTCTCCGGTGATGCGAAGGAGATGGGCAAGACGGCCGCAGCCTTCGGCATGGCGCTTGGGTTGGGCATCTTGCTGCTCTACATGATTCTGGCGGCGCAGTTCGGCAGCTACATCCACCCCTTCACCATCATGCTGTCGCTGCCCTTCGCGCTCATCGGTGCCATCGGCGCGCTGCTCTTGTCGGGCAATGCGATGTCCATGTTCGCGCTCATCGGAGTCATCATGTTGATGGGGCTGGTGGTGAAGAACGGCATCCTGCTGGTCGACTTCACCCAGCAACTGCGCGAAGCGGGCAGGAGCGCGGGACACGCGCTGCTGGAGGCAGCGCCGGTGCGTCTGCGTCCCATTCTCATGACGACCATCGCCATGGTGGCCGGCATGGTGCCCGTGGCGCTGGCTCAGGGGGATGGCGCCGAAATGCGAGTACCGATGGCGCTCGTCATCATCGGCGGACTCATCAGCTCCACGGTGCTGACGCTGGTGGTGGTGCCCGTTGTCTACTCGCTGCTGGACGGACTCGTTGCCCGCTTCGCGCGCCGCGAGGTCAGTCCGCTGGCATTGGATGTCCCTGCGGCATCCTCCAATCCCTCGAGCTCCCTTCTTTAAGGATGCTCACACCCACGTGACCTCCGCGGTTTCTCGTTGAATGCGGAGTTCTCAGGTCGCGGGTCCGCGGGCTCTGGTCCATTTCGTTCTTCTTTATCGGCGCCGTCCGGCGCCGCAGCGCTTGTCGTGTCTCCTCTTTCTAAGTCAATCACCATGTTCATCCCTGTTCTCGTATCAAGCCTCCTGCTGACCCAGGCTTCCAGCTTCCCTGTTATTTCCGCACGAGCCCCAACTGCCCCAGAGGCTCTCACCGAACCCAATGTGCCTGTGCGTCCAGTCGACGCGCAGAAGGTTGTCAGTGTCGACAAATCCGAGACAGTTGCCGCTTCAGAGGCTTCACTCAGGTTGCTTTCATTGACGGAGGCACTTCGACTCGCGGAGCGGGGGAACCCTGGCCTTGAGGCGGCCCGCGCCCGACTCAGACAAGCGAGGCTGTTGAGTAACAAAGCCTGGGCTGGGTACTTCCCGAGCGTCACCGCGAACGGTACATACACCCGGAATCCCGTGGAGTTGGTGTTCGAGGTACCTGAAGCTCCGGAGCCCATTCCTCTCCTGAAGAGGGACCAGTTCGCTGGCCAGCTCAACGCACAACAGGCGGTGCTCGTGCCGAGACTGTGGCCCGCCATTGAGAATGCCTATCTTGGGGAAAAGGCGGCGGAGTTGACGGCGGAGAGTACCCGCCGTGAGACGCTGTTCGCAGTGGCCCAGGCATACTTGGGGGCTGCGAGCTTGCGTGAGGCGATGGCAGTGCAGGAGCAACTCCTGGATGTACGCCGGGGCTTCGAGC
The DNA here is from genome assembly GCF_000280925.3 of Myxococcus hansupus. Classification (NCBI taxonomy): domain Bacteria; kingdom Pseudomonadati; phylum Myxococcota; class Myxococcia; order Myxococcales; family Myxococcaceae; genus Pseudomyxococcus; species Pseudomyxococcus hansupus. The sequence goes on from NZ_CP012109.1 coordinate 1,257,863, forward strand.
GCGACGCCCAGAATCGTCTCGAGGTTGGCGACGTGGAGCGGCTGGCGTTGCTGCGCGCGACCCTGGACCGCAAGGAGGCAGAGCAGGAGGTGGTGCGCAGCCGCAATGCCTATGCCAATGCCAAGAGCGCGCTGGCCGCGCTCCTCGCCCGTCCCGTGGACTTCGACGTCGCACTGCCGAAGGAGTCAGCGGTCGCGATTCCCGTGGAGGTCAGGGATGTGTCCGCCGCGGAGACGACCGCACTCGAAAGACGTCCGGACGCCGCGAGTGCGCGCCTTGACATCGACCTGGCTAGAGGGGGCCGGAAGCAAATCCTCTTCGAGTACCTCCCCGACCTGTATGCCACGGCCAACTACACGGCAACGAACGTCGCTGGACTCACAGGACAGGCGACGATGTGGACGGCGGGGCTTTCCTTGTCGTGGACGCTGTTGGACGGCGGTTTGCGTGAAGCCAACCTGCGCGAGGCGAACGGAAGGATTGCCGAGGCCCGCGCCAACTTGCGTGGGGCAGAAGAGAAGATTCGTGACGAGGTGCGCAGGGCCGTGACGGACTTGGGGACTGCCGAAGCCAATCTCGGCACGGCGGAGGAGCGCGTGAAGCTCTCATGGGAGAGCGCACGCCTGGCGAAGGAGAGCTTCGAGGCGGGCGCCAGCACGTACCTTCAAGTGACGGACGTCAACGCGACGCTCGCCAATGCCCAACTGTCTCTGGTGGCAGAGTCGCTCAACGTGCAGCTCTCTCGCTTGGCTCTGGCGAGAGCGATGGGCCTCTTTGACCCCACCGGCAATTCGCTCGTGGAGCCCTAGGGGCTGTACCCGATTCCCATCATCAGTGGCCGTGGGCCGACGTTGTTTCATGGCCTGTCGAGTGCGCGGCATCTCGAGTTCCTCTCGACGCAGCGGTTCAAGTCTGGCGTGCAGGCGCTCCACTTCCGTCGCAAAGCGGGATGAGCGTGGAAGGACCCGAGCGCTTCACCGGCTGCTGCCTGTGAGATGAAGTCGAGGAGGTTCCCCGCCGTTACAGTTCGGCGCTCTTGGGGCGAGAGGACACATGCATCGCGACGATGAGGCAGAGACGGACAGCCTCCACCCGACGACGGTGTCGGAGGAGGAAAGGGCGCTCGGCTTCAAAGAAGAAGCCATCCCTTCACCAGGTGCTGGGCAAGCCGCCTCGGCGCCTGGCCTGCGCGCGGTCTCCATGTGGGTCATGAAGGGGAAACGGGCGATCAAAACGGCCAGCCCCGACGGAGAGGTTTTCTACGCCATCAGGAATGAACAAGGTCGAGAGGTCGACCCCCCCGTGGAGTCGCTGAGCGTTCTGTGGCGGCGGTACATGGCGTAGAACCATCCCGGATGGAGCCTCCTGCTTCTGACCTCTCCCCCATTGGGGATTGCCGCCGGACGCGCTTGCGACGCCTACTGCTGGTTGCGGAGCACGGCATACGGATGAGGCTGACGCCGGATGTGGAGCTGGAGGACGACGGCGGGTGAGCGCTGTCGGTGAAGGTCTTCGTCCACGAGCAGCGCGGCTGCGTCGCTGAGCTCCATCCCGCGGGCGCTGAGTGGCAAGTGCGATGGCTGCGTGGGACGGTGGACCTCAACCGCCAGGGCAGCGGCACGGCCACGGTGCGTGGGACGGCGCCGGGCCTGTAACTGAGTACGGAGCATCGCGAGTGTCTGGCGTGCCCAGGATGCCTACGTTGAGGTGACGGACGAAGCTGGCGCCTTCCCTGCTGGCGTCCTCGGAGTGGACGAGCAGCCTCCTTGTACGACGGGGCCCGTGCCCCAGTCCCCGGAAGAGCGATTCGGCGTCACCTCCGCCCGGGCCGCGCGTGCGGCCCAGCGACGTGACGCGGCTGACGCCTTCGCGGACCAGCTCGGGGCGGGCTGCGTCCACGTCATTCTGCCGCACGTGGTCCTGGCCGTGGAAGGGCTGGAGGTACCGTCCCTCCAGACCGTCAGCGACAAGCAGCTCGCTTATACGCGGGCTGACCGCGCAGATGCCGTCGAGGGCTTCCTCAGCACGATGCTGGCGCGAAGCTGCCACGCTCCAACGTAGATGAGCAGATGCCGATGCTGCGCCGGCTGGGTGCAGAGCCACCTGCGTGCGGACACGGAGAGCCGCTACGGGTTGGACGGCCAGGCAGGGCGGACCCGGGCAGCGGGGTGGTGGGCGAAGCCTTCCGCAAAGCACGAGTCGCGAAGGTGGAAATGCCCGCGGGCCCGCTTCTTCACATCGACCTGGCGTGGCCATGAGCCTGACGGTGATCTCGGACCTCCTCGCTGAGCAGGGCCGCGTGATGCCCGCGCGCCTCGGCCACTCGCATTGACGCAATGCCGGACTGGTCTTGAAGCGTGCGTGATGTAGCGACCGAGTTTGAGTTAGGCACATGCCGCCACGAGAGGTGCGTGGGGCTCAACGTCTACGCCGAGTTGATGGAGTCTTCTTAGTGCGATTGTGCGGGGGCTTCTTTGACACGGGGGGCGGGAACCAGTCGGGTGCTGATGGCGTGTACCAACTCTGGCTCCTGAGCCAGGCATCGTAGTGGACATAAATAGCTTGGAGTCCGCCTGGTGCATCTCGCTCTTTAAAGAATGCCTCAAGCGTTTCGAAGAGGAACTCGACGCGTTCTTTCTCCCCAGATTCATGAGGCCCCCTGTTCGGGGATGTCCGCTGAGCCATGAGGTGGGGCACAATCCCAAACCAAGCAAGATTATACCCCCTTTGAGCTGGGGGATGAGCCACTCTCGAAATCCCGTGAGTGCTCCTTCGCCGACCGCTGTGTCGAATCCGAGCAGGTAAGCGACCATGACGTCGTATCCCTCCGTCGGCAGGAACATGAGTGGATGTGACTTCAATTGATGAAGGTGTTCCCTCAAAACCATTATCTTCCTCTATGTCGGTCGCCAAAATCCGGTCGCATGCGCGACTTCCAATGCATGCAACCGGCAAGAAGTCCTGCCGGACTGAGGCTGATAGCATACGACAGGAGGAGCTGGGTCGGGCGCTGCGGCAGGCACGCTACGCCCGCCACTTCCGTTGCCTGCTGACCATCAAGCTCCGCGCCGAGAGCAAAGGCTCTTGCGAACCTGCGTACCTGGAGCCTTGATCCGGCCGCCGTCTCTCTCTGAGTGGGGAGCTGCCTGAGAGCGAGCACCCCGTAAGTGCTGGTGGATGGCCCGCGCCTGGGGCGGACAGAGGTGGAGTTGCAGCGGGCGTATGCGTGCTTGGACGGTAGTCCCGCGGCCTGGACGCGGTTGGCCCAGGCGAAGCTGGGGTATGGAGCGCCGGAGGCCGCTGCCTTGGTGGAACTGGGTGCCTATGAGGCTTTGGTGCCTGTGGAGGCAATCAGTTCCGATGAGGGCCCTCTGCACGCCACGGTGGGCCTCCTGGCGGGATGCATGGTTGATGGGCTTCAGAAAGCACGGGAATTTGGTCACGTCGGTTGGAGGGCTTGTCTTCGAGCCAGTGCTCTCTGAGCACAGGCCGATGGCCGCATGCCGTCGGGGCCCCCGACGTGGACTCAAACCACGGACCCGTCGATTCACAATTGCTCGCTCAACCGGCCGAGTCTTCTTCTCAGGCCGAGAGGGTAATTCAAGGTGCCCCAGAATGGCCGGCTCTGCCCTCGCGTGATGGCGCCGAGGGACCGCTGCTCAAGGTCGCTGGAGGTCGTGCTCCTTCTTGAGCGCGCGACCCTCCTGGAGGAACGGGGCTTCCACGTCGAGTTCCTTCGACGCTTCGAGCCGCGCCTGTCTCCACGCAGCCCTGCACTCATCGCGTCGAGGAGGGGTTGCGCCTGTCCCGGGCCGCTCCTCGCTTCCCGCGGCGCTGCATGGGGGGCCTCCGCACGTGCCGGTCCGCGTCTACGGCTTGGAGCAGAAGTGCAATTCGTAATCGAGGCCGTTGGTTCCCAGCACCTGCCTGTCAGTGAATCCTGGCGGACAGGAGATGGCGCCCGTCGAAGGATTGGGCACATACGTGCCGCCATTCACCTGGCCCCACATGCCTCCGAAGGGGTACTGCGCTGGTGTCTTGGACATGTTGCGCATGTGGCAGTAGTGGAGGTTGGCATCGAGGCCAGGGGTCCCCAGGACGCGTGTGGCCGTGTACCCGGAGGGGCAACTGGCACTGTTCGTATAGGGATTGGACCTCAAGACGCCGTTGACGGTGCCCCACATCCCGCCGAAATGGAGGGCCTCGTTATTGCCCCCGAGAGAGGGCCGTGAGCAGAGGAACACGCTGAAGTCGACGGCGCGGGTCCCCAACAACTGCGTGGCCTTGTACCCAGCGGGACACGTGCGCTGGTCGGTCGCGGGGTTGTCCACGGACGTGCCCCCATTCACGGAGCCCCACATGCCGCCGAAGTCCCAGCGCGTGGGCGGCTGGTAGCAGAAGTGCAAGGACCAATCGACGTTGGGGTATCCCGACACCGGCCTGCTCACGAAGCCAGTCGGGCACGAGGCGGCGCCCGTTGCTGGATTGGGCGCGACCTTTCCACCGTCCACCTGGCCCATCATGCCGCCGAAGGGGAGCGACGGAGTCGTGCCGGAGCCGTGGGGCCTGTAACAGACGTGCACTTCGTAATCGACGTTGGGAGTCCCCAGGACCCGCTGATCCGTGTATCCCTCAGGGCAGGACGCCTCGAGCGTATAGGGGTTGGGCATCACAGCGCCCAAGACGTAGCCCCACATGCCGCCGAAATCGTAGAGCGGCGCTCGGCCCGCCTTCTGAGGCCGGGAGCAGAGGAAGACATCTCCATCGCGCCCGGGGTAGGCCACGGAGCCAAGCAGCCGCGTCGGCTTGTAGCCCACGGGGCAAGTGTCCGAGCCGGTCGCGGGGTGGTGCGCGAGGACGCCGTTGTCCACGTAGCCCCACATGCCGCCGAAGTCGAGGAGGCTGGAGTACCCCGCCTTGAGGCGCATGTCATTGGCACTCGCGTAGACGTGTATCTTCACGGAGTAGGTGCCCACGCTCGGGTAGTCGATGGTGCACTTCTCTCCATTGCCAGGATTTGCCGAGTCGCAGGGGTGTGTGAACGCATCGGGCTCGGCGCCGAACCTCACATACACGTCGCCGTCACCCTCGCTGCTGCTCAGCTCGAACTTCAGGTCGGAGGCGCCCTCGGGCACCGATAGGGTGTAGGTGCAGGTCCAGTCGTCCTCGTCCACGTCGATGACGGGCACCGACGCTCCATTGGTGAGGATGCAGGTCGTCGAGGTAATCCAGGAGCCGAACGACGACACCCTCGCGGACATGCCAGGGAAGCGCGAGTCGCCACAGCCGTAGCCCCAACTGAGAACGCCCGCCAGCGCGCGCGTGTCGCCGTAGGGGACCGTGAGCGGGCCGCCGCTGTCGCCATCACAAATGCCCGTGCCGAGCGCCGCCGCGGGGATTTGGTCCTCGGTGATGTGATGCGTCGGATAGGCCGCTTGGGCCACGCTGTTGCTCTGGATGATGAGGTTCGTGGTCCGAAGCGTGTTGTTGAAGGTGTCGTTGAGGAAGTGCGCTCCCCAGCCGGTGGCTCGCGCGACGACGCCCGGGGTGGTGACGCGCGAAGATTCATCGACCGGCGTGATGAGTGGGATGGCTTTGGCGTTGGGCCCGCTCAGGTCGAGCGGCGTGGCCAGGAGCACCAAGGCCACGTCCTTGCCCGATGAGGTGTCCAGGAAGCCGGGGTAGGGGATGACATCTTCCACGGTGGGGGTCTGGCCATGGTGGACCCCGTCCAAGGTGGTGCTGCCTACCATGACGAGATCCGGCTCGATGAGGTTGCCGTACTTGTCGAGCACGCAATGCTGCGCGGTGAGGATCCATTTCTCGTTGAGAATCGAGCCGCCACAGACCCTGCGACCCATTTGGGTCGTCGCACTGTTGAAATAGAGCATCGCCTGCCAGGGATTGTCGCCAATCGTCGTGTCAGTCCCGTTGACGATTTCCTGGGCACTGGAGGGGGCCGGCTCCTGCGGCTCCACGACGGCTTGCGAACCACACCCCACCAGCAGAGACATCAGTACGGCGCTGGCCCATCGGCGAGAGGCGCAGCGGACGATGGCGCCCTGGAGGGGCGCGAGGAAGGAGGACCTGAGACGGGGCATGGATTTCGTGTTCCGTGGCCAATGCGAGGGAAGCGCGGCGTGGTCATGAGCGGTTCCACGGCGCAGGTTCAATCGCTATCACAGTTCCCGAGGGGCCGCGCTTGGGGGCCGAAACGACCCGTACTCACGACGAAGCCATGCCGAGGCTGCTTCTACGCGGCGAGCGTCAGACGTATGTCGTTTCGCTGCCGCGTCATGCGGTATTGATGTGAGATGTATTATGGGGGCTGCCCAGGCCGTCTGAACTCATCGACATGCACCACTTCACGTGAGGAAGCGGGGCCGCCCACGGGCAGACGAACGGGCAACGCGAGGCCTACGCCTCCAGGAAGAACCGACGAGGGCTCCTCCTTCGCGGCATCACTCCTCGAATCTCGCGTCCGGGCATCAAGCCCAAGGAGCGACTGGGGTGCTACCGCTGGGAGGCTGCTACCTTGAAGTCTGCTTCCCTTCCGGCCGGAGTCATCACCAGCCGGAAGGGGAAACCCAAGACGACTACGGCTCCACGGGCGTCTGCTGAATGCGCCAGATTTCCTCGGCGTACTGCTTGATGGTCCGGTCCGAGGAGAAGATGCCGCCGCGCGCCACGTTGATGATGCACTTGCGCGCCCAGCCATCCGCGTCCCTGTAAGCGTGCGCGACCTCTTCCTGCTTCGCCATGTACGAAGGGAAGTCCGCCAGCATCAGGTAGCGGTCCTCGTCCAGGAGGCTGTCCACCAGCGGCTTGAAGAGGTGCTTGTCCTCCGGCGAGAAGAAGCCGGTGGAAATCAAATCCAGCGCCTCGCGCAGCTCGCGGTGCTGGTTGTACACGTCGCGCGGGCGGTAGCCCTCGCGCTTGCGAGCAATCACCTCGTCCGCCGTGAGGCCGAAGAGGAAGAAGTTCTCGTCGCCCACCGCGTCGCGAATCTCCACGTTGGCGCCGTCCAGCGTGCCCAGCGTCAGCGCGCCGTTGAGCATCAGCTTCATGTTGCCCGTGCCAGACGCCTCCATGCCGGCGGTGGAGATCTGCTCGGACACGTCGGCTGCGGGGATGATGCGCTCGGCCAGGCTCACCCGGTAGTTGGGGGCGAAGACCACCTGGAGCCCCGTGGTGCCCGCGTCGCTGTTCACCACCTCGGCGATGCCGTTGATGAGGCGGATGGTCAGCTTCGCCAGGTGGTAACCCGGCGCCGCCTTGGCGCCGAAGATGAACGCCCGCGGGTGGATGATGGTGGACGGGTCCCTGCGCGCCTTCATCCACAGCGCCACGATGTGCAGCGCGTTGAGGAGCTGCCGCTTGTACTCGTGCAGGCGCTTGATCTGCACGTCGAAGATGGCGTCCGGATTGAGCTGCACCCAGCGCAAGTCACGGATGTGGCGGGCCAGGTCTTCCTTGTTGGCGCGCTTCACGTCGCGGAAGGCCTTGCGGAACTCGGGGTCCTCCGCGTGCGCCTCCAGCTTCGTGAGCTTGTCCAGGTCCGTGGCCCAGCCGTCGCCAATGCGCGACGTAATCAGCTTGGACAGCCGCGGGTTGCACCACGCCAGCCAGCGGCGCGGCGTGACGCCGTTCGTCTTGTTGTTGAACCGCTCCGGGTTCATGGCGGCGAAGTCCGTCAGCACGTCCCGGCGCAGCAGGTCCGTGTGCAGCGCGGCCACGCCGTTGACGCTGTGGCTGCCCACGACGGCGAGGTGGGCCATGCGAATCTTCTTCTCGGCGCCTTCCTCCACCAGGCTCATCCGCTGCATCTTCTCCTGGTCGTACGGGTAGCGAATCTGCACCTGCCGCAGGACGCGCGCGTTGATTTCGTAGATGATTTCCAGGTGGCGGGGCAGCAGCCGCTCGAACAGCGTCGCCGGCCACTTCTCCATCGCCTCGGCCAGCAGCGTGTGGTTGGTGTAGCCGAACGTCTCCTGCGTAATCGTCCACGCCTCGTCCCAGAGCAGGCGCTTCTCGTCCACCAGCACGCGCATCAGCTCCGCCACGCCAATGGCCGGGTGCGTGTCGTTGAGCTGGATGGCCGCCTTGCGCGAGAAGTCCCGGAAGTCGGTGTGGTTCTTCAGGTAGCGCCGGACGATGTCCGCGATGGAGCACGCGACGAAGAAGTACTGCTGCTTGAGCCGCAGCTCCTTGCCGGCCTGGAACGCGTCGTTGGGGTAGAGGACCTTGGAGATGACCTCCGAGTCGTTCTTCTCCACCACCGAGCGCTCGTAGTCGCCCGCGTTGAACAGCAGCAGGTCGAACTCCTCGGAGGCGCGCGCCTGCCACAGCCGCAGCGTGTTGACGGTGTTGTTGTGGTACCCCGCGATGGGCGTGTCGTACGGCACGCCCACCACCGTCTTGCCACCCACCCAGCGCGCCACCGGGCGGCCATCCGGGCCCTGGTGGTGCTCCACGCGCCCGAAGAAGCGCACCGGCACCGCCTTCTCCGGCCGGACGATTTCCCACGGGTTGCCGAACTTCAGCCACTCGTCGGCGCGCTCCACCTGGTAACCGTCGACGATGTCCTGCGTGAAGATGCCGAACTCGTAGCGGATGCCGTAGCCCATGCCGGGGTAGGCCAGCGTGGCCAGCGACTCCATGAAGCACGCCGCCAGGCGGCCCAGGCCGCCGTTGCCCAGGCCCGCGTCCGGCTCCATCTCCAGCAGGTTGGTGAGGTCCACCCCCACCTCCTGCATCGACTCGGCCGCCGCTTCGTACATCCCCAGATTCAGCAGGTTGTTGCCCAGGGCCCGTCCCAGCAGGTACTCTGCGGACAGGTAGTACGCGCGCTTGACGTCCTTCTCGTAGTAGGTGCGCGACGTCTTCACCCACCGGTCCGCCAACCTGTCACGGACGGCGAGCGACAGCGCCATGAAGCGGTCATGCGGCGTGGAGGACTCGTAGTTCTTCCCGCGTGAGTAGCGCACGTGGTCGAGGAAGGAGCGGCGCAGGCTGGCCGCGTCGTGCCCGGCGGGGCCGCTGTCGTCGGTCGTTACCGGCTGGGCGGGGCGGGGCTGCTGGGAGGCGGAGGCAGGAGGGGCCATGTCGCTGGAGTCTCGGAACGTTGATGCTGCGGTTCATGGTTCCGCGAGCCCCGGGCTTTCCCGGGTACGCGAAGGTGCGTCACGCTAGCGCAGCCGTGTCTCACACCGCACCGGGAAAGCGCCGCTTCGCCCCACGGGACAGCTCACCTGGAAGGGCGGCGGACTGCCTGTCGGTGGATGTGGCGACAACCCGGCGACGGATTGATGTAGAAATCAAGCCGCCATGGGCATTGCGCAGAACGAACTTGAACAACGGTTGGCCATCATCCGACCCGAAGACACGGTGCGCGGGCTCGTCTTCAACGCGGTGTTCATGCTCGCGGAGAAGAAGCTCGGCGCGGAGGCGGCCACGCGGCTGCGAGAGCCCTTCTTCAAGCGCTCCCCGGTGGACTTCTTCTCCTATCCGGCCGTGGACGCCATGCGCCTCCTGTACGCCACGTCCGAGGTGCTGACGCCGCACTACGGCTCCATGGAGGACGCGGTGCGCGCGTGCGGCGCGGCCGCCGTCACGCACTTCTTCCAGTCCACGGTGGGGCAGACGCTCAACCGGCTCATCGGCAAGGGAGACCCCAAGCGCCTGCTGTCCCACGCGCCCACCGCCTACTCGACGTTGGTGAGCTACGGCCGGCGTGAGTACGCCGTGCTGGGGGACAAGCAGGTCCGCCTGGCCTTCCACGGGGACATGCAGCCGGTGCAGTACCACGAGGGCGTCTTGCAGGAGGCGCTGAGCGTCATCGGCTGCAAGAGCCGCGTGGTGGGGACGCCGCGGGGCATGAGCGGCGCCGACTACGTCATCACCTGGGAGTAGCCCGGCCCGTCACGGCATGGCCGTGGCCTGCCCGGCGACGGCGGCCACGGACACGGCCTCCATCTGCCCCGTGAGCTCCTGCGCCTTGGCGAGGAAGTCCGGCAGCAGCTCCTTGGGCAGCGGGTCCGCGCGGGGGAACTGCTGGTTGAGGGGGTTGGTGTACTGGCCGTTGCGCTTGAGGCCGAAGTGCAGGTGCGGGCCGGTGGAGCGGCCGGTGTTGCCGGAGAGAGCGATGACCTGCTTCTGCCGCACCCGGGCGCCCACGCGCACGCCCTCGCCGAAGCGGGACAGGTGCATGTACTGCGTCTCGAAGCCGTTGGCGTGGCGGATGACCACCATGTTGCCGGCGGCGCCCGCGTAGCCCGCCTGCGTCACCGTGCCGTCCGCCACCGCCCACACGGGGGTGCCAATGGGGGTGCCGTAGTCCACGCCGTTGTGCGCCTTGAGGTACTGGAGCACCGGGTGGAAGCGCGAGCCGAAGCGGCTGGTGATGTTGGCGTACTTCAGGGGCGTCTTGAGGAAGGTCTTCTTCGCGCTGGCGCCCTCCTCGTTGAAGAAGTTGGGCTGCCCGTCGGGGAGCACGTAGCGGAACACCCGCTTGTTGCCCACGAGGCCGCCCGCGTACGTGGCCGCCAGCACGTCGCCGTAGCGCAGCAGCCGGCCCTTGGAGACGAACTTCTCCACCAGCGCGCGCGCCGTGTCGCCCTTGCGCACGTCCCGGTAGAAGTCGATGTCCCAGGCGAACACGTCCGCCAGCACCATGCCGATGGCCGGGTCCTCGCCCGCGGCCACCGCCGCCTCGTACAGCGACGACTGGATTTCCAGCGCCACGACGGCGACCTGCTTCTCCACTTCAATGGCGCGCTTGCTGCCGACGTACTTCTCGCCGTCGCGGCGCACCTGCCACTCGTCCACCATGCTCTGCCGGTAGTCGAAGAAGTCGAGCTCCCCGTCACGCATCACCAGCCGGAGCTGGTCCCCCACGCGGGACTTGCGGAAGTCGAACACGCCCTCCAGCGCGGAGATGACGGCGGCCACCTGCGCGTCCGGGAGCTGCGCGTCGTGCAGCGCCTTCGCGAGCGTCTGGTTCGGCTCGATGCGGCGGTTCTTGATGACGTAGCGGACAGCGGCTTCGGACGTCGAGGCCACCAGCGCGGCGGCCAGGCAGAGCAGGGGGGCGATTCGCATGGGGAGCCGCCGAGTCTAGTGGACACCCCGCCGCTCGCCCAGCGAAGCGCCCGGAAATCTCCCAGGCTCGGTTGCCCGCCTGCTTCGCGCCCATGTCGAGCGCTCGGCCAGGCACTCCGGCCGTCCTCGATGCGCGCTGCCCACTTTGCGGGTGGGCCGGGCGGCACCGCGCGCCCGCCTTCGCACGCGAGGAGGAACACATGGAGAAGCGCAAGCTGGGCTCGCAGGGGCTCGAGGTCCCCGCCATGGGGCTGGGCTGCATGGGCATGAGCGAGTTCTACGGTCAGTCGAACGAGCAGGAGGCACTCGCCACGCTGAAGCGGGCCTTGGAGCTGGGCGTCAACTTCCTCGACACCGCGGACATGTACGGCCCCTTCACCAACGAGCTGCTGGTGGGGAAGGTGCTGGCGGGCCGGCGCGGGGACGTGGTGCTTGCCACCAAGTTCGGCAACGAGCGGCGCTCCGACGGAAGCTGGGTGGGCGTCAACGGCCGGCCGGAGTATGTGCGCGCCGCGTGTGAGGCGTCCCTCCAACGGCTGGGCACGGACTCCATCGACCTGTACTACCAGCACCGCGTGGACCCGAAGGTCCCCATCGAGGAGACGGTGGGCGCCATGGCGGAGCTGGTGCGGCAGGGCAAGGTCCGCTACCTCGGGCTGTCGGAGGCCGCGCCGGCCACCATTAGGAGGGCGCACAAGGTCCACCCCATCACCGCGCTCCAGACGGAGTACTCGCTGTGGAGCCGGGACCCGGAGGACGCGCTGCTGCCCACCTTGCGTGAGCTGGGCATCGGCTTCGTGGCGTACAGCCCGCTGGGGCGCGGCTTCCTCACCGGGCGCTTCCGCCGCTTCGAGGACCTGCCCGAGGGCGACTTCCGCCGCGGCTCCCCGCGCTTCCAGGGGGAGAACTTCCAGCGCAACCTCCAGTTGGTGGAGCGCATCCAGGAGTTGGCGCGCGCCAAGGGCGTGACGGCCTCACAGCTCGCGCTGGCGTGGGTGCTTCATCAGGGGCGGGACATCGTGCCCATTCCGGGCACGAAGCACGTGCGCTACCTGGAAGAGAACGTGGGCGCGCTCCAGGCGAAGCTGACGCCGGAGGACCTCCGGCGCATCGATGAGGCCTCACCCGTGGGCGTGGCCGCGGGCCTTCGCTACCCGGAGCAGTCCATGCAGTCGGTGAATCTCTGAGGCACCGCGGCGGGGCCGCTCAGAGGTCGACCTTCCGCTCTGAGTGGCTCTGCCCGTCGAAGCGCAGCATGGTGCCCTTGTTGTCGTACCGGGTGAGGATGTTGACGGGCCGGCGCCAGAGCGACTGCAGGTTGCGCAGCGTCTCGCGCGCGTAGTCGCCCTTGAGGTCCTGGCCGTCATGCCGGTGCGTCAGCAGCAGCTCGCTGCGGTTCTCGAAGTTGCCATCCACCACCTCGATGATGGGCTGGCCGAAGTTGGTGAGCCCCTGGAGGAGCTTGTTCTTCACCTTCCGGAACTCACGGTCGAGAATCTCCCACGAGTTGCGCTTGTCGTTGAAGCCGTACACGAAGAGCTTCTGCTCCATCGCGAACTCGGGCGTCAGGAACGTGTCGATGAAGGTGATGTCGTTGTAGTGCTTGCGGACCTCGAAAATCTTCTCGCGGCCGGCGCCCAGCTTCTTGTCCCAGGAGCGGCGCGCGCGCAAATCGTCGCACTCGTCCCACTCCTTGCCGAAGCGGCCCTTGTTCCACCGCTCCTCGATGTCCCGCCACAGCTCGATGCCCAGCTTGTACGGGTTGATGGCGCCGGGGCGCGTGCCCATGGTGCCGGAGTGGTGGTCCGCGTAGTCGATGATTTCGTCATCGCGCAGGGCCCTGCGCGTCATGATGGTGGAGTGCCAGTAGCTGGCCCAGCCCTCGTTCATGATTTTCGTCTGGCCCTGGGGCGCGAAGTAGTAGGCCTCGTCGCGGAGGATGGCGAGGATGTCCGCCTCCCACGGCTCCAGCGGGGCCTCTTCCAGCAGGAAGAGCAGCACGTCGCGCTGGGCGCGCTCGGGGAACTTCTTGGCGCGCTGCTTCTCGTCCTCCACCTTCTTGCGCTGGGAGTCGAGGAACTCGGACGGGTTGATGTAGCCGCGCATGTATTCGCGGCCCACCTTGAAGCCCTCCACGCGCTCGTTGGCCTTGAGCTCGTCCTCGGCCTTCCTCGGGTCCGGGTTGCGCCGGATGTGCGGCGCGTGCTGGTCAATGAGGTTCTCCAGGCTCAGCGTCCGGTCGATGAAGTCCTCGACCTTCTCCACGCCAATCTTGTCCACCCAGCGCCGCACCCGCGTGGCGTGGTTGGCCATCTCGTCAATCATCCGGCGGTTGGTGTGCCGGAAGGAGAAGTTGTTCTTGAAGAAGTCGCAGTGTCCGTAGACGTGGGCCATGACGAGCTTCTGGTCCACCTCCGGGTTGCTCTCCATCAAGTAGGCGTAGCAAGGGTCGTTGTTGATGACGAGCTCGTAGATTTTGCTCAGCCCGTACTCGTAGCCCTTGGCGAGCTGCTCGTACTCCATGCCCCAGCGCCAGTGGGGATAGCGGGTGGGGAAGCCGCCGTACGCGGCGACCATGTTCATCTCGTCGTAGGACACCATCTCGAAGATGGTGTCGAAGAAATCCAGGCCGAACTCCTTGGCGTGGCCATGGATTTCGTCCCTGAGCGCGGCGAGGCGGGGGGTGAGGCTCTTGGGCATCGGGCAGTCGCTCCGGTGGGACAGGGACGCTGAGGTTCAGCGGCCCTTGCCGAGGAAGTCCTTGATGGACGCGTAGATGGCGTCCTTGTCCGCGATTTCGCTCAGCGCGACGTTGGGCGTGTCCCCCACCGCCTCGCGCAAATCCTTGATGAACTGGCCGCTGCCGTAGGGTGACTCCACCTGGCCGTAGGCGAACTGGTTGACGTTGGGCAGCACGTCGTTGCGCAGCATCTCAATGCACTGCCGCGTGTCGTCCGCGCTCCAGTTGTCCCCGTCGCTGAAGTGGAACGGGTAGATGTTCCACGCGCTCTTCGGGTAGTCCGCCAGGATGATGTCCCGGCAGAGCTTGTAGGCGCTGGAGATCATCGTCCCGCCGGACTCGCGGGTGTGGAAGAACGTGTCGCGGTCCACCTCGCGCGCCACCGCGTCGTGGATGATGTAGCGCGCCTCCAGGCCCTTGTATTGGTGGCGCAGCCACGTATCGAGCCAGAAGCTCTCGATGCGGACGATCTCCTTCTGCTCGTCACCCATGGAGCCGGACACGTCCATCATGTAGATGATGACCGCGTTGGTCTCCGGCAGGTCCTGGAGCTTGTAGCTGCGGTAGCGCCGGTCCTCCCGGGTGGGGACGATGACGGGCCGCGCCGGGTCATACGTGCCGGAGGCAATCTGCCGCCGCAGGGCCTGCTTGAAGGTCCGCTTGAAGTGCCGCAGCGACTCCGGGCCGGTGGTGTTGATACCGGTGTAGCGAATCTTCTGGCTGATGAGCCGCTCGTTCTGCCGCCGCTCGATGTTGGGCAACTGCAGCTCCTCGCCCAATATCTGGGCGAGCTCGTCGAGCGTGACGTCGACTTCGAGCGCGTGGTCGCCTTCGCCCTGGCCGGCCTGCTTGCCCTCTCCGGGCTCCACCGCCCCGGGGCCGAGCTGCTGGCCGACCTCGCCTTCACCCTGTCCGACGCCGCCTTGCTCCTTGTGGCCGTACTTGAAGCGGGGGATGTCGATGAAGGGAATGGGGATGGAGATGGCGTCCTTCCCCTTCTTCCCAATCATCTCGCCCTTCTGCACGTACTTGCGCAGGTTGGCTTTGATCTTCCCCCGGACAATCTGTTTGAAGCGGGAGTGGTCCTGGTGAATCTTCAAGGTCACGGCACACGCCTCTCTCTGGGGGTTACTCCTTCGCGTCGCCCCGGGCGAAGATGCTGGCCACGAAGTTCAGCACGTCCGTGGAGCAGATCTCGCAGTAGCCGTAGTTCTTCATCATCCGGTCCTTCACCAGGTCGATCTTCTCCTGCGTCTCCTTGTCCACGACGGAGGACACCAGGTTCTTGAGCTTGATGCTGTCCTTCTGGTCCTCGAACAGCTTCAGCTCCAGCGACTTGTGGAGCCGCTCGTTGGTTCGGTAGTTGAAGGTCTTCCCCTCCACCGCGAGCGCGCCGATGTAGTTCATGATTTCGCGGCGGAAGTCGTCCTTGCGCGTCTCGGGGATGTCGATCTTCTCCTCGATGGACCGCATCAGGCGCTCATCCGGCTCCTCGTAGAGGCCGGTGTACTTGTTCTTGACCTTCTCCTTCTGGGTGTAGGCCTTGATGTTGTCGATGTAGTTGCCGCACAGCTTGCCAATGGCGTCCTCGTCCGCGGAGATGGCGCGCTGGACCTCGTTCTTGACGATGTCCTCGTACTCCTGCTTCACGGACGTGAGCAGCTCCTTCATCCCCTTGCGCGTGTCCTCGTTGTTGATGAGGGAGTGCGTCTTGAGGCCGGCCTCCAGCTCGTTGAGGACCATGAAGGGGTTGATGCAGCCCTCGCCCTTGTCGCTCACCAGCGCGTTGGAGATCTTGTCCTGGATGTAGCGGGGAGAGATGCCCTCCAGGCCCTCGCGGTTGCTCTCCTTGCGCAGCTCCTTGATGTTGTCTTCGGTGAAGTTGGGGAGCGTCTTGCCGTTGTAGAGCTTGAGCTTCTGGAGCAGCGACAGGTTGTGCTTCTTGGGCTCCTCCAGGCGCGTGAGGACGGCCCACATGGCGGCCATCTCCAGCGTGTGGGGCGCGATGTGCTTGCCCTTGATGGCGCGCGAGTTGAAGTCCTTCTCGTAGATCTTCACCTCTTCGGACAGCTTGGTGATGTACGGCACGTCGATCTTCACCGTGCGGTCCCGGAGCGCCTCCATGAACTCGTTGTTCTCGAGCTTCTTGTACTCGGGCTCGTTGGTGTGGCCGAGGATGACCTCGTCGATGTCCGTCTGCGGGAACTTCTTCGGCTTGATTTTGTGCTCCTGCGACGCGCCGAGCAGGTCGTAGAGGAACGCGACGTCCAGCTTGAGCACCTCGACGAACTCGATGATGCCGCGGTTGGCGATGTTGAACTCGCCGTCGAAGTTGAAGGCGCGCGGATCGGAGTCGGAGCCGTACTCGGCGATCTTCCGGTAGTTGATGTCGCCGGTGAGCTCGGTGGAGTCCTGGTTCTTCTCGTCCTTGGGCTGGAAGGTGCCAATGCCCACGCGGTCCTTCTCGCTGAAGACGAGCCGGTTGACGCGCACGTGGTCCATGACCTTGGCGAAGTCACCCTGGTACTGCGTCATCAGGTCCTTGAAGACGAAGCGGCAGGCGGGGCACAGCTCGGAGCCGTCGGGGATGGTGTAGCCGGACTCGGGCGGGCACACCTCCGCGTAGACCTTGGAGCGCCACTCGCGCGGGATGAGGTTGAGCGGCTCCTCGTTCATGGGGCACTTCATCTTCTCCTTCACGGTGTGCCCGTCCGTGCCCTTCTTGTCGATGTTCCAGGAGAAGGTGTACGCGGCGCCCTCGGGCGTCTTGGAGTAGTCCTCGGTGCCCTTCTTGAGCAGGCGCGCGATGGTGGACTTGGACGAGCCGACGGGGCCGTGCAGGAGGATGACGCGCTTCTCGGTGCCGTAGCCCTGGGCGGCGGACTTGAAGACGTTGACCAGCTTCATCAGCGGCACATCGAGTCCGAAGATGGCGTCACGGCCGCCGAACTTCTCGTCACTGAAGAAGTGGTAGCGGATGAGCTTCTTCTTGTTGTCGATGTACTCCGTCTTTCCGTGGCTGAGGATCATGTCGTAGATCCTCTGGAAGGCGGTGCGGGTGACCTTGGGATTCTGCCGGACGACCTCGAGGTACTCCTCGAACGAGCCTTCCCAGTTGAGCTCCGCGTAGGTCTTCGCGTCCTGCAACGCGGCGATTCTGGAGACCCACGAACCCTTCTCAGCGTCCTTCATGTCTCTCCCTCGGAGCCACCCGGGACGCGGAGGAGCCGCGCCGGCAGGGGGCCAAAATGGTCAACCTGGAGGGCATGACTGCCATTCCACACCCACCCCGACGAGGTCCCAGGCACAACAGCCCTGCTGCCCCTTCGGGACCCCGCCGCGGAGTGGGACCGCGCGTTACGCTCGTGTCAGGGATGGAACGCCCGAAGGCGCACCCCCTCCACGGGGTGAAAAGGCACTTTGATTATAAGGGCCCTCGCCCACGGGGGTAGGCGCACACCGGCGGCGCGGAGGGGTAGTGAACGCCTGAACGGTTCTTTCCCTGGCGCTCGGCAGCGGCAGTGCTCGGATGGGCTGTGGGGCGGCGTGTCCTTTCATTGCACATGTCGGCGCTGAGCCTTCACGCGAGCGCCTCCTGTTCGGCATGACGCTCGGCCTGACGTCGGGAGCAGGCGAGCGGCCTCCGGATTCCGCGCGCTGTGTTTCACACGCTCCGTCTCGCATCCTGGACGCTTCGGACGCGCGTCCCCGAGGTGTGCCTTTGTGCACGCCCCATGCATTGGCGCCGCCGGTCTGTTCGATTCCGGAGTGTCTGGTGCCCGTCTTGCTCATCGCGACCTGTCTGCTCGGGACGCTCGTTCATGCCGTGCCACCCGTGGAGGGAGACGCGGTGGCCGTGGCGTTGCTGGATGCCGGCGACTCGCCCAGGCGGGTGCTTCGGTTGGCGCACCCTCCGGGATGGGACACGGCCGCGACGCTGCGGGTGTCGCCGGAGGTGGAGACCACGCTGGGGACCGGGGCGGACCAGGAGCTGCGCACGGAGTACGGCCCCGAGATATCGGTGCCGTTGCAGGTGGCGTGGGCGTCCGAAGCGGGGAGCGGGCGGGCGCGATATCGCGTGAGGGTGGGGCGGCCCGAGGTCCGCGCTGTCGACGAGGAGGGGGCCGAGACGGCCTGGCGTCTGGCGGAGGCGCTGGGCGCGATGAGTGGCCGCGAAGGCGTGGTCGTGCTCTCCGGCACGGGGCAGCTCGTCCAGGGTGGGTTGGCGCTGGGCGTGGGGGCTTCGTCCGACTTGAGTGCGTGGGTGGGGGCCGCGCTGTCGTCGGAGTGGTTCACGACGCCGCAGTTTCCGGAGTCCCCCGTCGGTCCGGGGGCGCGCTGGGCGGTGGCCCGGACGCGGGGGCCTGGCGGACTGGCCGTCGTCGCGTACGAGCTGGTGGCGTTGCACCGCCACCATGGCCGGGTCCGCTTCCAGGTTCACACCCGGCGTCCCGAAGGCGCGGCGGCGCCCGTGGCGGAGGGAGAGCTGCGCTTCGACCTGCGTCAGCCGTTTCCCTCTCGGCTGGAGGCCGTCTTCACGTCGAGCACCGAGCTGCTCACGGAGGGCCCCCGGCGCCTGGTGGTCACCCGCCGCGCCCGGGTGAGCCTGGAGCGGGGTGGCTCCCTGGCGTCCTTTGCCAGGGAGGTGGTTGCTGCTCCTTGGGCCGGGGAAGCAGGAGAGGTTCGCGCTCGGTGAAGTCAGGAACGCTCTCCGAGCAGGGGAGTCGTGGCCCTTGGCTTGGCTTTGGGCCGTGCCTGCGTATCCTGCCGCGCGTCATGGCTACCGCCCCCGCACCCCACCCTGTGTCACCCCCCATCACACCCGGCCTGTCAGCAGTGCCCGCGCCTCAGCATGAGCCGAGCACCCGGCTGCTCGTCGGGTTGCTGCTGGCGGCGACGCTGGTGCCCCGGCTGGTGGTGTTCTTCGTCAACGAGAACCTCTTCGGCGACGCGGTGGTGCGCACGGAGCTGGCGGAGCGTTGGTTCCGGGCGCCGCACCTCATCACCGCCTACGGCGACGGCGCGTACCAGTTCGGCCCGCTGCACCTGTACCTCGTGGGCACGGCGCTGTCGGTGTTCGACCGGGAGATCGCGGGCCGTGTGGTGAGCTTGCTGTTCGGCGTGCTGTCGGTGGTGCCGTTGTTCGCGCTGACGCGGAGGCTCTTCGGCTGGCGCGCCGGCGTGGTGGCGGGATTGAGCTTCGCCGCGTGGGGCATGCACATGCAGTTCGCCACCACGGCGTGCAGCGAGGCGGTGTCCCTCTTCTTCATGCTGGCCACCTTCGCCCTGTACGCGGAAGGGGTGGACGAGAACCGCTTCTCGCCGCTGTTCTCGGCGGCGCTGATGCTCAATCTGGCGTGCGCCCTTCGCTACGACGCGTGGATGTACATCCCGTTGCTCACGCTCGCGCTGTGCTTCAGCAGCGCCGACAAGGTGGTGGCACTCACCCGGGCCGTGGGGTTCGGTCTGGTGTGCCTGCCGTTCCCGCTGCTGTGGATGCAGGGCAACGAGCTGCTTCACGGCAACCCGTTCTTCCCGGTGGCGGCGGTGGAGGACTTCCACCGCAACTGGGTGCAGTCGTCCGTGGGGTCGGGGTCCACCATCGTCTGGCGGCTGAAGCAGCTCGCGTTCTGGCCGGGCATCGCCCTGCTGACGCTGTCGCCGCTGGTGGCGCTCCTGGGCATGTTGGGCATGGTGCGCGCGTGGAAGTCCCGTCCGGACACGCGCTGGCTGGTGGCCGCGGCGGTGATTCCCGCCGCCTACTTCACGTTCCGCTCGTCCGTCCTGCTGACCTTCGTGCCCCTGGGCCGTTTCACGGTGACGCAGATCGCGCTGGTGCCTGTCTTCGTGGCCCTGGGCTTCGCGTGGGTGATGGGCGCTCGCGGGAGCCCGGCGGTCCGCAAGGCGCTGGCGGGGGTGACGGCCCTGGTGGCGGTGGCCGTGCCAGTGGCGATGGGGCTCTACACCTTCCGCTCGGACGGCCCGCTCCAAGACACCATGCGGCCGGTGAGCCCGACCTCCACGAACCCGGTCAACCTGATGCAGGTGGCGAAGTTCCTGAAGGCGGAGGTGGCGTCCAAGGGCGGCGCCGCGGCGCTCGACGTCGACCCGAACTACATGGACCTGCAGTTGGCCTTCTTCTCCGGCCTGCCCGAGGAGCGGCTGGCGCGCGTGCGCTGGGACACCTTCCGTCAGCGCCTGCGTGAGGCGCGGCCGGAGGTGCTCGTCCGCTTCGACGGCGGTTCCCTCGCGACGGACGCGGGCGTGAAGCTGGAGGGCCGCTCGCTGGTGCTGGACGGCGTCGCCTATCAGGAACTGGAGGGTTTCTCCGCCCCGCTGCACGTGTATCGCCGCCAGCCGTAGTCACACGCGGCTTCCGGCACGCGGGCCCACGGATGTTCCCGTGGGCCTCGTTCACGGCTCCGGGTCGTAGTCGTCCGGGTGGTAGTCGGAGTCCGCGGGCCGGCGGGCATCCAGCCACCCTTGCAGGATGAACTGCGCGGCCACCTGGTCGATGACCTCTCGCCTGCGCGCCCGGCTCACGTCGGCCTCGAGCAAGGTCCGCGTGGCGGCCACGGTGGACAGGCGTTCGTCCCACAGCTCCACCGTCACATCGAGCGACTGGGCGAGCGTGTCCGCGAATTTCCGGGAGGCCTCCGCGCGAGGGCCCTCGCTGCCATCCATGTTGAGCGGCATGCCCAGGACGACATGACGGACTTCGTACTCGCTGGCGACCGCGGCCAGCGCGGCGAGGTCCGCCTTGAGTGAGGTCCTGCGAACCGTCGTGACGCCCTGGGCGGTGAGCCCCAGGCCATCCGAGACGGCCACTCCAATGGTTTTGGTGCCCAGGTCCAGGCCCATGGTGCGCATGCGGCGCAACTTAACCGCAATCCTTCGCCGTGGACCGCTCCGTCCGCGCCTGGGGACGCGCCCCGGTTGCTCGGAGGGCTAACCGCCGGAATTCGCTGGGCGCGCCGAGTGCCGTGCGTCGGCACCGCCGCTGCATTTCCACGGCCCGTCCGAATGACGACAGCGCGGCGTTCACTTCAACCCCGTCGCGCGAGAGGGTTCATGCTCGACTTCCTCAAAGGTGCGGCCAACCTGCTGGCGGGCCCCATGGCCGGGGTGGTGGATTTCGCTGGCAATGCGCTGGGACTGCCGCCGCTCATCACCAACTCCATCAAGGTCGCCGCGGGCGCCGCGACGGGCAACGTCATGCTGGCCGCCAGCGGCGCCATGGGGGCGGCGCAGGAGCTGTCCAAGAACCCACCCGCGAAGACGGAGTACCGCGCGTCCTCCTCCAGCCATGCGAAGACGGACAACGGCTACGCGCCTTCCTCCTCCGCGTCTTCGTCGCCCATCCTGGGCCCGGGGAGCAGTCCGCTGGACCCGAAGATGCTGGACTACGCGGACGCGCTGCGGGTGCTGGAGGCGAACTTCCAGCAGTTGGACCTGGTGGATGGCAAGCAGAGCGGCGTCCTGTCGAAGAAGGATTTGAAGCGCATCGCCGCGGACGCCAGCCTGTCGCCGCAGCTCCGCGACGCGGCGGGCTTCATGGTGGAGAACACGGCCTTCTTCGAGCGGCTCGACCGCCAGGGGCCCCTGGCGCGAATCGGCATCTTCTCCCCGCTGTACAACCTCGACACCTTCACCGTGAAGGACCTGCGGCGCGAGCTGACCGTGGTGGAGTCGGAGTTCGCGAAGTACGGCCGGCCCACGCGGCCTGGCGGCGGCGGAAGTCCCTCGGTGCCTGGGCCTGGCGGTGGGCGGCCCACGCCACCACCTCCGACGACGGGGGGCACACCCGGGGGCGGCTCCACGCCCGGCGTGGACCGCGTGCCGCCCTCGACGCCGAGCGCGGTGGACCCGGACCTGCGCGAGTACCACGACGTGCTGCGCATCCTGGATGCGAACTGGGACACCTTCGATACGGCGGCGGGGGTGAAGGACAACCGCTTCACGCGCGACAGCCTGGACGCCATCCTGGCCAGTCCGGCGGCCTCGTCGACGTTGAAGCGCGCGGCGCAGTTCCTCAAGGACCATCCCGCCTACTTCGACCGGCTGGAGATGGCCGCCGGGGTTGGCACGCGGGACGGCATCGTGGGCAGGCCGGACGTCACGGCCGCGCTCCGGCAGGTGGACGCCGAGCGCGGGGGCACCAACGGCTCGGGGGGAGTCCGCGGAACGGGCGGCACTTCCTCGAACGTGCGGAGCATCGTCGACAACCCCAACATGAGCATCGAGGACAAGATTCAAGCCATCCTGATGTCCATCTCCAGCGACACGGACGAGGAGATTCTCGACGTCATGGAGCAGATGGCCAACGTGCGCGACCAGCGGGCGACGCTGGGCACCGGCGAGTCGGACCGCAAGGCGGGCGCGAAGCTGGAGAGCAGCATGCAGGAGCTGGAGTTGCGGCTTCAGCGACTGGTCGAGAAGCGCAAGGCGATGTTCGACCTGATGAGCAACATGTCGTCGAAGTTCCACGAGATGGCCAAGACGGCCATCTCCAACCTGCGGAGCGCCTGAGCCGTCATGGGACGCGTCATCAAACACGAAGGAGCAGTGGCCATGCGGATGCAGCGCGGCGCGGTGCGGAACCTGAAGGCGTTCGCCCGGGGCGAGATGACCTGGGCCGAGGTGGAGGGGATGACCTTCGAGGAGGCGAAGGCCATTGCCCAGGTGGGCTGCGACCTGGCGGCGGCGGGCCGTCTGGAAGAGGCTCGCATCCTCTTCGAGGGGTTGGTGGAGGGGAACCCGAAGGACGCGGCGGCGCGCGCGGCGCTGGGCACCGTGTACCAGAAGCTGGGCAAGCTGGAGGACGCCATCGCCGAGTACAGCGCCGCGCTGGAGCGCGAGCCCGACAACCCGGTGGCGCTGGCGAATCGCGGCGAGCTCTACCTGCGCAAGGGCGAGCGGCAGGGGTTCACCGACTTGGCGAACGCCGTGGAGGCGGACCCGCATGGCGAGACGGCGGGAGGCCGCCGGGCGCGCGCGCTGGTGAAGGCCATCACGTTGATGGCGGTGGAGAAGATGAAGGAGGGCGCTCAGCCGTAGCGGCGTGGCGGGTGGTGTGGGGCCACCCGGCTGGCGGGGAGCGGCCGGGGTGGAGGCAGTCGGCGGGTGGGCTCGGGGACGAGGCGTGGTGGAGGAAGGGGAGGGGGGAGCCCACCTGTCGACCGCTGTTTCACGGAGGAGGAAGCGAGGCGAGCCGCTCGCCAATGGGCGGATGGCTCATGCCCTTGAGGACGACCCACCGGGGGGGCTCGGGGTTCATCTTGTTGACGCGCGCGGCCTTCACCAGCATGCGGCGGAAGGCGTCGACGTCGCCCGTGAGCCGCAGGGCATAGCGGTCCGCCTCGCGCTCCCGCTCCCGGGAGAACGCCCCGGAGATGGGCCGTGCCGTCACCATGACGAAGAAGAAGAGCAGGGAGAGCAGGGGCAGGCTCCGGATGTCAGCGAAGCGGTGGGTCCCGAACCAGCCTCGGGACGCCGACAGCCGCAACAGCCGGTCGAGCGCGAAGAGCAGGGCCACGAGCGCCAGCGACGAGGCGATGCGCGCGGGCCACTTCGGTTCCTGCACATGGCCTGCTTCGTGGGCCACCGCGGCCAGGACTTCGTCCTCGCTCAGCTCCTTGAGGATGACGTCGTTGAGGACGATGGTCCGCGTCGGGCCCTGCCCGGCGAAGTACGCCTGGAGCCGGCGGGAGGCCACGGACGTCTCCTCCACCATGACGTCGGCGAAGGCGATGTCCGCCTGCTTCATGAGCCCCGTGATTCGTTCGCGCACGGGGCCTTCGGCGAGCGGCTTCTGGTCGAAGTAGATGCGTCCGCGGTACGGGTCCAGCGCGGAGGAGACGAGCAGCATCAGGGCCACGGGGACGCCCAACACCAGCCACCAGTGCCGCAGTCTGCGCGCCAGCCCGAAGAGCCCGATGACGAGCGCGGCGATGGCGAAGGCCGCAATCAAACGGCCCTTGAGCAGGTCCCACGCGAAGGTGCCGGGCGTCTGCGTGGACATGCCGTGCCGGTGCTCGAGCGTGTAGCTGAACCAGACGTCCACCGGCAGGTAGACGAGCGTCACGAAGAGGTCGGTGAAGAGCGCGAAAATCACCGCCGCGCCCCAGCCGGGCTCTCCCCACAACCGGTCCATGGCGCTGAAGAAGGCGCGGCTGACGGGGGCGGTGCGGAGGAAGCCGAGCCGTCGCTCCAGGCCCGCCGCCGCCGCCGTGGCCAGTCGGTAGAAGGGCTGGACGAGCACGCCCAGGAGCAACAGGAGCAGGGCCAGCCGGACGAAGGGCTCCACCGCGGCCCGGATGTAATAGGGCTGGTGGTAGGCGTGAATCTCCGCCAGTTGCTCGGGGGTGAACAGGGGCTCCATGGGCCCCAGGCTACGCCGGGGGCCCCGGCCTGCCCAGCCTGGGGCGGAGCGTCGCGCTCAGGTGTGCGGTTCGCTCACGGGCGCGGACGGGGCCGAGGTCGCGGGCTCGGCCTCCGCGTCCGCGAGCAGCAGGGCCTTCACCTTGGCGAGGCTTTCTCGCGTGCGGTCCACGAACGTGCTCTGCGAGCCGATGCGCTCGGCCGTCTCCAGGGTGCGCTCGTAGATGTTGATGGACTTGGTGAGCAGCACGCGGACCTTCTTGCGCAGCTCCTGCCGGTAGATTTCGGCTTCGCTGGCGTCCAGCTCTGCGGGAGCGGGCGAGTTCACCATGTGCTCATAGAGGTTCTCGTACATCGCGCCAATCTGCGCGCCCGCGGCGGTGGCCCAGTAGCCGTTGCCCACGCGGATGGAGCGCAGATAGTGCCCCTGCGCGGAGAGGAGCAGCTCCGCCTTGTAGTTGAGGTCCTCGGAGAGCTTGTCCACGCCCTTGGCGGGGGCCAGCTTCACGTTGTCGTAGTGGAGCCGGTACAGCTCCCCCATGAAGAAGTGGGCCTGGGCGGGGAAGTAGTCGTCCACCTCGCCCTTGTCCTCCAATGCGTCGTAGGTGGAGAGCGCCTTGCGCAGCGTCGTCTCCGCGGTCTCCGGCGCGCCGCTCTCCAATTGGCAGATGCCCTGTTGCACCTGGGCTTCCAGGCGGCGGTTGACGGGCACGTCCGCGCGCGCGGCGATGGTGCCCAGCGCCTTCGCGGCCTGCTCGAAGCGCTCCAGGTGGTAGTCCACCTCCGCGACGCGGAAGGCGGCGTCGAGCGCGTCACCCTGGCCCTTCGCCGGGTCCGCCAGCTCGGAGAAGCGGTGTCCGGCCTCCTCCCACTCCTTGAGTCGCTGGTGAGAGAGGCCCGCGTTGTAGAGCGCCGCGCGGCGGTGCTGGCTGTCCGGGAAGAAGTCCGCGAGCCGGCCGAAGTAGCGCGCCGCCTGCTGGAACTCGTTCGCCGCGAAGGCCGAGGTGCCAGCGGCGAACAGCTCTTCGTCGTTGAGCTTGTCCAGCTCCAGGTCCGCCGTCACCGTCACCGCGTCGAACTGGATTTCCTGCCGCGGCGTCGCTGACGCGCTCGCCTCATCCCGCGCGGCGGAGCCCGTCGTCCGGCACCCGGACACGGCGACTCCCAACGCCGCCACCCACCACCACCGGCGCACTGGCATGTGCTTCACCCTTCTCCCACTCAAGGCGTCATCCTCCCGCTGGACCGGCCACCTCCCAGGACAGCACCAGTCCCCGTGGAGTTCCCACCACCGTCACCGCGCCCGCCAGCTTAATGCGTGGACCCCTGCCGCGCTTCCCCGGCCGCCTGCTTCCCGTGGACGGCAGCACTGAAGAAGTGCGCCCGGTGCGCAAGGGCACCGGGCGAAACGGGAAAACACAGGCGTTGCGAGCTCAGCCGTGCGACTCGTCGCCCACCAGATAGCGTCCGGTACGCCACAGGGCGGAGATATCGTGCACATCCATCGCGAAGCGGGGCACCTGGACGATGGGGACGCCCGGGCAGGCGGCCTGGAGCTGCGCGATGCCGGCGTGGTCCTGCTCGGCCATGACTTGCTGCTCGCGGAGCGTTTCCTCCACCTTGGCGCGGCGGCTGGGCGTCAGCGTGGCCGCGTCCTCCCAGAGTGACGGGGTGGGCATGGGGTGCACGCGGTTGACCACCAGCGACACCACTTCCATGCGGTGCTGCTTGAGCATCTTGTGGAAGTGGATGGCCTCGTCCATGCGCTCGGGATGGGGGCTCGTCACCAGCACGAAGCCGGTGTTCGGGTCCTCCAGGAGCTGGCGCACGCCGCGCGCGCGCTCGCGGAAACCCTCGTTGAGGGAGGAGATGGCGAGCAGGAAGTTGGAGAGCTCCTGGAGCATCTCCGTCCCGGTGAACTTCGCCAGCCCGCGCATGACGTAACCGCCGCGGTTGAACAGCGACATCCCCAGCTTGCCCGCCTTCAACGCGGGGGTGAGGAGGAACTTCGCCGCGTCGTTGTCCAGGAAGTCCAGCACCCGGTTGGGCGCGTCCAGGAAGTCCAGCGCGTGCGCGGTGGGCGGCGTGTCCAGGACGATGAGCTCGTAGTTGCTGCTGCGGCGCAGCTCCCACAGCTTCTCCATGGAGATGTACTCCTGGCTGCCGGCCAGGGCGGTGGAGAGCGACTGGTAGAAGCGGTTGGACAGGATGCGCTCGCGCTGTTCGGGCGAGGCGACGCGGGCGATGAGCTCGTCCCACGTCTGCTTCATGTCCAGCATCATCGCGTAGAGGGGCGCGCGCGGCTGGATGCCCAGGGGCTCCAGCGCGGTGGCGGGAACGCGCGTCTCCGCGTTGCCCAGCGCGGTGAGGCCCAGCGAGTTGGCCAGCCGCTTCGCCGGGTCAATGGTGCACACCAGGCTGGAGCGCCCGTCCGCGGAGGCTCGCAGCGCCAGCGCCGCCGCCGCCGTCGTCTTGCCCACGCCGCCGGAACCCACGCAGATGAGGACGCGCTTGCCCGCGAGCGCGGGCGCGAGGGGCGTGCTCACTTGGCCCCCGTCACGAGAGGTTCGAGGTGCTCCATGACCTGTTCAATCGCCTTGCGTCCGAATTCGGGGGTGAAGAGCCGGGGCACCGGGTAGACGGGCGCGTGGAGGTTGCGCTCCAGCTTGGTCCCCGCGAGCACCGCCTGCGTCGCCCGGTCGTGGTGCGCCTGGGCCACGGCGAGCAGCTCCGGGTGGCCTTGCAGCGCCTCCAAGTCCGCGCCGGTGAAGCGCTCCGGGAAGGACTGGTTGAGCACCGCCGCGTGCGTGCGCAGGCTCACCTTGTCGCGCAGCGCCGCGTGCAGCTCCAGCGCCTCGTTCACCGGCATCTCCTCGGGCAGGGCCACCAGCACGGCGGCGGTGACGGAGGGGTCCACCAGCAGGTCGCGCATCTTCTGGGCTTCGCGTGCCATGGGGCCCGGCGGCACCGTCTGAATCAGCACCTGCGGCACGCTGAGGAAGGAGATGGCGTGGCCGGTGGCGGGCGCGTCCATGACGATGGTGTCGAAACGCCAGCGCCCGTCCGGGAGCTTCTCCTGGAGGTGGAACATGATTTTGCCCAGCAGCACCAGCTCCTGCAGGGACGGGATGAAGCGGAGGAATTGCCGCGACAGCCGGTTCTCGAAGACCGTCTTGTAGAGGGTCTCGAAGCGCAGGACCATGAGGCCGTACTCACGCATGGCCTCCTGCGGGCGCACGTTGACGGCCCAGAGGTTCTCCTCCAGCAGGCGTATCTCCGGGCCCGCCTCGGGACGCTCCAGGAAGCGGCTGACGCGCTCCTGGGTGTTCACCTCGCACACCAGCGTGCGTTTGCCGGCGCGCGCCGAGCGCAAGGCCAAGGCCGCCGCGACAGTGCTCTTGCCGACGCCGCCCTTGCCGGAGACGATCCACAGTCGCTTGTCGAGTAGTCCGGCCATAGAAAGAGAGCGGCGAACCGTAGGAATCGTGTTCACGGGAGTCAACGCGTTTGGCTTCGGGTTGTTGCGCTGCTTGACACGTCGCGTTGCCCCCTCGCAGAGTGCGGCGTTTTCTTCAAGACTTCCCGCTGGCCCGGCAGGGCCCCATTCGCGAGGACGCGCGGTTCCCCATGCTCAAGAACAATCCGGTGATGAAGAAGCTCGTCGAGACGGGCGAGGAGCGCATCGGCAAGCTGGCCCAGCAGCTTCTGTCGAACGAGAAGTTCGTCACGGCGGTGCAGACGCTGGTGTCGCGCTCCCTGGCCGCGAAGGGCACCCTGGACAGCGCGCTGCGCACGGCCCTGTCCGCGGCGAACCTGCCGTCCACCGCGGACCTGGAGCAGCTTCGTTCGAAGGTGGACGACCTGGAGCGTCTGCTCTCGTCCGTTGAAGGCAAGGTGGACACGCTGCTGGCCTCGAAGGCCCCGCAGAAGAAGTAGTTCGCCCGCGCGGCGGAAATCGGTTGTCACCACCTTCTCGGTGGATGAGGAGTGCCCGGCCATGAGGCGCATCGCGTTCATCAATGAGAAGGGTGGTACCTGCAAGACGACCCTGGCGGTGAACACGGCCGCCTGGCTGGCCAAGGAGCGGGGCCTGCGGGTGCTGCTCGTGGACCTGGACACGCAGGGGCATGCGGGCAAGGCGCTGGGCGTGGATGTCCGCACCTTGCCGCGCAACGTGTTCCACCTGCTGACGGATGCGTCGGTCACCTTCGAGGACGTGGTTCAGCGCTCCGCCTTGGAGGGGCTGGACGTGCTGCCGGCCTACAAGGAGATGTCGGACTTCCCCGTGGTGGTGGCCTCCGACGCGCGCCGTGCCCACCGCCTGGCGGACCGGCTGCGCGCTGCGGAGGCCGCGGGCTACGACGCCATCGTCTTCGACGCGCCGCCGTCCATGGGGACCACCACGCGCAACATCCTGGTGGCCGCCACGGAGGTCGTGGTGCCGGTGGCGCTGACGTACCTGGCGCTGGACGGTTGCGCGGAGGTGGCGGACACCGTGCGCCAGGTGGGTGAGGCGGAAGGGCGGCCCGACCTTCGCGTGACGAAGGTGGTGCCGACGCTGTACCGGAAGACGGCGCTGGCCACGGCGATTCTGGAGCGCCTGAAGGCCTACTTCCCGGACGCGCTGGCCGCCACGCCGCTGGGCTACGACGTGAAGGTCGACGAGGCGCAGAGCCACGGACAGACCATCTGGGAGTACGCGCCGCGCAGCCGGGGCGCGCAGATGCTGGCGGCCATCGCGGCGGAGCTGCACGGCGAGCCCGCCCCCAAGCGGAGGCGGGCGGCGCGCAAGGCCTGAGGCGGGAGCGTTACTCCGGCTTCGGCGGCTGCTTCTGCTGCTCGACCTCGGCCAGCTTCTTCTCCAGCTCCTCGAGACGCTGCGTGAGCGTGGCCATGTCGCGGCCGAGGGCGGGGAGGTTGCCGGTGAGGTTCTCGACGACGTGCTTCACGCGCTCGTCGATGCGGCGCTGCCACTCCTCGAAGGCGCGCTGGCTGGCCTTGAGCAGGTCGGCCGGGCTGAGGCCCGCGGCGGCGGCGTCCGGGGTTTCGGCGGGGGCTTCGGCGGGCGCCTCCTCGGCTTCACCTTCGGCGCGGGGGGCGTTCTCGTCCCGGCGCAGGAGCTTGTCGAGGCGGGATTCCGCTTCCTCGCGGATGGAGGCGACTCGCGGGGAGACCTCCTTCTGGATGAAGCCCGAGATGGACTCGCCGGGGTGGCGGATGATTTCCCGCAGCACCGACAGCGGCATCTGGTTCTTCTTCTTCTCCTCCTCGAAGATGATTTGAGCGAGGGTGACGGAGGTCAGGTCCTCTTTGGTACGGTTGTCGACAATCCGTACCTCGGTGCCCTCCTTGATCATCGCTGCGATCTCATCAAGGGTGACGTACCGGCTCTCCACGGTGTCGTAGAGCTTCCGGTTCGTGTACCGCTTGATGATCTTCGGCTCCTTGTTCGGAGCGCCTGCTTGCTCAGCCTCGCTCATGTGTCTCTCCGCCCCTTTTGGGCTCGACATCAAGCCACGTGCCCCGCCTGAGTCTCGCAGGGGCGATTCTCGTAGCAGAGGGGTTGGAGGCGAGCAAGCAACGTGAACCCGGTTCGCCGTGTCCGCCCCGTCGTCCTATACTCGTGGTTCCTGCCGGGCCTGCTGAATGATCGTCAAGTGTGAGCGGTGCCAGACGCGGTTCAAGATCCCCGACGAGAAGGTGACCGAGAAGGGGGTCAAGGTCCGCTGCACCAAATGCCAGAACACGTTCCGGGTCGCCCGCGACGCCGCGGCCGTCGCCCCTCCCGAGCCGCCCGCTCCCTCGACGGACGGGCAGGCCGACCCCTTCGCGCGCTTCGGGGTAGCTGCCGACCCCCGGTCGGTGGAGCTCACCAAGCCGGGCTATTTCGAGATGGGGGTCGAGGCGACCAGGCCCCTGCCTGAGCGCCCCAGCGCTCCTCCCTCGACCTGGAACAGCATGGACGGGGACCTGGGCTCGGATGACAGCGTCTTCCAGGAGCCGACGCGCGTCACCCGGTTGCCGCTGCCGGAGGCTGCGCCTCCGCCGCCCCCACCCGGGGCCTTCGTTGTGCCAGTTCCGGGGAATTCCGGACGTCCGCCGCCCTCCAAGGCGGGGGCCGCCGGTCCCGTCGCGCCGCCACGGGGCCCTCCCATGGGCCTCGAGGACCGGGCCGCGCCTCCGGTGCCCGAGTCCACGCCTCCAGGTGTTTCCCCCGCCAGTGCCCGCCGGGGGGCCGTGCCGCCTGCACCGCCTCCGCCCGGAGCGGACCCGTTTTCGGACCTTTTGGGAGAGCCGGCTCCGGCCAGGCCCGAGGCTTCGGCCTCGGCGGGGGCGCTCCGCCGTGGCGCCGTGGCGCCTCCGCAGGGGGGCAGCCCCTCGGGCGCGGTGGCGCTCGGGGTGATGCGGCCCGCCGGGCGTCAGCCGTCCGCGGCAACTCCCGCGTATGGCGGAGACGACCCGTTTGCCTCCATCGACATCGATGTGGCGCCGGTGTCCTCGGCGTCCCCGGGCGCTCCTCCTCCCGTGGAGGACGACCCGTTCGCGTCGCTCGACATCGACGACGCGGGGAGCGCGGCGGCTCCAGCGGCGTCCGCCCATGGCGCCTCGGGTCCAAGAGGGGCGGCCGTCAGCGCGCCTGTGCCGCCGTTGGGGGCGGACCCGTTCGCGTCCATCGACCTCCATGGCGCGCCGCCTGCTCACGCCGGTGCTCCGACGGGGGACGCGGACCCGTTCGCGTCCATCGACCTTCATGGCACCCCGGCGCCCAAGCCTGCCCGGAGCAGCCCTCCCCAGGCGAGCGCGGACCCGTTCGCGTCCATCGACCTTCACGGCGCGCCGGGGCCCAAGCCCGCCCGGAGCAGCCCTCCCCAGGCGAGCGCGGACCCGTTCGCGTCCATCGACCTTCATGGCACCCCGGCGCCCAAGCCTGCCCGGAGCAGTCCCCCCCAGGCGAGCGCGGACCCGTTCGCGTCCATCGACCTTCACGGCGCGCCGCCTGCGAAGTCGGCCAAGGGCGCTTCGCCGGCTTCATCCGCGAAGGGTGCCGCGCCGGTCGCGCCTCCTCCAGCGGGGCCTGACCCCTTCGCGGCCATCGACGTTGGCGCCGCGCCGGTCGCGCCGCCTCCAGCGGGGCCTGATCCCTTCGCGGCCATTGACGTTGGCGCGGCGGGGGACGCCGGGGCCTCAGGGGCGCCGTCTCCCTTCGGTGTCTTGGATGCGGCGGGCGGCCTCTCTCCAGACGATGGGGCCTCCGCATCCGGGCACGATGCCACTTCGAACCCCGGAGACTTGTTCGACCTCGGCGCGCACGGTGAGGACTCGGGGATGCACCCGACGGACACCGGGCGTGCGGCGCTGTTCGGGACGACCGCCCCAGGCTCCGAGCACCTGTCGGGTGCATCGCTGCTCGCGGATGTGCCCGCCATGGAGGGCGCCCAGGACTTTGGGGTGACGCTGGGCCGCGTGGGCGCGCCCAGTGGCGTTCAGCGCGAGGTCCTGGACGTGGACGGGCTTCCGACGAAGCCCGTGGTCACCGTGGCCAAGCCCACCGCCCGGCCCGAGGACGTGGGCATCCCCCAGCGGCGACCGTCGAGTCGGTTCGGCAAGGCGGTGGGGTTCGTCGTCAACTTCGTGCTGGCGGCGGTCGTGGTCGCCGCGTTGGGTGTCGCGGCCCGGATGTACCAGCGTGACGGGCGGGTCGACCTGTCGGCCTTGTCACTGGAGTCGGTGCGCTCGCTGGTCGTCCCCACGGCGAAGCCGCTCGTGGCCGTGGACGTGACGAACGGCCTCTACGAAACGCGCGACGGCCGGGCCCTCTACTACGTCCGGGGCGAGGCGTTGAATCACTCGGAGACGGCCGCCCGCATCCGGGTGCGCGCCGCGCTGTATGACGGACAGCAGCGCGTGGCCTCCTCCGAAGCGCTGGTGGGGGCGTGCCCACGCCCGAAGAACTCTATTCCGCCAGCACGCTCGAGGCGGCTTCGGCCCTGCGCCAGCGCATCGACGCGGCCGCGGTGCCCGTGGCGCCCGGGGCGAAGGCGCCCTTTGTCATCGTGTTTCCGGAGCACCCCACGGACATGGGGGGCTTCCGGTTGGAGCTGACGTTGGAGCCCGACCTCTCCAAGACGGCGGAGGCGGGTCGCAAGCGCGAGTGAGCCATCATGCCCACGCAGGAGGATGCACGGACTGTCGCTCGCTTCATCCACGCCTTGAGCGGCGGCGCGGAGGTGCGGCGCAAGGCCGCCGCGCGTGAGCTCGCCTGGAGAGACCCGCTCGACTCCAACGAGCTGATAGGTGAGCTCATCTCCCTCTCTCGGGCGGGATGGGGCCCCGCGGCCTGCGCGCTCTCCGACTTCATGGCCGCGCTGGCGCAGGAGTCCGAGCACATTCCCCACGTGGAGTCCCTGCGGCGGCTCGCGAACATCCAGTCGCTCGACACCGTGGCGGACCTGTTCGCGCAGGGGCCCGCGAAGCTGGAGATGGACGCGGACGCCGCCGCGCGCGCGGATGCGAATGCGTTCTCCCAGTCGCTCGGCCACTTGAAGCAGCAGGCCCGCCTCACGAAGGACCCGGATACCCTGTCGCGGCTGGCCACCGTCAGCAATCCGACGGTCCTGCGCAACGTGCTCATCAACCCCCGTCTCACCGAGGAGTTGGTGGTCCGCATCGCCGCGCGTCGTCCGGCTCGGCCCGAGCCCCTCATCGAAATCTGGAAGTCACCGCGCTGGTCCGTGCGCCATGCCATCCGGCGCGCGCTCGTCTTCAACCCGTACCTGCCTCCGGAGACGGGCGCGAAAATCGTTCCGCTGCTCAACACGGGCGACTTGCGGGAGCTGGTCGCGAACGCGGCGTTGCACCCGGCCCTGCGCGCGCAGGCCGCTCGGCTGCTCACAGGAGGCGAGGGGACGCGTTAGCGGCGGCGCGGCTGCTCGGGCTCGGTGAACTCGGCGTCCGAGGTGCTGCGACGCGCAGGGGGGAGTGGCTTCGCATCCACCAGGTCGTCGCCACGCGACGCCTTCCGGAACGAATACACGAACTTGCCCACGGCATTGCCGAGCTGACCCATGCGGGCGGCCGAGAAGACCACCAGCAGGATGAAGCCGAGGACGATGATTTCTCCGAGGCCGAGGCCCAGCATGATGAAGCACAGTGCAGCAAAGGGCGGGGGGAGGCAAGCCGCGCGTCCACCGCTGTACGCCCGGTTGGACTTCTGCTGCACGCCGCCGCGCACCAGCGCAGACTGGAGGGCATGCTCCTGCTTGCCCACCGTGGCGCCAGCGCCGACGCCCCCGAAAACACCCTGGAAGCCTTCGCCGAGGCGGCCCGCCAAGGCGCCGACGGGGTGGAACTGGACGCGATGCTCTGTGGCTCCGGGGAGGTCGTCGTCTGCCACGACGAGCGGCTGGAGCGGCTCGCACGCCTTCCGTGGGAAGTCCGCCTCACGCCGTGGTGGAAGCTTCAGCGCGCGGATGTCGGCTCGCCGCTGGGTTTCGCGCCTGCTCGCATCCCCCTGCTGGAAGAAGTCCTGGGGGCCCTGCCGCCCCAGTTCCTGGTCAACATCGAGCTCAAGTGCGAGCGCGCTGACGACGGGGGCCTGGCGGAGCAGGTGGCGCGGCTGGTGCGCAAGCATGGGCTGGCGGGCCGGGTGGTCATCTCCAGCTTCAACCCGCTCTGCCTCTTCCGGCTCGCGGCTGCGGCGCCAGAGCTGCGCCGGGGGCTGCTCATCGACCCGGACAAGTCCTGGGCCGTCCAGGCCTACGCGGTGAGCCCGCTCGTCTCGTCACACTCGGTCCACCCCTTCCACGAGGCCTGCACCCCGGAGCGCGTGGCCGGCTGGCGTGCATCGGGGCTGAGCGTGGCGGCGTGGACGGTGGATGATGCCCAGCGCGCCCATGAATTGGAGCGCATGGGCATCAGCTACCTCATCACCAACCGGCCGGGGGCGGTCCGTCAGGCCCTGCACCCCGCCGGGTGACGCTCAGAAGTCCAGGCCGAGCGTGGTGTTGAAGGCGAACACGGCCGGGAGTCCCCGCTCCACGGTGTTGCCGTTCTCCTGGTAGGAGACGCTGCCCGTGCGCGTCAGCGAGAGCTCCGCGCCAAGCTGAAGCACGCCACCGATGAACCGCACGCCGCCGTAGATGCGCTGGTTGATGTTACTGCCGAAGCCCACCTTCCGGTACACGGCGGTGTCGGTCAGCGCCTCGCGCGAGTCATCCCCGGTCGTGTCGTCGAAGGACCGGTCCTGGTTGAAGTCGATGCGGCTGGACGTCGCGCCGACGAAGCCCAGGTCCAGGCCGCCGTAGGGCGTCAGCGTCACCATTCCGCCCAGGGGGAACTGCTTGCCCACGCCGAAGTCCAGGCCCATCACCGTGAGGCTCAGGTCCCTGGCGCCGAACAGCTTCGTCACGTGCCCGCGCACGCCGAAGTCGGGCAGGTAGGTGAAGCCCTCGTTGGCGGCCCACTTCACCTCGCCCGTGGCCACCACCTGGCTGCTCTCCTCCACCCAGCCAACGCGGCCGCCCAGCTCCAGCGAGAAGGGCAGGCCCTTGCGCGCGTGGAACGATGGGATGAGCACCGTGGAGGGCTGCTCTCGCTGCGTGGGGATGTTCACGCTGCCCGGCAGGGACACCACGGAGAGCTCCGCGTTGATGGCCCAGGCCGAGTGCCCCGTCGTCTCCGGGGGCATCAGGTTCACCGAGGTGATGGCCGCGCCCATGATGCGGGCGAACGCCTGGAAGTCCGCGTCGGCGGACGCCACCGCGTTGTCTCCGGTGGGATTGCCGAACCGAGCGATCTCCAGGTCATTCGGACCCGCGAGCGCGGACGCCCCTGCCGCCCAGGCCGCAAGGGCCAGCCACCGACTGAACGTCCGCATTCGATTCACCGCCTCCCGGGCGCGCGACCGGCCGGTGAGGCGCCCACCGCGCCGGACGCTAACGCCTGCTCGCGAGGAGCGTCAACAAAACGGGCGGCCCCCCCCGTGGTCTCCAAAGGAGTCCCACCGGAAAGGCCGCCCGGAAAGCGGCGGAAAACGCCTGGCCGCGCCTACTGCTGCTGCTGCTTGCCGGCGGGGTTCCCCGCCTGGGCGGCCATCTTCTGAGCGACCTCCGCCGGGCGGCGGCGGATGACCAGCGTGCGGCGGCTGGCGAAGTCACTGTCCTCGCGGGCCACCACCAGCACGTTGTTGTTGCCCTCCTTCAGCGCGAACTCGGTGGAGAACTTCAGCGTGTTCGGCTCGCTGCCCTTGGGG